>CAZKAF010000001.1:313739-696200 GCA_964550955.1 uncultured Candidatus Saccharibacteria bacterium
CATCTTTTATCTGCGCAAGGTTGTTTTCAGCCGTCGTCTTAAGAGTTACTATTTCCTCTTCTACAGCTTGAGCTCTGGCAAGAACAGCACTGAGACCCGTCTGACCGTCGTCTATCTTGGTCTTAATTTCGACAAAATCTGCATGCGCCTTTGTCATCTCCTCAATATTTACCTGAACAGAAGCAAGCGCATCTTTTATCTGCGCAAGGTTGTTTTCAGCCGTCGTCTTAAGAGTTACTATTTCAGAACTGTTATTTTGAGAAGAAACTAATGAGGCCTCTACACCAACATTAGGATCATCGAACTTAGCCCGAGCATCTTTGAAGATTGCAACATAGGCATCTATTTCCTCAACAGTCTTAGCCACTTTAGCAAGTGAATCTTCGGCTGTCTTTAAATGGGTGGAGATTAATTCGACCAGTTCAGTAGCTTTTGTCTCATCCTCGTTCGCAACAGGCTGTTCAGGTTCGGTCATAATATTGCAGTAAGACTACAACAAAGGCATTTCTTTGGCAATAAAGAGGTCGTAGGTGTCCTTATTTGCTTAACAGGACAAGATTTAACCAGACATTTAGGGAAGTTGAGCAAGCCTATATGGCAGATGAATTCTGAGACCTTCCCCTAACCATATGAGAACGGAAAAAAACACGCTCTTTGAAATATTCAGTTTGATGATTCGACAAACATATTCAAAGGGCCGAAATAAAAAGTGCCACAACTTCTTATATTAGATTATTACTAGCGCCCACCATCCCTTCAACCTTGCGTGCGATACCTGATATCAAAGCATGCCAGTTCTCAACCTCATGAAAAATCTCTGGCAAACCCTCGCTTAAACTTTCTCCAAGCAATGTATTGTTTATTGACCCTCTTGCGTCTTCATATGCCGCAAGCCATCTGGTGTCTATCTTGGAATCATGATGTATGAAGCAGTTTCTCGTCTCCTTTGCCAGCTTCAGCTCCTTTAATTCTTGACTGTCTAAAACTCCCTTAAACTTATTATTAAGAAAATTACTCATTTTTTCCCACTTTGAAAAATTAATCTTGATTTCACTGCTCCCCAGAGACACATGTGCCTTAGATAGAAAATCTTCGAACATTGAAAATAAGGTTTGCAAATGTCCCAAAGTAAGCGAATAGTCCCTAGAAACCAAGATGGAATGAAGTTCCTTGGGAACATAGCTATGGTTTCCCATCCTCGATCCTGGCAGACCAAGGACGATTCTGCTGTCCCCGGCATGAAAATTATCATCAGCGACCGCAACAACAACAGAAGTCGAAGCGTTAAGATTGATGACGTACTTATTTTGAGGCTTAGGTTTTCCCTTTAGATAAGTCTCTTCAATATTAGCAGCATACTGCCAAACGGCCATATGCAATGCCTTCCACTCATCCTCGCTCCTCCTCATCCTTTCGACCAGTTCTTTCATACCGACAGACAAAGATTGCATGTTTATTTTCTGTTTCCCTTATTCTTAAACAAAAAGAATGTGAAGGCTCCAAAAACCAAAGCATACAAGGTTAAGAATATAATACGTATCTGCTGCCATTCAACAAATCCGTAATAAAGCATGATTATCAGCGACCCACTGAAGGCAAACAATATCGAAGCCGACAGACTGTATATGCTAATCTTTGTAAATAAATTATATTTTTCTCCCCATTTTTCCATCAGACACAACGGTAAAACAGCTACTGCCATGACAATGGCAGTAAGCGATATCATTCCTAACAGGTACCCTGATTTGGGGTACTCCAGAGTCACGTAGTTTAAGAGACTCATAACAATAAAGAGTCCTGCGTATATTGATGAAAAAGTAACAACAGTCGCTAGAGGTAGATCATACTTGTGCCCCAGCTTTATGCATTCTCGGTAGATTGCCTTATTGAGCCTGACGAAGACTAGGATAATCATTGTGACCAAAGAGAGTATCCAGAATATTTTTATGTCCTCGAGCGAATTGTTAGCCTTCTCGATCTTCGACTCTGCGATGTTCAAAAAGAGCCCGCACATAGTGGCCACGAACCCCGCTACCCCTAGAAGCGCCTTATTGCCGTTGTAAAACCTAGTTATCATATGCTGATTATATCAGAGCCGACTTAGATTTGTTATGTTTACAGATTCAATAATCACACATAAACATTATGGACCTGAAAGTATGATTCTAAACCTCTTCAGCGATCATTAAATCCCCCAACTTCTCAAACACTTCACATACTCAAAATCATACTTATCCTGATCATACTCACTGGTAGGTTCCTTGCGCACAAGATGAGGAGGGATATTATCTCTAATGTCGGCCAGAGGGGTCCGACTCACTCTAATCATAGATGCATCAGAAGCGACAGAATTACAATGTCTTTTTGCAAGGATTGGCATGACGTAGAGCCAAACAAACAGAGCCGATATTATAAATATGGAAATTCCCACATATAAATATTTGCCATGTGATTTAGCGATAACCGTTTCTTTACGACCAGCGTCTTCTTTAAAGCTCGGGATATCAACCTCCTTCTCTTTGGTAACTTTAGTGGAAACTTTAAACTTTTCTAAAATAGTTAGAATTAACCAAATAACAGCAGAGAGCAATCCAATTAGAGTAAATGCACCAAAAATCGTACTCGATATCAGTGTACTGAAAACTATCCCTATAACAGTGTAATTAAACGCTGTTTTTCCATACTCCTTCCTATCCATTTTTCGAAACTGCCACCACTTCTTACCTTTTTTATCAATTTCAAATGGCACATCAGATCGAAAAGACCGGTATTCTTTACTCATAAAATTCGCGTAGGTTTTATTTAATAATTTTAGAGAGGTCAAAAGTTGCCTATTCAGGCAACAGAAATGGCCTCACAACACACTCCTATAGCCCTTTTCAGAACTATCCTGTAATCCTTTCGGTACAGACCTACGCGAATAAGTGGCGGTTATGAGGCCGTTTCTATTCGCGTAGGATTTCTTATGTGCCATGCTCTGTAGCCATATTGCAACAGAGGTTAGGTTTTTAACTGATTATTATCATACCACACTTCAATTCATGGAATGCTGTTAAAACATCAATTTTGGTCATTTTATCCCCAGGTAAATATTGTTCACAGACATATCCTTGAATTAAGGATTAGTCATGGCGGGAAAAGTCGGGAAAAAGGGAAAAAAAAAGGGAGGGGAAACCCTATAAAAGTCAGCACTGAGTAAGATGAGCAAAATCCCTGCAAAAAACAGAAAATTTAGACCGAGACAAACTCCAACTGAGACAGGTCTTTATGTTGCTCAGAAGCAAAATTATAAACATCTTGAATCGACGGACGTGATTATTCCCAAATCAAAACCGAGTGAAGATGATGTTTTAAAACGTCTTGCTGATATACTTGTTGAAAGTTTTCTTAACCAATTTGACCATGCAAAAAACAATCCGAGATAAGGCGTTAATTTATGTTCGGGTATCTACCAAAGAACAGGTTGATGAGGGCAACAGCTTGGTAACCCAAGAAAAGATGTGCAGGGATCAATTACTCAAATCTGGATTCACCCCCGATAACATAGTGGTATTCTGCGAGCGTGGTGAGAGCGCTAAAACAGACAATAGGACCGAGTTGAAGAAGCTAAGAGAATACTGTAAAGAAAACAAGGACCGTATTTCCATCGTACTCGTCTACAAGGTCAATAGAATGGCAAGGAAAACCCTGGACTATCTTATTATAAAAGAAGAGTTTAAGAAGCTTGGAATAAGACTCAAGTCGGCAACCGAAGCATTTGAAGACGATTACTCTGGGAAATTGTTGGAAGTTATAATGGCAGCATTCGCCGAATCGGACAACGACGCAAGGTCCGATCTTTGTGCTGGAGGAATGAAGCAAGCAGTCCGAGAAGGTCGGTATGTCTGGGGTGCTCCACTAGGCTATAGAAACGGCAGAATAAACGGAAAGGCTAATATTATTCCAGACAACATGGCTCCCATGATCGTTTGGATATTTGAGGAAATCGCTAAGGGACTTTCAGATACAAATGCCATATATCACAATGCTCTCAAAAAAGGTCTGCTTTCTAAATCAAATAAGGAAATCTGCAGAAGTTATTTCTATAAGATAATTAAAAACAAGGTTTACTACGGAGAGATTGAAAAATTCAATGAAGTTAACCAAGGTGTGTTTGAACCCCTGATAAGTAAACATCTATTTGATAAAGTTCAATCTGTTTTAAGCGGTCGAAGTAAAAAGATGACTTCATACAAAACCGATCATCCAGATTTTCCACTCAGGAGATTTGTTTTTAATGATGAAAAAGAGAAAATCACAGGTAGCTGGTCAACTGGCAGAAAGGGCAGAAAATACGGTTTTTACAGATTTAGTACAAAAGGTACTAATTACAATAAAAATACCCTAGAAAGGTCATTTGTAGCGTTTACAGACGAATATAAGTTCGATAATGAAAAGATAGAGAAACTAAAGAGCTACGTAAGAGACCGTTTTAAAACATCTCTTCAAGATAGAGATGCTGATAGAAAGAAACTCTCTAAACAGCTGACAAACCTAGAGGACCTTAAGAGGTCTCTTATCGATAAAAATCATAGAGGGGTTGTAAACGATGAAATTTTAAAAGAAGAGCTCGACAGAATCACGCTCGAAAAGTCTGATATTTCAGCAAAAATATACGATCATGAGGAAACATTACCCAAAATAGACGAGGTCCTAGCATATGCAGAAAAGTTTCTTAGATCACCTGGTACTTTCTGGGATGAAGCAGGAATCAGGACAAAGCTAGCATTACAGTGGTTCCAATTCCCTTCTGGAGTTGTATATTCTGGAGAAAAGTTTGGAACCACCGAAGTAGCTAGTCTTTTCAACACAAAAGAGGCTTTTCAGCCTCTTCAGTCTTCTTTGGTGGACCCTACAGGACTCGAACCTGCCACCTCCTCAGTGCAAATGAGGCGCTCTAGCCAGATGAGCTAAGGGCCCGTCTTGAAATTGCCCGCCGCCGGGCCGCATTCCCTTGTTCGCCTGACCTTGCCCGCAAGGGGCTTGAACCGGCTGATTCGGCGCCTGGCCGGCACCGAATGAGAACTATATTACTATTTTCCTCGCTTTAGAGCAAGTCGTATCAGATGCTCGATGAATTCATGGTGCGGGATGCCCGCGGCATCGAGGGACTTGTAAATCGGAGCGTGCTCGTGGATATGCGGCAAGGCATTCACCTCGAGGATATACACCCCGCGCTTCGGATGAACGATGAAGTCGGCCGTGGCGAAATGCGACAGGCCGAGCTCCTTCCGAACTGTTTTCATTGCATTTTCGACGGCCTGCTTTTCGGCCGGAGTAAGCGTCGAGGGACTGTGATGGTCATACGCCCCGGTGAACTTCTTGGACCAGTCGAACATGTTATGGTGCCCGTGATGCTTCTTGTGCCCGTGCCTCGATCCGCCGACGGCATATTCCCCCGCTTCCGCCAGCGTCTTTTCCCGGATTTCCTCTGCCAGCATCTGCTCTTCCGGCGAGAGGTCGCTCATCGTCACCTCGGCGCTTTTCGCATCCTCGACCGGGTCGCTCAAGTGAATCGGCTTCTTCTCCGGCTTAACTTCCACCGGAAACATGTGATACAGATCTTGCCCCCTGAAGTCATCTATGAACCCGGAGATGATTTCCTTGCCGGTTATGTGCTCCTCGACCAGAACCTCGTTTGAAAATCCGCGAGCGTGGTCAAGGGCCTCTATCAGTTCCTGAAAATTTGAAGCAAAGGAAACGCCGAGCGACGAGCCCATGCCCTTCGGCTTTACCACCACGGGCATCGGAAATGACTTGAACAGGCCGTGCGCGATCGGCTCAAGGTCCTCTCCGTGAGGCAAGTTCAGCTCCTTGTGATACGGGGTCTTGATGCCATGCGCCTTGAAATGATCCTTGGTCAGGCCCTTGTTGAGCGTCAGGGCGGTGGCATACGCATCGGAGCCGACATACGGCATCCTGAAAAGATTGAGAATGTTCTGGAGCTGGCCGCCCTCGTCCATTCCGCCCTTGAGGGCGTTAAAGACGATGTCCACCCGCCTGAGAGCAAGCTCGGGCGTCATGGGAAGTCCGTCTATGTGCCAGATGCCTTCCTTGTCGATGAAAATGTCCACCCCCTTGTACCGCTTCGAAAGCGGCTCCCTGTTTAGGATATTCAGGATATGCTGGCCCGTCTTCAAGGAAACCTCATATTCATGAGAGGGACCGCCCCGAAGCACGCCTACGCGAATGAGTGACATATGTAGATGATTATAGTCTATATCCCCCGTTGTCGAAACCGGATACGGCCCGCGGTCTGTGGACGGCTGGAATGCCAGGCCGAATTCAGGAAAGCACCGAACTACTTGACGATGCTAAAATGCAGCACGTCAATCCTCTTTCCGGCCTTTGCCCTTGCGCCCTTAAACAAGCCGTCCTGTACGAATCCGGCTTTTTCGAAAACCTTCTGCATGGGAACATTCCCCTCTTCAACCTCCGCACCGATGTACTCGATGCCAAAACCCTGAAAGCTGCGCTCGACGAGCGACCTGATAACGTCGGTAGCCATTCCTTTCCCCTGATAGTTTTTGTCGCCAATCACGATGCCTAGCCCCGCGACCTTATGATGCGGATTGATATCGAACAGCGAAACCGTGCCGATGGCGGTGCCGTCTTTGGTTTCGATTGACCAATAATATCCTTCCTTGTCATCTTCGCATTCTTGCATGTAGTCATACTGTTCGCCGATATCTTGCGGCTCATTTTTAGGCTCGGGCATATGCGCTTGAATTTCAGGGTCAATGTCCCATGCCTGCCAAAGCAAGGCGTCTTCCTTCCTGAAAGGACGGAGAGTGCATTGTTCTGTCTGGATTATTGGGGAAATCATAACTTAGTACACATTAATTTTACCAAATTTTATCACGGATGCGACCCAACATCCCGAAAATCTACGCAAACATGTTCTTCGATCTCAGCGCCTTATGGCTCTTGAGCGCGAACCTGTGGCATTCGGCGTTTATCTTTACCGCCTCATCGTTGCTGATGATGCTTTGCCTTCCATGTGGACGCGAACCAAAGCTCATGCCGCCTTTCGATTTATCTGTCCCTGTCCCAAAACTGCTGCCGCCCAACCTTGATCCGTTGCCAGAACCATTGCCAGCTCCGGGACGACGAGAAAGCGAAGACGACCTGAGCACCTCCCTTGCCTTATGCGACGAGTCCTTGACGATGGAAACTATCTCGATGAAATCGAGCTCTTTCGCCCTGTCCTGCCTGGCGAAGATTTCCTGCATGACTTTCTTGGCATGGAGCATATGCGTTTTTCCTCCATCAATGACTATGGCTTGCGGCAGATTACATTCGACATGAGAAAAGCGGCGCGTCAGGATTTCTTCAAGCGAAGACAGGTCATCGCCGCCCTTCGCCGTCTTTATATTAAATTTTCTATATTCATTCTTGTTAAATTCTCCCTCTTCGAGCACCACCATCGCTCCGACGGCGCTCGTGCCGGATATGTGCGCGACATCGTATGCCTCGATGCGCGCGATTCCCGCATCAAGATTTGAACCGAGATTTGAAACTTTTTCCTTTCCGGACGCGACATCAGCGACTGACCCGAACTCAGCTTCCTTCTTGATCATTGAAATGTCGCGAATGTGAGAAAGCGAATAGAGGATGCGCTTCACCTCCTGCGCCTGCTCGAACTCCATCTTTTTTGCATGCTGATGCATGCGCTTTTCAAGATCCGCGACGACCTTCTCTTTCTTGCCTTGGAAGAAGAGCCTGAGGTCTTCGATTCTCTTGGCATACTGCGCCTTGCTCATTTCCCCGGTGCAGACGCCGGGACAAAGACCAATGCTCCGATTGAAGCACGGCTTGGCCAGCTGCTCTTTTTCCTTCACGACTCTTGCGCCAGACTCGTCGAGCTCGGCTTTCTTTCGCGCTACCGGCGGCCCGCTATACGGGATGCATTTGTCGCGGTACGGAAAAATTCTCCGGATGATTTTGAGGGCCTCCCTCAGCTCAGCGCCAAAGGGATACGGGCCGAATACGTCCGTGTATTCATACCCGAGCGCGGCCAGCTGCTCTTCCGAAGTCTTTCCGGCAAGCTTCAGGTTTCTTCCGCGCGCCACGAGCACTCTCGGAAAATCTTCCTTTGTAAAGACAACGTAGTTGAAGCTCTTGTTGTCTTTCTCTTTCGTATTGTACCGAGGCTGGTTTTCTTTTATGAGCTCGGTCTCGAGAATGAACGCTTCGAGAACCGAGTCCGTTTCCCGATACGTCACGGTATCCGCCTGCGCGATCATGTCCACCAGAAGCCGTCCCCGGGTCTTTATCAGATCATCGCTGAAATAGCTTCGCACGCGGTCCTTGAGCGAAGTCGCCTTGCCGATATATATGATTTCCTCGCCAACCCCCGCGCCCGGCTGCCGATCAATCTGCGCGGCAGCGGTTTTTTTGAAGAAATATACGCCCGGCGCGTCAGGAAAATCCAGTTTGTGAAAGTCAGTAAGCTGCATGTGCGTTAGTTGAGATAAGCGTATGACAGAAGCGCCACGATGACGGCCAAGCCGATGACCGCCGCCACGCCTCCGAGAAAGATTCTGCCGAATGTCTTGACTGCCCATCGGACAAGAATGAAAGCCCAGATGATGCCTGCAACCAATGCTGTCATGCCGACATGAATATTCCATTTTGCCTGACACGGGATAGAGTCGCCAGCACCCTGAACGCAAGGCGCGAGCAGGTTGAAGAAATCGCCGACCAGATGGCTGTACCCGGAATGCAAGGCAAGCCAGTATACGAGCGCGGAGACGATGATGCCGATGGAAGCGGTCACGGGATTGAGCAGGAATGAAATCATGACTAAAGTATATCCATAACGGCAAAGAAGTAAAATCTGATTCCGAAATATCATGCGTTGAAAATAAAAGCCCTGCACGCCGAAGCATGCAGGGTTTTGGCAGTCTTTGCCATGCAGCCGATGCCATTTCACGGCAAGGGCCAGGAATTGCGGACGGCGAGCACCCGCAGTTCCAGGCTGACCGCGCGCCAGTCAGGCTCGAAAGAAGAAGCATCGGAAACATGCCCGGCGACTTGATCCAAGGAGGCGCATTCCGTCCTTCGGCAGATCATTTCCGCCAACATGTCGAGCTCCGCCTTGTCGAGCGGAAGGCGGTCAATCAGGGAATGGTCGATGCGGGCCAAATCCGTGAATGCCTCCCACTTCTTGATCCGCGCCAGGCTTTTGGCGCGGTCCGAATCGTCATCATGCCCTGCCTTCAGGGCATCGCTTGCCCATATCGCGGAGAAGAGGTTGCCGATGAATTTCCTCATCACGTCCGTCGCGCCTTCGCCCGCCATGGACAGAGGATGTCCCTGCGGCGCCAGATATTCGAACGGATTGCTCAGGTTCTGAACAGTTCTCGCCGCAACCGGATCCGGCTTGAAGAATGTCACGATGTCATCGTAAAATCCCCGTATCAGGACGTATTCTTCAAGCTGGACAGAAGCTGCGAGCCGCGCGGAGGCAGCCCTGTTCATGCGGTCAAAAAACCGCAGCAGGACAAGCATCGCCTCCTTCTGAACGGACAGAAGGAGATCAGACTTTTTTCTGACGGAATGCGGCTCTCCTTTCATGGAATGCGCCGCGTCGGACAGGCCGTCGGCCCAATCAAGAATGACGTTCCTGAGAACGAGCGTCCATTCCTGAGGAGACAGGGTCTCCGGAATCCCGCGCAGCATTCCCAAGCGCTCCTCATGGCTGGTTCTGGCATCCTTGAATCTTCTCATCCACCTGGTCAGATTGAAATCCCCGACATTCCTGTATCTCTCGCGAAGCCGAGTTTTCGCTCTGACCCAAGGCACCACTTTCCGGGTGACGCCGTCCGATCCAACCTCTTTCGATATAGTCATGGCAACTGCCCTCGCTTTCTATGTTTGACGTTAGTTAAGCACAATGGCTGATTTATATGGCACGCGGGCGCGGCACGAGGCCGAACTCGCAGCATTATGACAAAGTTCTATGGGAACTTGCCCCTTATTCAAAAGTAATGATACACGCGCTTTCCTAGAATGCAACGCCGTCTTTGAGCTTTGCCGCGAGATCTGCTTGCCCGCCCATCTTTTGCAACATCCTACCGCTTCTTCAGCACCCTTCTCAAATATTCGCCGGTATGGCTCTTCGGATTATTGGCAACTTCTTCGGGAGTTCCCTTCGCCACTATCTTTCCGCCGCCGATGCCGCCGAGAGGGCCGATGTCGATAACGTAGTCCGATGACTTGATGATATCCATGCTGTGCTCGATGACCACGACGGTGTTACCTTTCTGCACGAGCTTTTGCATGATTTCTATGAGCTTTCGCACGTCTTCGTAGTGAAGGCCGATGGTCGGCTCGTCGAGCAGATACATGGTTTTCTGGACATGAGGCCGATACAGTTCCGCTGACACCTTCACTCGCTGCGCCTCTCCGCCGGAAAGCGTAGTCGCGGACTGGCCGAGCTCGAGATATCCAAGACCTACTTCGTTCAAGGTATTCAAACGATCAGAAATTGAAGGGACATCTTCGAAGAACGCGAGAGCCTCTTCAACCGTCATCTTGAGCACTTCATAGATGTTCTTCTTCTTGTATCGCACTTCGAGCGTTTCCTTCATGAACCTCTTTCCGTTGCAGACATCGCAGGTCACGTATACCGTCGGGAGGAAATGCATTTCCACTTCGATCATTCCGTTACCCTGGCAGTTCTCGCATCGCCCGCCTTTGACGTTGAAGGAGAACCTGCTCGCCTTCCAGCCTCTGGCGCGCGCCTCGACGGTCTCGGCAAACATGTCCCGGATATGCGTCCAGGCGCCCGTATATGTCGCGGGGTTCGATCTTGGCGTCCGGCCGATAGGACTCTGATCGATGAGAATGGTTCGTCCCAAATACTCGGTGCCGGAGAAGCTTGCGCAGTTATAAATATTCGCGGACCGATGATCCCGGTCGAGCCTTGCCAGCAAGTTCTTGTGAAGAATTTCGTATACAAATGAAGACTTGCCCGAGCCCGAAACGCCCGTAACCGTCGTCAGCCTTCCAAGAGGAACCTCGATGTTCATATTGTCGATATTGTTCACCTTGCCTCCGACGACCTTGATCCACCCCTTGTCCGCATCCCTTCTCTTTTCGGGAATTTCAATGACCCTGTCTCCCCGAAGATAATCGAGCGTCACCGATTCGGTCGGATTAGTCTTGGCAGTCAGGAGCTCGCTGAGCCAGCCCGAAGCGATGACGTGCCCGCCATGAACTCCGGCGCCCGGCCCGATGTCTATGATGTAGTCAGCCGCGAAGATGGTGTCCTCGTCATGCTCCACGACGACGAGCGTATTCCCGAGGTCCCGAAGCTGAAGCAAGGTCTTGATGAGCCGGTCGTTGTCGCGCTGATGAAGGCCGATGGTCGGCTCGTCGAGCACGTAGAGCGCGCCCACCAGTCCGGAACCGAGCTGCGATGCCAGCCGGATGCGCTGGGCTTCGCCTCCCGAGAGCGTGTTCGCCTTTCGGTTAAGGGAAAGATATTCGATGCCGACGTCGTTCATGAACACCAGTCGGGCCACGATTTCCTTGATGACGACTTTGGCAATTTCCGCGTCAACTTCGTTCAGCGGCAGATTGTTGAAGAAATGCAGGGAGCTTTCGATCGAAAGCGCGGTGAGGTCCACGATATTGATTCTCTTTTCAACTGTCTTTCCCTTGGCGTCAGTCTCGATTCCCATCAAGAAAACATGAAGGGCTTCGGGTCGAAGCCTGTCTCCCTTGCAGACAGGGCACGGATCGTTTATGAAAAAATGCCTTGTTCCGAGACCGTTGCATTCAGGGCAGGCGCCGTGCGGCGAGTTGAACGAGAAAAGCCTCGGCTCGACCTCGGGGAAGGAAAACCCGTCATGCGGACACATGAACTTCGAAGAGACCAGCTGATCGGTAGTCGTTGCCGGATTCTGCGTATCGCCGTCATCCACGACGATGCGGATAAGGCCGTCAGCCTCATGGAGCGCGCGCTCGACCGACTCGTTGAGCCGCTCCCGGAAGCTCGCCGAGTTGTCGCTGATTTCCGAAATGTAAAACTGGTCGACGAGAATGTCGATGTCATGCTTCTTGGTCTTCGAGAGCACGATCTGTTCCCGCAGCTTCTTCACCGCCCCGTCCACTCGAGCCTCGTCATATCCCTTGCCGAGCATGTCATAGAGAAGCTGATAGTATTCGCCCTTCCTGCCGACGACGACCGGCGCGTAAATCTTGAACATCCGCGTATCGAGCTCGACGCCCATCACCTTCTTTACCTTTGCGGCGGCTTTCTTTGAAGCGGAGGCGGCTGTAGCCGCACCCAAGGTAGCTGCTGCAGAAGCATCGCCTGATTTTGCCGAAGAATCCGAAGGACCTGAAGAAGCGCTGCTTTCCACGATATTGAAAATGGTCTGAAGAATTTCCTCTTTCGAGAGCTTCTTTATTTCCCTTCCGCACTCCAAGCAATGCGGCTTGCCGACTCGGGCGAAGAGAATTCGCAAGTAGTCGTAGATTTCGGTAATGGTCGCGACCGTTGATCGAGGATTGTTTGACCTGGACTTCTGGTCAATCGAGATGGCGGGAGAAAGGCCGACGATTTCGTCGACATCAGGCTTCTGCATCTGCCTTAGGAATTGCCGCGCATACGAAGAGAGCGATTCGACGTATCGCCTTTGGCCTTCGGCAAAAATAGTATCGAATGCAAGCGATGATTTTCCTGAACCGGAAAGCCCCGTGATGACGACCATCTTGTTTCGCGGCATCTCAACCGAGATGTTTTTCAAGTTATGAGTCCTGGCGCCGCGCACGATGATGCTGTCTCCGACGGACATGTCAGTTCGGACTTTCTGCGCGACCAAGGGCTTTGAAGGCTTCTTTGCAGGCTCAAACCTTTGCCCGGATTTTGATGCAGCGCCAGGTTCAGATTGAGGATTTTTTGAGCTTTTTTTCATAATATCCATACAGTATACATAAAATCAGGATAAAATGAACCGCGGTTCATCATCTTTAATGACCTGATTGATTCCGGCTTTATGCAGAGTCTGCTGGCTGTCGCCCCATGGCTATTTCAGCCCGTTCATTGCGCCCCGAGATATGGGGCCGAAGTATCCGACAGCAGGACTGATGCCGCTTGCTGCCTGAAAGCGGGCCAGCGCATTGCGAGTAAGCGCTCCGAATGTTGTCGTCTCGCTGCCCGGAGAACCGGGACCGCTTGGCGCAATCGCAAAACCGAGGGCATTCAGCCTGATTTGCAGGAGCCTGACTTCCGGATCATGGGATCCGATCTGCAAGTCCTTGGAGAACATGATTCCGACGGCATCGGAAGACGGGCTTGAGGAACCGCCGCAACGGATTCCCGTCAAGACATTGAACAGGTCACCAGGACCGCAAACAGAAACGGGGCTTGTAGATGCGGGTGAATTAAAATAATTTCCAAATATTTTGAATATTTCAGACGGAGAAAGGGCCGAGGAAGAGACAGCCGTGCGGCCTGAGACTACCGGAGGGGCGGCATCATTTCCACTCCCTGATTCCGGATCCGGCTCATCGCTTTCTTCAATCAGCCTGACCAAATAATTCACAGGATTACCATCAAATGACGCGAACTGTCCGGCGGCATAGATTCTTCCAAGCGAGTCAACGCTCACATCATCAACGATTGCGCCGAACCCCGCATTGCCGATATCGAAACTTTCATCTCGCGATCCGTCCAGATTCAAACGGACCATGCGAGGCGCGAATTCGCCGTTATACGCGGTGAAATTGCCGCCGCAAGTATCTTATTATTTGAATCGAGATCAAGCGCGCCATAGTACGGAGCAAAGATGTTAAGCCCTGATCCTGGAGGAAAGGAAACGTCTCTCGTTCCGTCCTCGTTAAGCAGAATCATGGTGGAAGACGCGGTCGTTGAGGACACCCCGTCATATGAAGTGTAGGTGCTGGCGATAAGTATCTTGTTATTCGGGAGCTGCAACATTGAATGCGTGAGAGCTGAGCCTGCCGCAGCAGTTGTTCCCAGATAAAAACTTTCATCGAGAGTGCCATCTTCGTTGAGTCTGACAATCCTTGAGGGAGTGGCAGTTCCGTTGAACGTTCCGAACGTGCCGCCTATCACGATCTTGCCGTCCGCCTGCTGCAGGACGGCGCCGGGATATGTCGGGAAACCTGTGCCAGTATTCGCAGCGAACGCCTGATCCAATGTTCCGTCAGCATTGATTCTTGCCACCCGGGCTGACGAGCTTCCGTTATACGAACCAAAATTTCCTACGAAGACAATGCGGCCCGAACTATCGGCCTTGGCATGGTACGTCGTATTATTGAATCCCGTGCCCGCATTAAAGGTATTATCCCTCGTGCCGTCCGGATTGAGCCGAAGAATCCTGCCTGCAGCAACGCCTCCGAATGTCGTAAAATTACCAAATGCAACTATTTTGTCATCAGGGAGCAAGACAAACCCCCGGACCTGATTGTTGAAAATTAGGCTGTCTGGGTTAAAGCTGAGGTCATGCGTACCGTCGGCGTTCAAGCGCGCAATGCGGCTGGCGCTTGTTGTCGCCCCGTTAATCGCCGTGAAATTTCCAGCGACTATTATCTTTCCGTTCGACTGAACTTCGACTTGATACGGCGTAGCATTAAATGTCGGAGGAGTAAAACTCGAATCCAGAACAACGGATTGCGCGCTTGTAATTATTGGTAATGCCGCAAAAAAAGCTATGGCAAAAAACAAGAGTGGAATTTTATTTCTCATGTTTTCATGATAGCATATTCGAAAAATTCCAAGTACCCGCGTATTCATAAACGAGGGCGCGCTGCGCACTTTTGCATCAGGCATACTGTTATTCCGCCTTACCCCTTTCTTGTCTCGGCTTCATGGATATGGAACAAGTCCTCAAGTATCCGGGAATGAACTTCCCCTTCGCCGTGATGCCCGTGAAAATCATGAATTTCTGCTGATTTTTCCTTCAGGAGATTTTCAAGCATGTGCATTCTTTCGAAATAAATGGCAAGCCGCTGCTGAATGGCCTCGTCGGTATCGTCCGGCCGAACCGGTCCGCCGGAACGCCGCGCGCTTTCGGCCCTGTCCAGGCACCTCTTCTTCGAGGCCTCCGGAGTAAGATTGATCCGGATGACTCCGACCTTCGGGTCCCGCCCGTGATATGCCCGCCCGAGCTCGAACAGATGATGCACCTGCTTGTCGCTTCTCGGAAATCCGTCGAAAATCAGGACGTGCTTCGTGCCGCCCGCCTCCCGCTGGACGGCAAAATGATTCATGAGCGCATTGAATGTCACGTCATCGTTGAGCATTCGGCCGGCCAGCATGTCCGTCTTGGCCTGCCGAAGCTCCTCATTCAGGTTGTCCGAGGTAAGGAGAATCGACCTTAGAATATCGCCGACAGCCGCAAAATCGGCATCCGTCTTCTTGAGAATCTTCTTAAGCTGGGTAGTCTTCCCCGACCCCTGCGGACCGACCAGGGCAATCACGTCGTATTTGCTCTTATGCGTATGGGACGCCTGTGTCGGCGCCTTCGAATCTGCGCGAGCGAGCGCATGCGAGGCCGAGTTTTTAGAACTTGTATTTTCTGAATTATTTTTATTTGGCATTGATTCACTATAGCACAGCGGTTTGGCAGGGGGTGTGAACAACGGACATCGCAGCTGCGATGTCATCAAATAAAAAAGCCGCGCGACTCACCGGATTTTACCAGTGAGCGCGCGACTCCGAACCGTCGGCTTACTCGGCGATGACGGGACATTCGATGCCGTAAATGCAGCAAAGCCCGTTCGCATAGCGAAGACCGTTGGCCATCATTTCTTCCCCATCCAGCGTGACAAGATCAACGCGGCCGGAATGCTCGGACAGCATCTTCCCCATGGCAGGAATCGTCTCCTTGCCGAAATCCCCGAGGCGGCGATAGAACTCCTCGAGCTCGTCATCCGACCGGTTTTCGCGGACCGGACGCTTCGCGCACTCATCGTCAGTCGTATCGACGTGGATGATGACGATGCTGTGGAATCCGTGCTCCTCGGCCAGGCTGATGATGCGCGGCACCTGGTCGGGCTTCCTCAGCAGGCCGTCGGCGACGACGATCTGCTGATCCTTGTGATTTTCAAATTGCTGGCCGAAAGCGAGGAAAAGCTCGGTCGAAGGCCACAGAGTGCTTTGATGCTTCTCCATGTACCTTTGAGCCGCCCGAGCGATCTCGCTGTTATTCTGAATTTCGGCGCGGCAAACTTCCCCGACGCCGATAATCGGAATCTGGGGAGCTATCTGCCCGAGAAACTTCAGAAGAGTCCCCTTTCCCGATTTCGGCTTGCCGAGCGGAATGAACAGCCTTTTCAAACATTTCTTACTCACTAGTTTTATCCTCCTGAATGGTTGTTGGTTGCCTTGCCTCGGATAAACGACTAAAAGCGACTAGGCTTAAGAATCACCTTAAGTCCCTTGCCTTGAGCCGGATACGCGAAGCTTCAATGTACGAATGTCCCCATCCCCAGATATTGGGGCGAGACCCGAGCAATATACACGAACAGGCCTTTATTTTCAACCCGTTTTGCCGTAAACTAAAGACTCTTATAAGCGGCCTGAGAGACGGCCTCAATCAAAATTCAGCAGATATTCATATGACAAATAACATCGATCCTAAAAAGCAGTCAGTCCTCATCGTCCTGGACGGATGGGGCTACCGGGAAGACAGCAAGGATAATGCCGTGCTTCAGGCCAAGACTCCGAACTTTGATGCATATTGGGCGAAATATCCGCATGCGCTCCTCGAAGCCAGCGGTCTTGCCGTCGGGCTGCCGGAAGGCCAGATGGGAAACAGCGAAATCGGGCACATGACTATCGGCGCCGGAAAAGCCATGGACACCGACCTGGTACGAATCAAGAAAGCCATACAATCCGGAGAATACGATAAAAATCACGCGTTCGTTGCCCTATTCGAGCATGTCAAAAAGCATGATTCCGTTCTTCACGTTCAGGGCCTTCTCGGCGAGGGAGGAGTGCACAGCCATTCGGATCACCTCTTCGCGTTCATCAAGGCTGCCAAAAAAGCCGGAGTTAAAAAAGTTGCCATTCACATATTCACGGATGGGCGAGACACCGCGCCGCAAAGCGCAGCGCAATACATCTCCGAACTGGAAGATCTTTTGCATGAAATCAATGACGAGACGCACATGTCATTCATAGCGACGGTATCAGGACGATTCTTCGCCATGGACCGGGACAACAACTGGGACAGGCTCTCCAAAGTTGAAAAAGTGTTGTTCGAATGCGAGGGAGGAGTGTGCGAAGTCAAGCCTTCGGATTTCATCAAGACCCTGTACAAGGATGGAAAATTGGACGAGCACCTTGAGCCGCATGTCGTCGCGGGCCCTCACGGCAACGGCGTCAGGATATCCGAAAATGACGGCATATTCTTTTTCAACTTCAGGGCGGACCGGGCGCGAATGCTTTCCCGTAAAATCATGGAGCGGGCAAAATCTCAAAACGTATGCTTCGTGACGCTTACGTCATACGGATCCGAATATTCCCTTGAAGCCGGATATCTCGTCGCATTTGAACCTGCATCTATCGAGACGACGCTGGCCAAAGAAATCTCGGCGGCCGGCCTGACGCAGGCGCATATTGCCGAGACGGAAAAATTTCCTCACGCGACGTATTTCCTAAACGGCGGAATTGAAAAACTCTATGATGGCGAAAAGCATATCCTGCTCGACAGCCGGAAGGACGTGCAGACGCATGACCAGGCGCCTGAAATGCGAGCTGAAGCCATTGCGGACAAGGCCATTGAGGAAATTAACAATGGCACGAACTTTATTTTCATAAACTTTGCGAACCCTGACATGGTCGGACATACGGCAAATGTCCCGGCGATCATCGCAGCCGTCGAAAAAGTTGACCTTGAGCTCGGACGAGTCATAAGCGCCCTTGAGGCGCGAGGCGGAACTGCGTTCATCACTGCTGACCATGGAAATGCGGAGCTGAACATTGACCCTGTCACGGGCGAGAAGCATACGGCCCACACTATCAATCCGGTTCCGGCCATTGTCACCGACGCTTCGGTCTCCCTCAAGCCGACAGGAACGCTCGCTGACATCGCGCCGACAATGCTCGCCGTTCACGGCATCGCTTCGCCTGACAAGATGACCGGAGCAAGCCTTATCTCATAAGCGAACCTGCCCGGCGGCCTCAGCTCACACGGACATGGGGCCGTTCGAAGATCTCAGACAAATAAAAAGAGCCTCACCCGTTCGCTTGCGCAAATAAGTGAGGCTTTTGTTTTTTGAAATGGGTACAGGTCTGATTTCAGTCCACGTCCCAGAGCCAGATGCCGCCGACCAAAGTGCCGGCCCGACCTTGATGGGCGCAACCACCACTGCTCACGCCGTGATCTTTGATAAGTCGGGCACCACCATCGCTTTGGATGCGACCGGTGGCGTCCATGACAAATCCCGCAGTTTTGTGAATCGCGATCAGAGTCCAAGCGTCATCCGCTTCGAGTTCAGCCTGATCTTTTCGGTCTGGAGCACCCTCAAAGCGGCCGATGACAATGATCCAGTCCTCAGATGCCTGCACGCTGCTTTTCAACATTGCCCATGCACCTTTTTGGCTTTCATCTGCAAGCAAGGCTTGCGCTTCCGATTTTTTCATAATCTTATTGAGTTGATTTGAATTTAGTGAGAAAAGTCACGATTTACCAAGCAGGATGCCGGCAGATTATCAGGACCCTTCATTCTAAATTCAAATAACGAAAAAGATTGTCTGGATATATAATATCATTATATACGTATTATGTCAATATAAAAGCCCCTGCCGATTTCTCGGCAGGGGCGATTTGAGTTTTGGGCTCACAAGCAAGAGAACGCAGGTCTCGTTACTGCCGGATAGACATGTCCTTTTCTTCAAAGGCGACATCGACCGGCTCAATGATCACGCGTTTTGGACCAGCTTCGACTTCTCCGATTTCCAATGCCCTGTATCCGGTATCTGCGGCGACGGCATAGATTGATCCGACGGCTTGCGGCCGGACGATCAACGCGAAGCCTGTCCCCATGTTGTAATTGCCCCACATTTCCTCTTTTTCGACATTCCCCAGCGACTGGATGTCGCCGAAGATTTCGTGCTCAGGCTGAAGGCGCGTGATGCGGTACGTGAACGAAGGCTTTGCCCTCATGATCTTCCTCCAGCCATGGCCCGTCACATGAATGACGTAGCTGGGCCGAATGCCCCTGCGAATCAGCTCATTGACGAGCTTCACGTAATTCACGGTCGGCACCAAGGCTTTCCAATAGATATCCAGGGCGCGATCTTCAGGCAAAGACGATGCGATCTTGCGAACCAGGCTGATGCCGTTGGCATGCACGCCCGAACTTTCAAAGCCGATGATCTTGTCGCCAGCTTCAATCTCCTCCCTGAAGGGAACGTGCGGGTTCGGAAGATAGCCGGCCGCCGAACCTGCCAAGACGGCAGTTCCGGGATCGACGATATCCTTGAGTGCCGGAGTTTCGCCGCCGGTCCAGGCGGCCCCGCTTTGAATGCAGGCATCCCTCCATCCATGCATGAGCGCTTCGACTCGCGGAACGTCCCTGAGCCAATTGCCGCTCCCGACTGCCAGATGCATCTGGAGGGAGACAGGCGGAATGCCCAAGGTAATCATGTCGTTCACGATCATGGCGACCGTGTCCTGGGCCGCGCAAGCGTAGCCGGAAGCATCGCCCGTCAAGTCATAGAGGAGGTCGGCCATGAGAACCTTCGTCCCCAAACCTTCCTCGACATGCGAGATGAATCCTCCGGGAATCATGAGTATCGGCGCGCTTTCGCCCCGATACCCTTCGAGTTGCATCACCCCGAGCCAGTTCGGGCCCTTGCCAGTCTGCTCTCCGAGGCGCTGCCCAAGAACCTTTGCCGGGTCCAAGTCACCATAGTCAACGCCCGATGAGGCGTATGTAAGCGGTTTAATATCAGTCACGACTAATTCCTCCTTGTATGTTTCTTTGCGGTTTTCCAAATAAGCTTTGGGATGCTAGAGACCTTAACTTGAAATGAGCTCTGCCCCAAAGCATACTTTTTCCAGCGGCCTTGTAAAGCCGATGCAAGGAAAGCCCGTCAGCAGTTCGCATGCTGACGGGCTTTTATTAATTCCGGAAGGAGTGCCTAAGATTCGATATTGTCCGCAAGCTTCTCAACCAGGGCGTCTATCTGATTCCGCACGCTCCTCGTAAACTCCAGGTCTTTGCCTTTCGGATCAAGAACATGCCATCTTGAAACCTTCGGATTGTCGAGCAGATAGTCAGGCACAGGATCCTCATCATCGACGACAAGAATCACCTTGTCGGCGTCGCTTGCCATTTCTTCCGTGATTTGCCTGCGAGGACTGCCAGACACGTCGATGCCGACTTCCTTCATCGCTTCGATGACTTCGTTAATCGCCGGAGCAAGCTCGCCGATTGGCTGTTCGGGACCGCTCAGCTTCGTCCCAGCCGAAGAGACTTTAATCGAACCGCCGGCTTTCGCCCTGAGCAGCGCCTCGGCCATCTGGCTCCTTCCGACATTTCCCCTGCAAACGAACAGTATTTTCATATGCCTATTCTATATCGAAAGCTCAATTGATTAAAGTGGGCGCAGATGCATGATTCCAGAATCCGGCTCATCGGCGAGAACTTGGGTCAAAAGATGGATTACGAATTCTATTTATAGTCTTCCCCGCTTTCAGCCTCAAATTCTTTTCGATACTGCTTCCAGCCTACGAAGTTGCCGGCTCTCTCCCTTGTCCGCATCGCTTGAGCGACATGCTCAAAGGGGCTCCAGTGTCCCGATGACGACAGCTTTTCACACAATTTCAAATCACTTGCAATGTCGGAGGCTGTCCCGTCGAACAGCGAGTAGCTGACGCGAGCACAACGTGCGGCACTTACCTTCTTCTTGATTTCCAAATCAATATCTCGTTCACCATCAAGGACAAACGGCATGTGCCAGTCTCCAGCGCTGAGTCTTTTCGGCACCTGTTCCTTCATGAGAAAATCAATCTGTTCTGCCACATATCGAATTTCCGGCTGGGCATCCCCATTTGCCCTAAGGGATAAAAAGTTGGACCATTCCGTTGCAGTAACCACGATGTCCACCATGAGCCACGGCTCAATAATCCTGTTAACCACCTCCTTATGAATTCCTACAGCTTCCCCAAGATAGTGAAAAAATACAGGAATATATCTAGACCAAAGCCATATTTTCTGCGCCAACCAAAGGCTTGTGCCCCTGAGCGGTTTTCCCGACTGCATGCCGGGTTTATTTTTACCGAAGTATACAGGGACAAAGGGATCAGCAAGGACGCTCTTCCTGATTCGCTTCGCTGGGATAGCCCTACTGGAAGCTGAGTTTCTAGACAGCACCCTATGGCTAATGACGTGCCCCCAAATGAACTTTGGAATCTTCAGGGAAAAAGTAGCCAATCGCTTGCCTGTTTCAGATGATTCAGAATACGAAATAAGTTTTACTTCTATCTTATTCATGTTTTTCCAATATATCCGTAACCAAGACTGGCACCTCAACAAAGCCAGTCGGCACGACATTCCTTGTAACGGCCTCAAGCGTCGATCCGTAGAGCAGGCCGATTGTTCTCTCAATTTCTTCAGGGGTAGATTCGTACCGGTTTCCCTTGAACGTAATAGGAAATCCGTTATTGATAAGGACAAGGTCGTTCCATGCGACATCGCCATGAACATCAGGCGAAAGGATTCCCTTCTTTCTGATGCAGACCGCGGGAAATTCCCGGTCAGCAGAGGACATGCTTATAAAATACAGCTTGCGACTGAAAGCATTTTCTAGCGCTTGAAGCTGTCGCTCATTCAAAATATTACTTCCAGTAGCCCCGACAACCATATTGATGTCGTTGTTTCTGATCAAGTCTATGAGTTCTGCTTGACCGTGATGAGCAATGTCATATCCAAGTGTAAAATAACCCTGACTTTCAAGTATCGCAAGAGTATTGCTGCCCATCGGACCCAGGCCGACTACAAGTATTCTAGGTTCGGCGATGGAGTATTTGTTGATTACGTCACCAATCCTCCTGCACCCCAGATCAGCGATGAGAGGGCTCTCTTTGATTAATTTAACGGCTGAACGGGCGACATTGAATACAGGGAAATGAAGCTGGGTATTTTCGAGCTTTCTGAATCCAGAGGAAGTCTGCTCGACGCCGACAACAGAGACACCTTGCGGCATTGATTTAAAATTGTCATTCACCGCCTTTAAAAGTTCTCCGCCGTCATCCAGAATGACTATTTTTGACGGAGACTCGATTGAGGACAGGAATGCGCGGAGTTCATTTATGCAATTCTTATTATGTTCAACATCAAAGGATACTTCCGGGTTGAATACCGGCTTTGACACTTTAAAATCTTCTCGTATCAGTTCGCTCAAAACCTCATCGCTTGTCGAGTAGATTTTTCCAAAAATATGGATGTTTTCCTTCGGAACACCGAAATCAGATATTAAATTGAACATCTTTGCCTGAGGCTCAAGGATATGCTGGCATGCCAAAATATAGACATTGGCAAATGATCCTTGTTCCATTTTGTATGCTTGAGTAATTTCTCGAAGCAAAGAATATGCGTATTTTGAAGACATATAACTTATCTATTTTACACCCGTTGTTCATTAGCCCTACCTCGTTATAGTCGATCCAACACCCATGGAATTTCCGGCGCCACAGGACATCTACGGACTGGCAGAGATTGAACTTTTGTGGACATATCTTACATTTAGTTGTATTATCAGTATACTATTCGTCGAATTCCGAATACATATTATAAAAATAGCTCATCGCAGGAACATATGACTGTGAATCAGCCCGTATTTCAACATTAAACTACCAATATGAACAAAGAGCTCGAACAAAGCCTGTCTTTGCTTGGCCTAAAACCTCAGGCACAAAAAGTCCTTATCTCCCTCATTGAATTAGGCAACTCCCCCGCCGCGCCCATTGCCACAAAACTGAGTCTGCCGAAATCAACAGTATATGACGCCCTTGAAGAGCTCGTCTCAAATAGCTTGGTAGTTGAATTTAGCGGCGAACAGGGCAAAGTTTTTAGCATTGCGGACGCCGCGCGTCTTGCAGAACTGCATCAACAGCGCATGAAAGAATTGCAGGACGCCCAAACAACGTTCCTGCATTTTATGGAGAATCATGCCTCGGAAACCGGCACATTCAAGCCGAAAATAAAATTTTACTCTGGCATCAGCGGCATGCGTCAAGCCTTCCGGGACATGTCGTGGCAGAAGGACATCAAGACTGCATACCTGATGTGGCCCATGCAGGACATGATCGACGTCTTAGGCGAACCGTTTCTAGAGCACCACGGCAGCCAACGTCACAAGTTCGGCGTGCACCTTAAATCAATTCGCAAAGAAAGCGACAAAAGGCTTAACACCGCGGAACATCAGTGGCTTATCAGGCATGACCCGAAAGAACAAGCCCGGACAGTTCGTTACGCCCCGCCCTCGGTTGATTGGAGCATGAGTTATTGGATTTACGGTGACAAGTGCCTGTTCGCCGGCGGAGACAAGGAGCGCTTCGCATTCACGGTGCACAGCCGAGAATTCGCATCGCTCATGCGGTTGTTGTGGGAGCAAATGTGGAATATTTCCAAGGAATAACAGCAGGAGGTCGCCCCTTACATAAAACTCTGCCTCTTTGCCCGAATGCCTTTCGTCTCGTCTTTTTTTGCCTTCGCGGCTCGCTTGGCCGTCTGCTCCATCCGCTTTTCAAGCTCAAGCACCTCGTCGCGCAAGATAGCGGCCGTCTCAAAGTCCAGAATCTTGACCGCCTCGGCCATCTGCTCTTTCTTTTCTTTTATAAATTTCTTGGGATCCTTGTTAAAATCTGACGCGTCGAGCACGAGCATGTTCTTCACGGTCTTTTGATGCTCGCTTAATATCTGCTCGGTAATGTCATGTATCTTCTTGGCAATGGTCTTCGGAGTGATGCCGTGCTTCTCATTGTAGGCAAGCTGAATCTCCCGTCTTCGGTTCGTCTCCTGGATTGCCCGCTCAAGCGAGCCGGTCATCTGATCCGCGTATAAAATGACCCGGCCGTCCACGTTTCGCGCGGCTCGCCCTATAGTCTGGATGAGCGACGTTTCAGAACGCAGGAATCCTTCCTTGTCCGCGTCGAGAATGCCGATGAGCGAAACCTCCGGCAAGTCGAGCCCTTCTCGAAGGAGATTCACGCCGACAAGCACGTCGAATGTTCCTTTTCGAAAATCCGTCAGGATCTTGATGCGATCCAATGTCTCGACGTCGCTGTGCACGTAGTTCGTCTTGATGCCCTTTTCTTTCAGGTACTCGGTCAGGTCTTCCGCCATCTTCTTCGTAAGCGTCGTCGCGATTGCCCGCTGGTCGTTCTTGATGACTTTTTCAGCTTCTGCGATGAAGTCGAAGATCTGTCCCATGTATCCAGGGTCCGCCTGCTCAATTTTCCGCGAAGCGGTCAGCGCCTCCTTGTCCAGGCTTTTTTGCGACCTTTTTCGAGGAGCCTTGCCGCCCGCCCGTATCTTCTCTTCAGCCTGCCGCGTGAGCTCGGCTTCAAGCTCCGCCCTCTTTTTTGAAACCTCAGTCGATGCCCTCAAGGAAGTTACTGGCTTGACGATGAGCACGGGATCGATAAGGCCCGTCGGCCGGATGATCTGCTCGGCCACGTTCTTGCTGTGTTCCGCTTCGAATTTGCCGGGAGTCGCGGACGTGAATACGACCTGCCCTACCCGCTCCTCGAATTCGTTAAACTTGAGCGGCCGATTGTCGGCAGCTGACGGAAGCCTGAAGCCGTAGTCAATGAGATTCTTTTTTCGCGACGCGTCGCCCGCGAACATGCCTCCGATTTGCGGAATGCTCACATGCGACTCGTCGATGACAGTCAGGAAGTCAGGAACTTTTTTCGTTTCCTCCTTGCCCGTCTTCGGATTCTTGACTGTCACGGTTTTGTGCGGGAAGTATGAAAGCAGCGTGTCAGGAGCCTCTCCCGGACCCTTTCCGGAGAAATGCCTGGAATAGTTCTCAATGCCGTTGCAGTAGCCTATTTCGCGAATAAGCGCGAGGTCGTAATTCGTTCTTCGCTTGATCCGTTCCGCTTCGATGACCTTGCCTTCCTGCTTGAACTTTTCAAGCTGCGCGTCGAGCTCGGCCTTAATGTCAATGATGGCCCGCTGCCGCTCGTCTTCGGGAGTCATGAAGTGCTTTGCCGGAAAAATGTACAGGGCTTCCATCTCTCCTTCGATAACTCGGGTTATCTCGTTGATCACGTATGCCGTGTCGATGATGCCATGCGGGCCCGATCCGGCAAAGACAAGCCTGTAAATGACGCGCTCGTTGATCGGCATTATCTCAAGCGAGTTTCCGATAGCCCTGAAAGATCCGGGCGTAAGGTCGGCGCTTGTCCGGGTGAACTGCATGGTTATGAGCTTGCGCATCAGGTCGGAACGATCGGCTTTCTGGCCCTTGAGCAGCTTGAGATTCACCTTTTCATATTCTTCCGGCGAGCCCAAGCCGTAGATGCACGAAACCGAAGCGACGATTATCACGTCCTTTCGCGTCAGGAGCGCCTGCGTCGAAGCATGTCGGAGCCGGTCGATTTCTTCGTTGATCTGGGCTTCTTTTTCTATGAACGTATCCGAATGCGCGATGTACGCTTCGGGCTGATAATAGTCATAGTACGAGACGAAATAATGCACCGCGTTTTCAGGGAAAAATTCCCGATATTCCTGCGCAAGCTGCGCCGCGAGCGTCTTGTTGTGCGCGATGACGAGCGTAGGCTTGCCAACCTGGTTGATGATATTTGCGGCCGTATACGTCTTTCCGGAGCCGGTCACGCCAAGCAATGTCTGATACTTGTGACCTTCCCTGATGCCGTCCACAAGGCTCCTGATGGCAGCGGGCTGGTCTCCGGCAGGCGTGTATTCCGTGCTCATCTTGAAAACGCCCGCTCCGGCGCTCTTGCCGGACGCAGACTTGGATTTGCCATTCTCTTCAGTTTTAGGAGAGTTCCTTGGCATGTGTGCTTATCATACTGTACTTAGAGAAAACTTCAAATGCGCACGTTCGCCCGCCTTGGGGGGCTTAAATAAGCATTCACGCTGGTCATATATACTGTGCACTTCCTCAGCCTTTCTTTATCGAAAATTCATGTGCATGAGCTAAGCTGGGTCCCATACGAGCTGATAACATCAAGGCGAATGAACAAATTATCTATGAGAAAATACAATGGCGCAGACAAGGACGAACCCGTCACGAAAAGGACATTTTTTGATTTACTCAAGGAGGCGCTTGCTGACTATCCAACGAAACCTGACATGCTCGAAGCTTTATCGGACAAGGCAACGAGGGGTTTCGTACTAGAGACCATTGCGAACTATCCCACTCCTGAAATTATCGACGGGCGATATGTATCCAAGGACTACCTGCTGGAAGACTACACGAAAGTTATAAGCGAAGTTATGGATATGAAAATCGAAAAGCGCATCATCCAAGCCGAAGAGAGATGGGAAAAGCGGACCAAAGAAAATCAAGAATTTTTAGCAGAGCTCAAAGAAATGAACAAAGATTCAAAAATCAGAATCTCTTTGCTCGAAAAGCATGTTTTCGAGCGCGCCTCTGCATGAAAAATCTACATGAGAAAACAGCCATAGGGACAACCGGGCACGCGAACAAAAAACCTATCTTTCCTTCAAATACAGACCAAGAAACTTATTCTTAAAATCCACAAACCTGTCCTCAAGAATCGCCCTTCGCATTTCCTTCACCAGATTGATTAGAAAATAAAGATTATGGACAGACGCAAGCGTGCCGGCGAGCATTTCCTTCGCATGGAACAGGTGCGCAACATACGCCCGGCTGTAATTCGCGCACGCATAGCAGCCGCAGCCTTCGTCAATCGGACCGAGATCGTCCCGATACTTCGCATTGCCGATATTCACCTTCCCGTATTTGGTGAACACGGTACCTGTCCTGCCGTTTCGAGTCGGAATCACGCAGTCGAAAAGGTCGCAGCCTTGCTCCACCGCCATGAACAGGTCCTCCGGCTCGCCGATGCCCAGCAGATGCCGCGGCTTGTCCTCCGGAAGCACGGAGTTGACCCATGCGACCGCGCTCGACATGTCTTCCTTGGCAAATGAACCTCCTATGCCGAATCCGTCAAATCCTTGCTCGATGCCATTTCTGTCAGTCACTTTCATGGCCGAGAGGACCTGAGCGCTCTCTTTTCTCAATTCTTCATGTCGTCCGCCCTGAAGAACGCCAAAAAGCGCTTGTCGCTCAGCGTTATCTTTACTGTGGTGATATTGCAGGCATTGTTTTGCCCATCTATGCGTCCGGTCGAGTGACTGCCTCTGGTATGCAAAAGTTTCAGTCGGCGACGTGCATTCGTCGAATGCAAAGATCATGTCGGCGCCGATGTCATGCTGAATCTCGATGGATTTTTCCGGAGAAAAATAATGGGCGCTTCCATCTATGACGGACCGGAACATCACTCCGTTCTCGTCTATCTGCGCCGGCTTTAGGGCCGAGCCGTCCTCGGCAATTGAAGAATCTCTGCCGCCGTTAGTCTTTTTGGCGGCAAGAGCGGTGTCAGTGACTTCAGAAAGCTGTATCTCGTCAACGCGTCCTTTTCCTTTAACTAATTTTCCCAGATCTTTGCCGAACGCCGCGCCAAGAGAAAACGCTTGAAAACCGCCGGAGTCAGTCATGGTCGGACCGGGCCAGTTGGAGAATTTTCCCAAGCCCCCCGCCTTGCGCATCAGTTCGTGGCCAGGCTGAAGATACAGGTGGTACGTATTCGCAAGCATGACCTCCGCGCCAGTGCTCGCCAGCATCTCAGGGGTGATGCCCTTAACCGTGGCCTTTGTTCCCACGGTCACGAAAGCAGGAGTTTCTATGTCTCCGTGCGCAGTTGAAATAACCCCGGCCCGGGCAAGGGATTCGGGAGCCTTTTCGCTCATCTTTTTCACGATATCGAACTTGATGGCACTCATTCGTAATGCATTTATATCACACATTTCGGACTTGAACTATATGCCTGCTTAGTATAAACTCATGCGCGGAACAGTAACAACGAACTGATTGAAAGGACCTGATACATGGAAAGAATAATCGAAGAGCTGACAGTCACTGCCGACAAAATCAGAAAGCTGACCAGGGACATCGGCTGCCTCAAAGGTTTTGCCGATGAAAAGAAAGCAGAGCTTGATGGCGAGCTGGCGAGGCTCAAATCATTCCCTCTCGCGATCATGCAGGAGGTAACCTTCCAGGCAGAAGGCAGGCCGATTAAATGCTTCTCGATAAAGCTGCTCAGGGAGACAACCCCTGTCGAAGCCATCGAAAGCGTCCTGAAGGTTCGGCTCCAAAAACCGAAGTTTCAGAAAGGGGAATGTTCCTATGTGCTCGAGGCCGGCAGTCCCAGCTTTGAGGAACAGAATATGTCCACCCTGGCACAAGGAAGGCTTACGCTGCCTGCAAAGAAGGCGGTGGCAATCCTGTCCCATCTCGTGAAAGGATTCGACGAAGATCCGCTCCGCGGAAGCGAAAGAGCGGCAATCCTCATTGCGACTCACGATTTCAAGGTCGAAGTGTACCGCGGAGGCCCCGTTACAAGACGCGTGCCGACGGTCTGTCTGCCGATCCATTCGGTCGACGGCAAGCCATGCCAAGGACGAATGCTCGATATCTACGGCCGAGGAACCGTCATTATCCTCAATAGGCCACGAGAGCATCCGAAGGCCAGGCCGCCGACCGGGAAATGGAAGAAGGCCCTGAAAGAATGAATGGGGCGAAGACAGGGACTCGGCGCCGCCAAGCGAAAGCATGGCGGCGCTTTTTTAGTTTTCAATCAGATAAAATAAAAAGCCGCCTCGTGAGAGGCAGCTTCGGGTTTTGAAAAATTGTTGATTAAGACAATCTTTCGCATTTGATATTGAGACTGGGATCAAGACTGAGATTGGCTAGCGGGCCCAATCAGGAAGCGGAGCGGAGGCAGGAATGTAATTGACTCCGGCAGATCCCATTTGCGTGACGCTTTGCGGCGTGTACGCGAAGACTTCGTTTACCAATGAAAAGAACTTGATGAGCGTATGTTCGAATGCGTGGAACACATCCGGCATGAGCACTCGTATGGCAATGAGACCGATCACAAAACCTATTGCTTTGAACATAGGATTTTGGCGGAAGGGTTTATTAATCGCTTAGCAGACTATGCTAAGTGTCGGCTCATTGCCAACTCCCCTCCCAAGAAAAAGTCATGTGCGGCTTGGCAGGCGTCAGGAACCTGCGCGATGCATGAAAGGCCCGGCCGCCGGGCGGAAATTGGCCCGCTCGGCAGAAGCAATAGAAATAGGCCATTCACATGACTCCTTTTCTGGAGGGACGTTGGCTTCCGGCTGAAGTTCGTCGATTCATGTCAATGACCTTGACATAGCAATAATAGCATGACGGTTTAAGTCATGCAAGCCTTTCGTCTTTCGCCGCCCATCAATCGGGGACGGCAGCCTGCCGTGCGGCTTAGTTTATCGGAGGCTCGTATACGGCGTTCTTCTTCAGGAAGTCCATGATCTTTACGGCATCCCCTTCCCGGTCGTCGCTTCTCAATATGACTATCACTACGGGCCTCTTGCCGCCCTTGGCCATCGTGACGTCAAAGAGCGACACGGTCGTCTTCTTGGCCTCGTCGATGAATCCGTTCTTGCCGCCCATGAAAGTGTCGTAGTTCAAGAACCTGTTCGCGTTCACCCACGTATGCTTGAGGATGGAGTATTGCCGAACCCGGGTCATGTCGTAGATAGTCGGCGCCTTTTCATGGATATATCGCCCGAGCTTCATCAGGTCCCGAATGGAAGAGACGTTCTTCGGGTTAAGGCCGCTCGGATCCTCGAAGTAGGTGTCAGTCATGCCGATTTCCCGAGCCCTCTTGTTCATCTCGGCCATGAATGCGGCATTTCCCTCCGGATATGCGTCCGCGATGACTTCGGCGGCATCATTGCTCGATTCCATGAGAAGCGGATACATCAGGTCGTAGATGCGGATTTTCTCCCCGACATTGAGCTTTCCTTGCGCCCCGTATGTATTGTAGGAATCGCGGGAGACGATGGCCATTCGCTGCATGTCGAGCTTTTCAACGGCTACCAGCGCGGTCATGAGCTTGGACACGGAGGCGATCGGCGCGACCAGCTGCTCGTTCCTTTCCAGGATAATTTCTCCCGTCGCGAGGTCGGCCGCAAGATATGCCTGCCCTGAAAGCCTCGCCATGACCGTCTGATTCGTTATCGTATAGTCATGCCTCGGGCCGCTCGAGGAATTGCCTCGGGCGGAATCGTCCGACCCCCTCGGCTCCTGCTCGAATCGCATGGCCTGGTCGCCCTGCGCATTCACCTGATTGACAGCCGGTCGGTCGGACGATTCCTGTATTCCGGCCACCCTGTTATCCGACCCGCCGAAAGCCATGTCTTTCAAAGTCAGGACTCCCTGCGTGACGAGCGACATCGCGGAGATGCCGAAAAACATCAGGACCAGTCCCCATTTTGCATACGTGCCGGTCGTCGGCTCGCCGTGCGTGTCAGTCTTTATCAGCCTGAAGTTCAAAAATCTTTTCATAGGTCCGCTTGGTTCCATTCCTTCCATTGTATCAAGGAATGTTATTTTTTCAATTATAATGTCATGAAGAGGCGCTCGATCCTACCTGAGCTTGTAAAATACCTTGTTTCCGAATCGAGTGTCTATGTATTCAAAAGGCGCAGGTCTCGGCGCGAAGACGTCCGACTTCAGCGCCGTGACCAGGTTTTCATATGACTGCCCGAGAGGCCGCCTCTGATTGAAGATGATTCTGCCGTTGCCAAGAACCTTGTAGACAATCTCGTCCTCGCTGCGGAATTCAATCTCGCGCACCTTCAAGCCGTACCCGTCGAGACCGGTCGCGATTTCGCGCACCTTTTTCAGCAATTCGACGGGCATCAGCGTCTTTCCGACCGGCTTGGTTCCGACCACCTCATCAAGGCCCGTTATCCTCAGAAGAGCGCTCGACCCGGGCTTTCGAATTTTCTCGACTGCCCGAACCTCGGCTTTGGCATCGGCATCGCCGGCAACCTCTTCCGTTGAAGTGGCGACGGAGTCGCCTGAAGCCGTCGAAGTGGAAGTGGAGGCAGCTTCCAAGGCTTCCGTCCGCTTTGCCTCGCCTTGCTCAGTATCGCTTTCGACCATGCTGAAAATGTATCCGCTCTCGTCGACGAAATAGCAGTGTATGGCATTGCACCATTCCACCGCGGGAGCGCGTTCCCGTATCCTGACGTTCAGATAGCCGAAGGATTCGGTCTCGATATCAAGGGATTCTATTTTCGGAAACGTGCTTATGAGAGTCTTTGAAATCTGGTCTTTCGGAAAGATGAGGCTGTTTCGCTTCGGAAAAACGCCCATATAGGAGGCATCGAGTATCACATTCGACACTTTCTCGATTTCCTCGCCCGACACCGTCTCGTTTCCGACCACCACCACCTTCTTGATTTGGACGGTTTCCATGCGGGACGCATACGCAAGGCCCGTTACGAGCAGGATTCCGGCAAAGGAGATGAGATAAAGCTTAAGAAGTCTTTTTTTTCTTCTTTTTTTCATCACGGACTGTGATTTCAATAAATCCCTTGTTGTAAGCCTTGATGTTGATTTCATTATTTACCGATGTATTCTTTATTGCCCATGTATGGCTGGAGAATTTCTGGTAGCCTGATTGTGCCGTCTTCCTGCTGATAATTTTCTATAAGCGAAACGAGAATTCGCGGAGTCGGAATGGCCGTGCAGTTCAGCGAGTGGACGAATCTTGATTTCTGTTCCTGATCCCGATACTTGATGTTGAGCCTTCGAGACTGGAAGTCATGGAAGTATGAAGCAGAACTGATTTCCCTGTATTTCTCTTCTCCGGGAACCCAAAGCTCGATGTCATACTTCTTGACCTGACCAAGTCCCAGGTCGCCGCCGCAGTTCACCACCGTATGGTACGCGATGCCGAGCGACTCTATGAATTCTTCGGTATTCCTGTTGATTTCCTCATGCAGCTTCACGCTTTCTTCATGGCTCGCTTCGCAGAGCACGACCTGTTCCATCTTGAAGAATTCATGCACCCGAATAAGACCTTTTACGTCCTTGCCGTGCGAACCGGCTTCCCGCCGGAAACACGGAGAAAAGGCGAGAATCTTCTTGGGCAATTCACTGGCCGGAATTTCCGTGTCGGCAAAATAGGCCATGGTGGCAACCTCGCCTGTACCCGCCAAAAAGTCTCCGTCCTGCGTCTTATAGAGGTCGTCCTCGCCTTGCGGCAGATATCCGGTCCCGAAAAGAGTCTCTCTCCGCACCAACGAAGGAACGATCATGAATGAGAAGCCCTTCTTCGTCCAAAAGTCCCGCGCATACATCCAGATGGCAAGCGAAAGTTCGGCAGCGCCGTTCTTGAGGAAATAACCCCGAAAGCCTGAAACTTCGGTCCCTTTCTTGAAATCGGCGAGATCGAGCTCTTCCATGATGTCGATATGGCTCTTTGCCGCGAACGGGAACGTCTTCGCCTCGCCCCAGACCTTGACCTCGACATTGTCCGCATCGCTTTCGCCTTCGGGAACCGACATGTCGGGAATATTCGGAACGGAAACCATCAGAAGCTGCCATTCTTTCATCACTTCGGCCAATCGCTCCTCATCCGCCTTGATTGATTCCTTGAGAACTCGCATCTCCTCGATGAGCGCGCTTCTCTTTTCAGGATCAGCTTCCGCCTGAATCTGCTGGCTTACTTTATTCTGATCGGCCTTTCGTCCTTCCACCGAAGTGACGAGCTCCTTTCGGATAGTATCGACGGACAGCAATTTCTCCACATCGAATTCCATTCGCTTTTTCTGCGCGCCTGCCTGAACGAGGTCCTTGTTTTCCCTGATGAATTTAATGTCGAGCATGATTTTAACTTTATTTTATGGCTTCATCATATCAAATCGTTAGTATTTTAGCCAATGAATACAACGCAACCGAACAATTCTTCAAAAAAGGCGATTCCCGAAGCATGCGCCGAGGAATCCATTCAAAACGCCGGCATAACCGGGCACGATTCCTCGGTTTCATATCTGCTCGACCAAATACCCGACAAGCCCAAGAAAATATACATTTCCGGCAACCCCTCGATCCTTAACGATCCGGGCATGAAGTTCTTGTGCGTAATAGGCTCAAGAAAGCACACCTCCTACGGACAAGATGCATGCGAGCACCTGATGCGGGCGCTGAAAGGGCACAAGGTTGCCATCGTCTCGGGGCTGGCGCTCGGCATCGACGGGCTCGCCCATGCATTGGCCATGGAAAACGGCCTGCCCTGCATTGCGGTTCCGGGATCGGGCATCGACATGGCTTCCCTTTATCCGAGAAGCCATGTCCACTTGGCCGAACAGATACTTTCGACGAAAGACGGCATCCTGCTGTCGGAATTCGAGCCGGGCACGAGGGCCAGCCCGTGGAGCTTTCCCATGCGAAACAGGATCATGGCAGGCTTGAGCCATGCCGTGCTCATCATAGAGGGCGAGGAAGATTCCGGAACGCTCATAACCGCAAAGCTTGCCCTCGAATACAACAGAGACGTGTTCGCCATTCCCGGAAGCATCTTCTCTCAGACATCAAGAGGGCCCCTGAATCTGATCAAGAACGGCGCGGTGCCGATCTGCTCGCAGGAAGACCTGCTGAGCGCGCTTGGCATTCAGAAATCTGATTCGCGGGCAGGGTCGCTGTTCGAGGATCATGCCGGCGAGCGCGAAGCGTATGTCCGGCTTACCGACGAGGAACGGTCCGTGATCGAGACCCTGGACGAGCCGCGCGACAAGGACAGCATGCAGCAGAAATCCGGATTGCCGATATCCAAAATGCAGATTGTCCTGTCCATGCTTGAAGTCAAGGATGTCGCGAATGAATTATACGGGAAGATTCATCTTACGGAGCGCGGCAAAAATATTTTCAAAAACTTGAATGCCGGCCGGAAAACATGAGGCGGAAGGAAAACGCCCCTTGCATGAATCTTGGAACGGGCAAACGGGCAGAATTTGCCCAATGCATAATATATGTGTAATACTAACCAAACAAGCATATGAAAAAACAGAAACTCCTCATTGTCGAGTCCCCTGCGAAGGCGAAGACCATCAACAAGTACCTCGGCGACGAATACAAAGTCGTCGCGTCCGTCGGGCACGTGCGAGACCTTCCGAAGAGCAACAAGACGGCCATAGACATCAAGGCAGGCTTCATCCCTCGCTACGTCGTCTCGCCCGGAAAGGAGAAGGTCATTTCGGAAATCGAGCATCTGGCGTCGAGAGCGAGCGAGGTCATTCTCGCGACCGACCCCGACCGAGAAGGAGAAGCTATCGCATGGCACATTCAGCAAGCCACGAACTTGAAGAGCCCGAAACGAGTCGTTTTTCATGAAATCACGGAATCAGCCATCAAGGAAGCGCTGCTCCATCCGCGCGTCATCGATCAGAACCTCAGGAAAGCGCAGGAGGCGCGGCGCGTGCTCGACAGGCTTGTCGGATACGACCTGTCCGGCCTCATTTGGAAGAAAGTGCGATACGGGCTTTCCGCGGGACGCGTGCAGTCGCCCGCCCTTCGGATCATCATGGAACGCGAACGGGAAATCCGTTCTTTCGTTCCCGTCCAGTATTTCGTAATCGAAGCGGACCTTGAAGGCGCGAAAAATAAAGGCAGGATGACTTTTACCTGCACGAAGGAGCCTGCGGAACAGGCGGAAGCTGACCGAATCGTTAAGGTCGCGAAGGAAAATTCCTGGGTCATTGCCGACATAGAGCAGACGAAAGCCAAGCGCTCGCCGAAGCCGCCGTTCATCACGTCGACGCTTCAGCAGACTGCCAGCTCGCGGCTCGGCTTCTCTCCGTCGAGAACAATGGGCATAGCCCAGAAGCTGTACGAAGCCGGACACATCACATACATGAGAACTGACAGCATCATGCTGAGCAAGACGGCAATCGCGGATTCCATAAGGACAATCGACTCGGAATTCGGCGCGGGCTATTCGGAAGCGCGAGGATACGCTTCGAAAAGCAAGAATGCGCAGGAGGCGCACGAGGCCATCAGGCCGTCAAAAGTTTCGGTCGTCTCGGCCGGCGCAAATGAAGACGAGAAGAAACTGTACAGGCTCATCAGGGCAAGAACGCTCGCTTCGCAGATGAAAGATGCCGAGCTGCTTCGGACCCGAATCACGGCGAACGTAAGCGGCGCCGATTCGAAAGATGCCATACCGGATTTCACGGTTACGGGAAGCCAGGTCAAGTTCGAAGGATGGCTGAAGGCTGACCCTGACGCGCGAGGCGAAGACGTCGAGCTTCCTGCGGTTGAGAAAGGCGAAGCTGCAAAACTTTTGGATATTCGAAATACGGAGAAATGGACCGAGCCGCCCGGACGCTACACGGAAGCAGGACTCATCAAGGAATTGGAGAAGCGAGGCATCGGCCGGCCGTCGACATATGCAAGCACCATTCGGACCCTTGAAGACCGCGAATACGTCACGAAGGTGAACAAGTCGCTCATCCCCACTGACACCGGCGATGTCGTCAGCTCATTCTTGGAACTGTATTTCCCAAGCTACATCAGCGATGACTTCACGGCGCTGATGGAAGACAAGCTCGACGACGTGGCGCTCGGCAATGCGGAATACGAAAAGACGCTGGAAGATTTTTACACTCCGTTCCACAAAGACGTCGAGTCGAAGGAAGACATCGAGAAAGCGACGAACCTCGGCGAAGCTGACGCCAAGTACAAATGCCCTAAATGCGGCAGCTCGATGATCATAAAGCTGGGGCGAGGCGGAAAGTTCCTCAGCTGCTCGACATACCCCGAGTGCGTCGGCGCGCTCACGCTCGACGGGCAGGAAATCAAGGGCGATGAGCCTATCGGCCATGATCCGAAAACAGGTCTCCCTATTTTCGTCAAAGTTGGAAAGTACGGTCCGTACGTTCAGCTCGGCGACAAGGAGACGCTTGAAAAAGCGATTGCGGAAGGCATCGATGTCGGCATCGCAAAACCTGAGCCGGAACCGGCGACAGAAACAGCGGCGGAGGCGGCGCCTGAGAAAACTGAAGAGGCGGAAGCGGGCACGGACGGCGCGACAGGTTCGGCCAAGACAGGCAGCGCCGACAGCAGCGCAAAGACAAAGAAAGCGGCGAAGGTAAAAAAACCGCGGGCTAAAAAGCCCAAGAAAGTTGTTCTCAAGCCCCGCATGGCAAGCATCCCCAAAGGCAAGGACATCACGACGGTAAGCGTCGAGGAAGCGCTCGTGTATCTCAGCCTTCCGAAGCAGCTCGGCAGGCATCCTGAAACAGGAAAAGTCATCACGGCGAACATCGGAAGATTCGGTCCGTACATTGTCCATGACGGGGATTTCCGATCGCTCAAAGGCGATGACAGCCCGTACACCATTACATACGAAAGAGCTGTGGAGATACTCAAGGAGCCGAAGAAAGTCAGCACTCGCGGACGATGGGCCAAGAAGAAGTCGGAACCCGAAGCCAAGGCTTAGCGCAGTTCCGCCAGGGCGGCATCATCCGGCAAGCGGGCGGACCTTATCAACTTATCAATATGGCACGCAAAGGCATGTCGGGCGCGCCTATTTTCGGCATGCCGGGAAAATTGACATGGGCAGCTAACGCGGGTATGGTATTTCCGACTTGTTCATTCAGGACATGAGGCTTTTCGAGCTTGTCAGGCGGAACGGACGACTTGTTTTAGGAAAATGGCGCTCAATTCGAAATTCGAATTTGATCAGTCCGTCAGGATTGAGCCCCGCTTCCCTACAAACAAGGGATCCGAACATGAAATCATCAACAACAGCAGAGGAAAAGCAATTGTTACCGGAACCGCCTTCAATCACCTATCTCGATGCCAGCATCCGCCGGCATCTGGACAAGGGATGGACGATTACCCGGTCGGAAGGCCAGCCGAGCGACGTCCACTTTTCGACGGGATGCATCGTCGGGGCAGAACTCGTCCATGAGGCCGAAGGAAGCCAGGAAGAAGGAGAGGGAGAGTTCCTCGGAGGCGAAATCAGAGGAACGCTTAACATCTACGAAGAGCTGTCGCTTCCTGAAATGGGAGAAGGTCTCGTGGAGATGCCGATCAGATACGACAATGAGGCAAACGCCTTCGTCGAATTCGGCAGCGGAACCAGAATAACGGCAATGCCGCGCGTCATCGAGCTTTATCCGAGCGGAAGGATGACCGCGCACTTCGCCCCGTCGAAGAATGTCGAGTAAGCATCCGCGCGCGGGCGCTCAAGAACCTGGCTTAACGGCTCAAAGGCTCAAGGCGGCTCCAGACATTCAAATCCCCAGCCATCTTGCGAAAGATAAGGCTGGGGATTTTTTTATATTCAAAAAGCCGGATGAGGACGTACGGGGATTTTAGAAATCAGCGTACCGATATAGCAATTTTGCTATATCGGTGGCGACAGAATGTTGGCTTAACCCTTAAGCCTTACTTAATTAAGCCAGCCAGACTGGTCCGAATGACGCCTTGCTTGATGGCGCACCAGATGACACCAACAGGAATGTTTACTTAAGCCAACATTCCGGAGACGCCGCACTATCTCCCGGTTCCGTCATCCGTAAACGGGGCGATGATGACCTTGACTATCGAATTGGACTGAATCGGCCGGCCGTCTTGGTACAGGGCCAGCATCATGAAAAACCTGAAAGTCAGAAGCCCCAAGACCGCCAGCACGATAAGTGAAAATAGTCGGATCATGCTCTCTGCGATGTATTACAGGCTAAAATTCTTGATCGAATAAAGGCTCTCGTCTTCAGCCTGGTCGGAAGGAGTCGAATCGTCGACAGGAACGGATTCGGCATTGGCGGAAGCCGCGCTCGCGGATTCAGGAACGCTCACGGCCGGCTCAATCTCGGACAATGTCATTTCAGCTGGCGTCAGGTACGCCGATTGCGCCGCCTCGACCGTCTCGGCCGGCGCCTCTGAGGCAAGCATTACCGGCGCCGCGGCAGCTGCAAAGCTTGCAGGGGCAGACGAGGCCGAAGCGCTGGCAGGCTGCGGCGAGTACGCTTCAGTCATCGACGCCGCGAAAATTTTCGCGATATCGTTGCCGGAACCTTTTTCCCTATTCTCAAGCACGTCGAGCAAGTGCCGAAGGTCGTCATTGTTGAAGTAATCTATGACCACCTTGCCTCCCCTTTCCCGCTTCTCGATCATCACGCGAGTGCCGAGCGCCTGATTCAGCTTCTTCTCGAATTCTACGAGCTCGGGGTCGCTCGCGAACGAGTCTTTCTTCCTTGTCCGCTCGACGGCGACGCGCCTCGCTATCTGTTCCGCCTCCCGCACCGTTATTTTCTTGTAAATGATTTCCTTGAACAAGGTCTCCTGCTCTTCGGGCTTGCCGACAAGCATCAGCAGCGGCCGCGAATGGCCTTCCGTGATCTTTTTCTCGGAAAGCGCCTGAAGCATGTGCTCAGGGAGCGCAAGAAGGCGAATGCTGTTCGTCACGTATTCCCGGCTCTTCCCCATCTTCTCCGCAATCTGAACGTGCTTGAGGCCGAACTCGTCTGCCAGCCTCTGGAACGAGCGCGCCCTGTCTACCGCATTCAGGTCTTCTCGCTGGAGATTCTCTATGATGGCAAGCTCGAGCTTGACCCGCGCGTCTTCCTCGCCGGCCCGAATGATGACAGGAGCCTGGGCAAGACCGGCAAGCTTGGAGGCCCTAAGGCGCCGCTCCCCCGAAATGAGCTCATACTGGACATTCAAGCCGCCGTCCTCCTTGATGACTTCCTTTCGGGTCACGACAAGAGGCTGCAGCAGGCCGTACATGCGGATAGAGTCCGCCAAGTCCTTGAGCGCATGCTGATCGAATTCTCTTCTCGGCTGATACGGGTTCGGCACGATCTTTTCCAGTTCGATCCAGAAGATGGAGTTGTTAAAGTAATTCGATTTAGATGTTGGTTCCATAGACTGACATTCTAGCATGCAGGCGCTCGTTCCGGCAGTTCACATGTACATAAAAATGTTGAAAAAATGGGGATAAGAAAAGCCGGTCGCATGGTTGATGCGACCGGCCGATTGAGAAATGCGGACTAGCCCGCCGCTGGCTTAATCTGGTAAGCCGCCGGCGTCTCGGGGTTTTCGATCTGGTCCTGTCGAGCCTTGCTGTTCTTGTCGAGACTCTCCGCGACAAGGCGAAAGCAGAGGCATATCATGACCAGCGCAAATGCCGCCCAGATGGCATGAATCGCGTACATGTCGGCAATCTCAAGCATCGTCTTGCCCTCCCAAGCCGGCTTCTTTGCCTGCTTGGCCAGCTTGCCTGTGGCAGACCCGGAACCGGGCTCGCCGTCGTCCAAAATGATTCTTGTGGTTTTGAGGCCATCCGGTTTCCGGTGAACTGTGTCATCTGACATATAAGTAATCCTCCTGCGAATTTGAATTTGTTGGCTGCGTGAATGAACATGGTGCCCATCCATCTGGTTTTAATAATACCATACTTTACTATATTTGTACATATCCGCTTGGCCGCGGCCGCCTCGCCCATGCCCGATTGCATGCAACGCAAAGAAACAAAATTCATGCTTTTGCAAGTATGGCAGTATTGCCGTATAATGCCCGTATTCAAATGCCGGAGTGGCGAAATGGTATACGCACTCGACTCAAAATCGGGCGTCGCAAGACATGTGGGTTCAAGTCCCACCTCCGGCACAATTCAAGGATCCGACTCGATGCCCTATCCGGGCATGGCAGATTAATTTCATGAAAAACTCGCAACTTCCCAAGATGATAGTCGTTCTCGGACCAACAGCTACGGGCAAGAGCGACTTGGCCGTCAATATTGCCCGGGCAATTAGCGCTGGCAGTTCCAGTTCTGGCAAATCGCCCAAATCGCCGAAGAAGAGAGGCTTTGGAGCCGAGATAATCTCAGCGGACTCGAGGCAGATTTACGCAGGCCTGGACATCGGGTCAGGAAAGATTACCAAGAAAGAAATGAGGGGCGTTCCCCATCACGGACTGGACATTCTGTCGCCCAGGCGAAAGCAGATGTTCACCGCTTCAAAATTTCAAGATTACGCATATGCAAAAGCCAATGAAATCATGGCTCGCGGAAATGTGCCGATTCTCTGCGGAGGAACGGGCTTTTATATCCAGGCCGTCGCTGACGGCATCGTGCTGCCCGACGTGCCAGTGAATCCCGAACTGCGCGCAAAGCTTAGGAAGCTGAGCCTGGAAAAATTGCAGCAAAGGCTCCTGAAGCTGGATTCAAAAAGATATGAGGAAATAGACAAGCAGAACCCGGTTCGGCTTATACGCGCCATCGAGATAGCGACAGCGCTCGGCACGGTTCCAAAAGCAAAGCATGAGCCGAAGTTCGAGACCTTGCGCATCGGGCTGGACACAAGCGACAGCGTCCTCAAGGACAAGATTTTAAGAAGAATTCACGCCCGCTTGAAGAAAGGCATGATCGCCGAAGCAAAGCGACTGCACGGCGAAGGCCTGTCGTGGAAGCGCATGCGCGAATTCGGACTGGAATACGGCCTGCTGGCCGACTTGCTGCAAGGCAGGCTTACGAAAGAGCAGTTCGTCGAGCGACTGTCGTTCGACATCCGGCATTATGTAAGAAGACAGAGGGCCTGGTTCAGGAAGGATGAGAGCATCATTTGGGTCGATGCGTCCAAAAAGCCTGAGCTGAAAAGAGCCGAGAAGTTGGCAAAAAAGTTTCTGCTGGAGCCTTAATTGGCTTTTTTCATTTTCGAAGTAATATCTTGCCTGGATCTTTTCAGGCTAGCGCGCCCGGGTTTAGTCTTAAGCCCACTTCCGGGACCCTGATGAGAAAGTTTGGAAAAAGGCCGCATAGCGGAACGCCGCCTTGATCCATGAGCCGCCCCACGAAACGTGAGGGCGGTTTTTCATATCCCCTCTTTTTTTCGGCCGAACTTTGGCAGTTTCAAATATTTCTTATTTCGACATATCCAGCAGGCTTTTCTCTATACAGCTTCAGCAGATACACATGCGAATCAAGCGTATCGACGGGCTCTTGTGCCAAACTGAACCATCCGGCTTCAATTATTTCTTTTGTATCAAGCGTAAGGATGGATTCGGATGATACAGGTTCGGCAACCAAAGTTATTTCGATTCGAAAAGCAAATCCGCTTCGAATCCGAAGAACCCTTTCAATTTCTATGTCCAAGCCAAGCTCCTCTTTCGCTTCCCGTTTCGCGGCATCATATATATTTTCATTTTTATTTATATATCCGCCAACAAGCCGCCACGGCTTTTCTCCGCTGAATACATGCTTGGCAAGAAGCAGGCGACCATCTTTATCCGGAATAATTATGGAAATTCCAACATTGAACTTCGAGTGCGCGAGCCACATGAGGCGCCACTGCGTTTTTTTACCGAGAATCTTCCATAATTTAGAGAGCGAAGAAATCATATTTCAGAGGTTTAGGTTATCGTATAATTTTACTCTTAAGTCCAACCCGTATAGCATTTCCTGAAAAATGCTCCATGAATCGGTTGACGCCTATCTCTTTCTCCGGCCACTGACGGTCATCGCGCGAAGACGTATGATTCAATATTACCGACAAGACCTCTCCTGCATGCTCGACGTAGCCGATAACCAGGACCAAGTGCCCATTTTTCTTTCCGCCGGCAAGGCCGGTGCCGATTGAAACTATCAGGATATTTCCTTGATCGATAGATTCGCTGATCTGTCGAATCTCGCTTACCTGCATTCTTTGCGAATCGATGTTTCGATTATTTAATTCATCAACGATTCCTTGGTGCACGCATCCGACACCGTCTTTATATACCCCCTTCCCTTCCATCTCCCGTATCAAGTCGGCGAACCTTTGACCTTTGTGATCTTCATGCATGTCCAAAATCATCTTCATGCACGCGATGCCGCACGAGCGATTTTCCCAATATTTGGCATCTTCGGCATCCTTGAAACCCCGCTCTTTCCATTCATGGCGAGAAAGCTGAGAAAAAAATGGAATCTTGCGCAGAACCTTTTGCATCCTATTTAAAAGTGCTCAAGTAGATATTCTCCCGATTCCCGCACCATTGGATTATTCTTTCCAAGAATTGGGCCGGAAGGAACGCGAACTCGCCGAGCTTGTCGAGCCGCTCAATCTCAATCCACTCAAACTCGATATGCTCTTCCTTCGATACGACGGCTTGGCTGTCGAGAGTTGCCGTGAATATCAGATTGTACTCGTGATGCGGAGGGACTTTTCCCCACTGATTTTCAAACACGCCGACGAAGGCAAGATTGCTGATGGCGACTCCGGTTTCCTCGACGAACTCCCGCTTGAGGGCGCTTTCAGCGCTTTCGCCGAACTCGACATGCCCGCCGGGCAGATAATAATGAGGCGTATCCTTGACGGCCTTGCACAAGAGAATCTTTTCATCCTTTATAATGAGCGCCCGGGAAATTATTTCTATCATGATAGAGCTCATTATAATGCATGCTGCGATTATGGCTAGATGCCGTCCTCCGCCTTTTGGACGGCCTTCCTCCTGCCTCTTTTCAGATGCGACAGCACGATTGACACCAAGGCCCTTTTCTCATACATCCGAAGCCCCCTGTGCATCCGAAGAGCTTCCGCCACGGCGGAATTGACCCAGCCCTCGACGAGATTGGTCGTGTTCGGGCAGCCTTCGTGATTCAAGAACGTGAAAATATTAGGAAGGGCGCGGCGCACGATGAGCCGGGCGCTCCTGAGCTTCGGATACCTGAAGTTTCCTGATTCATTCTTTTCGATGAGCTGCCTTGCGTATTTTTTCTCCCAAGCCTTATACAGGAACATCCACATTTCCTTGCCCGCGTTCGTCTTCGCATATTTCAATTTATATAAAATGCCTATGAGCTGGATGCTCGCCTCTTCTTTCGGCCTTCGTCCGGTGTACTGAAGGGCGAAGGCGACCACGTGGAATTGGCAACGCTGTATCGGCACGTTCGGCCACAAGCCCCTCGTCGCGGCGAACAGCCCCTTCTGGCCGTCCATGATGACGACTTCCGGCTCGGCGAACGAGGAAAGAAAATCCGACCAGACCAGAAGCGACTCATACGGCGCGAATCGCCAGTACAGGTTGTCATCCTCGTCAATCGCAACGAGCGCGCAGAGCGAATGGCCGTGAACGTAGGTGCCGTCCAGAATGAGCACGCGCGCCTTGGTCTGAGGCGGAATGACCGGCTCGGGCATCTCCCTCATCAAGGGATGCAATCGCTTCCAGAGGGCTTGCCGGGTCTTATGATCCTTCAGCGCCATTTTGCTCAGGCTGTCCTTGCCTCCGAGCCAGCGGTCGAGCTTATAAAGGAGATGCTTCTTCTCGACGGCATCTTTCTTGCGCGTCGAGCTGACGCGGCAGGCCAGGCAATAAAAACGGGGCAACCCTTTGGCGGTACGCCCCCAGTGCTCCAGCACCCCGTTGCATATCGGGCATTTTTTCTTCATATCCTTCTGAAGCTAGCAAATATCCCTCATTTGTCAAAAAAGTGTCGGATGCTGTCAAAAAACATGCAGGAGACATCCTGAAAGTTCATATCGGCTTAAGTAAACATTCATGTTGGTCTTTTTTCTGCTATTTCGCGAAAAGAAAATCGACATGAGTATTTAACGCCTTAAAATATGAGCCGCATGGCGCATTTTAAATATATAAAGCAAGACCGATCGAACCAAAGCATAAATAGGCTATGGATAACTAGAATCAGTTCAAGACAGGCAAAAGAACTTTATTACTAAACGTAATTGAGTGCTTTTGTCTATTTTGACCTACACAGAAGTTTACTTAAGCCCGAGAGCAGAGACTGTTTTCATCACGAAAACAGTCTGAAACCCAGAGACAAAGTCGGCGCGATTTTGAGGCAATTTTAGGACGGTTTTTGCTTGGAGTGTTATCCGTCTATTTCCAGCTTCCCAGCTGTTTGAAACTACTTGTAAACTATTTTCCGTGCTTGATTCCATTCCACTTTTCGCGCGGACACTTGTTCGGCCAATTTCTCCACTCACCGGCATTTCGGTATTTTGGAAACTCCTCCTTTTCAACCCAGTGAAGCTTGTCGTCATCTTTGATATGCATGGTAAATTCTTTTCCGTTCAGATGATCAATTTCATGCTGAAATATGCGAGCTGTATAACCGGAATATTCTTCCTCGACGACTGCGCCGTCTTCCGCATGCGCGCGCATTTTTATCTTGTCAGGACGAGAAACGATTCCGCATACTCTGCTTGTTGAAAAGCAGCCTTCGTACCATTCGCCTTCCTCGTCCGATGACCAGATAATTTCAGGATTTATATACAATCGCAAATCGCCGACTGTTCCTTTGCCATCCGCGATGACATCGACGAGAATGATTCTCTTTGAAATGCCTATCTGAGGAGCAGCCAAGCCGACAAGAAGAGGCTTGCCCGCATCTTGCTGCTCGCCCAAAGCAACATCGAACATTTTGCGTATTGAATCCTGAGTTTCCGGCGACGACATGTCTTCGACCGGCACCGCATCCGCTACATGGATAAGCACCGGATCGCTCGGCGGAACAAATTTGTCTAGTTTGAGGGCGGCCATGATTATACAGATTATAGCATTTAAATATTGATTTTTAGCAAAAGCATTCTGCGCTATATTTATAATTTTAACTAAATCCCCTTATACACCCTCATGATTCGCAGATGAAGCGCGGTCAATATGACGCCTGAAATGATGCCTATGTAAAGGAAGCCCATTTCGTAAGAGAATGCCTGTATCAGCCAGCCGAGCAAGAAGCCGGCGCCGGCAGTCAAGACGCTTTCGATCTGGGAACCCAAGGACAGCAGTGTTGCCTTGAATTTGCTTTTGCCCATGATTTTCATTTGATACCCTTCGTCTATTTTGCTCAGACCCCAGTGAATTCCGCTATTCAATATGAACAATGTCAGAATCACATACGTATTGCCGGCAAGGCCGATGCCGATGATAAGCAGGATGTGCAGCAGGTACTGAAACCGATAGAATGAACTGAGCGTGAAATATTTTTCAAATTTGTAGCTGTAAAAAAGAATGAATGACGCCAATGCCCTCCCTATTCCGATAAAGACGCCGAACCACATCACGGCAACTCCCAATTCGACTTGAAAAGGCGCCCTGAACGCAGACACGCCGAGCAGCGTCGCGCTCATGAGTCCCGAAAAGATCGCGACGGTAAAATAATTTATATTCCACGCTTCTTTTACGATCGTCTTAAAATTGGACGCCTGGACTTCCTCTATCTGCACTTGCGTAACTGGGGGCTTTTCAAGAGACAAAACCGCAATCAAGCCGACGATGTCGACAATGGCCATGAGCAAAAATGGCACCTTGTAAGAGATTCCGACCAAGAAAGGCACCAGTACCGTAAGGGCTATCGGCACAGCGAACCCGACTGAGCTTATCTTGCCCATCACGGACGAATATTCGCCGTCACGATTCAGTCCTTTCAAGGTCTCGTGCATGAAAGCGCTTCCGGTTCCGCTGTTAAACGCCGATCCTATGCTCAATGCCACGGCAGCCATGATGAGCAGGAAAATATTATTCGAAAGCAAGAAGCAGACCGAAGATGCGAGCAGCATGATCCGGGACACGACCAGCGCCTGCTTGTGGCCTATCTTGTCCGAAACGTAGCCGCTCGGAATCTCGAACAAGAAACTGGCGAAGCTGCCGAATAAAGTTATGGTACCGATGACCTGCGGAGTCACTCCGTCGATCGTCAGGTAGTAGGCGCCCAGTATCGCGACAAAGATTCGCTTGTTCGCAACCGACGCGATCGTGAATTTCCAGATATTGTTTTTTAGGGTGTTGCTCATATTATGGGTTTGCTTGATAATGCCGGCTGTCTAAACTTTCTTATAAATAGAAACATGGAATATGCCTGAATATTTGCGATATGATTGGACCTTCGCAAGGCTATTCATATTTTGAAATATTTCGTCATACGAACCCGCCAGATGGCAGCCATAGCTCCTTTTGTAAAGACTGTCCAGCACTTTTTGAATTCGGGCGATTATCTTATATTTTGAAAATCCATGCTGAAAAGAAATTATCGAGCCGTCATGGCGGAGCAGCGCGACTGACTTTTCCACAATTTCCGATGGATTATCGAAAACGCACAGGCATAAAGGCAAGACAACGGAGTCGTACTCTTCCGCATTTTTCGCGCTCAAAAAGCTTGTCACCTCGTCTTCGACAAAAATAAATTTTTCAAGCAGGCCCGGCTTGACTATTTGCTTGGAAAAATCCAATCTGGCACCGTTTTTGTCAACGACAGTAACCGAATCTATGCTTTCATATTTATAGTAATCAAAGTTGACGCCCAAGCCGGAACAAAACTCCAAGACTGAACCGTGCGCATGCGGAATGCAGCTCTTTCTTAGATTTTCCAAGTGCGCGGCTCTTTTCTGGTTCTTATACTTTTTTAATAACTTGTTCATCCTTTTATAATTAATGTCCAGAACGGAGACCGACGCCTCTTCTTAAATACTCCTCCATAAGGGCAATGTCTTCAAAATCTTTTGGCCTGCCGTAATCTTTCTTGAACTTGATAAGCTGATGCAGGCTTAAAAACGGCACGCCGTTGACGATCTCGCCTTCTTTCATCAAATCCTTCGCCGTCATCGCCTCGTCTTCGAATCCCAATTCAAGCAGCAATTCGACCCCTTCCTTTTTAAGCCAGCTCTTTCCGACCTTGCCCGTCCGCGTCCATGGCCGCAATTCCCATCCATTTTCCAGACATTCGTCAAAAAGCTCTTGGGTCACGACGATATCGAGATCGTAAGCCGGGCGTATGCCTTTTGCCGACATGATTCCGCTTCCGGCAACTACATACTCGCCGATTGGAAAGTTAAGCTTTTCCAATTCCTTAAAGATATCGATCGGGGTCATTTCTTCCTTAACCCACCTCACGTCAGTCGCATATCCCCCTTTCTCCCCCGGCTTCGCAACCTGAGTCAGATCCTTCTTCTTGCCTCCGAACAGCAGGAACTCGCCCTCCTCGCCGAGTTTCTCAAGATTTCTCTCGTCCGCATGAAAGCCCGTCCGTTCCAGCAGCTCCCTGGCTGCCGCCTTCGCGGGAAGCTCATTTTCTTCTATTTTTCCGGCCGGCAAATCATACTTGCCCGCGCGCAGATAATGATGCATGAGCACCTTGCCATCCTCATCGCTGATTTTTATTTTGACGAATTTCCGCATCGCTTTCATTATTTTAATCAAACGTTTTCATCAAATACTCCGTCAGACTCAGCAGCCACCTCATCCATAAGTTTCATAATTTGGTCACCCTCTTCTTCAAGTCTTTCAATCAATGCGTATAATTGATCTATTTTATTACCTTCTTGCTCCCATGCAGTCCATTCTTCATCAGAACTCGGCATTTGAGTATATTTTACTTTTAGGGCTTCGGCCAACATTTTAGCCTTTTCATAAAGTCCATTAACTATAACCTGTATTTCATTTAAATTCTTTAGACCTTCTTCTTGATCTGAAATCAGCTTCTCAGTCTTTTCAATCAGAGAACTTAAATGAGCTATTTTCTCTTCTGCCGCGACTATTTGTTTTTCTAAATTGGAATTTTGGTTTTCGTGATTCATTTGAGCACATTTTAGCATACCCTGGACCAGGTGTATCTAAGCTATTCCTGGTCGGACTTGTTCATATTAATACTTCAGATCACTCCCGTTTTGCATACTATTATCTTCGTCTTGAGATATGCGTTGGCGGAAGTCATTGCCTCAATCTCAACCGTCTTTACTATTTGAAATGAGGAATCGCGCGCCACGCTCTCGAAAACCCCATACTCGCTCGTGTATACTGCAAGCCTGCCGCCAACGCTGAGTTTCCTTTCAGCATACTGCATGAAATTCCGATAAAGTTCTTCTAAATTTTCTCCTTTGGAAATAGACATGCCGAATGGCAGATCCGATGCGATGACGTCAACCGTGCCAAAATCTGGGTTGTCGCGAATATCAGCCTCTTTGACCTGGGCTTTTCGTATGAGACCTGCTTCCTTGATGTTCTGAATCGACAAAGAAAGATGCTTTTTGCTATTGTCGAAGCCGATGAGCCGTTCAAGATTCGGATACGCAAGGCCGGCTTCGATCAATAAAGTTGCACTACCTGAGAATGCATTAAGATATGACTTGGCTTTATCCAATTCGCAAAAAGAATTGAGCGCATGCGCGACCGTCGGATCCATGGCGCCGCTCATGTTTTGAACCTTGTAACTTCGCATCGAGAGCGGCCGAGAGGTGATTTGCATGCCAACTTCCCAAACATCTTCAGGCTTAATGATGTGAATCTTCAGGTCTGCCTCGTCGCTTTCTTTCAGCTTGAAAGCTTCCGCTACGTATGTCGCGAGACTCCGCACCTCAGGCGAATGCGCTCCGGCGCAAGATATTTTGAAAGTTTTGAACTCTTCGTCGCCTTTATTACCCCCTACGTTTTCGGCCAAAACTACCTCTATTAGATTTCCAAGGATAGATTTATTTTTTGAAACGTACGTCGGATTATATCTCGAGCTTTGAACGACAAGATATGCACGTGCAATACTTCTGAGTTTTTTAATGTCAGCCAGAAGATTCCGATCAAAAGCTGCGTAAAGAGAATCCGCCTCATGTCTCAAGATGCGCATGCCCTCGATTTTTTTAATCTCATTTAAGACGGCCTCTTGAAGTCCGGTCGCGTAGGATAGTTTGAGTTCTGGCTGGGTTAGGGTCATTGGTTTATCTTGCGTTTTTTCAGGTCCTAGCTTTTCATTCTATAAACCTCAACAAAGTGGTTTTTCCTGCCAGCAGCTTCAAATTTTTGAGCGGCAAATTGTCTGGCTAATTCGATTTGGTTCATACTCTGGACATATTGCAATTCTATCGCATATTAATTGGATTCTATCATACTTTAGACGATACGCTTAAGAGCCTTTTTTATCATCGCATCGCTCCGCTCACCCCAATCAAAATACTGCTTATAATCCAATGGGTCGATGAGCTTGATTTCAGTAATTTCCCCATCTTCAGCGGCGTCTTTTGTAAAATCCCCGTAAGGTTCAACTATGGCAGCATAGCGAAGTATATACACAATTTCATCCGTTTCTTCGCTCGCGTATGTCTCATAACCTAGAGGAAACAGCTCAAGAACTTTCATATTTGATTCCTCTTTTATTTCCCTAGCAATACAGCCTTCGAATGTTTCCCCTTCTTCACGACCACCGCCGGGCATTTCCCAAACATCCCTGCCATGAGCATAACCTAATACTAATTTATCATTATAAAAACACAGCGCTCCCGCTGCACCTACAGGTAAAGACCGAATGGAGTCGAAAGTATCTAATTCTTCGTATCGTACGCTCCATTTTATACCTGTACGTTTTGATGTGTAAGTAGTGTTTGTAATCATAATCGTAAACTTGCCCCGCGCTTAATTGGACACGCCGTCTCGAGCCAGAATCATGGTCGACCAAACACCGTTTAGTCCGTTTAGGACATTCTAGCATGCATAAGTTTGATCGTGCTCTTGAAATGGTCGACAAAAAATACCGGTATTTTTAATTCTGAAAACCTCCCAACGCAATATGAATTAATGGCGTCCGTTGCAATTTGAGTCTGATCAAGGTTGTTCAATTCAATATGACCTACGATGATTCCTTTAGGCGTATTTTGATTAATGACGTACATGAACTGGCTCAATATGTACCCGAGATCATCGAGAGTTTCGCCAAGCGCACCGCTGTGATATTCAATAAATACATATTTGTCCTGCAGATGAGTCTTAAGGCCGTTTTGGAGAAGGATGAATCCTGGAAGATATCCTCCAATGACGTTAACCTCAAAGACGTTGGGCACTTCAGTAGTTCCGGCTGCGTCCAAAACCTTAAGCCTTTCGCAGGTCGGTTTATTTTCCTTCAAGAAGTCTACAATAAATTGACGGCCTGCTCTTTCCGGCAAGAAATCTTTTACGTACGCTAATCCTTGGCCGTAATAGCATGTTACCCCTTTTGTTACTGCAATTGCTGCAAAATGAGTGAAGTCACTAAGGCCATAAAAAATCTTATTCGAACCGACAACCTTGTCCCAATCTATTTTATTCAATACTCGAAGACAATCTGAACCCCCTCTAATAAACCAGACGAGGTCAGCGTCGCTATTCAATGCATCATTAAACAAGGTCACCTTTCCATCAAGATTGTCAGCCCCTGTCGCAAAGTCAAGATAATCAATCTTCTCCTCCACAAGAAAATCAATCGAATCTTTATAAGAGCGATGTTTCTTAAAGTCTGACTCCTGACACAAATCCACTAGCGCGATTTTCATAAACTAATTGTATCATAAGAAATTCCTAGCCAGATTTACCTCATGCCACGTAGAATATTCGAGCCGGCTTTTCTTGGTGGGCCCACAAGGATTCGGTCGTTACACGACCAGTATGCCTTTTAAACAGTCTGTTCGCCTCGTTTATGTACCCAAATAATATCACAACATCACCCCTCGGCTCGATACTGTGCTCAAAAGCCCTTCTCATCCTTGTCGAAAGCACCCCGTGCTTCCTTGGACCCTTCGATGGAGGTAAAATACCGCCCAATAAATTAGGCGGTATTTTACTCTGCGGGCCCACAAGGATTCGAACCTTGAACCTCGCGTTTGGAGTGCGATGTTTTACCATTGAAACTATGGACCCGTTTTAATTTGATTGTGCTGATACAGGCGTCGGCATTCATCCGAAAGGCTTGCCGGACAGAGAACGCAATTCCGTAACTTGCTGATATTCTCAACGCGCCGCCAACCCAGCAACAACGCCAAAATCTATATCAGATACGCAACATACTAATCTAAATCGCCTGAAAACTCAACAAATGACAGGGTGCCAGATTGGAGAGATGACACCCAAATCTCCGGCGACAACTTGAGAAACCAAAGCAAAAAGCACCTCGTACGTGTGCTTTTTGCAGGAGTAAGGAGTTCTGCGAACAACCAGACAAATACGTCTTACTTTTTAGACTCTGAAAAGTCCACTCTCTTTCGGAGTTTTTTGCTGTATTTCTTTAGTTTGATTTTTCGTTCTACGCCTTTTTTGTTCTTTCGAGTGAAGATCACTTCTCCAGTTGGCTTATGTACGATTTTGATGAGTCTATCTTGTGACATGGTTGTATATTATGTTTACATAAAATGCTATTTCTAAGTTGTTCGTCTTTGACCTTATTTAAGCCTTTGATGAACGCTTCCTTACATTTTACTGGTGTGCAGAGCAGGATTCTCCGACTACGTCGGCAGGTGCTTTTCGATCTCATCTTCGCTTGATACCAAGCTCGATTCGATAACGAAAAGCCTTTCTCATCCTGCACGAAAGTCATAAATGACTTTCTTATGCTTACCTAATAAAAAGGACATTTGTCCTTTTTTTGTGCGCAGAGCAGGATTCGAACCTGCGAAGCCCAATGGGCGTTTGATTTACAGTCAAATGCGATTGACCACTCCGCCATCTGCGCATGCGTCTAGCCTGTCTTGCAGGAACCAGCACGTAGAAGTGAATATAACATATATTTCAGAAATTTCCACATTCAGGCGCTATTGACGGCCCTTTGAGCCGTGTAGTATGGTATTTGCCGGAAAACCAACTGAACCCAAACACGCCCACCCACCCTGCCAATAATCGGCGGGTCCTTGAATGAAAGCGAAGAGCTCCGGAGCGACTGCCGGGGCTCTTTTTATTTGCATGCCTTGCGAAATCGCCATCAACTGTCTTTATATCATGCGCCGACCGCTACCAGGCTTTCCTTGGCGCCGATCGTCTTCTTCCCGCCTTTTTTCACGGTGAAGGTAAACTCGCTCGTTTTCGCATCCACCCCGACCGTAACCGTTCCTCCTCTCATGACGCCCTGATCTATGATAAGCGAGGCGACCTGATTCAGGATCTTGTTCTGGATGAGGCGCTTGAGCGGCCGAGCGCCGTACTGCGGGTTATACCCTTCTTTCGCCAAGTACTGCACCGCAGGCTCTGAGAATTCGAGCTTGATGTCCTTGTCGCTGAGCCTCGCCTTGACCTTCGTAAGCTCAATCTCCACGATGTTTCGGATAGCTTCCTGGCTGAGGATGTCGAAAATGACAATCTCGTCGAGCCGGTTGATGAACTCCGGTCGGAAATGCTCCTTGAGGGATTCCATCACCTTCTCCTTGGTCTCCGCATAGTTTTCTTTGTCAGTTCCACTGGCCGAGAAGCCGATCTTCTGCATTCGGTCGATGTATTGTGCGCCAATATTCGAAGTCATGATGATGATAGTGTTCTTGAAATTGATCGTCCTGCCTTTCGAGTCAGTCAGCCGTCCGTTGTCGAGAACCTGCAAAAGCACGTTGAAGATTTCAGGATGCGCCTTCTCAATCTCGTCGAACAGGATGACGGAGTACGGCCGATGCTTCACCGTCTCGGTCAAGCTTCCCGAGTCTTCATGGCCGACATAGCCCGGAGGCGCGCCGATGATTTTCGAGACCGCATGCTTTTCCATGTACTCCGACATGTCCACTCGGATAAGGGCCTTCTCGTCGTCGAACATGAACTTGGCAAGCGCTTTCGTCAGTTCCGTTTTTCCTACGCCGGTCGGGCCAAGGAAAATGAACGAACCGATAGGCCGGGCAGGATCGTTGATTCCCGCTCTCGATCGCTTGATGGTGTCGGCGATTTTCTTAACCGCCTCGTCCTGGCCGACAACCTGCTCCTTGAGGCCGTCCTCCATTCGCGAGAGCTTCTGCGCTTCCTCCTCAAGCATTCTTGAAACCGGAATGCCAGTCCATCGAGCCACCACTTGCGCGATTTCCTGCTCGTTGATTTCCTCCTTGAGGATGCGCCTGAATACCTGAAGCTTCTTGAGCTTCTTCGTCTTCGTATCTAAATCCTTCTCGAGCATCGGAATCTTTCCATAGCGAATCTCCGCGACTTTTGAAAGGTCCGCCTTTGATTCGGCCCGCTCGGATTCCTGCCGAGCCGTCTCGAGCTGCTTCTTGATATTCTTGATGTCGGAGAGAGTTTCCCGCTCATTGATCCATTTCGCTTCGATCTCGGAAGTGCCCGCCTTGAGGTTGGCTATTTCCTCTTCGATGACCTTGAGCCGCGCCTTTGACTTTGCGACGAGGGGCGCGTCCGACCCGTTCTGGGCATCCTTGCTGAGCGCCTCTTTCTCTATTTCGAGCCGCATGATCTTCCGATGAGCGTCTTCGAGCTCGGCCGGCTTGTTTTCCAAAGAAATTTTAAGAGAAGAGGCCGCCTCATCAATGAGGTCAACCGCCTTGTCAGGAAGGAACCTGTCGCTGATATACCTGCTTGAAAGATTCACCGCCGAAACGATGGCGTCATCCGTGATGCGCACGCCGTGATACAGCTCGTATTTTTCCTTGAGGCCGCGAAGGATGGCGACCGCATCCTCAATGGAAGGCTCGTTGACATACACGGGCTGGAAGCGTCGCTGAAGCGCGGGGTCCTTTTCGATATGCTTCTGATACTCCTTGAGCGTAGTGGCGCCGACTGCCCTTAGCTCGCCTCGCGCGAGCGCAGGCTTGAGCATGTTCGAAGCGTCAAGCGACCCTTCGGCAGCTCCTGCGCCCACTATGGTATGAATCTCGTCTATGAAAAGGATGATCTTGCCGTCCGACTTCTCTATCTCTTTAAGAATATTTTTAAGCCGCTCCTCAAACTCTCCCCTGTACTTCGTGCCGGCAATGAGAATGCCGAGGTCAAGCGAGACCAGCTCCTTTTCCCTCAAGGACTCGGGCACGTCGCCGAGCGCGATGCGATTCGCCAAGCCTTCGATGATGGCCGTCTTGCCGACGCCTGCCTCGCCGATTAGTATCGGATTGTTCTTCGTCCGCCTCGAAAGAATCTGAATCACGCGCATGATTTCAGTATCCCTTCCGATGACCGGGTCGAGCTTGTGCTCTCGGGCGAGAGCCGTCAGGTTTCTCGTATACTTGACGATGGCCTTCATTTTTTTTGAGCCGCCCTCGCCGTTTCCTGATGTCTTGCTCTGCTTTATCTCCTGAAGCGCCTTATGAATGCTGTCTTTCTCGATCTTGAACCGGGCGAGCATGTCGCGCGCGGGGTTCGACGTATCAAAAAGCGCGAGGAAAAGATGCTCCACGTTCACGAACTCGTCTTTCATGCCCGCCGCGACTTTTGCAGAATTTTCTATGATTTGCGCGAGTTCCGGCGTCAGGTACAGCTGATACGAAGGCGCGATCGTAGCCCCGCCGTCGCCGTTGTCGATGGCCTCAAGAACGTTGTCCGTGAGGAGGATGGTATCCACGTCCAGCCGCTCAAGCACGGAGAAGACGATGCTGTCTTCCTGAACAAGCAGCGCGGTGAGCAAATGAACGGGGCTGACATGGTTCTGAGCGCGCTCGATGGCCAATTCATGGGCTTTTTTAATGACTTCCTTGGCTTTTGTTGTGAAATTGTTGAATGGTGGCATCATATTTTTGGAGTATTATAACATAGTGGTCAAGACCTGGCTGATAATCATTTTCGCCCGTTCGACTTCGTCCTTCGTCGTATGTTTTCCGAGCGTGATCCTGAGCGAGCTTTTCGAGCAATTTTTCTTATTTTTCTGACCTTCGACCGAAGCGCTGAGCGCTTCTACTACATATGAAGACGAATCTTCCTTCTTTGACTTACAGCTCGTCACCGACGAGACAAAAACGCCTTTCGCGTCGAGCCGAATGACCGCGAATTCCGCATCCATATTTTCCAAGCACACATTTATGTTGTTCGGCAGGCGCTCCTTCATGCTTCCGTTTACCTTGAGAGAGGGAACTTGCTCAAGCAGATGCGAGAGCAGGCCGTCTCTCAATTCCCCGACCCTTGCCGACTCGGCTTCCCTGTCCTTCTGGCAAAGCTCGAGCGCTTCGGCGAAGCCGACGATGTTCGCCACCGGCTCAGTTCCCGGCCGGACGTATTCTTCCTGAGCGCCTCCGAAAAGCAGAGGCCTCAGCTTGATGCCTTTCTTGGCAAACAAGACGCCCGTTCCCCGCGGACCGTAAAACTTGGAGCTGTCGAGCGTCATCATGTCCACTCCGAGGCTCGGAACGCGAAGGCTGCAGTAGGCGGGAGCTTGGCATGCGTCCGTGTGAAATGCCGGCAAAGTTTTTTCGAAAATTTCTTCAGGAGACGATCCTTCGCCGCCGACCTCGCTCTTGTTCTTGCGATGGTGCCGTATGGCCTTGGCAATTTCGTGAATCGGCTGCAACGTTCCGATTTCATTGTTCGCGTATTGAATCGTGACCAAGGCCGTCTCGCGCCTAAGCGCCGACTTGAGTTCCTTGAGATCGACGATGCCGTCTTCCGTCACCGGAACGTATGTAATGTCGCACATGCCCGAGCGGCCCATGTCTTTCAGGACTTCCAGCACCGACGGGTGCTCTATCGTCGAAGTGACGATATGCGGCTTGAAATATACATTTGAAATGACGGCCGAGAAGAATCCCCTGATTGCCAGGTTATTCGATTCCGTCCCTCCGGACGTGAAATACAGCTCGTTCGCATGGACCTCCAGGCACCTTGCCGCGGCGCCCCGCGCCTCCTCGAGTTTTTTCGAGGATCTTACTCCGGCCGAGTACAGCGACGACGGATTGGCATAGAATTCCCTTGAAGCCTCGTGCATCTTGGCAAGGACGGCCGGATCGACGGGCGTAACCGAGGCATAGTCCAGGTAAATGTCTTTTTCGTCCTGAGTCGAGCCTCCGAAGCCACCCTCAACCGCCCCTTTCGCGGATTCTGCCTCCGCGCTTTTTGCGCCCTCAGCGGCCAAGCTCTTCGCCGGCCCGTCCTTAAAGATGGATTTGAAAAAGTTCATATGTTTATATCCCCAACTATACAAAAAAGTCAGGCGTCTGTATACTTTTCAGGTACATACCAAAAACCATATGAACTCAATACAGAATCTCTCAATCGAACTCATCGGAATCATCGCCTTGGCAGTCTTCTGCCTCGTGCTCCTGTCGCTCTTCGTCTATCAGCAAAGGAGAATCTCAAGGCTCCTTCGGGGAAAAAATACGGTCAACATCGAGGATTCGATCATCGAGCTCGCGAAGGAGCTCGACTCGCTTTCGAATTTCAGGGAAGAATCTGAAAAATATTTCGCCATCGTCGAAAAAAGGCTTCGAAAATCGGTTCAGGCCATCGAGACGAAGCGATTCAATCCGTTCAAGGGAACGGGAGCCGGAGGAAATCAGAGCTTCGCGTCGGCATTCGTGAATGAAAACGGCGACGGCCTCATTCTTTCGAGCCTGTACTCAAGCGACCGGGTGAGCATGTTCGCGAAGCCTGTCGAAAAATTCAAGTCATCATACGAGCTGACGGAAGAGGAGCAGGAAGCGCTGACTGACGCGGAGACGCGAGCGACGCAGTATCATCTTTAGGCTTAAGCTTCTAAATCTTGAAGTTTGTTTTTTGTAATGAAAATAAAAAAGGCCGAGCGATGTTTTTCAACATGGCTCGGCCTCATGCCTTGCAGCCGCCTAATTGACGGCCTTCGGGCTGTACGTGTACAAGGTCTTGACCCTGAAACGCTGACTTTCAAACCATTGCACCCAGGCACCGTACTCGCGAGGATTTGCCATCGTGAGCTTGCCGGTGCAATCCTTGATCAGGAGCACCCCGTCCGTACATTCGGGAATCGCTCTGGTGTCCCAGCGCATGTTCACCTGATTCGGAGGAGGGCAAGGAACGCTCAGGTCCCTTGACTGCCAGCGGCCGGGAACATGAACGATGGGTGCCTGGTACTGCCGCGATCCGCTTTGCGAAAAACGAGCGTAGCCTGGAGCAGGCGCCCGCGCGGCCGCGACTTGCTGCCGCGCCGGGGCTTTCGGAGCCGGAGGCCTCTCATAGACCGGCGAGACGGCGGGCCGATAATTCTGCCCCTGGCTCGCATGATGATGGCCGGCTTGCTGCTGACCAGCGTGCTGGTAGCCATAACCGTAGCCGCCGTAATAACCATACGGTCCGTAAGGGCTGCAGCTGCTCATGACAAGCAGGCTTGCCGCGGACAACGACAGGCGGACGACTTTTCCCTGAAGGCCTGACAGGAGCAGGCCGACTGACGACTTGAATGAACTAAGCGAAGCTGATTGCTTCATGACTGTTATTTCCCTTTCTGCCTATGGGTTTGCTGCACACGTCAGGGATCAACTGATCCTTGCGACCTCGCTCGCGCTGCCGGCAAGACTGCCAGCCGCCCTCGTTTGGTGGCAAATACCTCCGTGTTTGGAAAATAGGCATTTCCAGCACCGATTATCTATTATAAGCCTGGAATGTCAATCTTTATTGCTAAATTAGGCAAAATGTTGTATCTTTTTAGCAAGCGTTTCTTTATCTCGCTTTTATTTTATTTTCATCTAGTCATTTATCAACGCAGGTCGGAGCATGCAGGCAACCGGGAGGTCTTACCAAGATTTTCATGCAAGGCGCTCAGAGTACGGATATCTGGATATTATAGATGATGCCTAACCCAACCACTCATGAGCAAAAAAACTACACAATCGAATACGAGTAACATTCAAGCTCGGCCTCCGGTTGTCGTAGTCATGGGACATGTCGATCACGGCAAGTCCACTCTCCTCGACTACATTCGAAGCTCGAAGGTGGTGGACAAGGAAGTCGGCGGCATCACGCAGAGGATGTCCGCGTACGAAGTCGTTCGCAAGATTGACGCCGACGGCAAAAAAGCAGACAAGACGATCACCTTCCTCGACACCCCGGGCCACGAGTCGTTCAATGCCATCCGGGCGCGCGGAGCCAATGCTGCTGACATAGCAATTCTCGTCGTATCGGCGGAAGACGGCGTCAAGCCGCAGACACTGGACGCGTACAAGGCGATCAAGTCATCCGCCGTGCCGTTCATAGTCGGCATCAGCAAGATCGACAAGCCGAATGCGAACCTCGAGCGGGTAAAGCTTTCCCTTGCGGAAAATGAAATCTACGTCGAGGGATACGGAGGGACGATTCCCTTTGTTCCCTTCTCCGGAAAGACGGGCCAAGGAGTCGACGATTTGCTCGACATGATTCTTCTTACGGCCGAAGTCGAGAACTTTTCCGCTGACTACGGCGCCCAGGCGGAATGTCTTGTCGTAGAATCCAACCGCGACAAGGTCCGGGGAACGTCGGCGACGCTCATCGTCAAGAACGGGGTCCTCCGGACTGGTTCCGTGGCCGTTGCGGGCCTCGCCATGTCCCCTGTCCGAATCATGGAAAGCTGTGCCGGCAAGCCGCTCAAGGAAGCCACGCCGTCCATGCCCATAAGAATCGTCGGATGGGATAGCGAGCCCGAAGTGGGAGGCATGTGCTTCACCTTCGCCACAAAGAAGGAAGCCGAGAAATACATCGAGGCCGAAAAGGAGAAAATTGCGGCAGCAGATGAGAAAAGCAAGAACAACGGCGCGCCGAACAATCCCATCGGCATGTACAATTCAACGGAAGAAAACAAGATCATTCCGCTGATCGTGCGGGCGGACACGTCGGGATCAATCGAAGCCGTCAAGTACGAGATATCCAAGATTCAGGTCGAGCGGGCCACGCTCAAGATAGTTCAGGCGGGCATCGGGGACATCAACGAGAACGACGTGAAGTCGGCCATCGGCGTGCCGGGAACGCTCATCGTCGGCTTCACGGTCAAGACCGACGCGTCGGCGAAGCGGTTCGCCGAGCAGCACGGAGTTGAGATCCAGGTATTTGACATAATCTACAAGCTTACAGAATGGCTCGAATCAGAAGCCAGGAACAGGGCCGGAAAGATACGGGTCGAGGAGCAGAAAGGGATCGCCAAGGTGCTGAAATTCTTCAGCGCCATCCGGGACAAGCAGGTCATCGGAGCTCGCGTCGAGGCCGGCACCCTCTCCATCAACGACGAGGTCCGCATCGTCAGGCGAGACCATGAAATCGCGCGAGGCAGAATCCGGGAGCTTCAGCACATGAAGAGCAAGGTCGGCTCGATCGAGGAAGGAAAGGAATTCGGAACGATGATCGAATCGAAGATAGAGCTTGCGCCCGGCGACAAGATAGAAGCGATTCACGTCGTCGTGAGATAGGCATCGGGCAGCCCTTAGCTTTGCCCGATGGAAAGCATCCGTCCGGCAAGAAAATACAAACCAAATGAACACTCCCAGATCATACAGAAACCAAAGAGCCGAAGACGTTCTCAAGGAGCTCGCGATGAACTTCATCAAGCTCGAGTCGAACGGCACCTCTCTCGTGACGGTCACGAACATCTCAGTGCAGAACAGGGGCAAGAATGCCACCATCCTGTTCACCGTGCTTCCGGAAGACAAGGAAGAGGTAGTCCTGGACTTCCTCAAGCGAAAGAGGCCCGAGTTCAGGGGGTTCATCAAGGAAAACTCCAGAGTCGGCATTATCCCCTTTATCGACTTCGAAATCGACCTCGGCGAGAAAAATCGACAAAATGTGGACAGGTTGCTATAGTATCTGAGTATTTTAGCTGTTCAAGCAGTCGAAATACGCTCATTCCGGCGGCGGAGCCAGGATGTCAGGGACTTCCCTGCTCGAAAGCTCAGCATGCGGGATGAATGCAAATAAATGGCGTAGTGGCGAAGTTGGTCAACGCGGCAGTCTGCAAAACTGCTATGCGCCGGTTCGATCCCGGCCTACGCCTCCAGGACAGGAAAGCAAGATTGCCCGGGTGGCGAAATGGTAAACGCGTGACACTTAAAATGTCATGACTTAAACAGTCTTGTGGGTTCGAGTCCCACCCCGGGCACAGAATGCGGCGCAAGCACGGTGTCATGGCGGTCCTGAGAAACCCCCGGACGGCACTTTTTCTTTTCTTTCTTTTATGCTATAAAGTACTTACTTTTATAGTGCAGGGAAACGAAGACGGAAGTCGCGGGACGGAGGAATTCGAGAAACGCATGATAAAATCACATATCCGCCCGTAGCTCAGTTGGTAGAGCAACTCCCTCTTAAGGAGATGGTCGTAGGTTCGAATCCTACCGGGCGGACCATAAACAAAAGAATACTTTTCAAGTGTTGCTTTTGTTTATTTGAAGCCCGAGTGCATAATTTATTATGCACGTGCAGGATTCGAAAGGGTTCTCCTGTATTTTTGAGAAACGAGCAAAGTTCATGGCTGAGCGAGTTTTGAAAAAATAGGAAACCCGTACTGGTCCTGTAAGGACCGAATCCTACCGGGCGGACACGTCGCAAGTCATGAAACCGCCGTTCGCGAGAATGCGGCAAAATGATTGTACGTAAAAAGTTGGGCGAGTGGTGAAACGGTAGACACGTCAGTCTTAGGAACTGATTCCCGCAAGGGAGTGGAGGTTCAAGTCCTCTCTCGCCCACCAGCAAAAAGCAGCCAAGCCGAAGCCTGACTGCTTTTTACGTTCTGCCCCGCTTGACTGCTGAAGCTCCGGAGGTATATTTAGATTAGATTTGACCGTTTTCTCCATTGCTTCAAACAGGACGAATGGCCACGACAAGCAAATGGCGCCTTTTTCCTGCTTGATGCAATGGAGCCCTTCCAGTGCACATTAACCTAACATGCGGAGTACAGCTTTATGGCAATGCATATTATCAGACCAGGAAAAGTTAATTTAGAGACAGCTTATGTTGCAAACTGCAATCATTGCAAATGTCGCTTCACCTTCACGCTCAGTGACGTGAAAGAAATCCCCGATTTCCGCGATGGCAACTATCATGAGGCGAGATGCCCGGAGACCTCCTGCAAGCAGACCGTCAGGATTTTCAAGCTGACAATTCACAGAAGGCCCGAGCCGAAAAAGAACAAGCGATGAGTCCTGAACGGAAGCTCGACCGCAAGACCAGACACGGAAGTTTACTTAAGCCAGACACGGCTTGAGCGAGACAGAATGCGCCCTATCCTTTACCGGACGGGCGCTTTAATATTCAGAATACGGGCTAGGACGGAAATCAATGGAGGCATTTTCTCGAATTTTCCGGGCAGGGCCGGACAAAAATCAGCGGCGCATGATGCTTGACAAATAGCTATATTATGTTATATAATATACACAGTTAACTCCTCCCCTCCTGACGCAGCTTGGCCCAAAGCCAAGCTCGTCCGGAAAACACTCAAGACAACAAAAAACCCGGAGATCCGCCTTCTGGGAGGAAGGAAGGTCTTTGAAAACCAAATAGAAGAACTGAAAAAATGATCTACATCATTACCATCGGAGTGCTTGCACTCATCATCATGGCCTGCTTTGCCTACCGGGCAAAGTCACGGGAACTGGAAAACTTCGATGCTCGGCCTGAGGATAACACCTCCAGCCAAGCATCAGGCAACCCCGCTCCTCGACCAACTGACGCGCGGAACATTCCGGGCGCTCAAAGCCACCGGGTGCCCGCTCAAGGAACTGTCGGTCCGGAAGCAGAAGATCCCAGGCCTTCAAAATCGCCGAGCAAGGAAGAAAAGAAATTCGCGAAATTCAAAGAGGCTGAAAAATTGCCGAAGGACGAAACAGAAGATGAAGGCGACCTGCCTACCATCTCTCCGCTGACTCTCTCGGCGTTCGGGCTCATCGCGATGACCTTTTTATGGCTAATCGGCATCAAGCTGACCACAACTCAGTTTGATGCGAAATTAGTTACGCTTGCCGGAGGAATCCTCGTAGTAACGTTGTGGTTCTTGTGCTGGAAATCTGAACCTGAAAAGAAAGATGATAAAAAAGGCGACAAGGATAAGAAAGATGACAAGCCTGCCTCGGAAGTGCCGGATGGGCACGTAGCCATCCTCGAAATACTCGGGATACCAATCAAATGGTTTACCTTGTCCGAAGGAAGGCTCTGGCTGATTCCCTTCGTCATGGACGTAAAAATCAGGGACATTCGCGAGGAAAACATCAAGATACCCCTGACGCCGGAAGAGGCGGGATTCACCATCAGCTCGTCTGATGGCATAGCATTGCGGGTGCACGTCAGTGCAACCGTGAAGGTTGATGGCAACAAGCTCTACCGGGCAATCTTCGGCATCAAGGCAGGAAGCGCAATTCAGTCCTTCAAGGACGAGTACGTGACCGCGATTCGAGAGCTCGCGCTCTTGTTCCCGGTTGCCGACCTCATCAATGCAGGTCATGAATCAAGAAAGATGCTGCTTGACGGGTTTTTCATGATAGAAAACGGAAAAGAGATTCCCTACCACGGAATTATCTACCGCTTATATGTGAGAGCCCGAGCGATGGCGCTTACGGTCATCGACAACTCCATATCGATCGTGAAGATTGATTTCGAAAGCCAGGCAATGCGGGACTACATGTCTCAAAATGCTCAGCGGAAGATGGAGGCAAGCGCAAATGAAACTCGCGCAGCCGCGGTTAACGCCAGGGCTCAGGAAATCAGGAATCTCAGCGAAGGCAACATGTCCTATGGGGACGCGCTCAGCGCAGCTCAGCAGGAATTCAACATCGTTACCAAGAGGGTCATCGCCTTCGAGGGCAAGCCTCCGTCAGGAGTCCTGATTAACATCGACGACAAGCCAGACCAGGGACAAAATCCCAAGCAGGACAACCAACCAGAAAAAGAGAAGAAGAAAGACGGAAAAGACAAGAAAAAAGATCAGAAGTAAAACCGAAAGTCTAAACCGAACACCTGTATGAAGAAAGCAAAAACAGCATTAGGATACGTGGCCGCGACATTGATAATCGGAGGAGTGCTCTACTTTGCATTTCCTCCCTTATTTCACTGGCTCTTCGACAAAGAAGTCAGCGTCGCTGCCGAGGAAATAGCTGACAAGGTCGACGACCTGGCCCGCAAGGCGCCAGGCGTCGCCAAGAAGGTTCTCCCTCCGGTCGAGACGGAAGTTTCGCTGAAAAAGGGCGAAAAATCCGACTGGTATGTCTCCGGATACACCTGCACTTTGCGGGTACCGGACTACGGCATCGTCAGGGTCAAGCACCTCGACGGGACCGTGACCGAATACCGGGACTACCTGGTCGTGAGCGAAAGCCGGTCCGCCTTCCAAAAGAAGGTGGACGACGAATGGACCGAACATGAGTACGGTCCGGGCTGCTATGGCGACAACATGCTTGCCATGCAGTTCGAAGCTGCAGGCATCGGCACATCGACCTTCAAAGTGACCTACCCGGAAGGGACAGTCATCCAGAAGGAAGAGCCGGCAAGTCCGTCAGTGCCAGCCGCCGCCACGGCCAGTTCTTCAAAATAGACTCTAAAAAGCGGAGTCTGTAGGTTCTAATCCTACAACACGGGCATTGAGGCCTCGGTTAACCCCGATCTCAATGCCTGTTTTTTATTGCAAGAATATCCGCAGGAAAATATTCGAACCCGGCGCCGGCGGCGCACGACTGTTCCATCTTTCTTCATGCTCACGAAACGCGAAAACAGCCCCTTTCGAGGCTGTTCTGCTTAGAATCAATCTTGCCGATTGGCCGTTTCCCCTTCAGGCCGATCCTACCGGCTGATGATTTCATTCACTCCGTTTTCCTGAGGATTCGCTCCGATGGTATTCATTATGACGTTCATGATGCCGAAGACGGAAATCATGATGAAGAGTCCTACCACGCCCGCTATCATGTGCCGGCTTCCCGTGGAGCGAGCGTCGTCGCTCCCGGATCCTTTCACATACTCGAACACTCCGTACACGAAAACAAGCACCGCGATGCCGAACAAAAGACTGATGATCGGGTTGATGATGACTTGATTTACCTTATGAATGAATTCGATGGCTGAGGACATGGCAATGCGGAATCAGATTCTTTTTAGGATTACTGCGAGATGAAATATCCTGCTGAAGTCGGAAGACCGGGCGCAGGCGGAGCCGTGTTGTCGAGGTTGACGCTTCTGACGAGGATGTTCACCAGGCCCCATACGGATACCATCACGAAGAGGGCCACGATGCCCCAGATGATGTATCCCTGCGCCTCCTTTCGAGCTTCCCCGTCTCCTCCGGCGATGACGAACTTGAAGATACCCCAAAGGAAGATCAATACCGTCAATGCGATGATGAACGGGATCAATCGGTTGATAAGATCGCTTGCCTGAGCCAAAAGCCCGAGAACCCCACCGATACTCTGGGCACCCGCAATTGCAGGAACGGCTGCAAGCGAGAGAACACCGAGTTTGAGCAATGTCTTTTTCATCTTTTAATTTAAGAATTATTATGTATTAAGCGACCCTTAACTGCTTAAAAGCCGATGATGAAATTATATCACACTTTGCATCGCGCCCATGCCCTATGAGATGCGGGCTGTGGATGTGACGGAAGCCTTTATGTCAGGAATGGCCGGAAGAGGAGGCATGGTGTTATCGAGCCTGAATGATGCCACGAGCAGGTTCACCAGGCCCCATACGGATACCATCACGAAGAGCGAGACGATGCCCCATGTCATGTACCCCCTGGCTTCCTTCCGCCCATCAGAATCCCCTGCCGCCGTCACGTACTTGAAGATGCCCCAGATGAAGACGAGCACGGTGAGCGAGATCACGAGCGGCGCCAATCGATTGATCAGATCGAATGCGAGCGCGATTACCTTGAAAAGTCCGGTTCCTGATTGATTTAGCATGCTTTTATTTTAATTGAGGGATAATGAGGGCTCCGCCGAAGAACGTCGAGGTCAGGATGTTCACCAGGCCCCATACGGATACCATCACGAAGAGCGAGACGATGCCATATGTGATGACAGAGATGGCCTCCTTTCGGGCATCCTCGCTGCCGCTTCGGACGAGCTGGAAGATTCCCCACATGAAGACAAGAAGCGTGAGCGCGACCACCAGCGGAATCAGCATCCGAATGAAGCTGAGTATCAGCTTGATGACGTCGCCGAAGTTCTGCACGTTCTGCGCAAAAGCCAGGGCCGGCAGAAGGACGGCAGCGAGCGCCAGGACGTGGGATGCGAATGAGATTGTTTTTTTCATATGTTTAAATTATGACTCTGCTATGACCCAAGCTGGGTAATGGTTCCCTGTATGACTCGGGCAATGACCTGCGCGCCGAGGATGACAGCGGCCCCCACGGCTGTCCAGGTAAACGTCTGAGTCGCTGCGGATATCTTCGCGCTGTCGCCGCGGGCCGTGACGTAGTTGAAACCGGCAAGGATGAAGAAGAATACGACGACGATGGAACCGAGTATGGTCACGATCCTGAGAAGGTCATTCAGGAGAGCGGCAAGGCTTGTCGCCTTTATCGGATTCGCGAACCGCAGATTCTGAGACGACGGCCTGTTCGCACTCCCCAGGCCAGTCTGGCCTCCGGTACCAGGACTGCCCAAGTCCGTCTGGCCTCCCGTATTCTGACTTCCAAGCCCGGTCTGTTCAGCGAACGTTTGGCTCGGGCCGATGCTCAAGGACCCAAGAGACATCACGGCGACCAAAGCCAGCGTCAGACAGATATGTCCCAAGACCGTTTTTGAATGCTGATATGCGGACTGCGCTGTTTTTTTCATGATGTTCAATTTATAAATTAAGTATACCTTAAATCCTATTCTAATAAACTATAGCCGCTCAAAGCCGGGTTCAGCAGCAGCTTCAGCACTTCGCTGACAATCAGCCATGCGCCGAGCATGAAAAAGAGGCCGATGGCGACTTTCGTGAAGATGCCATGCGCCTTGGAAATCTGGCTGCTATTGCCCTGAGAAGTTATGTACAGCCAGCCGGCATACGTTATGGAAACGACCACGGCTATCGAAGCCAGGTAAAGCGCTATATGCAAAAAATTTTGACCGAGAAAGACTATTTCATTCCATCCGCATCCGCCGGGATTCGTGAAGCACGCATTCGGAATAAGCGGCTGGCCGGGGCTCCAAGCCAGCGAGACGCTCGGAACGACTGAAAACAGCAGGAGCAGGGCTGGAACAAAACGGAGGGAGGGCCGAAGAAACTTCTGTAGATTTGACATGATTAGTGTTAAGTATATCAGTCTTTACGGCAGTTTCATCGAATTTTCATCAATACTTATCCACATAAATGCGCGCCGGAAATGAAGCCTTGATGCTCTCGCTTACCTGAGAAGACGCTCAAGCCTTTGCCGCGCCTCAGAAATGGAGTCGGTAATCTTCTTCCTGCCGGATGTCACCGATTCGATCATCTCGGCAAAGATCCTGTCCGTTTCGGCGCTGTTCGGATCGAACCAGGTCTGGCTCTGGATTGCTGCCCGGTTGAATACGGACATGTATGCGTTCGTCGCCGGCTGAGAGAGGATGTCAGTTCGAACTGCCGGAAGGCTCGTGAGGTCGCTCCACATCTGAATTGAATTCCTGTCGGTCAGCCTTGAGATGACGGCGATCGCGCCGGCCTGATTTCGGCTTTGCCTTACAATCGAAAACGCCGTCATCTTGCCGTACGTGACGGGGATGCCTTCGGCGAACTGCGGCATGAGAGCCACGTCGAAGTTCAGGTTCGGATTCTTGTCCTGCAGGCGATTCAATTCGCTTGCGTATCCGAAGTACATGGCGAGATTTCCGGCCAAAAACGCATCTTCGGATGTCGGCAAGGACCTGTTCCATGTGTAGAGGGCCTTCGAAGGATTGGCGAATGACGTATAGTAATCCACGACCGATTCGGGAGACGAGACGGCGCGGGTTCCGTTTCCGTCAAGCGTCGAGAAAATGGCTCCGTTGTCCGCATTTCTTGAAGTGATGGGGTTTCCTGACTGGAAGAAGAGCGTGGCAAGGACGCCTTTCGCATTCGTGATGTTGGTATATTCTCCCATCGGGACCATGGCCCGAGTAATGCTTGAGGCGTCGGTCCTGACAATGAGCGAAGGGCCGACAGTCGCAAGGTCCGCCCATGTCCTCGGAACCTGCGCCACGCCCGCGCCGGCAAAGATGTTCTTGTTCCAATACATGACGAGCGGATTCACGGAAAGCGGAACGCCGAGGATGCCGTCAGGCGCGACGAAGTGCCGGGCGCCATCTATGAACGTGCTCCTGAACGTCCTTTCGTCGAACATCGTGAACGGAATGGGCTGCAGCTTGTTCCTCTGCGCATACAGCATGTCGTCGGTGAGAAGCACGGCGTCCGGTCCGCGGCCTTCCGCCAGCGCGTTCACGAACTCATTTTCAAACGTTTCCGGAGCTTTCTGGACGTAATCGACTTCGATCACGTTGTCCGCGATGTTTATGTTTCGCACCAGCTCGCTGATGACCTGCCCGGGCACGGTGCCCCAAATGGTAGCTTTCGGAATCGCGCCCCTGCTTGCCCCTCCGAAGCTCGCGAAGATGGCTATGCCGACAACCGCCAGGAACATGAACCCCGCAAGCACCACTATTTGAAATACGCTGATATTTTTCATGAATGTTAATTATCTGCTAAAGACGCCAGGTCCTGCACGTACATCAGCCCGTAATGATGCGTCCCCGCATCGAGATATGATTCGAGCTTGAACCCGTTCGATTCGAACAGGCCTTTCGTCTCGTCGAGAGTCAGGACATGGTCAGGATGAGGCCCTATCTGGGAAAACGAGTCGGCCCAATCGACAACGGCGACCTTGCCGTCATGCTTGAGGACCCTTTTCGCTTCCTTGATGATGAGTTCGGGCTTCTCGGACTGAAACAGCACGTTGCTTATGATGATCCGGTCCGCGGATGCGGACACCAGTCCCGAGCCCTTCTGAGCTTCGAGGTCGCCCTGGATGACCTCGACCTGCTCGTATCCTGCGCGAACGGCTTCGTTTTTAATTTTCCTGAGATAATCCGGATGCGCGTCGATCGCGAAGACCCTTCCGTACGGCCCGACTTTTTTCGCCAGCCTGAGCGCATAGAATCCTACTCCCGCACCGAAGTCGGCGACAGTCATGCCCTCGGCCACGAACATCTGACCGATAACTTTTTCAGGATCTGAGAACATGAGCATATTCTAGCAATAAACCCCCTCAGCCGCTAGCAGAAAATTTTGCAAAACTTTTCTTACAGGCAGATAACGCTTGCCAAGCTGTCGCCTTCCCTCAGTTTCATCACGCGCACCCCTTGGGTGTCTCGTCCGAGAGTCGGGATTTCATCGAGACCGCATCTGATGACTTGCGACTTCTTGGAGATAGCAACGGCCTCTTCGAGCTCGCTCGTGACGATCTTTGCGGTAATAAGGTCTCCGGTCTTGTCCGTAACTTTCACCGTCTTGATGCCCGAACCGCCTCGTCCCTGTACCTTGTACTCCTTGAGCGGAGTCTTCTTTCCGTATCCGTTTGCGGAAACGACAAGTATGGCGCCCTCGTTTGAGCCCTTCTTCACCGTATCAGCGCCGACGACGCTCACGCCCTTGTCGAGCTTCATCACGCGCACGCCTCCTGCGGCGCGGCCCATTTCCCTGACTTCATCCTGGTCAAACCTGATAGACTGACCGTCCGAAGCGACAATCATGACGTTGTCGCCCTTCTCGACGAACGACGCGGAAACAAGCTCGTCGCCCGCATCCAGCCGGATGGCAATGATTCCGCTTCGCCGCACGTCGTGGAAATTCTGAGCTGACACCTTCTTGCCAGTTCCCTGCTTGGTGATGAGGAACAACGAGAGCTCGCTGCCTTTCTTGATTTCCTTCGGCATCGGAAGGATGGACGTGACTTTTTCCGTGCCCTCAAGCGACAGGAAGTTCATTATGGACTTGCCTCGAGTGGCTCGCTTGCCCTCAGGAATGTCGTACATCTTGATCTGATACGCCTTGCCCTTATCGGTAAAGAACAGAAGCTCGCTATGGTTAGTGGTCGTGATGAGATGCGTTATGAAATCTTCCTCCTTCGTATTCAAATCGACGACTCCGACGCCGCCCCGCCTCTGCTTTCGGTATTCGTCCGGATCAGTTCTCTTGACGTATCCGCCGGCAGTCAGCACGAGCACGGATTCCTCGTCCGGAATGACGTCTTCGATTGAAAAGTTTTTTGCGCCATGCTTGATGATCTTGGTCCGCCGCTCATCGCCGTATTTCTCCTTGATTTCAGCGAGCTCCGTCTTGATGATAACCAGGACTCGCTTGGGATTCTTGAGAATGTCCTCGCATTCCTTGATGAACGCCTGAATGGCCTTGAGCTGATCTTCGATTTTCTTCCGTTCAAGGCCGGCAAGCTTCTGAAGCCGCATCTCGAGAATGGCAGTAGCCTGCCGTTCCGAGAACCTGAATTCTTTCATCAAGTTCGCATGCGCGGCCGGCGTGTCCTTGGACGCCTTGATGAGCTTGATGATCTCGTCGATATGATCGAGCGCCTTCTTGAGACCGAGCAAGATATGCTCCTCGTCGAGCGCCTTGGCAAGATCGAACTCCGTTCTCCGCTTGATGACATCCTTTCGGTGCTTGACGAATTCTTCGAGGCAAAGCCTTAGGGAAATAGTCTGAGGCACGCCGTCAACAAGGGCAACCATATTGTAATGGAACGTGGTTTCAAGCTGCGTATGCTTGTACAGGAAATTCAAGACGTTCTGAGGATAGCTTCCGCTTTTCAGCTCGATGACGATTCGAATGTCGGACGTCGATTCGTCCCGAAGATCCTTGATGCCTTCGAGCTTTTTCTCGCGCACCAGATCAGCAATCGACTCAATGAGCGAAGACTTGTTCACTCGATACGGAATGGACGTGATGACGATCTTTGACTGGCCGGCTTTCTCCTCGATGATTTCAGCTTCGCCCCGAGTTACCACTCCGCCTCGCCCGTGGGTGTATGCATGCGCGATATCGGTCGCTCCGTACGCGATGCCTCCCATCGGAAAGTCGGGACCTTTTACAAACTGAAGAAGGTCGTCTGTTGTCGCATCTTCATTGTCCACGAGATGCGTTACCGCATCTACGATTTCAGAAAGGTTATGAGGAGGAATGTTCGTCGCCATGCCTACGGCAATGCCGAGAATGCCGTTCAGGAGAAGATTTGGAACGGCAGTCGGAAGAACCGATGGCTCCTGTCGAGTGCCGTCATAGTTCGGTCGGAAATTGACGGTCTGCTTATTGATATCCCGGAGAAGCTCGCTCGCGAGGCGCGACATCTTGGCTTCGGTATATCGCATCGCGGCTGGCGAGTCGCCGTCGATCGAGCCGAAGTTTCCCTGACCCGTAATGAGCGGATATCGGAGGGTAAAGTCTTGTGCCATGCCGGCGAGGGTGTCGTAAATGGCAACGTCGCCGTGCGGGTGATAGTTACCCATCACTTCGCCGACTACGAATGCCGACTTTCGATACTTCGCGGCATGAGTCAGGTTGTTCTGATTCATCGCGAACAGGATGCGTCGGTGCACCGGCTTGAGGCCGTCGCGAATGTCAGGAAGCGCTCGGTCCGTGATTACGGACATGGCATAGTCGATGTACGACTCTTTCATCTCAGTCGTTATGCTTCGAGAAACGACTCGCTCGGCAAGCATGCTTTCCGCATGATCCGCCTGTTTCTCCGACTCCGATCTGTTGTCTTGGTTTTTTGCCATGTCTGTATATGAAAAGTGTCTTAATAATTGAGCTTAATTTCCTGACTGACCGCTGCTAGATGCGCCATATTCTATCAAGTTTTCAGGCCGAGAACCAGTTGACGTACCTGAATAATTCGGCTCGGCTGGCTCAAATCCGTTGGTTCCGCCGCCATTTTCCGCTTCGCCGGAATTTTCAAAAGAAGCCGAAGAGGTGCCGGAAACCGTGCCGGTCGCCGAAGCGCCGTCAGTCGAAGAAGCGCGGAATCCGTCCGGGAAGCCGGCCTGATCGTCCGCGTCCGATTCAGCATCAGTCGCGCCCTGCCCCGTTGAAACAACGCCTGAGTTAAAAAACTGCCCTGACATCTGGTTCCAGCTGTCCGAAACCGAAGCCTTGAATCTGCTGAACGAGCTCGGCTTCTTTGCAGTTTCGGCAGCGACGCCCGTCTCCGCCTGCAAGATTGCCGTCTTGATGTACACCGAGTAAGACATGTACCAGAAAAATCCGACCACCAGCGTAAAGGAAAGGCTCGTGCCCAAGGCGATCATGGTCCTGACATGACTCGGTTTTTTGCGAATTGAATCAAGTAGCTTGAAAAACATGAGTTTAATTTATCGTAAAGGCTCTCATCCGAGGCCTAGGGCGCGAACGATGCGGCATAGGCCTGGCTGCGAATCGCGAGCAAATGCAAATCAGGGCCTGAAGCCGCCTACGCTTGCGGAATAAGCACCGCGACATCGCCCTCCTTGCCCTCAAGGTCCTTCTTCTTTATGGTCAGCTTGTCCTGCGGTTCAGGATTCTCGCCCGTTTCTTTCAGGAACGCTTTCAGACTGTCATCCTTGACGCTTTCAAAATGCATCGGGACGATGAGCTTCGCTTCAAGGTTCATGGCGACCTTATATGCCTCTTTCGCGTCGAAAACTCCTTCGCCGCCGATAGGCACGAAAAGAATGTCCACGACGTCGACGGCTTCGGCCAGGGTGCTCGGAAGCGGACCGCCCTGCGCGCCGAGAAAAAGCATGTTGATGCCGTCAACCGTAAGCGAATATATAGTATTGACTCTCCTGCCGCTGAAGCCGTTGTCCTTGTTCGTATTTTTCGAATCGTATTCCGACACGCCCGCAAGGCCGTGAATGAAGATGCCGTTCGTCTCGTATTCGCCGGGACCGGAAATGACAAAAGGGACCTTGTCGCCGTATGACATGTCAGCTCCGCCGTTCATGTCTTCATGCTCAAGAGTCTGAAGAACAACGTCGGCGCCGAACTTGCTCGTCTTGAACGAAGAGCTTTTTGAGGGAGGATTAAGGGCGATGGTCAGGTCGCCGTATTGAACTTTGAAGCATTCATGACCCAGGTATGTAACAATCATGCTGGCTATTTTACATCAGTTTGTGAATTGCCGCCACCGAGCGGACCCTATTGAAAAACCCCCGTATATATGTATAATGTTCGAGCATTCTTTATTAACCCGAGACAGGTGTAAATCCCGCTCTGTTCCCGCCCCTTGAAAGGGTCCGGCCTGGCCAAAAGCCTCAGCCTGGACCGTTCGAGGAAGCGCACCCGGCCATCCAAGCGGAAGCGCCTATCTCAAAAACCTAAAAATATGACAAACAAAGATGCGGACCAGGTAGAGCTTACGAAAGAGGAGCTCGAGCTTGCTCCAAAAAACCTCAGCTATATGGGCAAATTGCTTGCCGATACGGCCACTCCTCCGAGCCTCGGAGACTTAGTAGAAGGCCAGGTGATCGCCATCGACAAGAAAGGCGTATTCATCGACCTTAAGCCGTACGGAACGGGCATTATCTACGGACGAGAATACGTCAACGCCCGAGACATCATCCGAAAGGTCAACATCGGAGACAGCATCGCCGCGAAGGTCGTGGAGATGAGCAATCCGGACGGATACATCGAGCTTTCGCTTAAGGAAGCAAAGCAGGCGCTCATCTGGAGCGAAGCGGAAGCTGCCATCAAGTCGCGAACAGTATTCGACATCCCAGTTCTCGAAGCGAACAAAGGCGGACTCCTCCTCTCATGGCAGGGCATTCACGGTTTCCTTCCAGCATCTCAGCTCAAGGCTGATCACTACCCTCGAGTAGCGGACGGAGACAAGGACAAGATTCTTGAAGAACTTAAGAAGTTCGTAGGACAGAAGCTTTCTGTAACCATCATCGGCGCTTCACCTAAGGAAGGAAAGCTCATTTTCTCTGAAAAGAGCCCTGAAACGAAGGAAAAGGAGAAGATGATCGGCAAATACGCAGTCGGCGATGAAGTAGAAGGTACAGTTACAGGCGCAGTAGACTTCGGCGTCTTCGTTAAAATCGAAGAAGGCCTCGAAGGACTCGTGCACATTTCCGAGATTGACTGGGCGCTCGTTGAAGACCCTCGAGCCCTCTACAAGGTTGGCGACAAGGTAAAGGTTAAGGTTATCGAGATCAAGGACGGCAAAGTTTCGCTTTCTATCAAGGCTCTCAAGACTAACCCTTGGAAAGAAGCTGAAAAGAAGTACAAGAAAGATGACGTGGTCACGGGCGTCGTTATCAAATTCAACAAGCACGGCGCGCTCGCATCCATCGAGGAAGGCGTAGCCGGCCTCGTTCACGTTTCAGAGTTCGGCAGCGACATCAAGCTTCGAGAAAAGCTCGAGCTCGGCAAGCTCTACACGTTCAAGATCAACCTCTTCGACGCGAAGGAGCAGAAGATGGCGCTTTCATTCGTAGACAAGAAGTAGTCAAAGTCTGAAGAAATTCACAGAAGGCAAAGCCGGCGCACAGCCAGCGAGCGCCTCAGGAAAACACCCCGCTCAGGGGTGTTTTTTGCTCTCATGCGCACAAGGAAGCATGCATCAAATGCATAAATATGCCTACATGCATGCATATTTTATGCCCGACACTTGACATAATCATACCTAGTGTTAAAATATATACATAGTTCTTTGAGGCAATGAAGGCTGAACGGATTCAGGGCCGGATTTGAGGCAGGCATAAAGCGGTTCACTCGTCACGATTGGACCCTTCTATGCCTTCCTCAACTTCTTGAGATTGGCATTCAGTGAACGCAACCAACAATGCCACCTACTGTCATGAACACCCTGCCTCCTACCACATACCCCCTTCCCGCCCCGATTCCGGCAACCGAAACCGGCGATGAGCATCGCTGGCTTTCGGCCAGCGAAGACATCGGTCACCCTATCGCTGACTCCCGCCAGAAACAGGGCACCCTGAGAGGTTGCCCTGACGAGGAGCTCTAACAGCTCCAAAACCTAACACCGGCTTTCGCTCTCGCAGCGATTGCCGGTTTTTTTATTTCCGATATAGCAAAAATGCTATACGCAACGAAGCAAAGGAACACAAATGCTTTCGCCGCCGACACCGCAACGAATCTCTTTCGAAACCAGCACCCCTGCATCCACTTTTGAAAGGACCGAAGGAGTCCGAACTCCGATCCCGATGCCTTGTTGCGATTTTATTGCGAATTGAACTCCCTCATCGCCTTCTCCTTTCCTTCGGCGATTATCATCGTTACCGCATCCGCCGCGCGCTTCGCCGCTTTTTTTATTTCCTCAAGTTCTGCCGGCTTGAATTCTCCGACAATAAAATCGAGCATCTTGTCGCCCGATGGCTTCTTGAGCTTGCCTCCGGGAGTCGTAGGACAAATGCCGATCTTCACGCGAACGAACGCTTCGGTCTTTATGGCCTTCTTGATCGACTCGACGCCCTTATGTCCGCCGGAGCCGCGGTTGAAAAATATCTTGATCTTGCCGATGGGCATGTCGATATCGTCATGCACGACAATGAGCTTTTCAGCCTTCTTCGCGCTCGTGACCAGCGACGCCAGGCTTTTGCCGGACCTGTTCATGAACGTCTCGGGCATGAGCACGGTCACCTTCTCGGCGCCGGTTTTTGACAAATCAGATTCGATTTCCCCCTGAGAAAGCAGCGATGAGTACTTTGCGTTGGAGACGAACTCCGGCAAGCCGTTCCTTTTTACGAAACTCTCGGCAACCATTCGGCCGACATTATGACGAGTATCCTTGTATTCTTCTCCCGGGTTTCCGAGCCCTGCGACGATATGCATATATTTAAAGTTATGTATTTGATTCTATCATAACTTATAGTATTATTTGCAACATGAATCCAAACTCGAATGAACTGAGGGGGCTGCAAAATGACGTCGGAAGGAGCATAGAAGAAGCCGAATCGGACAACATCAACGCGAGCACGCTTGAAGATGAGATAGCCATCGACCTGAACACCGACGACGGCATGGGAAATTCCGGCAAGAACGGAGGCGGGCAAAAGCCGAAGAAGGAATCATCCTGGGGCTTCCTGTTCGTGCTCTTGGCGATACTTCTCCCCATCCGGCTTTTCGTCGCGGAGCCCTTTCTCGTATACGGCGACTCGATGAAGCCGACCTTCGAAACCGGCGACTATCTCATAGTGGACGAGCTTACGTACAGGCTGCGGGAACCGAAGCGGGGGGACGTAGTCGTGCTCAAGCCGCCCCAGGATGAAAAGCGGCACTTCATCAAGAGAATCATAGGCCTTCCCGGCGACACGGTTACCGTAAACGGCTCCGAAGTGACCATAACGAACAATGCCAACCCGGCCGGATTCAGGCTGAACGAGCCGTACATCACGCTTCAAAGCGACAAGGAATCAAGAATTACCCTCTCGGCAGACGAGTATTTCGTAGCCGGAGACAACAGATCCGCCAGTTTCGACTCAAGAAGCTGGGGACCCTTGCCAAGCGGCAATATTACAGGTAGAGCCCTGTTTCGTTTGTATCCTTTCAAATCTCTAGGTATACTTCCCGGCAGTATCGCAGATACCGACTACGGAAAGTAGGACCGAAAACCACCCCCTATGCCAGACAAAAACGCTGACAAGAACCCTATTCATAAGAATCACTACAAGGCCGAATGCTCGGCCCGACACTACGGGTTCAGCCCTTTCGAGGGCCTCGCCGTCGAAAGGCAGGACCTTCTCAAGGCGAAGAACTTCAAGGACAGCAAGAAAACGACGTTCTTTGACAAGGACTCCGTCCTTAATTTCGATAATCTCCTGGAAGAAAAGATTGCCATCATGCGCGCGTACGTGGAGAAGAAAATGAACGACCTTCATCAGCCCCCGATGATCGCCTTCAGCGGTCCCCTCCGCGGCAACCCGCACGTGTCCGACAAGGTCAAGGCGAAGACGTTCAATATCGACATACTCGGAAATGCGAAAAGCATCGCCGACGCGATCGTGATTGAAACCGCCTACGTGATACTGAAAGAGCACCTCACCGACAGCTCGGAACTCGTCATCGAGATCAATTCCATCGGCGACAAGGACTCTTTCGTCAAGTTCACGAAGGATTTCATACTGTTCAGCAAGAAGCGCGCCGGCGACATCCCGTCCGAGCTCAAGCCCGCATTCAAGAAAGATCCGTTTGCCCTTTTTTCATGCAAGGAAGAAAGCTGCTTCGCGCTTCAGGAAGAAGCTCCCAAGCCGATGAGCTACCTGTCGGAACAGAGCAGGGATCATTTCAGGGAAGTTCTGGAGTACATAGAATCGCTCGGCATTCCTTACACGATCAATCATTCGCTGATCGGAAGCAAGCATTACTCGTCGGGCACCATTTTCCAGATCGTTAAATTAACTGACACGGGAAAGCTCGTCGACGGCGAGCGGAAGATGAAGCGGGAGGTTCTTGCCATCGGAGAAAGGTACAACAACGTGTCGAAGAAAGCCTGGAACAAGAAAGAGGTTCCTGCGGTCGGCGCAACCCTCCTCATAGACGAAAAGGCGGCCAAGACGGCCAAGCCTGCCGGCAAGATCGTCGTGGAGGAAGCAAAGTTTTATTTCATACAGCTCGGATACGACGCGAAGCTGAAAAGCCTGTCGATCATCGAGATGCTTCGGGTGGCGAACATCCCCGTTCACCAGTCGCTGTCGCGCGACAAGATCACGAGCCAGCTGGCTGCCGCTGAAAAGCTCAACGTGCCGTACATCCTCCTTCTCGGGCAGAAAGAAGCCATCGAAAACAGCGTCACCGTGCGGCACGTCCAGACCAGAGCTCAGGAAACGGTAAGAATCGAAAAGCTCATCGAGCACCTGAAGAAGCTCATCTCATAGATCACAGAATAGAAAAAAAATTAACCCTCGCCGGAATGACCCAGCGAGGGTTTTTGAAGCATGGAATGCCATGCGACTGAGGGGCTGAGAAAGCCAGCGGCGCTTCTCCGGCGCAAGAGGGCTGGCAATTACGCCGGGCCGACTCAAGCAGGAATAAAGACCGAGGTCTGCAGACCGAACTCCACCTTCCTGCCTTTCGGCAAATGGTAAAGAAAGAATTTGCGAGTCTGCTCGTGCCAAACGGACCGAAACAGGTGCGGGTCTTTCTCCTGATCGAGACAGGTGACCATGACCACGCTCTGCCTTTCCTTGCAGAAATACCTTTCCGGGTTCGACATGAGGGCCAGGAAGGCCAGCACGTCAATCCCGTATTCGCGGGAAGCGATGAGCAGATCGGCATTCAAGGGCTTGCAGACGCCTTTTCGGGTGACGGCAAACCGGTCGCTCCTGGAAGCCCGCATCTTGTGAAGATGCTGTAGCGTCGTATCGGGAGCGGCAACCTTGGAGATTGCCCATGCCACGTGAGGCAGACCGAACACCAGCTCGCCCTCAACGAAATGCTCGGGAGCGATGATTCTTTCATTCAGCAAGAATTGGACGGGGTTGTTGAAATCGAACCTCAGGCCATACGATTCTAAGAAGGGCTTAATCGGCATAATTCGGGAACTTTCTACGCGGTTGAAGTTTGGAAGCTAGCTGTTTTGAGTTGTCAAATATCCACTTTTGTCGTCAAAAAGACTACCAGATAACGCTATTGCAATCAATAGTTGCTCATGTTATATTGAGACACCATGATTAACGTCAATATACAGAAAAACGCGAACGAGAGCGCTTCTTCGGTCCTCCGACGATTCACGAAGAAAGTCCAGGAATCAGGCGTGCTTAACCGAGTCCGGTCCATCAAGTACACGCAAAGAAATCTTTCATACTACAAGAAGAAGAAGGCGGCCCTCGAGAAGCTCAAGCGACAGCTCGACCGGGAGCAGCTCATCAAGCTCGGAAAGCTTACGGTTCCGACAAGAGGAGGACGATAGTCCCATTGTGCCCGGCGCGGCAGCAAAGCGCGCCATGAAAAATCAATGAAGATACTTTACGAACAGGATTCATTTGCAATATCTTCAACTGTGAAAAACGCACCAAAATTCAAAGGTGTGTTTTTTCATGAGATCAAGGACAAAGTGCTCGGCAAGGAATACGAGCTGAGCCTCGTCTTTATCGGAAAGAAGCGCGCAAGAGCCCTCAACGGCGCGCATCGGCAGAAGGATTACGCCACCGACATCCTGAGCTTCACCCTCGACGAGACGGCCGGCGAGATTTTCATTTATCCGGAAAAAGCCCGGAGCAAGGCGAAAGAATTCGGAAAAACATTCGCGGAATACCTTCCATTTTTATTTATCCACGGGTTATTCCATTTGAAAGGATTCGATCATGGTAGTAGAATGGAAAGCGAAGAAGCTCGAGTTCGGAGTTTATTCAAAATTTGAGGTATAATTTAAATAATTACCAATTTATTCGGACGGACGTTCACATATACACATACAATGGCAATCGGTCGAAACATAGCAGTCGGAATAGACGTCGGAACCCATCAAGTAAAAGTGATCGTTGGTGAGCTTGACCCCAAGAGCGAAAAGACCGTTCCGAGAATCATCGGATCGGGCATCTCCGAATCGCGAGGCATCCGCCACGGATTCATCTCGAATCAGGCCGACGCGGTCAAGAGCATCAAGGCCGCGGTAATCGCGGCCGAAAAGTCGGCCGGCATGCCCATCAAGAAGGCGTATGTTTCCGTCGGGGGCGTCGGACTCTCCGCGATCATCTCATTCGGAAGCGTCGCCACGACGAAAGCCGATTCCGAGATAACCGAGCTCGACCTCAAGCGCGTCATAGAAGAAAGCGAAAAGGAGCTTCCGAACTCGTACATACAGAACAGGAAAATCATCCATACGGTTCCGCTGGAATACCGCGTCGACGGCAAGAAAGTTCTCGGGCGGCCCCTCGGGCTCAAGGGAATGAAGCTCGAGGTTCGCGTCCTGTACATCACTTCCCTCGCCCATCACCTGACGGACCTGCTCAACGCCATCGACGATGCTGACATCGAGGTTCTCGACGTGACCGCCTCGCCCATCGCGGCGAGCCTCGTCACGCTTACCAAAACGCAGAAGATAGCGGGCTGCGTGCTTGCGAACATCGGCGCCGAGACGACATCCATCATCGTATTTGAAAACAACATGCCGGTTTCGATGGAAATGTTCCAGATAGGCTCGAACGACATCACGAACGACCTCGCCCTCGGACTGAAGATCTCCATTGAGGACGCGGAGCTCATCAAGCTCGGACAAGGAAGAATCGGCGAATTTTCAAGAAGAAAGGTGGAGGAAATAGTCGTGGCGCGCCTTTCCGACATCTTCGACCTCATCGAGGACCATCTGAAGAAAATCGACAGGAACGGGCTCCTGCCTGCCGGAATCATCCTGACAGGGGGCGGTTCCGGCATTCCGAACATAGAGGACTTGGCAAAAATGGCGCTCAAGCTGCCTTCGAAGCAGTCGAAGCTGAAACTCGAGGGAAACATGAAGAATCTCAGCAACGACTTTGAATGGGCCGTGGCATACGGGCTCATACTTCTCAATCTCTCGGATAACCCGGACGGAGACGGGTATCCGCCGACGTTCGAGCCGTTCAAGAAAGCCGGCCTTCAGCTTTGGAAATGGATCAAGCAATTTCTCCCTTAAATTCTCCCGTAAAGCCGGAATTCCCCAGCTTTGTTTTATGCTGTTTTTATCTTCATCGAATCTTCATTTGAAAATGACTATTTTACGTTTTTAGGCAATACTTTAGCCATATTGTCGCCTTTTACAATTAAAATCGTAGTGGTATTATTACCCCATATTAACCGGGAAGGTTTTTATGCGTCTCGCGTAAAATCTCTCAGAATTTTATAAACACCATGCCCCAAGTAAAACCAGAAGTAGAAACATTCGCACGAATTAAAGTTGTCGGCGTTGGAGGATCGGGAAAGAACGCGACGAACCACATGATCAACGCCAAAGTTAAGAGCGTGGATTATCTCGCGATCAACACTGATGCGCAGGACTTGCACCACTCGCTTGCAAAGAAAAAAATTCACATCGGAAAGAATCTCACGCGGGGTCTCGGAGCTGGCATGAATCCTGAAATCGGCAAAAGGGCTGCCGAGGAAACGAAGGAAGAAATTCAGGAGGCGCTCAAAAATTCTGACATGGTGTTCATTACGGGCGGACTCGGAGGCGGAACATGCACGGGAGCCGGACCGGTCATCGCGAAAATCGCGCGGGAGATGGGATCTCTCACCATCGGCGTGGTGACGAAGCCTTTCGCTTTCGAAGGCCAGTCGCGAATGCGGCTCGCGGAGCAGGGTCTCGACGAGCTCAGCAAGGCCGTCGACGCGCTCGTAGTCATTCCTAACGACAAGCTCTTCGACGCTGTCGGAAAGGACACGCTGGCAAAGAACGCGTTCAGCATGTGCGACGAGGTCCTCAGGCAGGCGGTAGAAGGCATCTCAGACCTTATCACCATGCCAGGTACTGTCGGCAACATCGACTTCGCCGACATCAGGGCGGTGCTCGAAGACGCGGGTTCCGCGCTCATGGGCATCGGCGCGGCAAGCGGCGAGAAGCGTGCCGAAGAAGCGGCAAAGGCGGCTATCAGCTCCCCTCTCATCGACATTTCAATACACGGCGCGAAAGGCGTGCTCTTCTCCATCGCCGCAGGCGACGATCTCACCATGTGGGAAATCCAGGAGGCAGCCAAGATCATTACGGATTCCGTCGATCCGAACGCCAAGATCATCTTCGGCACGGTAAAGGACGAGAAGCTCAAGAAGAACGAGATCAAGATCACGGTCATTGCCGCGAACTTCCCCGACTCCCCTGTCACGCGGCGGGCGTTCTCGCTTTCTCCTGAACCGGCGCGAGGCGAGATAGAAGCTCCGGAACCGAGGCGAGGCATCTTCAACTCATTCGGCGGCGGCAACTCCGCTCCTCAGCAGCAGGCGCCGCAGCAGAGCATCCAGCAGCCCGCTCCCCAGCCGCCTCAGCAAGCGCAGCAAGCTCCGGCCGAGCCGAAAAGGCAGGAGCCTCCGACTCCCATCCAGACGACAGAAGACGATGACGAATGGGGCGCAGTTCCGGCATTTCTCCGAAGGAACAAGCTAAAATAGTCACAATTCTCATGAAAAAACCGCATCACGAAAAATGCGGTTTTTGCTTTGGCATTTTAATCGAAGTGCAGTAAAATCTACGCATGAATACAATTTACGATCTCATCATCATCGGCGGCGGCCCGGCAGGAGTCGGAGCCGGAGTATACGCCTCGCGAAAGCAGCTCAGGACGCTTTTCCTTACGGTAGATTTTCACGGCCAAAGCTCGGTTTCGGAAGGCATTGAAAACTGGATAGGCACGGTCAAGATCAGCGGAGAAGACCTGTCAAAAAGCCTCGAGAATCACCTCAAGGCATATGCCGGCGAGTTCGTGGATATCAAGACCGGAGCATGGGTAAGCAACGTGGAAAGCGTCGGAACGCCGGAAGCGCCATTGTTCAGGATCAGCGTGAAGTCGGGATCAAGCGGCCAGCTCGGACAAGCCGCGAACGTGGACGAATCAGGCGCCATGCAGACCTTCGAAGCCAAGTCAGTCCTCGTCACGACGGGAAGCACCCGAAGAAGGCTGCCGGCTATCGGCGCGGACATCTACGAGCACAAGGGCGTAACGTACTGCGCCACATGCGACGGGCCGATCTTTAGCGGACAAGACGTTGCGGTCATAGGCGGAGGAAATGCGGCTTTCGAAAGCGCGGCGCAGCTGGCGGCGTACTGCAAGTCCGTAACCATCGTCAACAGAAGGGACGTGTTCCGAGCCGACCCGGTGACCGTAGCCAAAGTTTCAGCAAAGGAAAACGTGAAGCTTCTCACGAACGTCGAGGTCGTCGAAGTCAAAGGCGCGAAGTTCGCAAACGCCCTTGCATACAAGGAAAATGGATCGGAAGAAATCAAGGAATTGCCGGTAACCGGCATCTTTGTCGAGATAGGATTGATTCCCAACACCTCTTTCCTGAAAGACGTCGTTGTTCTGGACGAGCACGGAAAAGTCATCGTCGATCCGAAGACGCAGCAGACAAGGACTCCGGGCATTTGGGCCGCGGGAGACTGCACGGACGGCTTGTACCACCAAAACAACATCGCGGTCGGCGATGCGGTCAAGGCATTGGAAGATATTTACATAAATCTCGCGAAGCGATAAAAAAGCAACAAGAAGCAGAGTTTTATGTTTTGCCCTTAGTACGGGCATGATATAGTGTAGGCATGAACATAGACCAACTTCAACGAATGAAAATCGGACAAGGCTTCATAGCCGCGCTCGACCAAAGCGGAGGCAGCACGCCGAAAGCTTTGGCCGCTTATGGCATTACCGAAAACAGCTACGCCGGCGAAGCTGAGATGTACGACCTTGTGCACCAGATGCGCTCGCGCATCATCACGAGTCCGGCTTTTGACAGCAAATACATCTTAGGCACCATTCTCTTCAAGCAGACGATGCGAAGCCAGATAGACGGCCTCGATACCGGAGACTTCTTGTGGCAGAGAAAAGGCATAGTTCCTTTTCTTAAGATTGACGACGGGCTGGCCGAACAAGCGGACGGCGTGCAGCTCATGAAGCCGATGCCCGCGCTGGCAGAACTTCTCGATGAAGCGCGCAGCAAGAACATATTCGGCACGAAGATGCGATCGGTCATCAAGGAATGCGACAGGGATGGCATCGCCAAAGTAGTCGATCAGCAATTTGAAATAGCGCGACAGATTATCGCCGCCGGGCTCGTGCCCATCGTTGAGCCGGAGGTGGATATCAACGCAGCAGACAAGGCAAAGATAGAAGAAGTCCTGCGCGACCTGCTGCTTGCGTCGCTCGACACGCTCAGCCCTGATCAGCTCGTCATGCTGAAGCTCACGATTCCAAGCGAAGACGACTTCTACGCGCCCCTCATCAGCCATCCAAATGTCGTACGGGTTGTCGCTCTCTCCGGCGGATACAGCCGTGAAGAAGCGAACGAAAAGCTCGCGCGGAACCGCGGACTGATTGCGAGCTTCAGTCGCGCCCTCAGCGAAAACCTGAGCGCCAGCCAAACCAGCGAAGAGTTTGACGCGAAGCTCCAAGAAACCGTAGAAGGAATCTACAGAGCGTCGATATCATAAGAAATCTCTGATTAGCGCAATGAAGCCCTGCTTCGTTTCGAGGCAGGGCTTTTGCATTTCTCAGGCGCCCGGCAAAAGAGGAATACCTCGCCCTCCTTCTTTTACTCTACTCCGCCACCTCAAGCTTCCGCGCCACCCATTGGGTAAGCGGAGGCTGTATTACGAGCGTAAGAATGATTACCCACATGCCGACGGATATGACCATGTTCGCGACGCCGTCATTCCCTATGACCGAAAGGCCGCTGTATGCGACTTGGATAAGCAGGACGGCCGGAATCACGCCAGTTTCCCGAACCCATGACATGAACAGCAGCTCCTTGACCGTGAACTTGCTCTTGCCGAACAGGAAGCCGAGCGACGCGAAAACTGAAATCGGCCTGATGACGAATATGAAAACAAGCCCTGCCAAGATTCCGAACAGCGCGTAGTCCAAAAGAACCTTGACGTTCACTAGGGCTCCGAGAACGATGAAGACGCTCGGCTTCGCTATGCCCTCGATAAGCTGATTAAAGAAGGTCTCGGTCTTGTGAACCCTCTCATTCAGCACGACCAAAAGCCCCGCGATGAAGCTGGCCAGATATCCGCTTCCTTCAAACAGCACCGCGAACGCGTAGGCCATGATGGGAATGGCGATAAAGAAGCCGATGTCCGCATGACATTCGGCGCGCATGAGCCTTTGCCTGACGAAGAACCGTATCGCGTAGAACCCCATGACGCCGACTGAGGCGCCGATAAAGATTTCCTTAAGGAGAAAATTCATTGATTCAACGGACAGCAACGCGCTGAATCCGCTCGAAAGCGAAGTGAATTCCCCTCCCCTCGTCAGGAATGTTATGAAAGCTACGGTTACGAGCGTTCCGACCACGTCAGTAAGCGCGCTTTCTGAAACCACGATGTCCTTGATTCGGTCTTTCTTGAACTTCAGATCCTTAAGCACCGGAATAATCGCTGCCGGATCGGTTGAAGCGAGTATGGCGCCCAAAAGGAGCGCCACTGAGATGCTCATGCCGAAGCCCGTCGCGACGCCAAGCGAGAACAGGCCTTGCGCGAACAGGAAGGTCGAAATGCCGAGACCGACAAACGAAAGGAGCAATGTCGGCAATACGATCTTGCGGAAGCTCGTAAACGATATTTCGAGGCCTCCGCCAAACAAGATGTACACGGCTGAAATGGTAACGATCATGTTCAGTATGACCGAATTCTCGACTAACGGCTGCAGCAAATTATTCATGCTTATGCCGATGAACAGCGCGACGAGAAATGACGGAAAGATGGTGCCCCTTGAAAGCGAATGAGAAATTGTCCCTAACAAGAACATTCCGCCTACGAGAAAGAGCGGAATGACGGATGACAGTTCGTGCGAATGAGGAAGCGTTTCCGAAAACTGCACGAACAGCGCGTTAAAGACGGCAAAGCAGCCCACGCTCATGATGAGCAGGAACAGGGGCGAATGATGCTTCAATTTTAAAAACATGGAGCTTGATTAGTCTTGATAATGCCTGGCTGCCATGTGACGAACGTATCAAGTATGAAATGGATTCCCGCTTCCGGATTCGCTCCATTTGAACATGCCGACATACGGCCATCACACGAAAAAGTCAAAAAACCACGGAGTGCGCGCGGCTTTGTACCTTACTGAAGGCTAATCTGCATTAGTCGCATTCAGTACCAAGTCGTGGAGGCGAAGTTTTTCGGCTTCTTGTGGGCGATACAGGACTCGAACCTGTGGCATCAACAACGTCAATGTTGCGCTCTACCAACTGAGCTAATCGCCCGCATTAATTGTTTCCTGAGCATCCGTCCATCCAGGAAAGAATGAACGATTTATTAAATCTACCAGACTTTCGGCGCTTTATCAACAGCATTTGCACATGCTTGCCCATGTCCCCGCCCTGATGCGGCCCATGGCCCGGAACCCTTAATATGCGCAATGAAATGGCGCATGACGCCATGGGCACGGCTTTGCCTTTTCTGAACAAAAGTGTTATATTGCTCCCTACATGGCCCTATCGTCTATCGGTTAGGACGAAAGCTTTTCAAGCTTTAAAGCCGGGTTCGACTCCCGGTAGGGTCACAAAACCGAAACAGCTTCGCATTTCTTTGCGGAGCTGTTTTGCGTTTCTAGTGGAACTAAGCAAGCCAACTGCTTGGCTTGCGTCCGGGAGTCGAAAGGGTTCTCCGTTATTTTCAAGAAATGAGCAGAGCGAATTTTGAGAAAATCGGAAACCCGTACTGGTCCTGTAAGGACCGACGAGCGGAAGGATCACAATTCGCAACAAAACGGTTTTCAAAGGCCTCAAATCCGATTGTTTTTCACATTTTCAACCATTCAACAAAAAAAGAGGAAGAGCCCGAGACGACATTGCGTCCCGGGCTCAAAAGGAAGAAGAAAAGACCTACCACGATGTCACATTTCTTGGTTGCCCAAGAGGACGGCCTGCCGAACATTTAAGTCCGGCAGGAATCACTCCACGTTACATGAGGATACGCCTCATGGCTGCAAAGCTATAATCATTGAGAGCTTCGGTCTCGGTCGAGAAGGTTTTCCTTCCACCGTAGTCAGCGGCTTCTGCCACCTTAGCTACAAATCTGCGTTTGGATACGCTCTCGTCGTTCGACAGCTTGCGCCGCCTCGGCTTTCGGTCAAAACGAACTTCCTAGCCATAAGAATACGCCTATTAATATTTTTTGCAACCTTCGTTCACAAACCACCCAATGAACGCCATGCTTTTGAAAGAAAATATCGCTCCCGCAATCATCCGTCAGGAACAAAAACGGCTTTGCCATGCGTATATTTTGATATAATAGATATTATGCCAATCCTCACATACGAACAGTATGCAGCAATCAAGCACAGGACTCCCTATGCCCTATCGCTGAAATCAGGCCCGAATTTTCTGTATTACTTTGGCGAACAGCACTCGTTCAAACCCGCGGATATGCAATGGGTTGCACTCAAGGAGTTTTGGAATGAATTTCTCGAAAAAACAAAAGGTCAAAAAAGAATAGTATTTACAGAAGGCGGAATGCGTCCCGTTGAACAAAATAAGGGACAGGCAATCCTTAAGCACGGCGGCATGGGCTTGGTCACGCATCTTGCGCACCAGGAAAACATAAAAATGCACTCGCCGGAGCCCGATGAAGCACACGAACGATCAGAACTTGAAAAGAGTTTCTCGAGGGATGTTATCCAATATTACTATTTTGCCCGAGTCGTTTTGCAATGGGGAAGAAAAACTGACCCTAAGCCTGATTTTGTAAAATACATCACTCGGTATCTGCAGAGTGATGAAAAAAGAAGCGGCTGGATTGGATACGATTTCTCGCTTGAGGCAATGAAGGAAATCCATTCGGAACTATTCCAAATTCCTTTTGATGAGAACGATATTGATTTCTTCTATGATACCTCAAATCCTGTCGTAATTAAATCCGAAATCAACAAAGTTTCCGCCGCCTCAAGCATGATACGAGATGAATATATTGTAAGCGAGATACAGAAATACATGAACGAAGGATATTCCATCTTTGCAGAATACGGATGCAGTCACGTGGTGATGCAGGAGCCCGTCTTGAGGGAATTATTTGAATCTGAGGCGTAGTTTATATTAAAAAGGCCTGGCAGTTCCGAAAACTGCCAGGCCTTCCCTGTCACCGCCGGCCCTCCGACGGCTCATGACCCCGACTCAAGAAGAACGAACGTGGTCTTGTTGTCCGGATCGTCCTGAATTCCTTCAAGCAAGACCTTGAGGTCATAGCCCTCGGCAGCTTCCCTCGTGGAAATTGCCGCCGTGCCCGTGCCCGCGACGCCGAGGCCGGAGAGGAATTTTGCCGCTTCTCCGGTTGAGCCCCGTTTCAGATGATTCATCGGCAAGACCCCGATTCCCCCCAGGAAAACTGAGCACTGCTCAAACGCTTTCTCATGCGACAGTATGAACTTGACCTCGGTCGCGCATTGGACGAACGCGGGAACCAGAAGGCAATGCTCCACCGGGAGCTCGAGTCTTCCTTTTTCAGTAATTACCATTCCCCGCTTGCGCAGGCCGGAGAGAGCGTGAGTGACCTCCGCTATTTCCCCGACAGTCGAATTGAAGATCGGCACGACGGCCAATCCGTTCCCGGCAAGCTCCCGAACAAGGAGCTCGTGCGTGTCGCGGAACGCGAATTCGAAATCAACGCCCTCGGTCCAGCCCCGCTCCTTGGCAAAAATTGCGGCAGCGCGGTGGCCATTGGTGAACTCTCCCAAGACAAGCAGATCTTTCTTTTTCATGATGACGCAGAAATCCCTCCGGTTCGTTTGTTAGTTTGAAGTACGATGATTGAAAACCCGTTGAAAAAATACCATGACGGAAGCCTTAAGTCCATGCCGGACGCCTGTCGCCCGCGCGCCTGGACGATGGGCAGTTTCGGCCCGATTTGTTCACAAACCACCCCTAATCTGCTAGACTCAACATGCAATGAATTATTCTAAAATCAACGATGAGTCCGAGGCTCGAATCTGGAACCTGATTGCCGAGTCGGAGCGCATTTTCATAACATCCCACAGGTCTCCGGACGGCGATTCCATAGCATCGACGCTCGGGCTCTATGCCGGAATCAAGAAGCGGCACCCCGAAAAGAGCGTGAGAATCGCTTACTCAAATGAGCCTGTTCCGTTTTTCTCGCAATTCGAGAACTATGACAAGATCGAGTTCGTGGAAGAATGCGCGGCTGAAGCCGGCGATGCGGACCTCCTCGTCCTGCTTGATGCCGGGCAATGGAGCAGGGCAAGCAAAAGCCCCGAAAGCTTCCCTTCCGACAGGCGCACGCTATGCATAGACCACCACGTGTCAGCTCCTGACAAATTCACCCTCAGCCTCATCGACACCGACTCGCCAAGCTGCGCGCAGCTTGTATACAAGCTCATCGGACCGGAGAATGTCGACGAATCGCTGGCCAAGACATTCCTCGCGGGCATCCTTGGAGATACCGGATATCTTTCGTTTGTTCGGCCCCATCAAGGCGAGACGTTCCAGATCGTGCAGAGACTTCTGGAAATCTGCCAGCTGAGCATCGATCAATTCAGGTCTCGATTCGACGGCATGTCCAAGGACGAATTCGAAATCTTGCAGGAATACATACGAAACACGAAGTTTGAGGAAATTTCCGGATACGCGCCCTTTACATGGAGCTGCATAACTCGCGAGTATGCCGAAAAGCGAGGCTTCTCCGAATCCGAAATTACCGCGGCAAAAAATATTTATACGGCAATGTTCATGAAAAGCATAAAAAATTACGATTGGGGCCTTACCGTCAGCCCCAGGAAGGACGGTTCCGCAAGCGTCTCGTTCCGCTCGGTCGCTCTGGGCGAAAATGTCAGGAAAATAGCCGAAGCCTTGGGAGGCGGCGGGCATGACGCCGCGGCAGGCGCCGGCCTTGCCGATATCCGCGACATGGACAAGGCATTCGAAATTGTCGTCGAGAAAATGAAGGAGCTCAAGGCGACAAGCTAGAAGGGCCCGGACAGGCAGGCTCAGCCAAGCGCATTCAAACATGATCATCCTTTCCATAGAAACAAGCTGCGACGAGACGGCAATTTCCCTGCTCGAAGCAACCGGCGCCGAAGATTCTCCGGCATTTTCCGTTTTGGGAAATGCCCTTCACTCGCAAATCGACACCCACGCAGAATACGGGGGCGTTTTCCCCATGCTCGCCAAGCGCGAGCATGCCAAGAACCTCGTGCCCCTTCTCGGCTCCGCTATTTCGCAGGCAATGAGCGGCGGAAAAATCAAGACGTCCCTGAAGAAACTGGATGCTGAAAAGGAAGATCTGATCAGGACGCTCCTTGTTCGGGAAAATGACCTCGGAGAACAGCTGGTGAATTTCATGAAGGAAAGCAAGATGCCTGAAATCGATTTCATCGCGGTAACATCAGGACCAGGACTCGAACCCGCGTTATGGGTCGGCATCTCATTCGCAAAGGCCCTCGCAATTGCCTTGGACAAGCCGATCGTTCCCGTAAATCACATGGAAGGCCACATCGTCTCCGTCCTGCTGTCAGGAAGCGGCGAAGAAAAGGCTGCCGCTGACGAATCCGACGGATTCGCTGCACAGGTCTCATTGAAGTCCCGCGTGTCATTTCCTGCCCTGGCGCTTCTCATATCCGGAGGCCATACGGAACTCGTGCTCGCCCAATCATGGGATTCATGCAAGACCGTGGGTCAAACGGTGGACGACGCCATCGGAGAAGCGTTCGACAAGGTCGCGCGCCTTCTGAACCTTCCGTACCCCGGCGGCCCGAAGATTTCAAAACTTGCTGACGAAAGCCGAAAGGCAGGACTGGCAAAAAAACATGCGGACGAAGGCGGCTCTCCGGCGTGGACCCTTCCTCGACCGATGATTCATTCGAAAGATTTGAATTTTTCATTTTCCGGCATCAAGACGGCCGTGCTTTATGCAGTGAAGAAGAAGCTGGCGGAAAGAACCGAGCTCGCTGATACGGACGCGCCGCCAGAACTCGCGGAAGACGAGAAAAAGATGCTTGCCGAAGAATTTGAAAACGCAGTGACCGAGGTCCTGATTTCAAAGACAAGACGGGCGCTCAAGGAAACAGGCGCGAAATCGCTCATTATCGGAGGAGGCGTAATCGCCAACTCATATATACGCTCTGAATTTGAAAAAATGATTAAAAATGAATTTGGGCCACAGGACAAATTCGAACCAAAGAGCGAATTCCTGACGGGAGAAAGTCCCGTGACGCTTTTCACTCCTTCGCTTGACCTTTCGACGGACAACTCGGTCATGATAGGCATGGCGGGATATTTGCGCATAATTTCTGCCCAGAAAAGCGGCACCGAGAACGAAGTATTGTTTGACCCTTCTGAAACCGCTCGACTGGCAGAACTGAGGGCCGACGGAAACATGAGTTTTTAGAAAAGATTCGGCTGAAATTCATGTCGTCCGGCCAGGATTCGCCTTATGGCGCAGCCCTTATCTAAAGCCCCGTTTTCTGCTAGACTGTCTGAATCATGACACAAAATAATCAGAGTCAGGAAAGCCTGGCAAATCCTGGTCAGACATACCAGGAACCGGACATACCGAAAATCCTATTGTCGCCTTACAACCCTCAGGCAACCGAACCTGCAGTGATCAGCATAGAAGAAAAAAGCGGCCTTGCAAATCCCGACGTCTGCATCAAGGAGGGACTGACTTCCGAAGACGCCGAGAGCTTCTCCATCATTCTCCCTCCCCCGAACGTGACGGGAACGCTTCATCTCGGGCACGGCCTCATGGCGACGCTTCAGGACATCAGCATCCGCTTCGAGCGGATGAGGGGAAAGAAGACGCTCTGGATTCCCGGAACGGACCACGCGGCCATCGCGACGCAGTCGAAAGTGGAAAAGGACATTTCAAAGAAAGAAGGCAAGAACAGATATGACCTCGGGCGCGAAGAATTGCTCAACCGAATCAACGCATACGCCACGCAGAGTCACGACACCATCGTCTCTCAGATCAAGAGAATGGGCGCGAGCCTGGACTGGTCGCGAGAAGCGTTCACGCTCGATGAGGCCCGCAACAAGGCGGTACGCACCGTATTCAAGCAGATGCATGACGACGGACTCATCTACCAGGGAGACAGAATCGTAAACTGGGACCCCAAAGGGCAGACGACCATTTCCGATGACGAAATAGTGCACGTGGAAGAAAAGACCAAATTCTACTATTTTAAATACGGGCCTTTTGAAATAGGCACTGCTCGGCCTGAGACAAAATTCGGCGACAAATACGTAGTGATGCATCCTGATGACAAAAGATATGCCGATTACGAGCACGGCCAAAAGATCAGCCTGGAATGGATCAACGGCCCGATAACCGCCACGATCATCAAGGACAGCTCGATCGACATGGAATTCGGAACGGGCGTCATGACCATTACTCCATGGCACAGCGCCATCGACTTTGAAATCGCGGAACGGCACAATCTTGACAAGGAGCAGATTATCGACAAATACGGCAAGCTCTTAAAGACCGACACGGTCGGCGAATTCGGCGGCATGAAGATTTCCGAAGCGCGACAGAAAATAGTCGAAAAGCTCAGGGCAAAGAATCTTGTCACGAAGGAGGAAGATTACGTCCACAATATTGCCACCGCGGAACGAACCGGCATGACAATCGAGCCCCAGATCATGAAGCAATGGTGGGTCGCCGTGAACAAGCCGTTCAAGATGCGGCATTCTCACATCGACGGAATCCGGACGGGCGAGCAGGTTTCCCTCAAGGAAATCATGCAGAAGGCCGTGTCGGAAGGGCAAGTCTCTCTCCTGCCCGAACATTACGAGAAGACGTACTTCAACTGGATCAACAACCTGAACGACTGGTGCATTTCAAGGCAGATTTGGTATGGGCACAGGATTCCCGTTTGGTACAAGAAAGATGCCGAGGGCAACGTGCTGGAAACTCGCTGCGAAATCCTTTCTCCCGAAGAAGCGGGCCTTCCTGACGCCGCGGAATGGATGCAGGACGAGGACACGCTCGACACCTGGTTCTCCTCGGGGCTTTGGACATTCTCGACCATGGGATGGCCCGACGCCTTTGACGGCGCGACCGGCAAGGCGAAGGCCGGAACGGACCTCGCAAGGTTCCATCCGACAAGCATCCTCATAACCGGCCCGGACATCATCTTCTTCTGGGTTGCCCGAATGATTCTCATGACCGGCTACGCGCTCGGACAGACTCCTTTTGAAACGGTGTATTTCAACGGAATAATGCGGGACATGCAGGGCAGGAAAATGAGCAAATCGCTCGGAAACGGCGGAGATCCGATGGAAATCGCCGAAAAATATGGAGCGGATGCCCTTCGGATGTTTTATGCGATGGCAACGGCGCCCGGAACGGACACCCGCGTGGACGAAAACAAGATCAAGGGCTTCAAGAATTTTGCCAACAAGGTCTGGAATATCACCAGGTTCGTGCTTACGGCCGTGAAGACAGCCGGACCGGGCGGGGCGGAAATCGCATACGATGCCGAATTCAGGGATTGGTCGGAGAGGGATATCGAGCGCATCAGCGAGCGCGACGAGGTTCTCAAGAACGTCACGAAAGAAATCGAGGAATACAAATACCATCTTGCTTCGGAAAAGATGTATCAGTATGCATGGAGCGCGTTTGCGGACGTCATTCTCGAAGAAAGCAAGGCCATATTCAAGGGAGAAAGCGGCATAACCGAAGAGGACAAGGCGTCCCGCGCGCAGTTTCTCCTTCACACGCTCAGAATCCTCGTGACCGCGCTGCATCCGTTCATGCCGCATGTCACGGAAGAAATCTGGTCGCTCCTGGGCACGGCCCGAAGCCTGACTGAAAAGAATCATGCTACAATAAGACCGACCGATCTTTTGATGGCGCAAAAATGGCCGTACTAAATTCGCTTTTACAATTCATCCAATCGCCCTCGGTAGTAGTTGAAATCTTTTTCATCTCCTTTTTGGGCGGGCTTCTGCCGGCGCTCGTCTGGCTTTGGTTCTGGATGCACGAAAGCCACGATCACAAGGAACCGAAAAGCATACTTTGGATGACGTTCCTGGCAGGCATGGTCGGAGTCCTTTTCGTATTTCCGCTTCAGGCAATCATCGGGTATGCCACGGGAATACCGTTCGATTCGACCGACAAGACCAACATCTTCATATGGGCTGGAATCGAGGAAATAATCAAATACTACTGCGCGTATGCCGTGGCGCTCAGGCTCAAGCCGAACGTCTTCGACGAGCCCATAGACGCCTTCGTGTACCTCATGACGGCGGCCCTCGGATTCTCGGCCCTCGAGAACATGCTGTTCCTGATCGGGCCGCTTCTGCAAGGAGAAACGCTCGTGACGCTCATGACCGGCAACCTCAGGTTCATGGGCGCGAACCTGCTCCACGTCGCGTCCTCCGGCGTCCTTTCCCTTTTCATCGCATATGCATACTACAAGCCGATATATCTCCAGCGGATATGGACATTCGCGGGACTTGTGACGGCCACCCTGTTGCATGCGCTCTTCAACTTACTTATAATACTACTAACGGAGGTGCAGAAAGGAATGATTTTCGTCGCCTTCTCATATGTCTGGATTACGCTGATTATTCTCATCCTTGCACTTGAAAAGGTAAAAACTATTAAAGAATTTTAATTATTACATTATGAAAAAGCGATCTTTTTTTGAACGACTAACCGGAAGCGTGAACATGGACGAAGACGATTTTTTCCAGCCCGAAGAAGTGGTGGAAGAAGTTCAGGAAATCCGAAGGCCGAACATCCAGTCCGGAAAATCATCATGGATGGAGGAACAGGCCGGCGAAGGAGAGCTTTCGGTGGATGTCTACCAGACTCCGGATGACATCATCGTCCGAACGCTCGTTCCTGGAGTCAGGAAGGAAGACATGGACATTTCCATCTCGCGAGATTCCATCACGCTCCGAGGCTCAAGACGGGAAGAAAAGACAATCGCCGATCAGGACTACATGGTCCAGGAGCTCTATTGGGGCTCATTTTCGCGCACCGTGCGGCTTCCCCACGAAGTCGACATCGAGCGGGCCGAGGCCGTCGAAAACCAAGGGGTCCTCACCATCAAGCTTCCGCGCATCGACAAGGACAGGCAGACAAAGCTCAGAATCAAGTCCATCTAAAGGAGACCCGCCCGTCTTCCTGCTTGGAGCCTCTTTTGCTGCAAATCCTCCCCGCCCCCCCCTGCATCAAAAAAAACACCTTGCCGAAGCGAGGTGTTTTTTAAGTAAGGAGATTTAAGCCGCGACTTCTTCTTTCTTCGGAACGGACTTTTTAGGGAGAACGTTCTTTTTCTTTCCTTCGAGAACCTTGTTCGTGACAAGAAGGTTGTGAGCCGTGTCGGAGACCTGAGCGCCCATTGAGACCCAATGCTTGATTCGGTCCGCTTTCAAAATGGTACCGTCCTTTCTGAAGCTGTGAGAGCCGAGGATTTCTAAGAATTTGCCGCTCTGAGCAGCGTTTTTTGAGTCAGTAAGGACCAACCGGAATGAAGGCTCGTTCTTTCGTCCAACTCGTTGTAGTCGTATCATTAACATAAGTGCGTAGATAGTATCAAAAAAGCCCCAGGGCGTCAATCTCGGGCTCTGCAGCCTGAAAATAACGCTCTGGGGCCTCCGGGGGCACATGACGCCTGCAAATGAACGGCTTCAGATGTGCGGGAAACCCTCCCCTTCGGTCTGATCGTCAGGGTCAGAATCAGCATCTTTCATTTCTTCCAGATACTTTTTGCCATGCCCAATATCCGTGCGGACAGGGCGCGACCGGAGCCAGCCGGGGACCTCGGACTCCTTCCAGCTTCGCGCCTCGAGAGTCATGATCGACCGCAAGTGCTCGACGCCGAGCATTTCCGCCGTGACTCCTCCGCGGTTGCAGACAGCGACCACTCCGCGAACGAAGCCTCCTGCTTCGCGGACCGCTTCGGCGGTCTGGCGAACCGAACCGCCGGAAGTGATGACGTCCTCAACGACGATGACACCCTTTCCCTTGACCAAGGCATCGTAACCGCGTCCGAGGGCAAAATCATCTCTGATTTTTTCAGCAAAAAGCGTTGACACCTCGGAGCCTGAAAGGCGGCAGTATGCCGAAGCGGTGACATGGCTGAGGATGATTCCGCTGACTGCCGGTCCGACAATGCATGACGGGCTGCCGCAGTTATCCTGAGGACTGCACATGTCGGCAATTTCCTTTGCCGACTCCGCCATCATGCGTCCGACAGCCTCGCTGTCAGTCGGATAAATGAAAAGCTTATTCTTATTGAAATATGTGTCAGAATGCATCCATTCGCCCGTGACTGGATCTTTTTTTGACAAAATCACGTGCGTGTCCGTCACGAGCACGCCTCTTCGTTCGCAGATTTCGCGAAGAGCTTTTTCCCTTGCTTCTTGGTCTGGGTACATGGGTCAATGTGTCTATTGGTTTGGTATTTGTTTGGTGCAAGCTTCCAGAAATGGCCGCTATGCGAGAACGGGTCCTTATGGTCCGTAAATAAAGTACTCCATTATGCAGTCTTGTCAATTTCTGGTAGCATATAGGCTATATATGAACAATAAACTCATAGGGGCAATATCCCTGAACGCCAAAGGAAAGGGCTTCGTGCAAGTGGAAGGCCGGGAAGAAGACGTGCCGGTAGAAGCGCAGGACATAGCCACTGCCCTGCCCGGCGATACCGTTGAAATAGAGCTTTACAACGGCTTTAGGGGCGCTGAATACGGCAGAGTGACGAAGGTCATGGAACGACGAAAGCTGCAGTTCGTGGGAACGATCATGAAGGGCGAAAACACCTCCTGGTATATTCAGGACCCTGAAGGATATGGAGATATCAAGGATACGCATGTCCTGGCTCCGGACGACCGACGGGCAAATATCATCATTAAGATTTCTTCCCCTGACGCGCGGGAAAGCGTGAAGGCCCTTGCGGCAATTGACGCGGAAAACTGGTCCGAACGAGACGGACGAGTGCCTCCGGGATCGCTTGTCCGCGTAATAGGCGAGAAAGGCGAGAACAATGCCGAGATGGAATCCATCGTGCTCGAACGCGGGTTCGACACGACATTTGACGACGAAGTCGTCGCTCAGGCAGAAGATGCTGCCAAGGAATACAGCTCCCTCGCCCCTTCGGCGGAAGAGCTGGCTTCTCGCCGAGACATGCGAGGCGTATTCACCGCAACCATCGACCCGTTCGATGCGAAAGACTTCGACGATGCCCTTTCCATCCGACCGCTCAAGCCCGAGGAAAGGCGCGCCTGGTCGCATGAGACAAAAAGCTACGGCGGCGAGGCGCTGCCGGAAGCATTTTATGAAGTAGGCATCCATATCGCGGACGTGGCGCACTATGTCCGCCCCGGAACGGCGCTGGACATCGAGGCCCGGAAGCGCGCCTTTTCCGTATATCTCGTAGACCGAACCATTCCGATGCTTCCTTCGGTTCTCTCGAACGGCATGTGCAGCTTGAACCCGCACGAAGACCGATTCGCCTTTTCTGCCATTTTTACCATGACAAGAGACGGCCATATTTTAGACAAATGGTTTGGCCGAACGATAATACATTCGGACAAGCGATTCTCATATGAAGAGGCGCAGGAGGTTCTCGACAAGGTGACGCTGAAAAAGCCCCTCGCGGAAAGCGACGCCGTTTTCAATGAAGACACGGTGAACCCGGACAATCCGGCGGCTTGGCAGGTCGCGCCATATGCCGTCGAGCTCGTCGAATTCAACAGGCTGGCAAAGCAGATGCTCAAGGGCCGAAAGGAAAAAGGCTCAATAGACTTCGAAACGACCGAAATCAAATTCAAGCTCGATGAGCTCGGACGACCCATCGCCGTATATAAGAAAGAAAGGCTTGATGCCCACAAGCTCGTGGAGGAATACATGTTGCTCGCGAACAGAGAAGTGGCAGAGTTCGTATCAAAAAAGAATAAAGAAATAAAGACTGAAAAGTCCGGGGTATATCGAGTTCACAATACGCCGGACATGGAGCGGCTGCAGGACCTGGGCATATTCGTCCGCGCGCTCGGATTCGAATTCCATCCGCACAAGAACATTTCCCCGAAAGACATTCAGAAGCTTTTGCATGAAATAGAAGGATCGCCTGCCGAGCCGATCATCAAGATAGCGACGCTTCGCTCAATGGCCAAGGCAACCTACTCGACAGCAAACACAGGGCACTTCGGCCTCGCTTTTGACTATTATACGCAGTTCACGTCCCCTATCCGACGATACCCCGACCTCATGGTTCATCGCATTCTCGCACTTCTGCTTGAAGGCAAGACTGTTCCGCAGCATATGGCCGTGACGCTTGAGCGAATCTGCATGGACTCATCACGCCGGGAAGTTGAAGCGGCTGACGCGGAGCGAGCTTCCGTGAAGTACAAGCAGGTAGAATACATGATGAGCAAGATCGGACAGACATTCGAAGCTACAGTTTCCGGCGTTGCCGAATGGGGCATGTACGTCGAAGAACCTGAAGCCAAGGCGGAAGGACTTATCCGGCTCAAGGACCTGAAACCGGACGACTTCTACAGCGTCGATCAGAAGAACTACCGCGTAGTCGGGCAGAACACGAAAACGCAGTTCAACATCGGCGACAAGATCAAGGTAAAGCTCGTCAGCGCGGACCTCGACGCCAAGATGCTGGATTTTCAGCTGGTGGCGTAGTCGGTGTTCAGGTTGACATTTCTTTTGCCACGATTATCTTGCAATAAAAAAACAGGCGTCACGGCGCGCATGAGAGACCGAAGTCAAACATGCGAACCATGACGCCCGCGTCGGGAACAAGCCCGTCCTTTACGCCGCCGTTGCCTGCCTGAGCACGAGTTCGGCTTCCCGCAGGTCGGGACGAGAGTCGAAGCTTTCAACGACAGGGTCATTATGCGGCTTGAAGCCTTTTTTGCCCGCGCCCTTTTCCGGAAGCGGCTGCGAGGAACTCGTTTGACCCAGGAAATGCTCGAGCTGCGACCCCTGAACGACAAGCTGGAGAAAAATTATCCCCTTTTTCTTGTCGGCAATTGCCAAGCCGTGCATCTTGTCGGCTTTTTCCAACTGGCACATCTCGCCGCCGGCCCGGTATTCAAACGGGAGCTTCGCTTTTTTCTTCGAAGCCGCGACCACGGCAAGCGCCTGGCAGCAGGGAGTCGTAATCTTTCTCCCTGTCATCCATTCATCATCGGCATCTTCCACCGACGTGATCCTGACAAGCGCTTCGCCGCTTTTGCCGATCTCCTCAACGACGAAGTTGAGCGAGACGGCGAGGTATCCTTCAATTGCATGTTTCTTCATATCGCATTATCCCTATCACATCTTGGACTACTGCTTCTGCCAACTCACGAATGACAGGAGAGTTCGGACGGTTTCAAGGCGCCCGCTTGTTTGAATGACGCATGAGGCCTCGCGGCGGCATGCGCGTGAATTCGTCCATGTTCTTAAACACGTTTCGGACAACCAACCCTGACTGCCCGGCATTTGCTTAAAGACGATGAGAATCGGAACTCCGGTGATTATTATATAATATTATCCTATAATGTCAAATCAGCGGAAGGCTTCTTCCGCTGTCTCGAAACTGCGATTCCGCAAAAAATTCGAAGCGCAATTAAGAAGGGGCCGGAAAGGAGGCTTACTTGGCCACCGCTACCGCGTCATCGAAGGCGATGGAGAGCGTCTTCGAGTATCCTTCCCCTCCCATCGTCACGCCGTAGATGACGCCGGCGCGGGACATCGTCTCCCGATTATGAGTTATCAAAATAAGCTGCGAGTGCTTTGAAAGCGCCTCGATCATGTCGCCGTACTTTCGCGAGTTTGCCTCGTCGAGGGCAGCATCCGTCTCGTCCAAAATGACGAATGGCGGCGGATTGACCTGGGACATGGCAAAAAGGAGCGCGATGGACGTGAGCGCCCGCTCTCCGCCCGAAAGCATTGTCAGGCCCTTGATCCGCTTATGAGGCAATGAGACATGGATGTCAATTCCCTCTTCGGCCGGCGCGTCATCCGCAAGCTCTTCTTGAAGCGCCAGGGACAAGTCGCCTCCTTCGTCAAACTCGCCGGACCCGGCCTTTTTCCTCCGCCTTCGCTCTTCGCGAATCAATTTCAGCTCGGCCGTGCCGCCGCCGAACATGAGCCCGAAGAACTTATTGAATTCCTTGTTGATTTTTCCGATGCCCTCCTTGAACAGCCCGTCGAGCTTCTGATTGAGCTCGGCTATGAGATTCTTGAGGGATTCCGAAGAAGTTATGAGATCCTGCAATTCTCGCGCCAGGAACGCGTCTCGCTCCTCGGCTTCCTTGAACTCGCGCATGACGTCGTCGCCTCCCGCTCCGCCCATTTCCTCAAGGCGAATCTTGGTCTTCTCAATGGCCCTGCGCTTTTCAACCTGGACAGACCGGGGCTCTCTTTCAGGAGACGCGGAGGAAGAGTCCCCGGCGTCGTTTCCCGCGTCAGCCCGCTGATAGTCAACGGCATCGCGCCCGACAAGCATTCCCGCCTCATAGACCTCCCGCTTGAAATCCTCTTCCTCGACTCGCACGCGCTCTTCCTTGGCCTTGATCGTTTCCAAGTAACTGTGGAGCTCGTTTTGCCGAGACATTATGACCAGAACGGCCTTTTCGCTTTCAACATTTTTGTCTCGCTCTTTGTCAATATCAACCTTGATGCTTGAATATCGCTCAGACTGGGCAATCTCTTCCTCCGAATACACCTTCATCCTTTCTTCAAGAACCGCCATCTCTTCCGTGACTCTCCTGATTTCAGATTCCTCAGCCGCCGTATCGACGACATGAATCTGTTCGGCGTCCTTATGATGCGCGACGAAGCCGCCGATGCTTTCCTTGATCTCGCCGAGCATCTGCTTGACGTATTCGAGGCGATTCTCAATGCTTTCATTTCCATGCTCCCCCTCTCCGTTCAGGGCCTCGACGGCAACGGTCGCTTTCACGTCGATGTCGCGCTGTATCCGCTCGACGTCCCGCAGGTAAACCTGCTTCGTGCTGACGGCCGGCTCCGAATGTTCCTTGAGCTTCTTGTCGATTGCCCTCTTGAGGTACGAGACCTCTCCCTCCAGCCTGCCGAGCTCGCGCGTGCATGAATCTTTCTTGCTTCGAGTATCGCGCATCTCCTGCTCAAGCGACAGCAAGTCGGACATCTTCGAGCTCTGTCCCAGATTTGCCTTGGCCTCGTCGAGAATCTTCTTGTGATGGGCCAAATCCTTATGAAGCGAATCGAGCTCGGCCTGCGGAGCTTTCTTTTCCTCGGCAAGCATCGTCTTCTCGGCCTTCAGATATGCGTCTTCTTTTGCAAAATATGCCTTATACAGCTCTATGAGCTCCTGTCTCAAGGCGACGGACTTCTCGACTTTCTCAACTTGCTTGCGCAAGAATTTTATATGCGGGGCAATTTCGCGACGGAGCGATTCAAGCTCCTTGACATGGTTCGCGGTCTTGTCGAGCTTTTTCTCGCTCTCTTCCTTTTTATATTGATAGACCTTGAGGCCGAGCGCGTCCTCTATCATTTCCCGCCTGTCCTTGGGCTGGGCGGAAAGAAGCCGATCAGCTTCGCCTTGCGAAATGATGTGGTGGCCGGACGAGCCGATGTTCGCATACGCCAAAAGCTCGACGACATCCTTGAGCCGCACGAGCGTTCCGTTTATGAAATACTCGTTGACGCTGTCCCGGTGCACCACGCGCTCGATGGATATCTCGTCGAAATCCATGTTGAACATCCTGTTCGTATTATCAAAGACAACTTTCACCGAAGCCCTGTTCGCGCGGGCGCTGTCCTTCCCGCCGTTGAAAATCAGGTCTTCGCCTTTCTTGCCTCGCATGGACTTGAGCGACTGCTCGCCGAGCACGAACCGGAAAGACTCCGCGACGTTCGACTTGCCCGAACCGTTCGGACCGACGATGGACGTGATGGGAGAAGAGAACGTCAGGGAGCTCTTTTTCGCAAACGACTTGAAGCCGTTTATTTCCAGGGATTTGAGGCGGGACACGAATGACATACGTGGTCACATTCTATCAGATTTTCATCTTTTATTCACGGAACAATTCACATGATTGCAGGAGCTTCAGGCTCTTGCAAAAGCGCCTCAAGAGCGGCGAATCGCTGCTTTCCGCGCAATGACCTCCGCCCCAAGAAAGCGGCTTCCTGAATCAGGAAGCCGTTTTTTACTTGGTTCCTTCTCAGCACGCAACACTACTCATTCCCCCACTTCTTCAGCTCAAGCGCCTTGTGCGCCGCATTTTGCTCGGCTTCCTGCTTTGACTTCCCTTCGCCCGTGACGACCAAGTCGTCTTTCAAATACACGCCGACAGTGAAAACTTTGTTATGGTCAGGGCCGATTTCCTTGATTATCTTGTACGAAGGCGTGATGCCCGTCTTTTCCTGCGCGGCTTCCTGGAAAAAGCTCTTCGAATCGATGAACTTTTTATTTTCAACGATGTCGTCGATGAGGCCGAAAAGCTGCGACGATATGAACTTCGATGCCGCGTCATATCCCTGATCAAGATAGATTGCTCCGACGACGGCCTCGAACGTGTTCGCGAGGATGTATTGCCGAGCTCGGCCGGTGTCCTTGGCTTCGCCTTTCGAGAGAAGGAGGAACGCGTTCGCGCCCATCTTTTCCGCGGCGGCGGAAAGCGTGTTCGAGTTCACGAGCGACGACCGGTATGCCGTCAGGTCGCCCTCCGCCTTTTCAGGATATTTCTCGTAGAGATATACCGTGATGACGAGCTCGAGGACCGCATCGCCAAGAAACTCGAGGCGTTCGTTGTGCTCGAGCTTGAGATTCTTGTTTTCATTGAGATATGACCTGTGAATGAAGGCCTGCTTGAGCAAGTCCTTATTCCTGAATTCTACCCCGATGCTTGCTTCGAATAGATGAAAGTCCATTGCTTTTGATTTAATCCTTATTTTGTATGTATATAATCCTGACCACGCCGCAGGGAGAGCTCCTATTGACCCTTACGCTACCACATTTTGCTTTTTTAGCAATATCTGAACCGACTTGGTCACGATGGGCAGAATGTCGTTATAAAAATTCAAGGTGAGGAGGTCTTTCGCGTTAAACCACTTGGCGTCGTCCAGCCCGCCGCTCTCTCCCAAAGTAAGCGGCACGTACTCTCCTTTTGCCAGGAAATACGTCACCTGCTTTCGCATCTTGCCCTCTTCGGGATGCGACGCGATATACTCGTTATGCGCCAGCTCCTCCTCGATGGAAACGTCGATGCCCATTTCTTCCTTGACCTTCTGAGCGGTGCCGGCTGAGACGTCAAGCGTCTCGTCCAGCTTGCCCTTTGAAAGCGTCCAATGGCCGAACACGTCATGCACGAGCGCGAAATATATTTCGCCGTCATGGAATGCGTAGACGACCGCGCCGCCGAGCTTCTTGATCGGCATTTCTTCATATGGTACCTCCTTCTTCTCGGCCTTCGCCTTTCGGGTCGACACCTCTTCCTTGCCCGGCTCGCCCATTTCCTTGTAAACCGCGCCGAGCACGCCGTTCACGAACTTGCCCGATGTCTCGCCGCCGAAAGACTTGGCAAGCTCGATAGCCTCGTTGATGGCGACTTTTGCCGGAACCTCCTTCCTGTCGCCGAAGATGAGCTCATAAAGGCCGATGCGAAGCACGTTCCTGTCCACGATGGCAATCTTGGGAATCGGCCATTCCGGAGCGGCCTTCTCGATGATGAGGTCGATGTCCTGCCTTTTTTTCAGGACCCCGTCAGCCAGGTTTTTTATAAAAGAAAAATCGCCCATGCCAGGAGCGAACTCTTCCGTGTTTTTGTGGAGGATGTCAGAAATAGCAGTCTCAGGGAGATTTCGAAAATCCCATTCAAAGAGTGATTGCAGAGCTATTGATCGTGAAAGGTGCCTGTTGGCCATATCAAAGTTATATTTCTTGCTGTCCTTAAGTGTACACTAAATAATCGAAGCGCTCAACATGCGAGTAAAAATAAAAAGCGCAGGCCTCCGATGAGGAACGCGGCTTTTATTATTTGCTTCGAGTTGATTTTTTAGACTTGTCCGCTGCCTGAGCCTTGTCCGCCTTAGCTGACATTTCGAGTACGTCGTTTCCTTTGTACTGTCCGCAGTGCGAACATGCGATATGCTTGAGCTTAGGCTGACCACAGTTAGCACACAAAATAGAGCCTACGCCGGCTAGGGCGTGATGACTTCGCCTATTCCGAGTATGACCTCGGGTATGTCGCATATGATTTACCATAGGGCTTCAGTATACTCATTTTTTGAATATTGGCAACATGGCGAAAGGGTTCCGGATGATCTTCCGTGCCGGCTTCCGGCCCTGCGGCCCTGCAAGCCCCGGACTCCGTTATTTCTTTTCGGCAAGCTGATGAATGAGGACCGCATTGCCTTCAGAATCCTTTATGGAAGCCATCTGGCAGGTCGGATAGCTTTGAGGCTCGATCAGGAATTCCACGCTTGCCGACTTGAGCTTGTCTATGACCTCTTGGAAGTCGGCCACCTCGAGCGCCATCGAGGGACCCTGAGTAGTGGGCTCCCAGCCGGGCATCTTTCCAAGACTGAGGGCGCTGTCGCCTATCAAGAATTCCGTCCAGCTTTCGCTCGCCTCGTCAAACTCCGGATTCAGGGCCAACCCGAACATCTCCTGATAAAACTTCCGGGCACGCGCCATGTCTGTCACGGGGTATGCCACGAAACCGATTGACTTGATCATGTTATTTTCATTAAGTTGTAATGAAGAAATCATAGCATATGGCATCCTTGCCATACAGGATGCCGGCTTAAGTAAACATTCATGTTGGTCTTTTTTTTGCAAAGATGAATCCATGAAAACAGCGCAGAGTACGGGACTCTGCGCTGCAATTTCCAACACGGCTTCGGCCGGGCTTAAGGGGCTTAAGACTTTACGACCCGGCCGATTGATTCGCGGCGAGGAACGAGACGGGCTTTCGGCTTGCCGGGCATGCCGATCGAATCATATTCGACGATGTGCCCGAGCTTGCGTCCGGGCTTGGGGCCTTTTCCGTACCAATGGAATGATTTCCGAGGATCATTCTCCAAGCTTCCGTGAACCGCTTCGTCCAAGGAACCGATGATATTAGTCATCATCCCGAAGCAAACCGCTTCCGGCGAGCCGAGCGGCAGGCCGGCAACGGCCCGGATATGCTGCTCGAACTGCGAAGTCCGGGCGCACTCGATCGTGACATGTCCGCTGTTATGAGGACGAGGCGCGATTTCGTTGAAGAGCACGGCGCCGTCCTTCAGGACGAACATCTCCACTGCCAGAAGGCCGACAATGTCGAGATCCGACGCGATCTGAGAAGCCATTCCGACGGCCTGCCTGATTACGTCATCCCTGTGCGTCCCGCAAAACGTCCGACCGAGCGGCCAGCGCGTCGTGCGCAGGATTCCTCCTTCATGATGATTTTCGAACGGATCGTACGCGACAATTTCCCCGTCCTGATCCCGGGCCAAAATGACCGAGATTTCATGACTGAAATTGACGACCTCTTCCGCGACGCAGGGGACGTTCCCGAAAGATTCGAAAGCTTCCCCCAGCTCTTTTGCCGAGGCGACCCTTCTTTGCCCCTTGCCGTCATATCCGCCTGTAGCAGTCTTGATGATCGCCGGATACGCATTGACCTGAGACAGGTCATCGGCGCGTTCGATAATCCAAAACTCGGGAGTCTTGATTCCGAGCCTCCGTGCCATCTTTTTCTCGGATGCCCGATTCTGCGATGTTTCCAAAGCCCTGCGTCCCGGATAGAACGAGGGAGCCTCGTCATCGGACAGGCTTTCGAGAAAGTCCAGAACCGAAAGCGGGATGCTTTCGAATTCCAGCGTGACGACGTCCAAGTCTTGGAAAAACTGCCAGAGCATGTCCTCGTCGTCATACGGAGCGATGATGTGCGGCGAAACGTCGCATGCGCATCCGTGCGCGTCGGTGAAGACCATGGTCTGAAATCCGAATTTGTGAGCGGCCTGAGCCAGCATCTTGCCGAGCTGGCCTCCGCCCAAAATGCCGATTTTCAATCTGCTGCCAAATAAGCCTGATCCTGAATTCATTTTCATGAGCTGATTCCTTTCCTGGTTGGTTTGTATTCTGTTGTCTGAGTTGAACTGACCTGACCGAAATCGTACCCCGCCGAGGCTCGATTTGCAAGATTGCTAATGATAGCTTATTTCAGCTCCATCTTCAAAATGTCGACGGCATCCTCCAAAGTCGAGTATTCGCAGACTTTTATGTACGAATTTCCGGAAACCATCGCCGACAACCTCTTTCCTTCCGACCTTCTGTACAGGCACAATATTCTTTTGCCCATCGCCTGCGCCTGGCCGAGCATGCCGTGACTACTTCAGATGTTCCTCGAGAAAAGCGAGCGTCTTGTCCCACGCGTCCCGCGTTTCATTCGGCGCATAGCTCATTCCGGACGGATTCGCAAATGCATGGCCCACCCCCTTGTACATGTGAATTTCATTTTGTACTCCGAGTTCGTCAAGGGCGGATTCGAACTGACTGACGCTCTCGACGGAGATGACCTGGTCCTGATCCCCGAAGATTCCGAGAACCGGCCATCCGATAGGTTCCAGGGCTTGGGTCGTTGTCGCCAGCCTTCCGTAGTAAATGACCGTCGCGTCAAGCGGTTCTGACAAGGAGAGCTGGAGCGACTGAGCGCCGCCGAAGCACCAGCCGAGCGAGGCGATCTTGACCGCGCCCTTCGCCTTCAGAAACTTGACCGCGGATTTCATGTTTGCAAGGCCGGCTTCCTGCTTGAAAGCGGCTGACAGGGCACGAGCCTCTTCCTGCGTTTCGACGGGCCCGCCCAAGAGGTCGACCGCGAGAACCATGTATCCTTCTCGCGCCAATTGCTCGGCCGCGGCCTTCGTCTCAGGGCGAAGTCCCCTGTTCTCGTGAATCATGACGACGCCCGGATATTCGCCGGGAGCTTCAGGCCTCGCGAAATGCCCTTTCGCGCCGGCAAAATATTCAATGTCAGATTCGATGACGATAGGCAGGTTATTCTCGGTCCGCAGCGCCTCGACATTTTTTATCTGAGAAATCTCTTCGATAGTTTTCCTGGCTTGTAAATCATATGCATAAATTCCTCCGGCAATTATCAAGACCGCCGCAAGCATGTACGTTATTTTCTTCATATAGAACATATTAGCATTTTTTAAAAATTACTACATGAATTTATGCTCAACTCCTCAAGCTGGCGACCCGCCGAATCTCATGCGAAGAGCCTCCGAAGCGGTTTTCTTTCCAGACCTGCCGCTTACAGCTGCACGGTCGTTGTCGGCCTGCCGCCCTGCGGCTGCGCCTTATTGAATCCCGAAAATGCCTGCAGCGTCTCGAGCGGAACCGCAAAGACGACCGTATTCGAATGATCGGAAGAAATGTCGTTCAGGGACTGCAGCGTCCTGAGATGAAGCGCTCCGGGAACCGCCGAGAGGACGGAAGCGGCCTGAGCCATGTTCTGAGAAGCGGCGAGCTCTCCTTCCGACGTGATGATGACGGCCCGCTTCTCCCGTTCCGCTTCGGCCTGCTTCGCGATCGTTCGCTCCATGTTTTCAGGAAGCTTCACGTCCTTGAGCTCGACGCTCGACACGTCGATTCCCCACGAAGCGGATACTTCTTCCACAAGCTGCTCGATTCTCGTCGCAACCCTGTCTCTGCTGGCAAGAAGCTCGTCGAGCGAGACCTCTCCAACAACGTTTCGCATGGTCGTCTGCGCGTACTGCATGATGGCCTGCTTGAAATTTTCTATTTCAAGAATCGCCTTCTCGGCAACCGCGACCCGGTAGTAAATAACCGCGTTCACATTTACCGGCACGTTGTCCTTCGTGATGGCATTCTGATCGGGCACGTCCACCGCCTTTGTTCGAAGGTCTATTTTCTGATACGTCTGAATAATCGGCCAGACAAGCCTCCAGCCCGGATTCATCACCTGATGAAATTTTCCGAACATGAACTTTACGCCTTTTTCATATTGATTGATCTGCCTGATGGAGATGAGGATGACGAAAAGCACTATCCCGAGCGCGGTTAAGATGTAAATCATGGTAGTAGTGAAATTAAGATAAATTGTTAATGCTTGTATGCCGCAATTATAGCATTTTATATGGAAATCCGAGGCGGAAAAAAGGGTGCCTGCGCGCATGGCACAGACACCCTGGGGGTTTTTGAGAGGCAGGTCATTAGCAATGACAGACCCGATGATTTTTGGGCGGGCCAGACGGCGGCTTGCGGCCGGCACCTCCCTTTTCACGATTTGCTGGGCTCTTCGGTTTGCCTCGCGGCGGCTGTTTCATTGCCATGCTTTGTACCTCGATTTGATGTTATCTCTGAATGCCCAGGCACGTCGGTGCGCCTGGACCATATTAATATACAACTGTTTTTAAATCAGTCAAGCTCGGCTCATGCCGAGTATCGCCCCTTCCGGCTTTGCCTGTCATGGCGCAGCGCGCTCAAGCTTTGACAGCCCTTCTCTCGGATTTAAAATGCTTCAAGTACGCGACGATGATGAAGCTTATTATCACCATCAGGAACCACGAGGTTATCTTGTGAGTCGATACGGCGGTCCATTCATGAATCTGATCGGGATACTTCCATGCGCCCAGATACGTCGAAATATTCTCAGCAATCCATATGAAGAACGCGATGAGCATGAACGCCACATTCATGCTCATGGAGCGGCGGATATCGGTGACCGTAAAGTACGCCCGAGCCTTCCAAAACAGCATGAAGATGGCGGCTATCAGAAAGAGGCGGAAATCGTATATATAGTGATTGGTGAAGAAGTTCAGATAGATGAGAAAGCCCAGAATCACGCTGGCCGCATAGTTGTCATAATGAGTGAGCTTGAGCTTCATCACTTTCCAGGCTTGGCTGATATAGCTTCCGACAGCCGCATACATGAAGCCGCTGTAAAGAGGAACGGTGGCAATCTTGAAGAAGCCTTCTTCGGGATAGCTCCACGACCCGACGCCGGGACTTGTCTTGTAAAGTTCCAAAACCAGGCCGATGATGTGAAACAGAAAAATGACCTTGACCTCGTCTTTCGTTTCAAGCTTCGTGACATACAGGACGGCTTGTATGAGAATCGCGAACACGAACAAGAAGTCGTACCGCGCCATGCCGAAGACTGAAACATAATTCGAGACAAAAAGCAGGGCGATGAATGATCCGGCAAAAATGGCCGCCCGGGCCTGCTTCAGCCCGAAGATGATGAATTCCGCAAGGCCCAGACCGAACGCGCGATTTAAAATTTTAGTCAGAGATTCCATGATGCAATCAATATTATCATTATTTGCGCCTGATCAGATAAGCCGGCGCAGAAAGGTCTTTCTGTGCTCTTTGCAAATTCCGTGCCTTGAAATCGCGTTCCGATGCCTCTGCGTCCCATACCCCTTATGCGCGCCGAACTCATACGCCAGATATTCAGCTTTTCCTGAAAGCTTCTTCATGTAGGCGTCCCTGCTGACTTTTGCAAATATAGAAGCGAAAGAAATTACCAGCTCCTTCTCATCCCCCTTGATGATCGTATGCTGATTCCCAAAGATTTGCGGAGCTTTCAGGCTGCCATCCAGCAGCACCAGGCATTCGTCTTCGGTCGCGCCGGCCAGCGCGCAATGCTTCTTGAGCAGAATTTCGATGGAATCCCTGATGCACGCGCTGATTCCCTTCGAATCTATTTCCCGCGCCGACTTCGACGCGTATAGAAAATTTACGGCGCGATGCCCCGGATTGCGGCCATTGCCGGAAACGCTCGAGTTGCCGGCGAGCCCGGCACCGAACATGCCATTCGGCTTAAACGCGCCTTTATTTATTTTTGAGAAAAATTTGAACCATTCTTCGCGCACGGCTTCCTTGATCTTCTTCGAGTCCTTCCCGAGCGCATACTCAAGCGACGATTTCTTCATTTCTTTCTTATAGAGACTTAACAGCTGCTCGTATGACCGAGCAACGGTTCCCTTGTACGAAACGGCGCACAGGCCGATGCCGACGGGACCGGCCAGCGGACCGCGCCCGACCTCGTCAATGCCGATGAGCCATTTTATCTGTCTTTTTGGGCGTTTCCTCGCATGAGCGCTCATATGCGCACATTGTACAACATATTAAATTCGCGCAAGGCTTTATAATTTTTAATTTAAATTTTATACTGTATTCATATGGCAAAGGCTCCAGCTAAAGACATCGTCGCGCCGGAACACGCTGATCCGAAAAGCGCGCGCCGCTACGTGCACTTGCATACGCACACTCACTATTCGCTCCTTCAGGCGCTGCCGAAAGTTCCGGACTTGGTCAAGAAATGCAAGGCGTACGGCATGGACGCCTTGGCAATCACGGACAACGGAAACATGTATGCGACCATCGAATTCGTAAAGGAAGTCGACGGCACCGGAATCAAGCCTATCATCGGGGTTGATTTCTTCGTTGCCATTCGAACGAGGCATGACAAGGAGCCGCGAATCGACAACAAGACGAAGAAGCTCGTCCTTTTGGCGAAAGACAGCGAGGGATATCAGAACCTGGTAAAGCTCGTCACCCGCTCGAACTTCGAAGGCTTCTACTACCGGCCGCGAATCGACAAGGAACTGACAGAGCAGCACTCGGAAGGGCTCATTGCCATACTTCCCTCTTTCGGAGGCGAAGCGGCAGCGCATGCGCGAACGGGAAATCTGGAAGAAGCGAAGAAGGTCGTCGAGTACTACAAGTCGATTTACAAGACATCGCTTGACCCGAAAGAGAGCAACCTGTTCATAGAGATTTCAGTTCACGACGACGTCGAGGATCACAAGCAGACGATGGAGAGAATGATCCAGGTTGCCAGGGAATGCGAAGTTCCGATCGTTGCGGGCCATAACATTTTCTATACGAACCCGGATGACAAGAAAGCCAGGACGACGCTTCTCTCGGTTCAGAAAAGCTTCTCAAGCGGGCCGGTGGAAGATGCCGAGGGCGATTTCTCGTTCAAAAGCAAAGAGGAGATGTTCATGCTTTTCCGCGACTTGCCGGAAGCCATAGACAACACGGCCGTCATCGCGGACCGATGCACGCTTGAGATTCCGCTTGGCAAATGGGTGTTCCCGAAAATGGAAGTCGATGAGAAGTTCAAAGATTCTGAAAAGCCATATGACGAGCAGCTTCGGGACATCGTCTACAAGGGATTTGAAATAAAAAATGTCGAAAAGACTCCCGAAACTTTGAAGCGAGTCGAGTACGAGCTCGAAGTGATCAGGAACAAGGGGTACGCGCCGTACTTCCTCGTAGTGGCGGACCTCCTCAGGTATGCGAAAGAAAACGGAATTCTCTCGAACATTCGAGGGTCCGTATCCGGCTCGATGGTCACGTATCTTTCCGGCATCACCAAAATCGACCCGCTCGAATACGAGATTCCGTTCGAGCGATTCTTGAACCCCGACCGTCCGTCCGCGCCCGACATCGACATGGACTTCGCCGATAACCGCCGAGACGAGATGGTGGAATACACCCGAAACAAGTATGGCCGGGACAAGGTGGCCCAGATCGGAACGTTCGGAACGATGGCCGCAAGAGGCTCGGTGCGCGACGTGACGCGAGCGCTCGGCTTCCCTCTCGCGCTCGGCGATCAGATTGCCAAGATCATTCCGATGGGCAAGCAAGGATTTCCGATGACCATCGACCTGGCGCTTCAGACAGTTCCCGAGCTCAAGGACCTGTACAACACGAACCCGGACGTCCAGAAGGTCATCGACATGGCGAAGAAAATCGAAGGCTGCGCGAGGCACATCTCCATCCATGCGGCAGGCGTCGTCATTTCCCCTACGGAAATTACCGACTACACCCCGCTTCAGTACGATCCCAAAGGCGAGATGAAAATCATCACGCAGTACGACATGTATTCGATCGAGGATGCAGGCCTCTTGAAATTCGACTTCCTCGGACTGAAGAACCTTTCCATCATCGCCGACGCGGTCGAGATTGCCGAAGCCCGAAACAAGGACAAGGGCCTGAAGATCGACATCGACACCATCCCCCTCGATGACATGAAGACATATGAAATGCTTCAGCGAGGAGAGACTGAAGACTTGTTCCAGCTGAACGGCGACGGCATGACGCGCTTCCTCAAGGAGCTCAAGCCGAACTCCATCCATGACATCAACGCCATGGTTGCCTTGTACCGACCGGGACCGCTCCAGTTCATCCCGGACTACATCGCCCGAAAGCATGACCCTACGAACATTCCGGACATGGACCCGGCCGTATATGAAATTCTCAAAAAGACGTTCGGGGTGCTCGTATACCAAGATGACCTCTTGATGATGGCGCACCTCCTCGCGGGATATAGCTGGGGAGAGGTAGATAAATTCCGAAAAGCCGTAGGTAAGAAAATTCCGGAGGAAATGGCATTGCAGAAAGAAAAATTCATCAAGGGCTGCATGACGCATAGCGGCTGGACGAAGGAACGTGCGCAGGACGTATGGGTGAAAATCGAGCCGTTCGCCTCATACGGCTTCAACAAGGCCCACTCGGTGTCATACGGGCGAGTGGCGTACATCACCGCATACCTCAAGGCCAACTATCCGGCCGAATACATGAGCTCGGTCCTTACCCATGAATCAGGCGACGTCGAGAAAGTGTCAGTCTCAGTACAGGAATGCAAGCGAATGGGAATCCAGGTGCTCGCTCCCGACGTCAATGAAAGCTATGGAAACTTTACCGTAGTCGACGGCAAGATTATCCGATTCGGGCTCTACAGCGTGAAGAACTCCGGAGAAGGGATTGCCGATGCCATCATCAATGAGCGGAAGAAGAACGGGCCGTACAAGCATCTTGAAGATTTCCTAAACAGGGTGAAGGACAGGAATTTGAATAAAAAATCGATGGAATCGCTGATCAAGGCCGGCGCCTTTGACATGTTCGGAGACCGAGGAGTTCTCCTGGCCAATCTTCCAGACCTTCTCGAATACAACAAGGAACAGGCTCGAATGCCGGAAAACCAGGATTCCCTCTTCAGCATGTTCGGGGAAATGACGACGGCATCCGACGGAACGAGCGCGCCGACGCAGCACCTGAAGCTTCAGGACGCCGCCAAGGCTGATCCGACGGAAAAGCTCCTTTGGGAAAAGGAGCTTCTGGGCTTGTACATCTCGGGACATCCGCTCGACAAATATCGCGAAGCCATGGAAAGGCGCGACCAGTCCGTCGCCAAAGTCAAAAGCATCATAATGCAGGATGCGGAAGCGTTCGAGACGCAGCAGCTTCGCAAGGCCGAAAAGGAAGCGCTCAGGCAGGCGCAGGCCGAGCAGTTCCGGCGCGAGCGGGGCATCGTTTCCAAGGAACTCACGGATGAAGAGAAGCTGAAGCAGGCCGAAGAGGAGGAAAAGAAAAAGAAGAAAGCGACTGCGGATGGCGGACGAAAGCTCAGCAAGGAAGAGTACAGAAAGAAGATGGAAGAGGAGCGGCCCAAGGAGCGGCTTCTGGGCATCGTGGGAATCATCGAGTCGGTCAAGGAAATTCCCACCAAAAAGGATCCTGCGGTAAAGATGATGTTCCTGAACGTCGCGGACTTCACGGGCATGATCGAAGTCGTCGTGTTTCCAAAGGCCTACGAGCTCCATAAGGACAAGCTCAAGCCGGACGCATGCGTCGCTATCAAGGGCAAGACTTCAAGCAGAAATGGCACGCCGAGCCTCATGCTCGAGACGGTGAATGTGTTGAAATAATCTCAGGAAAAATTGGGGTTTTATGGTGTTTTTTCACAGAAAATGCAGGTCCTCGTCAGGCAATATAGCAAAAATGCTATATTGCCTGAGAACAGAATCAGCCTTTTTCTCATGGTGCGACGCGTCATTTTTTCTGCTATCATAGACTTCATGAAAAACGATACCCAATCATTAGAACATATCAGACATTCGCTCGCTCACCTGCTTGCGACCGCCACCCTGGAGGTCTTTCCTGATACGCTTCTTACGATTGGTCCGGCAGTGGACGACGGATTTTACTACGACATGGACTTCCAGGCTCCGCTTGCAGAAAAAGATCTCGAAACTATCGAAAAGAAGATGCGAGACATCCTGAAGTCTTGGTCAAAACTTCCTGAAGGAGAGCGAGGCTTCAGACATAAGGAAATCAGCGTCGAGGAGGCTCGGGCGCTTTTCGCGAACAATCCGTACAAGCTAGAACTCATCGAAGAAATCGCTGCCAAAGGCGAAGCCATCACCCTATACACATGCGGACATACGCATGCAACTTCAAAGCAGCCCGCGAATCCCGCGCGACATATTCCGGAATTCACCGATCTCTGCCGAGGAGGACACGTTGAGGACTTTGCGTCTATCGACCCGGACTCATTCAAGCTTACTCGAATCGCCGGCGCATACTGGCGAGGCGACGAGAAGAACAAGATGCTCACGCGAGTATACGGACTTGCCTTTGCAACCAAAGACGAGCTGAAGGCATTCATGACGCAGCAAGAAGAAGCGAAGAAACGGGACCACAGGAAGCTTGGGAAAGATTTGGATCTTTTTGTATTTTCAGACGTTGTCGGAAAAGGACTTCCGTTGTGGACCGAGAAAGGCGCAACGGTTCGAAGGGAGCTGGAACGATTCATTACAGACGAAGAATTGAAGAGAGATTACAAGCACGTCTACACGCCGGATATTGCTAAAATAGACCTTTATAAAAAATCAGGGCATTATCCATATTACAAAGACTCCATGTACTCGCCTATCGACATTGACGACGAGCAGTTCATGCTTCGACCGATGACATGCCCTCATCACTTCGAGCTTTATTCTTCAAAGCCGAGAACATACAAAGAATTGCCGATGAGAATCGCGGAGCTTGCAAAGCTCTACAGATACGAGCAGTCCGGCGAACTTTCCGGACTCATTCGAGTCAGAAGCTTCTGCCTTGCTGATGCGCATATTATCTGCGCAAGCCCGACGCAAGCTGCCGAAGAAGTTAATCAAGCGCTAGACCTCATAGAGCACATATCGTCAGTTTTCGGTCTCAAGATGGGAGAAAATTATTCATACAGACTTTCACTTGGCGACAGGTCCGATGAGGGCAAATATTACAAAGATGATGCAGCTTGGGATGAAGCCGAGGACAGGCTCAGGCAGGTGCTCAAAGCAAGAAACGCGACGTTTATCGAGGCTCCGCAAGAAGCCGCGTTTTATGGACCAAAGATCGACATTCAAATGAAGGACGTGCGAGGAAAGGAAAACACCGCCTTCACTGTTCAGTATGATTTCGTAATGCCCAAGCGATTCGATCTCAAATACAAGGACAAGGACGGCATGGAAAAGGAAGCTCTCGTTGTTCACAGGTCATCCATCGGCGCCATCGAACGAGTGGTGGCATTCCTCATTGAACATTTTTCTGGAGCCTTTCCGTTGTGGCTTTCGCCAACCCAGGCAACCATCGTCCCTATCGGCGAGCGGCAGTTCGAGTACGCGGAAACAGTTTTCAAGGCGCTCAAGCAGGCCGACATCAGAGTCGAGCTCGACAACTCGAATGACAGCCTCGGCAAGAAAATCCGAAACGCGAAGACGGCCAAAGTCCCGTATGTGCTCGTCATCGGCGACAAGGAAATTGAAACAAGCACAGTGACCATTGAAAGCAGAACTGGCAATGAAGGCGCCGTTGCCGTTGAGGCGCTTATCGAAAGGCTGCAAGCTGAAATCAAGAACAGGACTCTTTAAGGACGGGCGCTTTGAGCCCAAGTCTCGGCAAGCGCAAGCAAGATACAAATCAAAAAGCATGTCTGACAAGAAAATACAAATCGAAGCATCATGGAAAAAAGCCCTAGAGGGAGAATTTTCCAAGGCATACTTCAGGCAGCTTGCGGAATTCGTCAGAAGCGAATATTTGAGTCAGACAATATTTCCCAAGCCTAAAAATGTCTTTGCGGCTTTCGAAGCCTGTCCGTTCGGCGACGTGAAAGTAGTCATTCTCGGACAAGATCCCTACCATGGCATCGGCCAGGCAACAGGCCTGAGCTTCGCCGTTCCAGAAACGGTTCCTCTTCCTCCATCGCTTCAGAATATTTTCAAGGAAATAGAGAGTGACTTTGCCGAACAGGACGCCGAGCAAAGCATCAAGCCTGTGCAAAACGGCGACCTGACTCGCTGGGCAAAGCAAGGAGTGCTTCTGCTTAATGCTACCCTGACGGTACGGGCAAGCACTCCGGGCTCGCATCAGAAAAGGGGCTGGGAGGAATTCACGGACGCCGTCATCAAGGCGCTTTCCGACCAAAGAGAGGGCATCGTGTTCATGCTTTGGGGAAATTATGCGAAGAACAAGGGCGCTCACATAGACAGGACCAAGCACCTCGTCCTTGAAGCGGCCCACCCTTCCCCGTTCTCAGTTCATAACGGCTTCTTCGGCTGCAGGCATTTCAGCAAGGCGAACAAGTACCTGAAAGAGCGCGGCCTGCCTGAGATAGATTGGAGGTAATCAAATTTCATGCGGCACGCGGCCTTTATAATTTAAGGAAGCATATCGAATACAAAGCAGGCAAATGACGCAATAAGGCCGCGAAAAAAACACCCGCCCTGTTACGGACGAGTGTTTTTTTGTTTGTCCCGATTACCAAGAGCGGCAACCGAGGCCGGAAGATTGGATTCCTGATTTACTCAGCGAGACCTTTCTTCTGCATGTTGGCAAGCTTGAAAGCCTGAGCCTTTGTCATGATGCCGGCAACCGCTGATTCAGAAACTGAACCGATCGCCGAGACACCGTTCGCAACTGCCATGTTCTTGGACTTTCGAGTAAGAACGTACGCCGCGAAGATTGACCAGAGCACGAGACCGACCGAGAAGAGCGTCATCTTGAGGCCGAAGCTGATTCCTGTCGCAGGCACCTGATTAAGGAATACGCCTGAAACCGGAGTACCAAGATTCTGATCTCGGATAACTGTTACGTTTGAGCCGATCACCGCGCCGATGTTAACCGCGCATGTGCCCGTGACTGTCTGGCCGTTCACGTATGCCGTGAATGTAGCCGTCTTGTATCCCGGAGTCGAATACGCTCGTGAGACCGTATGAGAATTTCCGTAGAGCCCGTCCGTGCCTGACCATGAGAATGAGGTCGCGCCGTAAACTGAACCGTTTATGTATGCTGTCCAAACCACTGTCTGATTGATAGTCACGTTTGCAGGAGTGGCAACACAGTATGCGTTGACAGGAGTGACAGGCGGATAATATGTATCCTGCTGAACTGTTACTGAGCATGTCTTCGTAATTGACTGCGAACCTGAAGTGATTACGACCGTTACGGACTTGACGCCCGCATATGAGAATCGTCCGGTGAATGACTGGCTTGAGGCATTGATGCCGTCAGCGCCTGACCACTGGTACGTATATGAGCCTGAACCGCCAGTCGCATGCGCGGAGAAAGTCACATCCTGGTTGACTCGAACTACTGAAGGAGAAATAACACAATATCCGTCAAGATTCTGCTGGTTGTTCGTATTGGTGCCGGAACCGCCGCCGAGGACCACGATGTTGATGTCGTTGTTGTTCGTCGGGTTGAACGTGTTGCTGATCACGTTCGTGTTGCTGTTAGAGTTGGTGTTCGTATTCTTGTTAGAATTCGAGCTGTACACGTACGTCAGCTGGCCTGCAGTCGCGGATGATCCGCCCCCTCCGCCAGTTGGCGTGTTGTAGACGTATCGCTGCGCAGGCGCAGGGATGTATGATCCGCCGCCGTAAGAAGGCTGGTAAGAATAAGTCGATACTGGAGTGGAAGTGTAATACGAACTTCCGCCAGAACCGTATGAATACGTGGATACTGGAGTGGAAGTGTAATATGACCCGCCGCCGATACCTCCCGAAGGACTGTAATCGGAAGTCTTGCCGGCAGCAGACGCAGAAGTTGGAATTGTTGAAACAACCAACGACATAGCAAATACAGCCACCGAGAAGACCTTTGCGATTGTTTTAATTGTGTTTTTCATAGTGTTATCATTATATACCGATAAGTATATTTAGTCAAGTACTGATATTGATTCCTTTCATTTCTTGTGTTATGGAAAATTCAGCTTATTTACCATACTATAACTTATTTATATCATAGTATTGACAATCTGTAAATACTAGTATATAATGCTTATGTAACAGTTCTTTACAGGTTGAGTTTGCAGGGAGATATAGAAAAGCGTTCAGGTGGAGCAAATAAGGCTTAAACAAAGGATTTAAGCATTGCTTGCTCTATCTCGAGCACTTCAAACTCTATCCCCTAAGCACACACATGAAAACGCAACTTATCATCGCCCTTATCCTGACCTCACTCCTGTCCTCCTGCGTCGTTCCTCCCCCAAGGAGAAACATGGGTCCGCCCCCAATGCCAATGGTTCATCAGCAGCAAATGATGATGAACCCTGGACTCAGGCCCGGGCCCGGGATGCAACAGCATCCTGGCATGCCCCACGCAGGGGCCGGCAGAGGACAAAGGATCAACCACGGCGTTCAGGGCCGTTTTGTCCAGAAATGGACGAACGGCCAGAAAGATGGGCCGCCCATCTGGATTCCAGCCGACGAGGACTCTGATCCCCAGGGAAAAACCTACAACGGCCTGGAGGTGAAACACCGGGCCGGAACTCAGATTGAAAAAGCTGAGTTGGACAGAATCCTTAACCAGATTATTGGAGGGCCCGAGGAGGCCTGAGGGAAACCGAGCTATATGCTCAAACGCCGCCATGACGCATCATGGCCAAGGCGCTCGAATCAAATCGAGCGCCTTTTCTTGTTTTCATAAATTAAATAACGACATTAAAAACGCTGGATCGTGGCGGGAACAAGACGCCCGCCAATATATTTCATTGCAATAAAAAAGCGGCACCATATTTCAGGTGCCGCCGAAGCGTCCAAAGACGCAGTCTCATCGTATCAATCTCAATCTTGGAGCTCCACCCCATCGCCAAGGGTCAGCCTCAGGCCTCGAGCCTTTTCGTCATGGGTGAGAATCACCTGTTCGAATTGGCTCAGCGGCATGCGGCTGGTTTCGGGCATGAATGGAAAGCGCACGAAGCACCTTGACCGAACTTTGGTGCCCCTTGGTCTTTCGACCAGGAGCCTGCCCTTGAGCCATGCCTCACGAGCTTTCGCTACGTGATTCTGATCATAGCCAGGCGAGGCCACGTAGAACCGGACCTTGTGCAGGTCTGACTCTTTGGTGAAGAGGTCCCACACCCCAAGACTTTCAACGTACCTGACCGGGTTTCCGACGATGACGACCTTGTCACCATTTTTGACCATGTCGTACACTGTCTTGGCGTTTGTGGTGCTAAGACGGACGCAGCCTCCCGACTGAGGTATCCCTTTTTCCTCATACACGACGAAATTGTCGTTGCCGTGTATGAAGTATCCCTTTTCAGGGATAAGCCGGAGGGCGTACGGCATCGGAACGCCGTCGCGGTTCACATAACCCGGATCCTTTTCGCAGATCACGAAGGGTTTTCCGGGAGTGCTGTTTGGGGTGGTTTGATCTCCTTTTTTAGGATCGACGAAAATCGACCCGGTGCCGCAGATGGCGTGGAAGACGTTTTCTCCGTCTTTGTAGACGGTCAGCGTCTGCACGTCCTGGTTGACGTAGATGTAGGTTCCGTCGTAACCCACGTCAGTGGGCAATCCCTGAGCCTCTGCAGGCTGCACGGCGATAAAAAGGAAGACGATTGATACGATAGCAAAGAACAGTTTCGTTGTCATAATTTCTGGTATCTGAATTGTTGAATTTCTGGGTTTAAATGACTATATTATTATATCATAGTATATAGACAAAAGCAAGTACTTTGTACGCAAAAACCACCCCGCCGCGAAGCAAAGGTGGCTTAATTTGTTGGGCATTGAAGCCCTGGATGGGGGCCTCGGGAGGAGGCCTTTTTCTTTTCAGAAGAGGCTCCCGCCCTGCCAGCCGTCCCGGTGGCCCTGGTTATAGATGTACTTGAGCTGGCCGGTCGGATTGCTGTAAAGCGACCCATCCGGACCATGCCCGGTTTCGTAAAAATGACCGGACCGAGACTGACGCCCAGAAAGGGGCAGTCCGTTCATGTCATAACCAGTATGTTCGAAAGGCGGACCGAAGTCCTGTACACCGCCATTTCCCCAGTTTTGACCCCAACCCGGACCATATGACTGAGGTACGAAACCATTACCGACTCCGCACGCTCCACCAGCAAAAACTGGTTCGAAGTAGCCGTAGCTGCAATAGTTACCGTACGCATCGTAGTACCCAGCACAAGACGTGAGGGTTCCGATGCACGCAAAAGCAAGGGTGAGCATTTTGAGATGCCCGAGTAGTTTAGCTTTCATGAGAAGAACTGATTTAGGGTTACTGAATTTTGATTTATCTGAGATTTCAAAAAGTGATAGACCTATGCAGAATATCAACAATTTAACCTACCACAATGGTGCATTATTTTTTTGAATCAGTCAAGTACCATACAGCGAGACCGGGCACCTTCGACGTACCTTGAGTAATGAAACCACGTACGCAATCACATCCCCCTCAATAGTTCGCATATCACAACGCAGTGTTACCTCACCCCGACATAATCCGCCTCCACCACGTACCGGTCGCTCTTTGAGCCGAAGCTGTCGCATGTCGAGATAGTAAGCATGTTCGTGGCCGTATCGAACTTCACGAGCGTGTCGTTCTTGTCTACCTTGCTTACCGATCGAACCTTGTATACAAAAGTCGTGGAACCCGAAGTCAGGAGAATCTCATCCCCTTTTTTCGTCTTGTGCAATTCATTGAAAATGCGGTATGCCTGGTTTTGAACCACGCTCAGGCCGGTGCTGTGACCGAATATGAACATGTTCCCCTTGCCGATAGTTCCCGATCCGGGATATCGGACGGCACCCTTCGTGAGCTCGCTGTCCAGATGACTGATGCTTGTCGAAGTCGGATTTCGGACTACGGCGTTTATGCCGAGCGAAGGAACCATAATCCGGTCAGGAACGATGAGCCGATTGTCAGCTATCGAAGGATTTGAACCGGGACCCGCATTCCCGTTTGCGCCCGTGCCTCCAGTTCCCGCCGCATTTGACCCAGAATTCGCCGTGCCGGAACCCTGCCCTGTCGCGTTCAAGATTCCGAGAGCAGAGTTTTGTCCCACCGGACCCATCCCTCCGGACGAGCCGGACGGCGCAGTGCCGACTGGCAAGGAACCGGCCGGAGCCGATGTGCCGAGGTTTTCCTTGAGCTCGCTCGGAAGAAGCCCGATGCCGGCCAGAAGGCCCGCTGTGCCGAGGAAAATCAATGCAAAGAACCCCAAGAAGCGCGTCTCGTTCTTGGAAAATAGCGTTTTAAAGCCGCTTTCGAGCCTTTGTTCAAGGCGTTCCAGGTCTTTCATGACATGAGTATACCAGACCGTGCATAGATTGACAATCTACATGAGTATGATATAATTTATCCAATATGAAAAACGTAATTCGAGTCATCATAATTATCGCAATATTACTCATTCTCGTCTTCTTGAGCGTGGGCATCGTTCGGATAGTTCCAAAAGCCCTCTCTTCCCTTGCCTCTGCAACTGTTTCCATCGGTTCAATCTTCAGCGGAAACGATTCGAGCGCGACTTCGACCAGCGGAGTGGCCGGAAACAATCAAGGCACGACCATCGTTCCTGACGGAAACGGTTTTGTTATCGTCGGTTCTACCTCGACAAGCCCTACGGCGACATCGACTTCCATTATTGATATCCTAAAATCCAAGCCGACGGATTCGAACGTCAACTATATTCCTGCGCCCGGAAGTCCGGTTCAAAACGCCGGGAACACAGGAACAATTAATACGGGCTCGCAGGCAAGCACGCAGGCATGCGTAAGCGGACGAAGTCCCGATCTTGCCGTGACCATCCTTTCAAAGGGCGTCATCAACAAATCGACCGGGCTTTTCGTCGAGACGAACACGTTCACGACAGCTGACACCGTTTCGATCAGATTCAAGGTAAGCAACCTCGGAACATGCGCCTCGGGCTCATGGAATCTCAAGGTCGTCATGCCATCGCAGGACGCGTCGGACCAGCTCCGGGACGTCATGAACGTCAATCCTCTTCCGGCGGGAGCCTCCGTTACGGGACAGGCAAACTTTGATAACCCGAGAATCACGAACCCTGTCTTCACCCTTGTCGTCACTGACAGAAGCGGACGGGACGCCAACGCATCCAACAGCGCGCTCTCCGTCAGCCTTCCTGTCGTGCAGGCCGGACCCGGAACGAACCCGGGAACGGTTCCAGTGTCAGGCGACGGCCGAGCGGACCTTGCAGTCCGAGTTCTCCAAGTAGGAACGCTCGACATCTATAACAGATTCGTGCCGCGAGCTCAGGGCTCATACGGAAACTTCAGGGCCGGCGAGCGAGTCGCGGTGCAGTTCGAAGTCATCAATCAGGGACGAATCGCGTCCGGACCGTGGAACTTCAGCGCGCAGCTTTCAAATTCTGCCAACGGCCAGTATCAGAATCCGCAATACGAGGCATCGATTCCATCAGGAGGAAAATCAACGTATACAATCGCGTATGACAACCTCGCGATCGGCTCGAATACCGTTTCCATCTACGTGGACAACATGAATCAGGTAAACGAATTCAACGAGACGAACAACAGCGCGGCAGCAGGATTCAATGTGAGCTATTAAGCTGTCCCCGCGACCCAAGAAGGCAAGCCCATCGCAAGACTGCCTGCCTCGAGGAGGACGCGCGGACATAAAAGCTCCTGTCCCACGAACTTCTTAAGCCGGCTTGTTGCATATAGCAAATTTGCTATATGCATAAAGTAAGCGCAAAGGAGAATGCCCTCGGCGGAAACGCCAGGGTATTTCTTTTTTTATAATTCTATGGTATAATTATATACGGAAATACGCTTCGATGTTTCCTGCATTGCGCACCCAGTTATCGGTGCCTATGCGGGCATCGAAACGGCACACGGCGTGCTTGCGCAATGCACTTTCAAAATCGCTCAGCGATGTTCGAAGAAGAGACAGAAAGACACAGAACCATGCAACAGCATATCAGCACTGAAAAGACAGGCGCAAACGCAGCCGGAACAGCAGAAGCGCTTCCCCGCGGAGCCGTGACCCGGCCTCCCGTCGGGCGCGATACCGCAGAGGCAAAGGCTTGGGGGAAACTTTCCTCCCAATTCAGCAACTGCTGGCCAATGAGGAACGGGTTTCCCCACCTCAGCCGCGATGCCGACTCCTACACAGGCGTCGTCCAGAAGTACAAGGAAAGCAAGCGGCTGCTGTGGGTCGGAATCATCATCGGCATCGCGGCATTCGCCTTGATGGCTTACAACCTGTATGCCGCCCCGGCCGACATGCCGGTCGTTGACGCGATCATTCCAAGCGTTTTCATCGCGCTCGTTTCGTTCTTGATTATCACCGCGGCTTCCTGCGGCGTCATCAAATTCGGATGCGAGGACGGCCTCGCCGAAATGGTCGAGTCGTGGAACAAGGCAAAAGGAATAATCATCGGCACCGAAACCTGGAAATACCTGGTGGACGAAATCCACCAGCACTATTACGACAAGGACAGATGTGCCGAGCTCAACGCCGAATGCGCGGAGACATGGAGAGCTGAGATGTCAGGAATCTGCGTTCAAATTCATTTCTGCGAAGCAAAGCGGGACATGAAAGGAAAGCGGCAGCTTCGCGGCAGCCTGAACTCGATGCTCCAGGTCGGGCGAGACCTCGGCTTCGTCACCAACAACGAAGATTTTAAAACCTTCTTCCAAATGGCGGCAGGGACCAGGTAAACTGAGACCGAAAAGGCACAGCGCAATCAACGCCGCAGAGAGCAATCTCTGCGGCGTTTTTATATTGCCTATTTTATGCGCACCGGCGCCTCCCCTTTTTGCCCCGTCGATGGCCTTGTCTGACTAGATGTCGATGTTCGCCATTCGGGCGTTCGTCTGGATGAACGTCTTTCGCGACGGAACGTCATTGCCCATGAGCACCTCGATGATCTTGCTCGCCTCGGTGGCATCCTCGACGGCAACCTGCTTGAGTACGCGCTTGCTGATATCCATGGTGGTCTCGCCGAGCTCTTCCGCGTTCATTTCTCCGAGACCCTTGTATCGCTGGATGTGGATCTTGGCAGACTTGGCAGGGGCAGCTTTGCCCTTGCCTTTCTTGCCGGCCGCCCCAGCCTCTTCCTCTTCGGGCTCTTCGACTTCCAGCTCGGCATCCGAGTCGCCCGACTCGTCTATCTCCTGGACCGCATTCATGTCCACGCCCTCCTTCTTGAGGAAGCTGTTCTTCTCTTCATCGTTATAGAAATAATAGACTTCCTTGCCCTTCTTCACCTTGTAGAGCGGCGGCTGGGCGATATAGACGAAGCCTCCGTCGATAAGCGGCCGGAAGTATCGGTACATGAGCGTCAGGATAAGCGTCCGGATGTGGGCGCCGTCCACGTCGGCATCGGTCGCGATGATGATCTTGTGGTATCGGAGCTTCGAAAGGTCGAACGTGTCGCCGATGGCAGTACCGAGCGCGATGACCAGGTTTCGGATCTGTTCCGATGCGAGCATCTTGTCGAGCCGCGCTCGCTCGATGTTAAGGATCTTTCCTCGAAGCGGAAGGACCGCCTGAGTTCGTCGGTCTCGTCCCATCTTGGCCGTGCCTCCGGCTGAGTCTCCCTCCACGATGAAGAGTTCTGATTCCTCCGCCTTTCGCGTCTGGCAGTCAGCCAATTTTCCAGGAAGCGTCATCCCCTCAAGCGCGCCTTTCCGAAGAACCGAGTCCTTGGCAGCCTTGGCAGCCTTTCGAGCCCTGAGAGCGAGAAGACCCTTGTTGATGATGGCCTTTGCATCGTCAGGATTCTCTTCCATGAACTCGGAGAAGGCCTCCGCGAATACCGAAGCGGTAGCAGCCTGAGCCTCGGTCGATCCGAGCTTGGCCTTAGTCTGTCCTTCGAACTGAATTTCAGGAAGCTTTACGGATACCACAGCCACGAGGCCTTCGAGCACGTCATCGCCGGTAAGGTTATCCTCGGAATCCTTGATGATGTTGTTTTTCTTGGCATACTGGTTCAGCGTTCGAGTCAGCGCCATCCTGAAACCGGCAACATGGGTGCCTCCTTCGGAGTTATACGTATTGTTGGCAAAAGCGACGATCTTCGAGTTCATTTCGTCGACATACTGGAGAGCCAGCTCGACATACACGCTTTTGTTTCGCGCCTGTCCCGCTTCAGTGCTCCCTTTTTCGAGAACATACTCCTTGTCAATATGGAAAATATTCCTATGAACCGGCTTTTGAGTTCGGTTATAGAACGCGACGAGCGACCGGAGTCCTCCTTCGAAATAGAACGACATGGAAGGGACATCGAGTCCCGCTTCCTTCAGGAAATAGATGTCGCTTGTCTTCGGATCGAGAAGGTCCTCCATTTTTTTCTGGTCATAGCCGCGCGCGTCGACGACGTTGATTTCGACTCCCTTGACGAGATAGGCCTGCTGCCGAAGATGATTGACGATCTTGTTCCAGTCGAAGTTTATTCCCTCCTTGAATATTTCGACGTCAGGCTTGAACATGACAATGGAACCATGAGTCTTGGTCGTGCCGATTTTCTTCGTCGGAGCTTTCGGGATGCCGATATTGTACTCCTGCATGTGGAGTCCGCCGTCCTGATGAACGATGACCCGGGTATGCACCGAAAGGGCGTTCACTACGGATGCGCCCACGCCGTGAAGGCCTCCGGATACCTTGTACGCGTTGTTGTCGAATTTGCCTCCGGCATGGAGAACGGTCATGATCGTTTCGAGAGCGGAAACCTTCGTCTTAGGATGAATGCCTACCGGAATGCCGTTACCGTCATCCACCACTCGCACATATCCGTCAGGAAGAAGCGCGACCTCGATATGCGAGCATCGTCCGGCCATGGCCTCGTCTCGGGCGTTGTCGAAGATTTCCCAGATAAGGTGGTGAAGACCCTCGGGGCCCGTCGTGCCGATGTACATGCCGGGTCGCTTTCGGACCGGTTCAAGACCTTCGAGAACGGTGATTGACGACGCGTCGTACACGTCCTTATTTTTCGGTTTTTTGGTTTCTTCTTTGGCCATTTGATTTGCAAAAATATGCGCTGATATATGTATTAAATTACCTGATTATTATACCAAATTTTGGGCTCCTAGGCGGTATTGACAGCAAGCCCACATATTGTGCCCTTTAGCGTCAGGGCCCTATTTCTAGCTATATAATTTCGCGCACGACGTCCTCCATCTTTGAACTCCTGCTCCCTTTTACCAGCACGACCGTCTTCCCCGCTTTCAGCTTTCTTTCGGACAGAAACGTCGTCAGGATGTCCGCGCAAAGCTGCTTGCTTGAAAAGTAATGAGTCCGAGGGAGAGAAGCAGACGCAGGAACCGACCCGGGTGCCGGAACCGACGCGTCCGCGGAGGCGGTATCGTCGGAATGGATGCCGACCAAGAAGACTTCGCTTACATCAAGGCCTGCGGCAGTTTCCAAAATTTTCCTATACCCCTGCTTTAAAAAATCCCCCTGTTCCTTGAGAGACCCGAGGACCAGGACCAGCGCGGAATCTTCTTCGGGAAACATCGCCCGCGCAGCTGACAAGGAAGCGCAGACGGAGTCAGGGTTTGCATTGTATGTGTCATCTATGACCGCAAGCGAATCATTCACCGCATGAATATCGAAACGGCCGGCCTCAAGTTTTGCAGACAGGATGCCCTCGACAATTTCTTCGGATGAAAGACCATGCGCCAAGCCAACTTCGGCAGCCAGCGCAACGTCCGTCATGACATGCGATGCGTTTAAATATTTGTACTGGCGGGCGGCAAGCTTGCTTAGAATCTCCAAAATTTCCTTCTTTTCAGATTCAACCGGAACCACGGCTACGTCCGCCCGGTTCATCTTATGCGCGACGGCCTCTTTTATTTTTTCCAGACATTCTTCTCCGGCAGGCGCGAAAAGTTTGGCATCATGCGCAGAATGCTCCGCAAGCATTGCCTTCTCTTCCGCAATGACATTCTTTGAGCCGAGAAACTCGATATGGGCCGTGCCGATATTCGTAATCACGACATCGGTCGGCTTCATGACCGAAGAAAGCAATGACATCTCGCCGACATGATTTATGCCGGCCTCGAAAACGGCCATCTCGGTTTCAGGCTCCATCGCCAAGACGGACAGCGGCACGCCGATATGATTGTTCAGGTTGCCCTTGGTTGAAGCGACTTTATACTTTCGGGACAGCACGGATGCGACCAGGTTCTTGGTCGTTGTCTTGCCGTTGCTGCCCGTCACGCCGATAACCGGAATATTGAACGACTCTCGATACGCCCGTGCCAAATCTTGCAAGAAAGCAAGGGTCGATTCAGCTTGCACGAACGTGATATTTGGAAATTTTGCGCAAAGCTCCTCGAGGCTTTTTGCGGCGCCGCTGCCTCCTATTTCGGAACCCCCTTCCTTTTCCGTCCCTATTTGCGCCGCGCCTTGTATCACGACCGCTGAGGCGCCTTTTTCAATGGCGCTCTCGATAAATTCGCGGCCGTCCACGACCTCGCCGGCCAGCGCGACGAACATTGCAAGCGGCGCGAGAGTCCTCGTATCAGTTGAGACAGAATTTATGGAAATTTCATGCTCGGCCGAATCAGCATTTTGATCAATATTTTGAGAAGCCGAATCCGCCCCCGCCTTCCTGCAGGCAATGCAATTCACGCTCAGTTTTTTTCCCTTGTACTCGATTTGAATTGTCGCGGATCTCGTTTTCATGCTGGTTGTTTTTCGCGTAAGCCGTTCAAGCCGCGGGTTATTTGAGCAATATAGCCTCAATGCACATGAAGAGCGGAATTTCCTTTCGAGCGGCATCTTCTATTTTGGCTTTCGGGCCGGGCTGGCTCTTCTTATGCGAAGACCATTCCTCGATGCGCGTTACCGCGAAGCCGTGCTTCGTCAGCCACTTGACGAAAACCTGAAGCGGCCGGTGATATGAGATGGTGTATTTTTTATGAGAAGAGCCGCTCGGCGTGCCCGGATTCATGTCTATCTGCATGGTGCCCTCGCTCAGATATTGATACACGACTCGCCCCTGCTTGCCGACATTCGGATCGTGCTCTTTTCGAGCAATATTCTCATTAAAATACCAATCGGAATTTTGGGGAACGCGAAACGACGGATGGTTCAGGACGAGCACGAACTTGCCGCCTTTTTTCATCGCGCGCGAAGTTTCCTTGAACATTTCATCAAGTTCTTTTATGTTCTGAGCAGCAAGAATGCACGTTGCCTTGTCCGCTGTCCCGTCTTCAATGAAAGAGAGGTCGTTTGCGGGCTTAACGAAAAACGAGACGTTGCCGACTTTTTCCTCCTTGAGGCGCTTTTCCGCTTTTTGGACAAGCTCATGGGAAATGTCCGACGCGAAGACGTTGTACGCATGCCGGGCGAATCGCTCGGTGAAGAAGCCTTGTCCGCATGCGATATCGAGAACCGTTTCAGTTTTTTGAATGTCCAGGATTCGAATGAGATTCGGCAGGACAACGGCTTTCTGATACGAGTCATCGCTGTCGAGATATTCATCGTACCAGTCCGCGACCTTGCCCCAAGATGAGCTTTTCACGAATCCTTTAGCGGCCCTCCTGGCGGCATTCTGCGGATCGCGAGGGTTTCCCTGAGAACCGCCCTTTCCTGCCTTTTGAGAATCGCTCCGTTGAGGTTTCTGGAAACTGCCCTGCTCCCGCTTTCCGTTTCCGCCTTGATTCGAATTTGAGCCGTTTTTCATAGAACTACCATAGCACGAAAACGGCCTTTTAAAAATCGATTGCGCCCGGCCTCTCCATTGAAAAGCAAGCTATTCCAGACGCCGTTCCCGCATGCATGTGTAATTGACATATTTATTTATATATAGTATAATAAAACAGATATTTGGTCCTTTGAAATGCCTCGCTTGACTGCATCCTTTAGGGAAACTTGAGCTCGCTCGAGCCTTGAAAGATGCAGTCAACATATTGCCTGCCTCATCAGCTCAACCAGAACACCAACACCCAGCAGAGGAATACAGAACATGAAAAAATACATTGCAATCGCCCTTCTCGGGATTCTCACGACCTTTGTCGTGGCCAACCCTGCCAGCCTCAACGAAGCCGTCAATCGGCTCGTCGGCCTCGGCATCGAGCAGATTCTCACTCAGGAGCTTGGCGACAAGCTCATGGACGAGGCCGTCAAGCAAGCCGGGAATTATGATGACATTTCCTTTCATCGGATTTACTACGACGCCAGGGACGAAACGTATACCCGAGCATTCGCCGGGAACGGCGGCCAGTCGTTTGACGAGTACGTCGCTCTCAGGACGATCGTCGTCTCGAAGCTCAAGGAACACCTGCATTCGGGAGACACCCTGATGCGGACCTATCTGGCGGAACGGGAACGGTTCGCCAAGAAAGTGAAGGACGCAGACGCTCAAACGTACAGGAAGATTCGAAGGAAAATTACTGACGGAATCGCCTGCCTCACGGCTTTCAAAAATCCTGAGATAAAAGAGCGCTACGACGCTCTTGAATCGGCGGAACGGACCAGGAACAGGTTTCCTGATCTGGCCCTGCTGCAGGAAAACCTGTCAGCAAAGGAAACGGCAGAGAAAATCCTGGCCGGCGGGCTGAGGACGAAGGAAGATGACAGCGCGGAGGAGAAATTCTTTGCCCAGTTCAATGACCCAGACCTTGCAAAGTTTGCGGGCCGAAGGTCTGCAGAGGGAGGAGACGAGCTGGTTGAAAAATACCTGCAAGTCCTCAAGCTCATGATTGAAGACGCGTTCTGAGCCCTTAAGCAAGAGGCCTGACGCTCTTCCGAATGGCAGTATCCCTGCCCGATGCAAGTGCTCGCAGGCTTTGCCTGACGACTTGCAACCGGCGCCGCCTCGACAAACGAGGCGGCGCTTTTTATATTTCATGCCTGAACGCGCCGCATTAATTTTTTCCAAGTAAACAAGGCGCATCGAAAGATGCGCCTTGTTCGTATTGATCAATTGCCGATGGGCTGAATGTCTTGCTATTCAGTGATAGCCTTCACCGCATCTTTGGTCACCTTCTTCGCAACCTTGGCAGCGGTTTTGCCGGACTTCTTGGCCGCGCCCTTGCCGGCGGAAAGCTCCTTCTTGATAGCTTTCCAATGGCCTTTCATTTCCTTCGCGAGCTTCGCGACTTCGGACACGTCGATGTTCTTTACGTTCTCGTATTTTCTCATGACCGCGTCGACGGCGTCCTGATACAGCTTCTCGTCGATTTCCTTTATCTTTTCAATTTTCTCAAGCACCTCGCCCTTGGCCCGAAGCGCCCAGCCTTTTACCTGCTTGACCTTCTTCTGGACATTCTTGTTTCCATAGATGAAATATGCGCCTGCTGCCGCAGCGGCGGCGATTCCAAGGATAGCGAGACCGTGTCCTGAAGCTTCATTCTTTTTCTTTGAATTATTTTTTGCCATAAATATTTTAGATTATTATCGAAACTGAATATCTGCCTGAATAATGGGAGCCAATTAAGTATACCACGTAAGCAGACCTGCAACCTGGCGTACGCATATAGAGACGCCGAAACGGCCGCTTTCTTACATCGCCAGCATCTCGAATCGGGCAACTCTCAATCGGCGCGGAACCGGACGGAACCCGTCCTATTCGGCATCAGAATGCTTCGAGCTCTTCCTGCCGCCCCTGGCTTTTCTCATGACCTGTCCCAGCATGAACGAAGCGATCCATTTGCCCAAGCCTGAAACTTTCGTGCCTTCCTCCTTGATTCTTTCTCGAAGCCCGTCGATGTCATCCGCGACCTTCACGCTCTCGGCCTCGACTCGCTCCATGATGCGCGAAAAGGCGCGAGCGGATTTCGCGAGGTAGTACAGCACGAAAACCAGCAAGATTCCCAGGAAGACGACGACTATCGTGGTGATGAAAAAGAAGATGTCCGCATGTATTAAATTTGGCGTGTTCATGGTTTGGGCTGTTTGCTAGGCATTATTAATGGTTAAATATTCTCCTGAAAAATGACCCCTTGCTGCTTGGCAGCGGGCCGTGCTTGTTAGCTTTCGGATTTCCCTTTTTGGTCATCAGGACGACGAACAGGATGGCCAAGGCGACGTATAGCGCCCAATAGCCGATATCGAACATGTTGCCTGCCGGCGGAATGAAGAAGGCGAGAAACAGAAGGCTGAGCACGCCGGGCAATTCGAGATTGTGGAGCCTCCTCGTTATGAGCGAGAGCATCATGACCGTCACGGGAGCCAGGACGAAGGGAATGGCCATTATGAAAATGCCCTCCTCGTCGCGGCTTATGAACTTCATCATCGATTTATAGAACCCCGGAGTCGAGAGCGACAGGAGAAGCGAGCCCAGCGAAAGGACGACGTACCCTATGCCGAAGAAGAAAAGGAAGCCGAGAATGAAATCTTTCCTCCGCAGCCGGCCGGAAAAGAGCCCGTGCTGGATTTTTCCGATGGCGGAATCGTGATAGCGGTCCAGATGGAGCACCTTGCTCAGGGGAGGAAGGAAGCCGTTATGCGCGACGATGTCCTGATGCACTTCCCGGTAGCTTCTCTTGATGGACTCGAATCCTTCCCGTATGTGCTCCTCGGAGAATCCCGCGCGATGAAGCATGCTCTTTATGTCGTGAGGATGAACCGCGTGCTCAAGCTTCATTTTTATGAAAGAGACTATTCCGTGATTGCTCATAGTGTTAGTATAATACCAAACTAGCTCTCCAACAATGAGGTTATGTACGCGTAATGCTTTTCCGAGACCGGCTGGATGGAAAGACGGCTCCCCTTTTGGCACACCATCATGTCGGCAAGCTTCGGATCTTTCTTTATTTCCGCCAAGGGCAGAGGACGCTTGAATTTTTTCACGAAAGCGAAATCGACAAGGAACCAGACGGAATCGTATTCGACGCCATTTTGTTCCGCCTCGGCCTTGCGCTTGGCAGACTTCGGATCATAATGCTCGTCCTTGGGATCAAGGGCCGTCGGATCGGGATACGGCTTGGTAACGACTTTTGCCAGCCCGTATATGCCATTCGGAAATTCCTTCGAAGCGGAGCTTGAATGGTAAAAGAAAGCCAGGTCTCCGACTTTCATCTGATTTTTCATGTAATTTCGAGCTTGGAAATTCCTCACGCCGGACCACGGGGTTCTCTTGTCCCTCTTAAGGTCGTCAATCGAGTAGCAATCCCCTTCGGACTTTATGAGCCAGTGCATGCGCTTTTATTTTTCAAGGATAACGAAGCTTAGAATCTGGACCGAGTTCGATTCGCCTATCGCGAAGACGACCGCGGCAGTATAGGAAATGCGACCGTTTGTATAGTCCACAAGCGCCCGATCGACGCCGTCAAACGAGACGTTGGTTACCCTGAAGACAGGATTCCCCTTCTTCGGCGACAGCGTATTTATGTTCTGAACGATATGCCGAGTGACAGCATCCCTGACTTCTTTCGAGAGAGTGCTTACCGAAGTCGAGGTAGAAGGACGAGCGCCTGCAGGAAGGCTGGAGCCGTTCGTGGAAGTGCCGGAACTTGTCGGCGGAGTGACAACAGGACGGTTCGCCGCAGGAGTCATGCCCAGATAATAATACGCATAGCCTCCTCCCGCGAGCAGGAGAACGAACACTATGCTGATTGCAATCCAAATCTTCTTCATGGCGCCTCCCGACTGATGAACCACGGTCCTCTGGGAAGCGTTCGGAGTGGTATATGGGGTACTTGGCGGAGCATAAACCGGAGGGGATACAGGCGGGACATTCGGAGAGGATCCGTACGGCGCATTTTGTCCGGACGGCGCGGCGTATGAGGAATATTGACCAGGACTGCTTGGCCTGGCTGCCGGAGCCGCAGACGACATGCCGCTAAAGCCGACAGGGGCATACCCTGATCCGAAAGAAGCGCTTGCAGGTTCGCCCGCATAAGGGGTCGCGGAAGGAGCCTGATTTCCTGCCGGAGCAGCGGAAGGAGCAGTGGGCTGCGCCGGCGATGCGGGATTTGCATTCATGCTCGTTGGCGCCGGAGAAAATCCGGACGGAGCGGCAGGAGACGGACTTTGCGCGGAAGCGGATGCGATGCTTGAAAAAGATTCCGCGCTTTGCATCGTACGCACGGTTTCAGACGAAGGCGACACGACGGAAGAATAAGAAACGACCGGAGGCAGGTCAGAAACAGCATTTGAAAAATTCGAGACGGGAGACGGAGCGGGCGCCGATGCTGGCGCGGCGGACGCTCGGACTGGAGAAAACTCGGGTACGGGCGGCGGTGCAACAGGTGCGCGCATGGGCGAGAATTCGGGAGCCGGCGAGGACGATGACGGCGAAGCGCTTTTCGGCATTCCGATAAACTGAGGATTTTCGCTTGGGCCAGATGCGCCGGGAACGGCACTTGAGGCATTCGCAAAGCCGGGATTTGCCGAGGGGTTGGCGGCAGGCATGCTTGCCCCAGAATTATTCATGATGTCGCCGAAGCTGACCGGAGAAGACGTAACGTCCAATGATCCGGGCAAGTTCGTCGGCGGCACGGCCTGCGACGGGACAGAGGCGCCCATGCTGTTATTTTGAAAATTTCCGCCGGCAGGATTGCCCGATCCGTACGCCGGATTGCCGTTGGAAGAATTATTAACTGAACCATCTGGAATAATGTTTTTGTCCATATGCCTATAAGTATACCACTTTTAAATTTTTCGGATAACAGCCTTAACAACAGCCGCTATCTTCAGGTCATACTCAGGATAGATGTTCTTGAAATTTTTATTTGCAGGCTCGAGATACGGCCGACCCTTCTTGTCCACGCGATAATATTTCATGGTCCAGCCGCCATCAACTTCGGCAATGACGATGTCGCCGATTTTGGCCTGATGCCCTTTTTCAACCAAGACCATGTCCCCTTCGGCGATATGCGCCTCTATCATTGATTCCCCTTTCACTTCCAGCATGAAGGTAGAGCCCTTAACGTCTCCCAGCAGCATGTCCTCGATGCTTGTCATGTCGAGCATTTCTTCCTCCGCAGTTGTCGGCATGCCGGCTTCGACAAGTCCGAGCACAGGTATCTCGCCCGCAAGCCTCTGCGGGATGAGTCGGCCCCGAGAGTCTTTTTCGAATATGCCATCCTCGACGAGCTTGTTCAGCAATTTATAAACCGCGTTCTTTGACTTGAAGCCGACAAGCTTCATTATTTCGTTATAGCCGGGAACGCGACGGTTCTGCTTGTAGAAATTAACGATTTTCTGCTTGTAGTCCTGATAGTTCATTTATATATAGTGATTCTATCTTAGAACAGGAACGAAGCCAATGAAAAGGTTCGGGCGAGCGAAGCTTCGCTTTCAAGCCTTCGAAGCTGCGACACGAGATCCTTGTGCTTCTTCGCTTCCCGATCATAACTTTCCCCTCGCACGATCTTGTGATCGATCTTGCTGTTAAGCTTTCCGAGCTCCCTTCTAATCGCGAACATAAGTGTCATTTTTCTCATGGTTTTTTTATTTAATTTATTGATTGCTAATTGTTTTTTTACTGCGGTTCCTAATTTCCGTATGTATTTTTAGTATAGGTGAACCATAGTTCACTGTCAATAAATTCCCTATCGAAACCTGTGTATAACTTTAATGAGCTTGGACGCTTAGGCTGATCTTATGTTCGACTTGAGAGAAAGTTTATGATTCTTTCATCTACCTGAACGTCTCTCGGCGACAGCGGCGTGAGCAGCGTGATGCCTTCCATGCTTCTCACTCGGCTGAGCGCGACATATGCCTGGCCGTGAGCGAACGTGCCCTTGCCGAAATCGATGACGGCCTTGTCAAACGTCTTGCCTTGGCTCTTGTGAATGGTTACTGCCCAGGCCAGCTTGACCGGAAGCTGAACGTACTTGCCCACGACTTCCGACGAGACGGCATTGCTCATGTCGTCGTATTCGTATCGGACCGACTCCCAGCTCTCGCTCTCCACCTCTTCAGTCTTGCCGTTCTCAAGCAATACGTGTATCGAGGTCGAGCCCATCTTCTTGACGACTCCGATGTCGCCGTTCACCCACCGGCCCACCGCGTCATTCTTTACCATCATGACCTGTGCGCCGGTCTTCAGGACAAGGGCGCTGGGGACCGGCGTATTTTTCTGATCGAACGTGCCGACGAGAGACCCCTTGTACGTCTTTGACGGAGAGTCTATTTTCTTGAGTTCTTTCTCGTTGATGGAGTCAGCCATGGCATTCGTCGTAACCAGATGAATAACCCTGGCAGCAGAATTCCCAACATCGTTCTTGCCGGAAAAGCCGTTCGCGCTTTTGGAGCCCGCCTTGCTTCCGCCGAACTTGCCGGACCTCGAACCCGCAGATTCTTCCGCATCCAGGCTGATGATAGTTTCAGACCCGTCGCCGTCGAAGACGTCTATGCCGTCGTACTCGCCGCCGTAGCCCCCCTCGGAATACTGAGGCGCCCCCCGGGCATTTTTTTTGTCGAACGAGCCGTTCGTGCAGCAGATAGAATTTATCTTATATATGTGGTTCGGCTCTATCTGTCCGATGCGCATCTTGTCCAGGATGCTGATGAATTCGTGATCGCTTTGCCGATATACTTCGGTCAGCTCGGCGACCTGGAACTCGCCCCTCTGATACGCTTTCGAATCGAAAAAATAAGGACTCTCATACTTGCTCGTGAACAGGTATTGTTCGTGGGGAGAAACGATGGGCGGAAGCTGAAACAGGTCGCCGATGACCACGATCTGCACCCCTCCGAACGGCTCCCCGGGAGTCGGTCCGTTGAGCCTCAGGAACTTTTCAATGCAATCGAACAGGTCCGCGCGAACCATGGATATCTCGTCGATGACAAGAATGTCTATCTTCTTGTACAGCTTCGCGAGCTCCGCATTCGTCGTGACATGCATGTCCTGCTCGCTTACTCCGATCTTGAATTTGAAAAAGCTGTGAATGGTCTGCCCCTTCACGTTCAGCGCCGCGATGCCCGTCGGAGCGACGACAGCGACGTTCTTTTTCGTCGTATCCCTGAAATGGCTGAGAAGGGTCGACTTGCCAGTGCCGGCCCGGCCCGTAATGAACAGATTCTGCTTCGATCCTTCTAAAATTTCAATGACATCTTGAGCTTCCGCGGATAATTTCATGGGCTACATAGTAGCAGAAAAAGCAACGCAAAACCCCTTGACCGCTTGAGGCCGAGGGGTTTTAGTCAAGACGGCGATGCCGCTTGAAGCGTGCGAGCCGGAACCCGTCCTTAAAGACCTTTCCTTTGCCTCTGCATTTCCTTGAATCTTTCCGCGATATTCGCGCTCATGCCCGCGCTTGCGGCATTGCTGCCGGCGCTTCCCCTTAATGCAGCCGAGGACTCTTTGGCTCCGTAATTCTTATGAAGCACGTATGCCGCGAAGAGGCTCCAGAGCGCAAGAGCGAACGTGAAAAGCGTCATCTTGAGGCCGAAGCTGATGCCGGTTGCCGGAATCTGATTGAGAAATACTCCTGACACCGGCTGACCGACCGTCGGAGCGTACGTCGTAGGCTGGACATACGTATATGTCGGCTGAACATATTGCGACTGGTACGGATAGTAGTAGTTATGGTCATAATAATTTGACCCGTAGTACGTCGAGCCGTATCCATAGTATGAAGTTACCGTCACAAGAAGGCTCGTGCACGCATAGCTGAGGGATGTCGAGCAGATGCTGAACGAGACGGTTCCCGGATTCGTAGCGGTGACCTGGACGGTATTGTTGTTGACGATGCTCGCGGACGCGATGTTCGCTCCCGGGCTGTTTGAAATGTAATAAGAACCGGATCCGCCGTAAATCGTGACGGACTGAACCTGGCCCTGCTGAAGCGTGACGGAACTCTGGCTCAAAGTCACCGATGACGAGCCTCCCCACCACGTGCTGTTCACCGTCACGAAAAGATTGGCGCAGCCGCCGGACGAAGCCTGGGAGCAGACGCTGAAAGTCATCGATCCTTGAGACACGCCGGTTACCGAAATCGCGTTTCCGACAATGTTTGCCGTCGCGACATTCGAATTAGAATTTGAAGAAATATAATAGCTGCCGCTGCCGCCATATATCTGAGTCGAGGCGGTCTGGTTCGAGTTCACGCTCAGCGAGGACTGGCCGAAGTAAATTTGCCCGCCCGTCGATCCGCCTGATGACGGCCACGTGGCGCTCATGGATTGGAAGCCGTTCACGACGACGTAGACGATGCTGCCGCTTTGGATATTGTATTGGCCCGAAGAAACCGTAGTCGAAAATGATCCTGCATAGTTTGTCGTGCCGATAGTGCCCGCATAAACGGCGTTGCCGGAACCGGAAGGATAATAATAAAGAAGGACGCTCGCATTCGGATCGGCGTTCACTCCGATATGGACCTGATTGCCGCCGACAGATGACACGGAAAGATGCGCCGTGGCTGCGGCAGCCTGGCCCGGAACGGCCACGGCCGCCAAGGCGACTGAAAATAACCCTATGAATAAGGATGCGACGAGACCAGCCGTGAAAAGGTTTTTTATGTTCTTCATGATAGGCGTACTATACGCCTATCAGCAGGCAAATTCAAGCATTTGCAAGCCGCGAGGATTCCGCAGACTTTGACTGCCGAGGACTTCAGACAAGAGTCAGAAAGGCTAGGAATGCTTCGAGCTCGTGCCGATGAGCCGCACGGCCTCGTCGAAATCTCCGGCAAACACAACATGCGACTTGTTTACGAAAAGTATCTCATCCGCATCCTTGATAGTATTGAGCCTATGGGCAATTATCACTTTGGTCGTATCCGAACTCAATACAGCAAGCGCCTTGGTAAGAAGATTCTCAGTAATGGTGTCAATGTTCGCGGTCGCCTCGTCGAGTATCAGGAGCTTCGGCTTTCTGAGGACCGCTCGCATGAACGAGATAAGCTGCTTCTGCCCGATGCTCAGGCCCGAACCTTGGGTAATTTTCGTCGCGAGGCCGTCAGCAAACCGCTCCATGATTTCGGCGAGTCCTTGTTTCCTCAGCATGCCCGATAATTCCTCATCAGTAAGATTGGCAAGAGCGTCATTTCCGTATTTTATATTTTCCGCGACAGTGCCAGTGAACAAGACGGGATCTTGCAGGATGACGCTTGTCAGGCTCGTTCTCTCATGTACCGCATAGCTTCGTATGTCCCTTCCGTTCAGATAGACAGTACCGGAAGTCGGGTCATACAAACGTGCCATAAGGCTGGCGAGAGTCGATTTGCCTCCGCCCGTCGGGCCGACAAGCGCATATGTCTTCCCCGGCTCAAAACGAAAATTAACCTCTTCGAGAACATTCGCCCCGTCTTCATATCCAAAATAAACGTCCCTGAACGAGAGGATGCCGAGACCGTCAGTCGCGCCGGCCTTTTGCGGCCCTGAGCCATGCAAGCGTGCTTCCGAGCTTAGGTGAATTTCCGCGCCCTGCTTGTTTGTTGCGCTTGATGCGGCAGGTTCTGGAATCACTTCCATGGAATTCTCCAAATTGAACAGGATGCGCAGCCTTGACCATGCAGCCAGGGCGACCTCGATAGTTCCGAAAATAGTTGCCAGAATTCGAAGCGGATCATAAAACCGCTGCGTGTAGCTGACATACGCGATCAAAAGGCCGACAGTCAGCTGCCCGACCGTAATCAGATGAAATCCGTACAGAAGAACGAGCGCGAGCGCGATGAAGCCGGCGAAGTCATAGATGGGCTCGAGTATCCTGTTCATGACATCGGCCCGATAGGCGTTCTTGAACGTGGACAGGTTCACTTTCTTGAGATGATCCTTGAAATAATCTCTTTTTCCGTATGCCGCGATTACCCTGAAGTTCGACAGATTCTCCTGCATTGACGAAGACAGCCTTCCGACCACCTCGAGATTCTTCTTGTTGAATCGCTCGAGAAACGGCGTGAGGAGCAAAGTTGCCAAGAAGATGATGAGAAGGCCGGAGAGCATCACCAGCCCCAGCTTCCAATTCAGGCTGACAGCGAAGACGGCGATGCCGAATATCACGAAGAAGCTTCCGACGAAGCGCGGCAACCCTTCGGACAGGAACTGGTTCAGCTTGTCCGTGTCATTGTTGATTCTCGATATCAGGTCGCCGACCTTGTTCTGATTGAAAAAGGCGATGGGCAGATCCTGTATCTTCTTGAACAGCTCGGAACGCAATCTGAAAAGCGTTCTCTGGGACACTCCCCCCACGATTCTCGACTGGGCATATCCGAACGCGGTAGTGACGAGATACAATCCGAAAAGCCCCGCAAGCATCCATGCCAATCCGGCCTTGTCGCCCTGAACGATATACGTGTCGACGGCATGCGCTACCAGGAAAGGAGTGATCACTCCGGCGACCGAATTCAAGACTATGAAGAAGAATGACACGAGCAGCACTTTCCCCTCGCCTCTCAAGTACTGATAGAATTCTTTCGCGCCCCTCAGAACATCCTTTCTGGAAGCGGAAACCTGCTCATGAAGAAGGTCTTCGTCGGTCTTCGCCAAGGCATAGCTTATTCTCTTGTTGGTTTTATTGGTATCGGTCATATGTTCGGATTAATGCTGCGTCGTCTGCTGCGATTCGAATATTTGCCTATACTCGAACGATGCCGCCAGCAGCTCGGCATGCGTGCCCTGCGCGATCATCTCGCCTTCCATGACGACGATTATCGAATCGTAGTCCGTGACCTGATTTATCTTTTGCGTAATGGAAATCAAGGTGACGTCCGGGTACATGGCCTTGACGTTGCCCAGGATAGTTTTCTCCGTCGCCTGGTCGACCCGCGCCGTGAAGTCGTCGAGAAGAAGAACTTTTGGATTTCGAGCCAAGGCTCGCGCAAGCATGATTCTCTGCTTTTGGCCTCCTGAAAGGCTCGTACCTCGCTCGCTGACCAGCGTATCGAGCCCTTTGGGCAAAGTCCGTATCAAGTCTTCGAGCTCGGCCGCCTTTATGGCCTTGGACAGGACATCTTCAGTCACGTCGCCCGACAAGGCGATGTTTTCCCTGAACGTCGTGTTGAACATGAGGCTGTCCTGAAAGACCAGGCCGATCTGGGACAGAAGCGAACTCTGGTCATGCTCGTTTATGTCGCGCCCGTCGATGCTGACCGCGCCCGCAGTCGCGCGCACGAGTCCGGTAAGCAGATAGAATATCTGGGTCTTGCCGCCGGCCGTCGGACCGACTATGGCAGTCCGCGTTCCCGACCGTATCCTGAAGGAGATGCCGTCGACTACGGTCTTCTCGACGCCGGATTCGTCCGCGTACGACAGGCTGACATTCTCAAACGCGATGTCGCCCTTGATCGGACCAGCATGCGATCCTCCGACGTGATCCACCTCGGCAGTCAGGACGGAGTTTATCCTTTTCAGGGAAACCGCCCCTCTCGAAATGGACGTACCGACGAACGCGAGGACGAAGAGCGGCCAGATGAACAATGCGGAATAAGAGATGAAGGCGCTGAAGTTTCCGATGCTCAAGGTTCCGTCAATCGCCTGGACCCCTCCGAACCATATGATCATCATCACCGACAAGTTTGAAAGGAAGGTAATGATGGGAATCAGGGCGGAAATGTTCTTGACGATCGCGAAGCCTACGTCCTTCGACCGATTGTTTATGACGGCGAATTTCTCTATTTCGCTTGTGCCCGATCCAAGGACCCTGACCAACGCCGAGCCGCTGATTGTCTCGTTCATGAGGCTGTTTATTGATTCCAGGTTCTCCTGCGCCTTGTTGAAAAACTTCGAGAGCGTGGCGAACACGAAAAATATTACGATGACGATAATCGGAATGATCGAAATGGTAATCAGCCCGAGCCTCAGGTTGATGCTCAGGAGTATGACAATCGTTCCGACGAGCACTATGAGCGCCCCGAGAAGCGTCGAGAGACCTTGCGCCAGAACCTGCTTGACCGCCTCGACGTCGGAGGTGCTGTTCGTGAGCAATTTTCCCGTGCCCGTCTTCGAGATGTAATTGAACGTCTGATCGCCCAGCTTGTCGATCAATCTTCCCCTGAGATCCAAGGCGATTTTTTCGGAGAAATATCCGGACACGAGAACCTGGACTGTCGTGATTGCGAGCGCGGAGACCGCGACTCCGAGCAGCACGAGCAGGCTTCCGTATGCCGAAGAGACCGTCCCACCGGCGACCGCGCGGTCGATGACGTTCGCCGAGAGCTTCGGTATGTACACGTACAGGCCGTTCGCCAGCAATGTCAAAAGCACCACGGCCGCGAAAAGCCATTTGTACAGCTTTACGAGCTGAACGAAGGACAGGGATTGATTTTCAGGTTTTGATCTCACGGAAGTTTGCGTCTAAGCCTGCTTCGCGGAAAGCGAATGAATTAGCACACAAGTATACAACAGGATGCGCCTTGCTGTACAATGTATGCAAATAATCGCATCGCATGTCATGAAAATCTTCAGAGCACTCAAAAAGCATGTCGCGATTCCGGCGCTGATCCTGGTCGGAGGAACGATCGCCCTGTACTTCGCATCATACGGAATCGTCACTCTCTTTACGGCGCCTTCGAATGACCGGGACTGGGCCGGCGACCAGGCAATGCTTCCTTACGCCGAATATTCCGAAGATCGGACAAGGGTCACGATTCGCAATATTCGAAATTTTACATACGCGAGCGCCGACGAATATGCGCCGGGCTATTATGACAAGACATTTGACCTGAATGCCCTGAGAAAGGTGTACTACATCGTCGAGCCGTTCAAGGGCTTCAAGGGATCGGCCCATGCGTTCCTGAGCTTCGAATTCGAGGACGATGACGGCGAGAAGGACTACGTGTCGATATCCGCCGAGATTCGAAAGGAAAAAGGCGAATCATTTTCTCCCATCAAGGGCCTGTTCAACAGATATGAAATCATGTATGTCATCGGCGACGAGAGGGACCTGGTGAAGCTCCGAACGAACTACAGGAAAGACGACGTGTACGTATATCCGGTAAGGACCACCGAGCAGAAAGCTAGGCAGCTTTTCACGAGCATGCTGGACAGGGCCAATGAGCTCAAGGACGGCCCCGAGTTTTACAACACCCTGTTCAACACCTGCACGACGAACATTCAGCGGCACACGAATGCCGTTACCGAAGGCAAGATTCCCTGGAGCTACAAGATACTTTTCCCGGCATATTCGGACGAGCTCGCCTTCGACCTTGGCATGATAGACACGGAAGCCGCCACCTTGGAGGAAGCCCGCGCGAAATTCAAGATAAACCAGAAAGCCGAGCTGCACGCCGACTCGCCCGATTTCTCGGAGCGGATCAGGGAGTAGGCGTTCGCGGAAGCAGGTTCATTGTTTCTTCGAGAAAATTTCCACGGTCTTCCTGATCTCATCCTGAATGCCGTCGATGCATTCGTAGCTCATGGCCTCTTCGGCATTTACCCATGCGAAGTCCGTAAACGAGCCCTCTTCGAGCTTCACCTCGCCTGTCTCGTATTTGGCCGCGAACTTCACCAGAATGACAGGCGTCTCGTCGGGCCGTATGAATGCCACGCTGTTTATGTATGCGAGCGCCGGCTGGATTTCAATGCCCGCCTCTTCGAGCGTTTCCCGTCTCAGCAAATCCTCAACCGCATCCTGATAGTCGAGGACGTCGCCATTGATTCGAGTCGGACGCGCCACGTCCATGTCTTTCCACTCAAGCTTTCCGCCAGGCACCGCGTACCTTCCCGGATGCACTTTCTCGCGCATGTCCCTTTTCAGGATCAGGCACCGTCCGTCCGATTCCCTGTAGACCACCACATTCGCCACGAAATAAAAGAGCTTGTCTTGCTTGGCATTATCAATGCTTATTTTTGTTGCTGGCATGTTTTGCAGTTAGATTGCTATGCAGGAAGTATAGCACTGCGCCGAGCCGCTTCAAGCGCGATTTTGCCGTCCTATTCCGCCTGGCATTCCTTCCTCTTACATGACCCTGTCGACAATGGTCTCCCGCCGTTTCTGAATCATTTTCAGGAACGGATGCTCTATGTATTTATACGTGACCGCCGAGACGAGGACCGTGACGATGCCGGAAAGAAGTATCAGGCCCCAGAACTGCTGAGGGGACGTGTTCGCGATCGGCAAAAGCAAATTCGCGATGTTAAGCACGGCGTACAGGATGATGCCATGGATAAGATAGATGCTGTAACTGAGCGTTCCGAGAAATTTCGCGGCTCGCGTCTTCAGAAGGCCGAACAGGTCGTTTCCGTAAATGAAGCATAGGAAGATTCCGAGCGAGACGCAATATTGAAGGAACGAATACGGCTTGTACTGTATCGAGTACACGAGGAAAAGCCCGAGTACGGGCAAGATTCCCGCCCAAAAGCGGCTGGCAAGGCTCCATTTCGGAATCTTATGAACAATGTGCGCGGCCAGGATGCCGAACATGAAAATCATCCAGTAGCCCCGATCGGCCGACGTGAACGCGAATGCGAGTATCGGTATGAGCATGATGCGAGCCTCGACGCTTTTCAGCGCAAGGGCCGATACGGGAAGGAACAGATAGAAGATCCATTCGAAATGAAGGGTCCAGTGGATGCCGGCGTTAATCGGAATGATCGTGTCGCCGTTGACCGTCGTCGTGGTATGAAGGCCGAGCGTCAGCCAAGAAAGCACATCCCGCACGAGCGTTCCGACTGAGGCAAAAGAAAATCTCGTTTCGATTAATGCAGCGATGGTCACGATGGCTGCCGAAACGAGGTACATGGGAGCGAGTCTCAGGAATCTGCTGCGATACAGGCCCATGATGTCCACTTCTCCTTTTTTGGCCATCGCCTTGGACCAATAGAGGAAGCTGGTGATGATGAAAAAGAGAATGACCGACTCGCCTCCCAAATGCCTGTAGAAGCGTATGTCGGTAATCTGCCAGATGCCGGTCGAGAAGTACGCGAAGTTCGTGACGGCATGCTGAAAGAACACGCCGAAGGCCAGGAATCCCCGAAGCCCGTCCAGGCTTTCATAGCGGCCGCCCGCCTCCGAATCCGCGATTTTCTTATAGAAAGGAATGTACCGGACGAGAACTGACGCGAAAACCGTAATGATGAGCATCACGACGAAGAATGGCAAAATGCTGGTATGACTGAATTGCATGGATAGATATCGGTCTGATTTTAGTAAAGGGAATTTCCGAGTCCAATTTCCAGACTCCGCGAATCCGTCAATCATTCCATTGTAGCACGCCATGCCCGGCGATTTATGAATTTTTTATGATATCTTCCGCGCCCCCGCCAATTATTTGCCGTCGTCGGTTGCTTTCTTTGCCCCCTGTTCAGCTCACCCCCGGCGCGCCTTAGCCAATCAGGCATACCGCATTCAGGCAGTATCTCTTTCCCGTTTCCGTCGGTCCGTCCTCGAACATGTGGCCTAGATGGGATCCGCACTTGGTGCAGACCGTTTCGGTGCGAGTCATGCCATGCACCGTATCGGTCACCTCCCTGACGGAGCCGTCGATAGCCTGGTCGAAGCTCGGCCAGCCCGTGCCCGAATCGAACTTCGCGTCTTCCTTGAAAAGAGGATTGCCGCATGCCGCGCATTTGTAAACGCCGTCAGCGGCAGGGCTTAATTTTCCGGTAAACGGAGCTTCGGTTCCCTTTTGCCGAAGAACCCTGTATTGCTCGGGAGTGAGCCTTGTCTTCCACTCTTCTTCCGTCTTCGGCACGTCTGCGGGCAAGTCGTTTTGCGTCATATGCTTTTGCTTACATTAAATTTAGTAAATTTTGACGAGAAGCCGGAATCAGCTCGATTTCAGCAATTCGGCGAACGCATGCTGAATCTTCTCAAGCTTCGGATTGATGACGACCTGGCAATACCTGTTTCCGGGATTGTTCGCGAGATAGTCATGATGATAATTCTCCGCTTCGTAAAATTCCGCAAGAGGAACAACTTCCGTCACGACAGGGTCGCCCTCCGAATTTGAATCGTCAATTTCCTTTATCATCTCTTCGGCTTCCGCCTTCTGATTCTCATTCGCGTAAAAGATGACCGAGCGATACTGCGTCCCGACATCGGCTCCTTGCCTGTTCGGCGTCGTCGGATCATGGCTTGCGAAAAATACGGTCAGCAGCGTCCTGTATGAAACTGACGCCGGATCATATTCGACGGAAATGACTTCAGCGTGACCGGTCGTTCCGGCAGACACCTGCTCATAGGTCGGATTCGCGACAGCGCCTCCCGCATAGCCGGGCTTCGCGGCTGACACGCCCTTAAGCATCTTGAATACCGCCTCGGTGCACCAGAAGCATCCTCCGCCAAAAACCGCCTTTTCTGTTTTTTTCGTATCAGTCATGCTGCTTGCGTCGAGGCTAATTCTAATTCAGCGCGACGCAATTCTGATATGTCATCACGCCGGACTGCTCGATCATCGCGCCCTCTCCTTTTGACCAGAACTTGAACGACGCGTCGGAATCAGAGTGAAAGGCGCCTGAGGCTGACATCGCGGGATTTAACGCGAAGGATTTGCCCGTGTCCAAAGTCACGGTCACGGTCGATACGGTATTGGAGGTCGCCTCGCGCGAAGCGCCGCCTGAATTCAAGGGCACGGGTATCGAAGTGTTCGCGTATGTCTCGACGAAGCTCTTGCCTCCATCGCACATGTATTTAAAAGACATCACTTCCACGACATGCCCTTCCCTTGTCGTAGTCGAATAATTCAGCAGCGCGGCATCGAGGTTCCCCCGATTCGAATCAGGAAAACCGTCCCGTCCTGCATCTGCATCATTGCCGTCCAGGGGATGTCCGACCCCGCATCTGCCGTCGCGTTCGCAGCCATGCGGCCTCAGTCCGGCATTCGGATCATATTTTTTCGATCCGAGAGCGTATCCGACAAAGAATACCGCCACGAAGAGGACTACGGCCAACGTCTGCGAATACCAAGTAACCTTTTTGAATTCAATAGCCATGTGAATATTTATGATTGCTAATGACTATATTTTACCACAAGCGGAAGAATCCCAAAGGCCGTTCGAATGATATTTCGCATACGCCTCGGCCTGCTTGAAGCTGGCCTGATACGCATACGGCTTGTCATGCGTGTACTCATGCCCGTAGCCTTCTTCTATCATGTGCAAGTTAATGAAGAGGCCGTCTTCGCTGTACACGTATGCGAGGTGGCGGCCATATCTGTCTTTTGAATCTTGCGAGGGGTCGAATTCAAGCCTGACCCGGCCGCCGCTTAAAGTTTCCTTCAAGAATTCCGAAGCTTCGGCAGCAAAGCACTCGACCGGCTTTCGAGGGTCGACCGATTCGGGCGTGTTCAGGCCGATCAGCCTGATTGTTGCATGATCCTTCCTGTCATCCTTCCTGTTGCCATTTTCCGGATCGACAGAATTGGAATCCACGACGACGATAGTGTCGCCGTCAACGACTCGCACCACGTCGTACCAGGCAAGCTCCGCGCCGCCTTCGGTGCCGACCGCATCGGGATTCGCATTCGGCGAAACGCCCGCACGCTGCGCATCCAGATCGATGCCTTGAACCTGAGCGACAAGCGACGAGCTTCCCGCGACCGAAAGCAGGTTTTCAGTCAGGCTGAGCAGCTGGTCCTTGCTTATGTGGATTGAGGCGAGATTGAAGGCGATGGCAAGGAGAGACGCGATTATGGCAGTAAAAATAGTGTTCCTCTGATTCACGAATCAAGTATATCCTACGAGCGGGCGCCATGCGGAAAAACTGTTAATAACTCGCCGTCCGAAATCCGGCAACTGGCGCCAATTCCTTTGGCAGGCCCTGCTTTTTGTTCAGCGCCCGAGTTAGATTTCAAACAATGTCTCGAATTCCGTCTTGATGCCGCTTTCCTCGGCAGTCCCTTCGTCAACGTAAGACCTTTTGACCAGATACGAGTCGCTCCTTGCCGAATCCCTGAACAGCGCGATGTCGACGCCTCCGCCCGCATGCCAGCAAGAAACCATTGATACGGCCCCTTCGGGAATATCAAGACGGGCGACGCTCTCTTCTGACATGTCGACAGCGACGCAGCTTCCTTCGAACAAGCCGACTTCTTTCGTAATCTGCCCGTCAGTCAGGGTAAGCTGCGTCATGGGAATGGTGTATTCCGGCAAAGAAGGGTCGGGGTACGTATCGGCGGTAGCCATGGACCAAGCGAACGCTCTTGCGGTACTGGAACCGGCATCGGTTGAGACCCGAGCCTGATTCGCCTTTTCATCTGCGGGCAGCCTGCCGGAAACGCTATTTGTAAAACTTGCGATTCCCACGATGACAATCAGCAGCGTGAGAAACGTGAATATTTTGCTTTGCATGGAAACATGATATCAAATTTTGAGGCAAACGGGGAGCCGCGAAAAAAGCGCGGCATCCTCTTGATGCCGCGCTTTTCAGCTGCCAATTTCGAGACTTCGGTCTTACTGGCCTTCCGTCGTGATGTTTCGGACGAATGTCATCGTTCCTTGGCCATCAGCGAGCGAGAGAGTCAGCGCAGTAGGCCGCATTTCATACGTGGACACCTTCGCGAGATCGGACTTGAAAGCCTCCTCGAGTGATTTTCCGCAAGCCATCTTCGTTGAAGCGAATTCGCCGAACTTGATTTTTCCGAGCGCCAGCTCGTCGATCGTTTCCGATCCGGATACGATGTTTTCGCTTAATGAATACGAGCCATTGATGGAGTTGCAATCGCCGGCGATTGATAATTTGCCGTCAGCATTCAATGTCAGGCTGAAAGGCTTCTTAGGATCCGGCTTTGACGGCGCCCATCCTGACCGGCTGTACTTAGTTTCTTTCCAAGTCCATTCCGAGCTGATTCGCGCATAGGACACGGCTTCCTCCGATGAAAGGGTGTTCAGCGAGTTGACCGTAGTCGTCGCCCCGTTCACGTCGATGATGATGCACGGATTGCCGGTATTGATATTGAATACGGCGTTGTCTTCGCATCCGGGCTCAACCTGAGAGCCGAACGGAACTTTCTGCATCACTGCAAATATGGCCAATAAAACCAGCACGATGGCGCCGGCGATATATATAATTTTTTTCTTGTTCTTATTCATGGTCCTTGCATTATACCCCACTTGCGCTGCTTCCCGCCACATAGCCAGTCGTCCAACAAAGTTGTAGAGAATATCCGCCGGAAGGCCTGTTTATATGCAGCAAATCCCCCGTTATGTAGAGATTTTTGAATAATTTGGACCTCATCGTCTTCATGTCAATTTCATCTAATACTATCCCCCCGTCCGATATGACCGCGCGGTCATATCCCATAAGCCCTTCGATAGTTACAGGCATGGCTTTGATAAGATGCATGATTTTCTTCCGATCCTCCTTCGTGACGCTGTGCACTTTCGTATCGCAAAGCTCTTTCCCGAGGATAAGGGCAAGACCGGGCGAGACTCCTTCAGGCACGATAAACTCAAGCGCGTTCTTAAGCAGCTTGTTCTTATACGTATCAAAAACTTTTAAGATATTTTTCTCCAGCGCCGGGAAATCCGTATCAGGGTACATGTCAATATGCGCCTTGACGTCCCCTGCCTGCAGCAAGTCCTTTATATGATGCGCCGAGTTCAATATGAGGGGACCCGACAATCCGAAATGAGTGAAGAGGACTTTTCCGACTTTTGAAAATTCTTTCTTGTCATTAACAAAGAATGAGATTTTCATAAAAGAAAGCGAAACGCCCGAGAGGGCCTTGACCCAGGCTTCCTTGACCCGGACCGGCACGACGTTCGGCGTGGAAACCTCCACGCTGTGGCCCATTCTTTTAAGCCAGCTGAAGCCGTCGCCGGTTGAGCCCGTCTGAGGAGCAGAAAGTCCGCCTGTCGCGAAGACGAACTGATCTCCCGCATAAGAATCCGACTTGCACTTGACGCTCGTTACCTTGCCATCCGAGAACTTGATATCTGTCACGGCGGAATCCGTCTTTACCGTCACCTTTCCGGTCTTTGCATACTTCTCCATAATGCGACAGACATCGAGCGCTTTCTGTGTTTTTGGAAATGCTCTCTTATGAGCTTCGACAACCAACGGAAGGCCGCGAACCTCAAAAAAATTAAAGGTGTCCTGAACGCCGAACCGGGCAAACGGCGAATACAGGAAGTCCTTGGCTTTTCCGTACTTCGAAAGCAAAACATGGATATCGGGCTCGGCATTTGTCACGTTGCATCGACCTCCGCCGGTAATCTTCAGCTTTTCGCCCAAATGCTTATTTTTCTCAATGATGAGTACAGCCTTGCCAAGTTCGGCAGCTCTGCCCGCAGCCATCATGCCCGACGCTCCGCCGCCGACAATGACCACGTCAAAATGATTCGGGGCCTTCTGGGCCGTTTTTGCGTACTTGGCATGCGACATATCTTTGCAGTGTATAGGTAATGTGTTGTAATTACAAGTTCATCTTTCTTTTCATCTTTTTTTCATCCGACCTCTCTACTATTGGACAGTACGGCATCGAGACGTACGATTTATTACAAGAGAGACCATAATCATAAAGTTCTTATACAAAATATGAGCAAAAAGTTGAAGAAAAAAACTACGGCGTTGGCAGTACTCGGAGTTTTGGGATTGCTGCTGGCCGGACCCACGTCAGCCGCGGCATTCGGTTTCGGTCCAGGAAAAGGGGTGTCGAGAGGCACGCCCGAAGCGGTAGCCAAGCGGCAGACCGAAATATTCGCCAAGCAAGCCGTGCTGACCGGAGCGACCCTGGACGAAGTCAGGAAAGCTTGGACCGACGGCATCTCATTCAAAGATTTTGCCCTGTCCAAGGGGCTGAGCGAAGACCAGCTCAAGGAGAAGCTGCAGGCCGAAAAGCAGGCGCGGCTTAAGGCGCGCCTGCAAACTCTGGTGGATAAGAATGCCATAACCCAAGCTCAGGCGGACAAAAGGTATGAGAAAATGAAAGATCACAGGAAGCCGAAAGCAAGATAATCCCGCTTAGGCAGTCTGGCTCTTGAGATGAGACGCGAGAATTGAATATTTGTAAATTGAGACAAGGGGCGTATGTAAAAACTACGCCTTTTGCCTTGCCCGGGGAATCTGAATGACAACCTCGGTCCCCTCATTGACCTTGCTTGAAATGGTGACGGTCCCCTTATGCTGCTCGATAATCTGCTTCGCGATCGGCAGGCCCAGGCCGGAACCGCTGCCGCTCGTTCTTGAATGCGAAGCCTTGTAAAATCGGTCGAATACGTGAGGCAGATCTGCTTTTGAAATGCCGACGCCCGTATCCTTTATGACCAGCCGCATGGAAGAGGGCGTGTCGGACAAGGACACTTTTATCGAGCCCTTCTCCGGCGTGTAGTTGATGGCATTCTGTATGACGTTCTGTATCGCCCTTTCAAGATGGTTTACGTGCGCCTGCGCGAAGAGCGCCTTGCCCGCATCCTTTTTCAGCTCAAGGGCGATGCCCTTCATGGACGCCTGCTTGGACATCTTGTCGCAGATTTTCTCGACGAAAGCTCCGAAATCCAGATTCTCGCTGTGGCCCGCCTGATTCTGATCGACGTATTGATACACGCCTTCGGTCCGGGCAAGCAGCAGCAAGTCCGAAACGAGCAGGGACATCTTGTCTATTTCTTCAAGATTGCTCGTAAGCGCGCCCCGATAGACCGCCGTCTGGGAAGAGCTGTCCTGCAGGGCGACCTCGGTCTCCGTTTTCATGATAGCAAGCGGAGTGCGGAGATCATGCGACACGTCGGCGACGAATCTTTTCTGATCGTCCAGCGCCCGCTTGATCGGCTTCAATGTCCTTCCCGCCAGGACATAGCTCGCGCCTCCGATAAGGACAAGCAGCATCGCGTCGACGGTCAGGACCAGCGTCTTGATGGCGCGGCTGGCATCATTGAAATCCTGCTCGTATATCTTGTTGATGCGCTCCATTCCGGCCAGGAAAATGGGAGTTCTCGGCAGCTCGCTGACGAAGAGCTCGTTCCTGACCATGTGCCGCCGATACGCGGCCCGCATGTTCTTGTCTATTTCGCTCAGCAGGATGGTGCTGAAGAGCCCGATGATGATTACCATGAAAAGCACGTAATACATCGTCAGGCGCAGGCGCGCTTTCAGGAACACGTTATGACTTAATGCGGTAGCCCATGCCATGAACTGTTTCGAGTATTGTTTCATTTTTCTTCTGTATCTTCTTTCGGAGATTTTTTATATGAGCGTCCACGACATTGCTGGCCGAATCCGAGGCGAAGTCCCAGACATGCTGGACGATCTGCTCTCGCGTCAGGACCTGGTCCAGATTTCTCATGCAGAACTCAAGAATAGCAAATTCTTTCGAGGTAAGCGAAACTTCCTTCCCGCCTTTCAGCACCTGATGCTTGGTAGTGTCGAGCACGAGGTCGGCGACGCGCAGCTCGGTAGTGACGGAATCCACAGGCCTTCGCAAAAGCGCATGAACGCGAGCGAGGAGCTCCTCGAACGCGAAAGGCTTCACCAGATAATCGTCGGCGCCGGCATCGAGCCCTTGCACGCGGTCTTCGATCGCGTCTTTCGCGGTCAGCATCAGGATCGGAACCGTTATGTTCATTTTTCTCAAAGTCTGGCAGATAATCATGCCGTCAAGATTCGGCAGCATTCGGTCCAGCAGGACGAGATCATACTGATGATGGTCGTGCTCGAGGCGGCGCATGGCCTGCCCGCCGTCGTATATCGTATCGACGGCGTATCCCTTCTGCTCCAATCCCCTTTTTATGGAATCGGCTAGCTTTTGCTGGTCTTCTACGATTAAAATTCTCATGCTGCAATTATCCTACCAGAACATGAAGAATTCATGAACACTCCCTTACCTGAGAATTACCTTCTGGATTACCACAGGCTCTATCGGCCTGTCGGAGCCGTCGACATTTACCCCCTCGATGGCCTTCACGACATCCATGCCCGATACGACCTTGGCGAAAACGGTGTGCTTGTCATTCAGGAAGCCGTTATCCTTGACGTTGATGAAGAACTGGCTGCCGTTCGTATTCGGTCCCGCGTTCGCCATCGAGACGGTTCCCTCTTCATTGTTGTTCTGCGACGTTATCTCGTCGGCGAACGTGTAGCCCGGGCCTCCCGTGCCCCATCTCGGCTTCATCGAGTCGTCCTTAGTCAGCGGATCCCCGCCCTGAATCATGAATCCTTCGATGACTCGATGGAACTTTATGCCGTCGTAGAAGCCGGCTTTCGCGAGCGTGACGAAGTTTTCAACTGTCTTCGGAGTGATGTCCGAGAAGAATTCAATGGTAAATTCTCCCTTGCTTGTCTGGAATGTTGCGTTCATTATTTTTTTATCTTGATTTAATGTATTGGTAGTGGAGCTGGAAGCTGATACGGCGACATCGGAGGAACTTGACGCGAACTGGGACTGCTCATCGCGCGCGTCCCCGTAGGCCATCGGCCCCGTCGCGGGCTCGCCTGAAAAATATACGTACACGCCGACTATGGACACGACGGCGATAGCTATTATTGTAAAAAATTCTCCTTTAGTCAGTTTCATGTTTGTATGTCGTTAATCTAATTTATGCTTATGTCCGGCAGCCTATCTCTTTCTTGCAAAAACCATAGTACCGAAGTCTCGATTCAAGTTCAAGTGCAGCTCGTTGCCCCTGATGGAGAAAGAATTCGTAAGCTGGAGCTGGCTTGAATATTGCTGCTCGAGCGACCCTTCGCAATACATGAGCGTCGAGAAGAACGAACCGAAGCTCAGGACTTCGCCGTTGCGCGCATACTTGCCGCCGAGATGATTGCAATCGGTAGTGCTTGTCATTTCCCCCTCTCCGCCGAACTTCAGGACGAATTTGCCTCCCGCAGGAGCGTTTACCATGGCGCCCGTGCCAAGCCTCGTATAAAGCCATGTCCACTCGGTGTTATCAATCGAAGATGAATTTGCAGCGTTCGCCGCACCAGAACCGCTGCCAGCAGCGGAAGGCGCAGATTGGCCGGGCCCGACGATGCCCTGAGCCGAGGAAGAAGCGCTTGCGACCGGTTCCGAAGTCGAAGCGGCGCTGTCAGAGGCCGTCGAGCTCGCGACTGCCGCGACCGGCTCGTCATCATAGGCGGGAGCCTCGGTTCTTTTCGTGAAAATGAACAGGCTGATCAAGATTCCGATGATGACGACAATCCAAATGATGTGTGATGTCTTTGTTTGCATAATGTAACCATTATACCAGTAATAAATTCTGTCGCCAGCCGGAGGAAAATGCCCATGCAAGCTGCCGTTTTTGAATTATGAAGTTTTGGTAAACTTTGACTTAGCATCAAGCCTCCGTGCTATAATTTTCACACTTTTGCTCAAGCTTTACTAACCCCTTTTGCGATTCATAACCGAGAATCATGCGCGTATTAGTCATTGAAGACAACAAAACCATGAGGGAATCCTTGAAATCAATCCTGGAAAATGAAGGCTTCGTTGTAGACTCGGCCTCCGACGGCGACAAGGGATCGTATCTTGCCAGGACGAACAACTACGATATCGTGCTTCTCGACAACAACCTGCCGCTGAAGATGGGAGACGAGGTCTGCAGGGACATTCGCAGCGCGTCCAAGCATGTTCCGATACTCCTGCTGTCGGTGCAGTCAGAGCTGCACGAGAAAGTGCTCCTGCTCGATTCCGGTGCCGATGACTATCTCACGAAACCGTATTCATACAGGGAATTGCTTGCCAGAATGAAGGCCCTGACGCGCAGGCCTCCCGTCATAAAGCCGGACATATTCAGCGTCGGGAACCTGGTCGTCAACTGCTTGAATTCGCAAGTATTCCTGGGCGACAGGAGCGTGTACCTGACGCGGAAAGAATTCGCCTTGCTTGAGCTGCTCCTGCGCAACAGGGGCAATGCGGTATCGAAAGGCATCATACTCGAGCATGTCTGGGACATGAACGTGAATCCCTTTTCCAAGACGGTCGAGACGCACATACTCAACCTCAGGAAGAAGATAGAAAGGGACGGAGAGAAGCTGATTCAGAGCATTCACGGCCGAGGATACAGAATACCTTGAGAGCGCGGGCGGGAGAGGTGAACAGGCCCGGGGCGAAAGGTCCGGCGAACTTGAACAAAACTTTATTCTTTCTTGAACATTGACCCTATAAGCTTAGAAGCACGATATGAACATCTTCGAATCAGAAAGCAAGAAGTTCTTGCGAATAGCGCTGGGCGCAATCTTGATTTGCACCATAGTCCTGATCTTGATATTGAACGTGTCCGCGCTTCGAACGGGACATACGGTCTCGCACAGCTTGAAGACGAATGCCTACAGCTCCGTCCTCCTGATGCTAAGCGGCTTTTTATGCTTGATTTACAGAAACAGCCTCAAAAAATCATTGGCTCGGGCGGAGCAGTCGGAAAGGGAGCTGCAGGAAAAGAACGATTCGCTGGAACAGATAATTGAAGAAAGGACGCGCGAGCTGAGGAAGAATCAGACCGAGCAGATAACCCAGCTGTACAGATTCGCCGAATTCGGCAGGATGTCTTCCGGCATCTTTCACGACATGATAAACCCTTTCTCCGCCGTGACCATGAACATTTACTCGCTGCAGAAATCAAGCGCGGAAAACCATGAGCACGTGAAAGCTTCCATCGACCGGGCAGTGCAGGCAAGCAGGAGGCTCGAGCGCTTCATAACTTCTGTAAAGAGGCAGATCAGCGCGACGGATACCAAGGAAAACTTTTCCATGAACGATCTCGTCGAGGAGACGATGGAGATATTCAACCACAAGGCGCTCAAGTCGGGCGTCGCCCTCGAATTCCAGTCTGACGAAGAAATCCGCCTTTACGGAAACACCATAAAATTTCAGCAGATTGTCTCGAATCTGATTTCAAACGCGATAGATTCGTATGAAGGTGCCGACAAATCTGCAAGCGAAAGATGCGTCAAGATAAAGATTCACGACAACGCTTCGCATGTCTGCATCAGGGTGAGCGACAGCGGATGCGGCATTCCGCAGGACAACATAGGCAAGATATTCGATCCGTTCTTCACGACCAAATCATACGAGAAAGGCATAGGAATCGGACTTTCAACGATCAAAGAAATTATAGAAAGCGAATTCAAGGGACGGATATCCGTTACCAGCAAAGAAAGCGTCGGATCGACGTTCAGGGTGAAGATACCTTCAAAATGAATCCAAATTGACGCCTTCTTCCGACAGCATCTTTTTCTTGCGCTCGATTCCCCACCGATACCCGCCGATTTTCTTGTCCGAAGTGAGCACCCTGTGGCAAGGGATGAGATAGCCGATAGGATTATTGCCGACAGCGGTTCCGACGGGACGGCTCTTGTTCTTGTCGCCCAGCTTTCGGGCAATGTCGGCATACGTGGATGTCTCGCCGGCAGGGATTTCCAAAAGAGCCTTCCAGACGCGCACTTGAAATTCCGTGCCATGCAGATGCAGGCGAAAGAAATATTCGCCGGCATCATTGGCAGCATTATTCAAAAAGCTGCTCGCCTCGACATGAGTCTCATGGATGCGATGGAGCAATCTTGCATTGGGCCATCTCGAAGAAAGATCCGCGACAAGATCTTCCTTGGCATCGGCGAACAGCGCGGCGCAGATGCCCTTGTTCGTCGTGGCGACCAGGCAGAATCCGAACGGCGAAGGGAAGATCGAATACTGAATCTGGAGGCCGAAGCCCTTGTCCCGGATCTCGTCCGGAGTCATCAAGTCGATCTCTATCTTAAGGTCTTGCATGACAATTAATATATACCACGGTTCAAGAAAATACTACTTGAATCCCCGCTCCTCGTATTTGCGGCCCTGAATCTTGCGATATTCCTTATGCAGCTTTCTTGTCCTGTTCCTGCGATCAGCCTGAGCGGAGGCCGCTTCTCCGCCAGCCCCGGCGTCCTTCGAGGCGCGGAATTCTTTTTCTTTCTGAATCTTCTTATAGCCCTGGAACTGCCTGTCGCTCAGGGCTCCGCCGCTGATCGCTTCCTGCACCGCGCAGCCCTCGCTCTTCTCGTGATCGCATTTCGGATATTTGCATTGCCGCATCAGGCTCTCGATGTCCGCGAAAGCCTGATTGTCGGCATCGGAACCCCCAAGCATTCCGAGGCTGCGCATTCCCGGCGTGTCAATGAGATATCCGCCCGAAGGAAGGGAGAACAGCTCACGGCTCGTCGTCGTATGCCTGCCCCGGCCGTCGTCTTCCCTGATTTCCCCGGTTGCCTGATGCTCGGCGCCGAGCAGCCGGTTGGTCAGGGTTGATTTGCCCGCGCCGGATGACCCAAGAAGCACGACCGTGCGCTCCGCCTTGCCGTGGGAGAAGTATTCCAGAAGCTGACCGATGCCGTCATTCTCTTTTGCGCTCAGGAAATGCACGGCAACTCCCGGGGCAACCGCCGACACTTCCGCTTCGCGGGCAAGGCGCTCGGGACCGCTTATCAGGTCGGACTTGTTCAGCACGATTGCCGGCAGAACATCGCATTGCTTCGCCAAGGCCACGTACCTCTCCAGGCGCCTGAGGTTGAAATCGTCGTCAAGTCCCATGACGATGAGCAGGACGTCGACATTCGTCACGATGATCTGCGGCTTCTGAGCGGCCGCGTGCCGGGACCGATCGGCGGCGTCTCGCGCAATCACGGTCCTTCTCGGAAGAATTTTCTCGATGACCGCCAGGTTTTCTCCTCCGGCGTCTTCATTTTCCACTTCTGCAAATTCGACATAGTCGCCGACCTTCGGAAAATCCTCGTCCAGATGAAACTTGCCCCGCAAGGTTGCCTTATAGTCCTTCCCCGCCGATCGGACGACATAAGCCGTCTTGTGCTCGGCAACCACTCGCGCCGCGTCTCCAGCAGCTTTTCCTTGAATATCCTCGCGTTCTTCTTGATGCATGTCATGTAAATGGTACCACCCGCGGGCGAAAAGCGAAAACAGAAAATCCCCGCGCGACTCGCCCTGCGGGGATTTCATTCTTGAATTCAATTTTGGTGCCGGGCCTAGATGTTTATTTCCAATCCGGGCGCGTTATCCTCTGCCGGCGCATCAACCGCCCTGTTGTTGTACCAGTATGCGCCGAATCCGACCACGATGAGGATTAATAGGACGATGAGAATTGTGTTTACGCCTGATGATGAGTTGTTCATGTTTTTAAGTTAATGCTTGATAATCGGTCTGATCATTATCTCAGCGAATTTTCGCCCCTGATGATCCTGACAAGGAACATCACGAGGGCAATCACGAGAAGGACGTGGATAAAGTATCCGAGGCTGTACGTGCCAAGGACGCCGAGCAGCCAAAGTATGAGCAGTATCGTAGCAATTGTTGTAAGCATGTTTTTTATTTTTGCCGAAAATTCGCATTTAAGGCGGTTAGCGTATAAAGAAACGGCTTGTTGCCAGGCCTCGCATATTAAGACGATGCTCCCGGAATTTCATGACGAAGCCCTGCTTGCAACTGGACCCCCGAAGCCTAAAGGACGGAGCCGGCGTTTCCGGGGCCCGGAGCCTGGTGAGCATCCGAAATACCGGATGTCCCGCTCCTGAGCGCGGCGTTCTCCTCTTCGAGCTTCTTGGCCCTTTTCTGAAGCGCGGAAAATTCCAGATGCATCTTTATAAGTTCCGGAAAGCTGAACAGTATGAATATGATGATGCCCGTGAAAACCGCGAGCAGCAGCATGAGGGCGAGCGATCCTTCAATTTGCCAAAACAAAAAAGTTACGGCAATGGTTGCAGTATTCTGCAGGGCGAATATGACGGTGACGGCGCCGAGGACCAAGCCGAGGATAAGAAACAGCATGATGTAAGATGGTTAAATTTATAAGCTTGCTGCGCCGGGCGGACAAGCTCGGACAGCTCTGCGAATGACGCTTCCTTAAGTATACAGGTTGCGGCGAAATACCTTAAGGCGCCGCCGGCAATGTCCCCTTTTATCGGACTGCTGTATTAGACGCCCTTCTCGCACAGCTCTTTCAATGCCTGCAATGATTTCGGCCACGAATCTTCGAACATGTCCTTGAATTCATCGGCCACGTCCAAATCGACAGAAAGTTCAGTTCCCCCATCCTTGTCTACAAATGAATAGTTTTCAAAGGCCGGCGCCCACTTTTTTGCCTCATCGCTCGTAGTGTCCTCGATCCCGTTGCTGATCATTCCCACATGCTCGATGGAAATGAATTCATGCTTTCGGTTAACTTTTATGCGACTGACCATGCCCATGTCAGCCTCATTCCCATTTTCATCGGATCCAAGAAAAAGTATCTTGCTTCCCTCGCTCCAATCGCCGACATATCGGGAATTCTCACCAAAAGCCTTTGTCCATTGCCTGTACGTTGCATCCTGAAGCATCGTATCCCAAACTTTTTCTCTTGGCGCATCAATATGAATCGTAAAATGTATTTTTTGCATATTTTTATTTTTATAAATATTTAATTTAAAATTCAGCCGGCCGTCGGCACCGGCTTATCTTCCCAGGCAGCTTCTCAGCGCCGCGGTTTCCGTCCAGCCGCAAAGGCCGGTAGCTTGGCGCTCGCATTTTGCAGCCTGATAGCATGCGTATTCTTCCCGATATTCGCACGTGGACATCGCGTCCGGCTGGCCGGAACAGATTTGGCTCGAGCAGCCTCCGACATAGCAAGGGCCTGTCGGCGACTCCTTTGAAACAGGAGAGGGCGGCATTGCGGGCGCCGTCGAAGGCGCGGAAGGCGCGGAAGGCGCGGCCGGTTCTGCCTGAGGCGGAGGCACCGGCAAAGCCGGCACGGGCTGGCCGTTAACAGTCACGCTATCGGTAACTGAAAAGATGCCTTCGATGTCATATCCCCTCCATCGATTCGAACTGAGCCTCTCGACTGGCGTGACAACGCCCGAAGCGGTGAAAGTCGTCCCGTTCGGCATGGGCTCGATCATCTGAGACATCAGATTGAAATCGAGCGCATAGTGCTCGCCCGAAAGCGTCCTGATGCCGAATGCGCATTCGTCCGTATTCGGGCTGAAAAGATCCGCATGCGGCAAGCAAACCTGTTCCCCGGTAAGAGTCGCGCGATACGGCTCAAAAGTATCCTGTCTCCAATTGAAAACGGACCCGTCCTGCTTCTGATCATATATGTAAGAATTGAGCGCGAAGAAGCAGCAGACCGCGGCAACCAGCGCGACCAGGACGGCAATGGCAAGCGTCTTCCGCGTGAAATATTTTTTAAGATTCATGCTCGTAAGTATATCAAAGTTTCGCCCTATTCCCCCTTTTGCGGTTCCCCCAGATCCCCCCTATACGCTCTCTCGATTGCCGCGATATCGAACTTTTTCATCTGAAGAAATGCCTGCGTGACGCGCGCGACTTTTTCCGCGTCGCCGCTTCGCATCATTTCATCCAGGACAGTCGGATTGATCTGCCATGAAACGCCGTACTTATCCTTCAGCCAGCCGCATTGCTCCGCTTCAGGCACGGCAGACAGCGCATTCCAGAAGTAATCGATTTCTTCCTGCGTATCGCAATTGACCAAAAGAGAAACGGCTTCGTTGAATTGGAAGTCATGCTCGTCGGCACCGTCCATGGCCACGAACCACTGGCCGTTCAGCTTGAAGTCCGTAAACATGACAGCCTCGGGACCGTTCGGTTCCTGACCTTCGCCGTATCGCGCGATGACGCCGCGCTTCGCATCCTTGAAAAGCGACATGTAAAAGTCCGTCGCCTCTTCGGCCTTGCCGTAATTTTTCCCTACGAACATCAGGGACGGCATCATCAGCGGCCGCTCCTCGCCTTCCGGCTTCGTATATATCAGCTGCCATGACACTCCGTACTTGTCCTCTGCCCAGCCGTACCGCTCGCTGAACGGATACGAGCCGATCGGCATGAGGGCTTTTCCTCCCTCGACGAGCTTCGCCCAGATTTCATCGATTCTCGTTCGCGCGTCAGGGTCCTGCGACGGATCGAAATTGACCATGAAGGAGATGGACGGATTAAGCTTGAAATACGGGCCGGCGCTGATCGACATGAGCGAGTACCCCATGACATCGAAAGAGACGACGTCGCAGTCGCCCGACGGAGTATCGCGCAAGACCGTCGCGCTCGTAATCTTGGAATCGGGAAAAACTGACGCGTAAAACTCTGCAACCTCTTTTGCCTCCTTGTCGAACCACAGATGCGGTATTATTTTTTGCATATTTTTTCTTATCGTTATTGCCTGTTTTATTTTAAAATCTCGGCAAGCTTGTCCAATGACTCGTTCCAGCCGGCCTTGGCAGGCTCAGCCATCTCGGCCGGATGCCCTTCGTGAAGCAGCGTGACTTTCGTCTTGCCGCCAACGTCTTCGAATGTCGTCGTCACCTGCATCTCTTCCGGCCACTCTCCCGGCATGCCGATATCGCTCGCGGAAATCTTCCGACCCTCCTCGTCCGTGAAATAATCCGTCGTGACGATTTTCTGCATCGGGACGATTTCCTTGTATGCGCCTCCGGACCAGGTGTCCATGAGAGGCTCGCCCGGAGCCATGGAACCCCTCATGCAATACAGCGAGGTTCCGCCGACCCTGAAGTCGGATTTTACGACCGGAGTAGTCCAATCCTTCGGACCGAACCATTTCATGATCTGTTCCGGCGCCGTCCAAGCCTGCCAGACTTTCTCCACAGGCGCATCAAAAATCCGTTCTATTTTTATGTCCATTTTATTTTTTATTTAAACGGCGCGCGTGTCGCGGAGCGCTCATGGCGCCTGACGCATGCCCTAATGCCTAGATTATACTCTCATATTGGCGACAAGAGAATCCTTTTGCAGGCGCATGCATCCGCTCAAAACGCGGAGGTTTCGCATGTCCGCCGCGTTTCCCCGCATGTCTTGATTTTTGCTTCTTTTTAGGGCAATATGGAGGCATCTGTGGTTATTCCACGGATTCATGTTCCGTCATGCATGGCGTTATCTGCCCACATCGCGCGAACATACATACCATTGCCAGTTCGTCTAATGGTAGGACACATCCCTCTGGAGGATGTTATTGGGGTTCGAGTCCCTGACTGGCAGCACTCATAAAAATCGTACCCGTAGACCTAGACGGGTCAGATTACGAGAAAGATTTAAGTAGAGTTATAATTACATTATGAAAACGCTAGTCATAATAAATGGAGTTACCGGAGCCATCGGGACAGCGTGTCTCGCTCGTTTTAGCCGTGAACATAACGTCACCATTTACGGTCTCTCAAGAAAGGCCGATCCAGTGTCTACGTTTAGTAAGGATGGACATCTTCCAGACAATAGTCTTATTTGTTCAATTGGAGATATTACAGACAAAAATAATTGCCAGGCTTTTGTAGATGCTATCGATCTATCTTTGTATGAAGAAATTGTCTATATACACGCGGTAGGTGTCTATCCATTTGAGATTGATGCTTCTGGAAATATCAAAGTTTCTCACGATGATGACGGTGATGGAGTTGATGATAGGGTTGTCGAGCTTTCTTACAACGCTTTCTTTGCGATGACTGATGCACTGAAAGGTACAGACAAATCAACTAATGCTCTCATATTCGGCGGTATCGCCGACAAACATCATCCGGCAGTTCACAAATCTTGGTGGACTGTGATGGAGAAGGTTAAGGCCAATATGACTAAGATTGCTTCAGAAGACAAAAATATTAATTTCTTCCTTCTCAATATCAGCTCTGTTATCTGCCCACATGAAATATTGACTCGACCTTTTGTTTTTCAAAATACGAACGCAAATCCTCGTTTTTGGCTCATGCCACATGAAGTTGCTGAGGAAGTCGCAATGCTGACTCTTTCGGATTCACATAAAGGATTTGTTGAGCACGATTTGTTCCACAAGGCTGATTACTATCAAGATGACTATTTTACTGAGAAGAAATTTACTGATCGTAAGAAAGCTGAACTTGGTATTGAAGACGCGGCAAAGTAATTCATTCAAGAACTACTCTCTTGTTGATGAGTATTAGCCGACTCGTAAACGATTGCATCAATTCTCGTTTCTCCTGAATCGCGCCTTTCTCAAGGATGTATTTCATGTAGCCTCTGATATCGAGTTTGTTCTGTCGAATCTTATCGTCCTCGGTCATTCCTAAAACCTTGCTTCTGAAATCTCCATAGCGTTCAATCTCTTTCTCTAGCTTGCCTTTGATGCCAACTTGGTTGATATCTATTCGGTCAATAATTTCAATAAGCTGAGAGACTAAGTCAGTTTCAGGGAGATAAGTGTTTTTACAGTTTTTATCGTGGAATTTGGTGCAACCGTAATAGATATATTTTCTGATCGAACCATCCGCCAAGTTTTTATACTTTTCTTCAGCTGTAATCCCTGATTTACACATTCCGCATTTCATGAGCTTGGTAAATGCGAATTCTTTGTCGCCTTTGCTTTCATGCGTATTCGTATCCAGTTTCTCCTGAACCTTTCTGAAAAGTTCCTGGCTTATGATCGGCTCGTGCTTTCCCGCATACCATTTGCCTGATTTGCGAGGGTACTCAATGAGTCCCATGTAGAAGTTGTTTCTAAGGATTATGTAGATGTTGCTGATGGTCAGTGGCTTATTATTCTTTGTCGTAAATTTAACTTCATCTTTGAGCCATCGGAACATTTGTCGTCCACTGAATTTTTCATATGCCGCTTTCTCGAACATCATTTTAATAATGTGTGATCGCAAGGGATCTACGACGACATGGCATTTCATCGTCCTATCTGGATGATTGAGGTATCCGGTAGGGGCCACTGAGGGCCATAGTCCCATCTCTACTCGGGACCTCAATCCTCGGGTGACGTTGATGCTCTTGTTGTCATTCTCGAGCTTTGCTTGCGAGCCGAGAATCATCAGGAGAAACTTCTCATTCGGGTTGTTGGTGAATCTTTGGCTATAAGTTTTTATTTCAATCAGTTTCTTTTGATCAAGAAGATCAACGAGTGCGCCGAGATCTCCGGCGTTACGACTGAGACGATCGGGATGCCATACGAGTAATCCGTTGAATTTTCCAATCCTGATATCGGCTATCAGTTGGTTAAAGACTGGGCGTACGCCGCAATCTTTTGCTGAGTGTGCCTCGCGGTAAATTTCCTCGACATTGATAGCATTCTTGGTTGCCAGGTCCAACATTTCCTTAACTTGGGAATCAATTGACAGTGCTTGCTTTTCCTCTGCCTCGCTCGATTTTCGGGCATACAGGCAATACTTCATCACTGGTGGCGCTTCTGGGATTGCGGCGTTATTTAGGTCTATTACGGCTTGGTTTTGCATACAGACACGAACATACCGGACACGCTCACGAAGTCTAGTGAATTCCGAGATACAGAGCAGAAAGATGGAGAAGTCTAGTTGGTAGGTCTAGAATCTTTGGTACAAATTAGTTATTTTGTCCCAAAGATATGTACTTCTGTCCCAAGACTATGGTATCATTAGGTATATGAGGGAACAAATACGCAAAAAAAATATTCTAAATTTAATCAAATATCATGCAGATAAAAACGAAGGAGGCTTCAGAGCTGAAGCTTATGACATAGCTAGATATTTTGATTCCATCGGTGACTCAGAATTGGCCCAGTATATTATGGCTCTTTTGTCGGGCACTAATACTTTTGTACCACAAGATAATGAATATGATCTACCTTTTTTCTCGAAAATTGACGTAATTAATGAGAGTCCTCTTCCTCTTCCTACATCGATTAAGAACGACATCATGGGTGTTATAAATTCCATCGGCCATAGGGTTGGGGTCAATAAATTTTTATTCGAAGGTGATCCAGGAACAGGCAAGACGGAGACAGTTAAACAGATCGCACGAATTCTTGAGCGGGAACTTTATGTAATTGATTTTGACGCTCTAATTGACAGTAAGCTTGGACAGACATCTAAAAATCTAGCCTCGGTTTTTGAAGAGTTAAGAAATTTGCCACAGCCTGATAAGGTCATAATTTTATTTGATGAAATAGATGCCATTGCGCTGGATAGAATAAATTCTAACGATTTGCGTGAGATGGGTCGTGTCACATCCTCCATGCTTAAGGGTCTCGATGGTTTGAGTAGTAATGTTGTCCTAGTCGCTACAACTAATCTCTTCAAACAATTCGATAAAGCGTTACTTAGACGTTTTGATTCGGTTGTTAATTTCAACCGATACAGCAAAGATGAACTAATAGAAGTGGCCGAGTCTATATTGAATCGCTTTTTAAGTAAGTTCAAGTTTGCGGGACGCGACATGCGGCTCTTCAGGAAAATATTTATGACCACGGATCATATTCCATACCCAGGTGATTTGAAGAATCTTATTAAGACATCTCTCGCATTTAGTGATCCAGATAATGAATACGATTATCTCAAAAAACTCTATGAGTCGCTTGATCCAAAGAACAACACAATTGGTTTAAAGACGCTACAGGATCGCGGCTTTACTGTTAGAGAAATAGAAATACTAACAGGTATTTCAAAAAGTCAGGTTTCAAGGGAATTGAGTGAGTAAAACCATGAATGATATTCTTCTATTAAAAGGAACACTTCAAAGAAGGCCGCACGAGAAAGCGGTCGTGATTCGTAATATGCCGAAGAATGCTCCGGCAGTGACCTCAGAAAAATTACTCTTTTTAATAAAACAACTTCAGGATTTAAAAAGTTATTGGACGAGACAAAGTCTTATTAAAGGATGTTTGATTGATGTCTGTTATAAAGATGTTATTGCTAAAAGCAATAGAATTAGCGGTTTATTGTCTGGCGCAGGTTCTGTTAGTGATTCAGTAGTCGGTGCACGATTCGCCAAGGAAATGCATAAGCATATAATTACTCATTATATTGGGGAGAGTGTTGTCCAATCTACTATTGAAAATTTGTACCACTGCATAAAGATTTTAGATTCTGAGTTTAGCGGTTCGATAACCCAAGTCGATCTTGAAAGTACAAAGATAAAAGAAATTAAGTATGAGCAATGTGGAATTGGAAAGACTCGATTTCGAAACATGATTGTTGATGCTAACTACGTTGAGGGTTTTAAAATTCCAGATAACTCCGCAAACATTAGCAATAGGTCTATTATTACAATCTACAGAACAGATACAAAATTAGATGTTCTAATGAAGAGTATTGGTATAAACGTTCAGCCAGATTATGTTTTAAGTAACACAACACTACTCTTATATCCAGAGGAAATTAAACTTTTGGAACAAAAGGCTCCATATTTAATTGCTATGGCCACTGAAGATATATCGCAACTCAGTAGTGAAAATTTCACAAACAGTAAAAGTGATGGAGACACGATCACTATACCCGCACCAGCAAATGAACCCATTATAGGTGTAATCGATACTCTATTTGATGGAAAGAATGTTTATTTTTCTGAATGGGTAGACTTTAGAATGGCAATCGATTCTGAGATACCTGTTGGTCCTGAAGATTATGATCATGGTACAGCGGTGACTTCACTTATTGTGGATGGACCCTCTTTTAATCCACATCTAGACGATGGGTGTGGGCGATTTAGAGTGCGCCATTTTGGTGTCACTACGCAGGGTAAGTATAGTGCATTCTCAATTATGAAAAAGGTGAACGAAATTGTTATTGCAAACCCTGATATCAAAGTTTGGAATCTGTCCTTGGGTTCTGACAGAGAAATTAATCTAAATTTTATATCACCTGAGGCAGATATTTTAGATAGGATTCAATACGAGAATGATGTTATTTTTGTGGTGGCTGGTACCAATAAGCGTGACAATGACACAGCTACTGAAAAACGAATCGGTTCGCCAGCAGACTCAATTAATTCCATAGTTGTTAATTCGGTAAATAGTTCAGGTGAGCCAGCATCGTATGCTAGAAAAGGGTTGGTTTTATCTTTCTTTAATAAACCCGATGTAAGTAGTTATGGGGGCGATACCAATGATTATATCAGGGTTTGTACGCCAACCGGTGAAGGGTGGCGTACGGGAACGTCGTTTGCTGCACCATGGGTGACTCGAAAGGTTGCGTATTTGATTGAAATCTTAGGACTTAGTCGAGAAGTTGCAAAAGCAATGATTGTTGATTCGGCTACTGGTTGGAGCAGTACCGCTAATGATAGTAAGTTGGCGCCCTTTGTGGGACATGGTGTGGTGCCAAAAAGAATTGAAGATGTGGTGCAAACAAATGACGATGAAATTAAATTTATTTTTAGTGACGTGTCTGAAAACTGGGATACGTATACATATCACCTACCTGTCCCGATCCATAAAGGAGCACACCCTTTTATTGCAAAAGCAACTTTGTGCTATTTTCCGAGTTGCTCCATAAACCAAGGTGTGGACTACACTGATACCGAATTAGATGTCTATTTTGGAAGAATGAAAAATGGAAAGATTATAACAATAAATGAAAATAAACAGAGTAGTGACGATGGTGAGAAACATTATATGTACGAAGGAGAAGCGAGAAAACTTCACCGAAAATGGGATAATGTTAAACATATCCGTAAGCCTCTTAAGGCAAAAGTAGGAGCTTTAAAAGTTTACGGTAATGATGGTTTGTGGGGGTTGAGCATTAAGTCAAAAGAGAGGTTAGGTAAACGTGGTGAGGGTATAAAATTTGGAATCGTTGTAACTCTAAAGGAAATCAAGGGGGTTAATAGAATAAATGATTTTATTCATCGATGTGAGCTACGTGGTTGGCTAGTAAATCGTGTAAACGTAGGTAACAGGATTGATATTTTCAACAAGGCTCAGGAAAGCATAACCTTCGGCTAAAAATATTAGAGGGGATAACCCGACTACACAAATCTAAAGAAGGAAGCTAAGTTACTTACGTTCGTCCTCCGGCCAAGGCTTGGGGCCGAACATCTCGTCGATCTTCTTGATCTCCTCTTCTGTGAGCTCGCGCTTCGGAGGTCGCTCCGGTTCCGGATCTCCCCGGTACTTCGGCGGTTTTCCGTCCATGTGCTCCCAGATGAGCTTGATCATCCGATGATCGCCGTCCAATGCCATCTTTATGATTTTCTCAACCAACGCATCCGCAATAGTCTTGTCTTTTTCACTCGCAATCCTTTTGCTGAGTATCTCTTGGAATTGGCTGGTTAAGCTCTTGCCCGGCGGCCTTCCGTTCAAGTTTCTTCTCGGGTCGAATCCACTCTGGAACGGCTTTAGATTATTGATGTTGCCCATGGTCGTTTCGCTTAAAATACTTCTCAAAATCCGCCTGTTCTTCGGGCGTGTATTCGACCTTTTCTTGCGGCATAAACGGGGTAGCTACCTCGAACGTCTCCGGCACCTTGCCGTCCACTCGGTCGATGACCATGCTCATAGCTTTAAGGTTGCCCTTGGCCGCCATCCGGACAACTCTCTCCACGATCGCCTGGTCCACCCGGATCTTTCTCCCATTCACCTCTACTTCCTTACCCAGAACCTTCATGAAAAGGGTCCTCCAATTCTTCGATCCCTTCGGCCTACCCTTGGTATTCCTTCGCGGATCGTACCCTGATTGAAAGGGCTTCAATGTTTTAATATTTCCCATATCCGGTATTTTACCGGCTTTTTTGTTTGTAAAGGGGTGCATTACTTTCTCGCAGTTATTTTCACAGATAAAAGGGTGAAAACGGTGCTATTTGATCCTTTGGGATTCCCGTAATTTCACAGTATTTACGGGTATTTTTGCAAAAACACGAACCCGACCTAGACGGGTCAGTTGGCGAGGAGGCTATGTGATAGAATATGGCTTAACAGCTTGGTCAGTTCCGTACCTGACCACGACACGCAGCTCGAGAAAATTAAGGCGCCCGAAGCCAAAGCTGAGGGTGTTTTAATTTTGTCGCCGAGGTGTACGATATCGGGGACGAGAAAGGCGGAAGAAAAGTGCCGGGGCGCACTTTTCTGAGCCGGGGTCGCGAGCCCAAAAATCAAGGAGCGAAGACTGGGTAGGAGGTGCCTGAGCGACTTTAATTTTTGAGGACTTGTGACCGAGTCCCTGACTGGCAGCAAATAGATTTCGTGTAATAATTAAAAGATGAATACGCTATATCTCATCGGAGGTTCTCCACGATCGGGCAAGACCATCATCTTTAATAAATTGCTGGTTCAAAGGCCGATGATTGCCATTTCATCTGACGCATTAAGGGAAGGAGGAAGATATGCGCTGACAAGCGAGCGCTTTATAAATATCCATAAGCTGAACTTCAAAAGTGACGCGGTCTTTCACAGGGCAGGAGAAGACAAGGGAATTTCTCATACAAAATCTTTTTCAGAAGAAATCAGCCAGGATGAGCTCACATGGAAAATAATCAGAGGAATAATTTCTTTTTACGATAAAAAGGACACCTCTTTGATGATCGAAGGCATGGTCATTACCCCTGAACGAGTCAAGGAATTAAAACTGGAAAAGCTTAATCTAAAAGCCGTCTTCGTAGGATTTACTGAAGAATCGTATTGGGAAAGCATGATTGAGTACTCTAATGCTAAAAAAGACTGGATTTACAAAAAGATCAATCTTGAAGATAAGGGAGATGATTCAGCGGTTAAAAAGTGGTTTGATGAAGAGAGGCAGAAGAATATAATTACTGCCGAAAATGCTAAAAGTAACGGTTACAACTTCTTTTCTCCGACGAGCGAATCGTTTGATGAGTATACAGAGAATGTCATTAAGCACTTATTGGGCAATTAAGTGGCTGGGCTTCAACTTCGTCCCTGACAACCAGCCAGGAAAAGAACAGGCGTGCCTGCTGAGAGCAAATAGCCAGACAGAAAATTACTTAAGCCCAATGAGCGGCTTTCTGTTCTTATGTTGGCGCTATAAACGTTAGTTTGCAATACGGACTGTTGGCAACTTGTCGCTGCTGTGGGTGGCAATGAATCTGAGTAACCCATAGATGGTAATGATAAAAGCGGTGTTTTCCAGCCCTTCTTCCAGCACATTAAGGAAAGGATAGGTGAGGTTTTCGTAGAAACCACTAGCCTCCCAGTATATTCCAGAAATCATTTCCACGCAGATCGCGCCAAAGAGCGCGAGCGCGGCACTGGCAAAAGTGATCTTTGCCCTGTAAGGAAGATGCATGAAGAATCGCAATAAACTGGCGCAAATGACCATGAGAATAATGATGCCAGGAATCACCCAGGCGAAGAAGAACGCTCCTTCGGTGATGCCGAACATGTCTTGAAATGGTTCGGTGGCGAGCTCATGCAACGATGAACCTTCATCAATACCGGCGAAGAGAAACAACCCAGCCAAGAACCACCAGGTTTTTACAAACCCCGCCTTCGCTTGTTTGGCAACAAGGGCAGTATATCCAAAGAGCAAAGAGGCAACAAAAAGAAGTGATTGTGCAAACCACGTCGGGATACTGATCTCACTATCCATATTAAATCGACTTGCTATCTGGTACATGAGCGGCGAAAGGTCGGTGTTGATGATGAAAAACTGCGACACGAGATGCAGGATAATCAAAAGGAGGTTGGCAGCAATGAGTATCAAAAATAGTTTACGGGCGGAAATTATCATAAAAGGCAGTATACCAAAAAACGTCCGTCAGCAAAGACCATGCTTTGTCCTGGGTATCCAGGTTCGAGTCCCATATCGGCATTTTTAGGCGCATTTGATATTACATCACAAGAAAGCGCAGAAGTGAAAATAAAAAGAAGACCCCTCGCGTATCGCTACGCGAGGGGTCGGAGTCGGCTTTGAGGCATCTCCTTAAGCCCGGTGTTCCATGCACCAATTTCTGGCGTTCTGAAACATTCGGAGCCACGGGGAAGCCTCGAGGCTCTCCCATGAGTTTGGCTTCCAAGGCCATTGCCACAAACGGAAGCAACGCTCTGGATGAGGCATCATCGCAAGATGGCGTCCGTCCGGAGAGCACAGAGCCGTAATCCCGAGCGGCGAGCCATTCGGATTGTACGGATACGCTTCCGTTCGGTCGCCGTACGGATTGATGAATGCGAGAGGCGCGAGCTTGCGCTCCGAAACCTCCCTCGCGACCGACTGATCAGGGTAGACCAGCAAGCCTTCACCGTGAGCGACCCATACGCCGAGCCTCGTTCCTTCCATGCCGGCAAGAAGCACCGACGGGCTGGGCAGAACTTCCACCTGCACCCATCGGGATTCGAACCGGCGCGAAGCGTTGTGAACGAATCTCGGCTGCTTTTCTCCGGCAATTCCCTTCCACGGAACCCATCCGAGAAGCGCCATCAGCTGACAGCCGTTGCACACGCCGAGCGAGAACGTATCCTCGCGGGCGTAGAAGCGGTCGAACATCTCTCTCAACTTCTCATTGAAAAGAATCGTTCCTGCCCAGCCTTTGGCACTATCGAACACGTCCATGTAGGAGAAGCCGCCGGCAAAGATGATGCCCTGGAACTGATCCAGACCGATTCTGCCTTCAAGAAGGTCACTCATCGTGACATCCCATGGAGCAAAACCGGCAGCCGCGCAGGCAGCCTGCATTTCCCTGTCCCCATTCGTGCCCTCCTCGCGCAATATTGCAACGCGAGGCTTGTCGTCCGCTTCCAGGACTTCCGGAAGCGTTGCGACTGGAGTGAACGAAAGCTGATACGACGGAGCCGTACCGATGCTTGGAAGCTGATCCTCGTGACCAGAATATTCTTCTTCGGCACACGCAGAGTTCATCTGCAGCCCTTCGATCTTGGCGCTTGTCGCCTCCCACCACATGCGCAAATTGACAATGTCCGTATTAAGGACGAGGTCATCCGCAACGCACTTCTTATCGTACACCAGGCATTCTCCATCAGCCTTGGTCTGACCGATTGCCGCGCATGGTATTCCGTAATCCATGCAAAGCGATTCGACTGCGGGCATCAGCTCGCGATCGACTTCAAGGACAAATCCCAGCTCTTCGCCGAACAGTTCCGGAAGCGGGTTCGCCGCGTCTTCAACTGTCATGCAGAATCCGCACCGGCTCGCCATGCACATCTCGGCAACTGCGGTTATGAGGCCGCCATCGCTTCGATCGTGCAAAGACAGAATCAGCCCTTCGTCAATCATCCGCTGCACCGCAAGAAACGCGTTCCTGAGGAGCTTAGGATTTTCAACGTCAGGCGACTCATCGCCGAGCTGGCCGAACGCTTGAGCCAGAGCTGAACCGCCGAGGCGGTTTTTGCCCTGTCCAAGCCCAATGAGTGCCAAGACGCTCTCCCCCGGACGCTTGATGTCCGGCGTGACCTTCTTCGTGATGTCGGGCACGGGTGCGTATCCGAGCATCACCAAGCTTCCGGGAGCCTTTACCAGCTCTCCCGAAATCGTCGCTGCCATTGAGAGGCTATCCTTTCCGCCATCGACCGCGATGCCGAGCCCGACCATCAGGTCAGACATGGCAACCGCAGCGTCATAGAGGAGGACTCCTTCGTGAGGCAGCTTCGCTGGCCACATCCAGTTAGCACGGCACCGAATTTCTCCGATACCGCTGATGCGTGCCGAGGCCATGTTGGTAAACATTTCTGCCACCGCCATTCGAGCTCCGGCTTTCGCGTCGATAAGCATCTTGATCGGCTGTTCACCGACCGCCGTAGCACTTCCTGTAAGAGCGAAGTGACTTTGCGCGTTGACACTAACGTTTGCAATCGGAATCTGAGCGATCCCGCAGCATTGCTGCTGCGCTACGAGCCCAGTGACGCTTCGGTCCACCTTGTGAACGAGGAACCCTTTCGAGCCCACGCCAGGAAGTTTGAACACTGCCTGGATTGCTTCGCCGACAGTGACATCGGGCAGGTCCAGAGGCTTGAGGCCTTCGGTCCGCCGTTTTGACTCGAACGTCTTCTGAGGCATGTTCGTGAGAATCTGCTCCAGGTTCAGTTCGACGGGCGTTGTCCCGTTTTGAGAGTCTTCGACGACAACGTTTCCGCTGCCATCAATTTCTCCGAGGACTTCGCAGTTGACGCGCTCGCGTTTGCAGACCGACTTGAAAAGCTCGATCTGTTCCGGCCTGATCAGGAGTCCGTATCCTTCTTGGAATTCGGCGCTCCAGATTTTGAGGACGGACATCGTCTTGTCGCCAAGAACGATACCGCGAATGCTGATCTTGCCGCCAAGTGGCTCAAGCAACTCCGTGAGGACATTGCTCGGACCGCCGGCACCTTGATCGTGAATGCTCGAGATAGGATTGCTGTCTCCCATTTCGACGCAGGCTCGAATGACCCGGTTCGCGCGATTCTCCATCTCCGCGTTGCCGCGTTGAACGGAGTTGAAATCGAGCGACTCGGTGTTCTGGCCTTGCATCATGCTTGAGGCTGAGCCTCCGCCGACCCCGATGGGATAGGCAGGACCGCCGATGCGCACGATGAGCATTCCAACTTCAGGTGACTCTTTGGCGATGTGCCCGTCAAACAAATGACCGACACCACCGCTGTAGAGAATCGGCTTGCGGGGCTCGCGCCACTCGCTTCCGATCACCTGACCGAATGTTCGGGTAAAGCCCAATGTGAGGGGTTCGCCGAACTGATTGCCGTAACTTGATACGCCGTTGCTGCCCTCGATGAGAATCGAAAGCGGCGAAGCGTACTTCGACGGCTTGTCTCTGCCGACAACCTCGCCCGGGATTTGATACCCAGGAATGAAAAGGTTTCCGACAAAGTAACCGGCGACACCGATGCCGACAATGCCTCCACGTCCGACTGCCGTGTTGTCGCGTATCCGTCCACCTGCGCCTGTCTGGGCACCGGGGAAGGGCGCAACGAATGTCGGATGGTTATGCGTCTCTGCGGTGCAGGTGATGTGAACCACCTTTTCCAAGATACGCATTTCCGAAGGTTTGCCCGGAGTGACTGGCAGGATCAGGCGCGTGCCGAATCCCTTGATTACGCCGGCGTTGTCCCTGAAGGCAACGAGGCTGCAGTTTTCACTGCCGAGATTTTTCAGCGGTCGCTGAACGATCTCAAACAGAGTTTCCTGCATTGGCGTTCCGTCGATGACGATCTGGCCTTTGAAGTACCAGTGCCGGCTGTGCTCGCTGTTCGCGTTGCCCAGCTGGAACAATTCGACATCGGTCGGATTCCTCCGAAGGACTTCCGCAAAGAGATGCTGATAGTACTCGAGGTCCCGGGCATCCATGCCAAGGCCAAGTGCGCTGTTCATCTCTTCGAGCGCTTCTTTTCCGCGACCCATGAGGTCGATCACTCGGACATCTTCCGGCAAGGTGCCGGTGTCAAAGCTTTCGATTCCGTTCGGGTAATGCTGCTCGGTCATCCGATCAAGATGATCCTTGAGGATGTCGGCCGATTGGCCGTTTCCGGCAGCATAGCGGCGAGTGCGTTCGATGCGCGTGATCTGCCGAAGCCCCATGGCCTGGCAAATCGATACGGCGTTCGACGAGAACGGAGTCTCGATCGAAAGCCGGGGTCCGATTTCCACAGCTTCTGAGGCCGCAATGTAAGGCTCGATTCCGGTGTTGCCGGGATCGAACGTTTCCGCGACGAGCCATTGGAGCTGCTTGAGTTCCGACTCGGACAGCGGGCCCGTGGTTTCAACGTAGAAACCAAGGTCCGGGCCACTGTTAATCTGACGATGCATTGAATAGATCATGGCTTCTTCTTTTGTTGCTGAACGTTTGTGATGACAAAAAACGGTGCACCTCGAAGAGGTGACGTCTGATCGTGATACTAATGAAAAAATGCCTTATTTGCAAGAAAATGACTTTTATTGCCTTTTGTCAAATTATCCAAAAAAACCAGACCCGGACTCCGGGCATCTCGCAACAAAAAAAATTATGACGGCCTGCAAATAATGAATTCAGCGGCTTGCTCGTAGTCGTCTTGCCGGAACCCACGGGTCCGTCCATCAGGACAAGGAAAGGCGTTGTCATGATTTATAATTATAGCAGACGCGGCGGCTTCTCATTCGAAAGGGCGGGTTTCGGAGGAGGCCCGAAGCCGGAGACGAAGATGTTTTAATTTGCCTCAGAGGTGTACAATATGAGGATAAGGGACGAGAAGCGGCGAATGCCTGTCCCGCCCGCGAAGCGGCAGGAACATTCTGATTATTAGAAAAAAAATACTGATTCATGACATCACGATCTAAGAAATTAGAGATAGCAATTTTTATCGCGGCGCTGATGGCGCTCGCTGCTGTCTGGGCAATAAATGGCTACGACGACACATGGCTCTATGCGACGGCAATCATCATCGCCATCCCGACTTCATGGTTCTATTGGGGCAAGAAGAACAAGGACCGATAAGCGCGCGGGACACACAAACTCGATAAAACCGGGAGACAACCAAGGTTCGGCCGTCTCCCGTTTTTTTCAGTTCTAAAATTTTAGACACATGAAAAAAGCCGCCACACGGTTGTCATGTGACGGCTTCAAGGCTTGGGCAAGCTACGCCCAAACGTAATAGTTGGTCTTGTCCTCTTGTTCCTCGACGTAGCCCTCGGGCTTGTAGAGATGCTTCGGCAAGAAGACTTCGAAGACGTGTATCACGTGACGAGTCATGAGACCCGGAAATGACTGCGATGGAACTGGTCCTTTGACAACGGAAGGCTTCGTTACCAGTTCAAGCCGGTCTGTGATTTTGAGTTCCTCGCGAAGCGCGCGATACGCCGCTTCCATTGGCGTCTCGCCAGGCTTTACCTTCTCGCCGATGCTTGTCTCAAGGCTGCGCCGCTTTTCACGACCATCCTTAAAGACTTGCCTGTCCTCTCTTAAGACCGAGACATGGTTCCCATCGGCGCAGTAGACCAACAAAGCCGCGACCTGAGTCGAGCGGATGAGTCCGCCGTCCTCTTCAAAAACCGCCGCCTCCCCGCTTTGCGTCTCCGAAAGCAGATGGCTGAGGGTTTTAGCCTCGCCAACGCCCCATTCGCCGAGCGGAATGCCATGCGCTTGCAAAAGTGTCAGAAGTTTATGTTCTTGCATTTGTGTGCTCCTTTTGTTCTAATTGTTCTAAAGTTGTACTAAAATCCATAGTACTCAAAAATCAGGGAAAAGCAATTTTTCTTGAAACAGAACCAGGCTACAGCCCGATGAGCGCATCCGAACAAATGACATGAATTGCCCATTTTGCAGCATCATTCAGAACAGCACGGAGGAAGTCTTGCGAGAGACCGAACACGCATTTATCGTGCTCAGCAATCCCCGTCTCGTGCCGGGGCATCTGCTTGTCATACCCAAAAGGCATGTGGAAAAATTCAGCGAATTGCCGGAGGCGGAAAGAGCCGAATTGCTTGACGAGGTGATTCGATTGGAAGAGAGCATCCTCGATAAATTCGCTTCCGGCTGCGACATCAGCCAGCATTTCAGGCCATTCATTCAGCAAAGCAAATTGAAGGTGAATCATCTTCATGTGCACGTGCGCCCGCGCGAGTTCGAAGACGAGCTTTACAAGGAAGTGCAGGGACGCGAAAAGGAAGTCTTCAAGGACTTGGATCGGGCAGACATTGCGAAGTTCAAGAAACTGCTCTTCGGCTGATTGTCCAAGGGGCAATATTTACTTAAATAACGAGCGTGATATTATTTATGCGGAACTAAACAAAAGGAGAAATTATGCCATTACCAATGCCCAAAAAAGTGCCCGAAAAAGGCTTCTACTATCATTACAAGCATGATCCCGACGGACCTGTTGAGGGTTACGCATATGAAGTGCTCGGCGTAGGCTTTCATACCGAGGATGACACCAGGCCAGGCGAAGAACATTTTGTAATCTACCGTCCCCTGTACGGGGCTTCGGTTTACAAGGCTTCCCTCGAACTCGGCATCCCCTGCTTTGACAATCGCCCGCTCGAAATGTGGATGGAAGACGTGACGAAAGATGGCAAGACTTTCCCCCGTTTTTCAAAAATCACTGACCCTGCAGTCATTGCCCGACTCGAAGAAATCCGAGACGGGATGTACGAATAAGCCACTCGGGCGGCACCACATCACCAAGATTGCGCACCTCAGATGCGCCCAAGCCCGTTAACTGCGCAAGTTCTCGGGCTTTTTGCATTTCAAGCCCGCCAACCAGGAACTGACTGCCTGTCATTTAAAAATCTTCATAATTCGTTCACAATTATGACGTATACATTGATATACTATACAAATTAATGGCGCAAAGCCTACATATAATCATTCGCGAACCACATGAAATACATCAAACAGGCGTACGGAAAAGCTAAATCCGTCACTTCAGGCTCCGTTATCCCCTACGCCAAGAAGCATAAGGTAATCAGTGGCATCGCAATCATGGCGCTCCTCTTCGGCAGCTATCAGCTTGCGCAAGCCATGTTCGGCGCTGGCGCCGAGACCCGATACGTGCTGGCGCGGGCGACAACGGGCGAGCTGAAAAATACGATCATCGGCACGGGGCAAGTTTCAGCTTCCAACCAGATAGACCTGAGCGCGAAAGCGTCCGGAAGCATCGTCAGGATCAACGCAGTCGTCGGGCAAGAAATGAGGCAAGGAGAAATCATCGCCCAGATAGACACAAGGGACATCGCGATGTCCCTTGAAAGCGCGCGGCTGTCATTGCAGAAAGTGACGAAGCCGGCAGATGCCCTCACCGTCAGCCAGGCGCGGTATGCCATCGACGATGCGAGGCTTGCCAAGTCGAAAGCGGAAATAGAGCTTGCGAAAGCATATGAGGACGGGCTCACGGCTGTCTCCAACAGCTTCATCGACCTCCCTGCCATCATCACCGGGATGAATGACCTTTTCTATACGAGAGAAGGGTTTTTGAGCGATTCCAATCCTTCGACGGTCATCGCGAGCGCGGCGACATACAAGAATTCGGCAGGCGTGCAATTCGACGTAGCGTCAAACGACTACAAGGCAGTTCAGAACACGTACAGGCAGACGGCCCGAAGCGGCGCGACGTCGACGACGGAAAAGCTCATCGAGGAAACGCACGCCGCGATCTCAAAGCTGAGCGAATCCCTGAAGAATTCGGCCCTTGCGGTCGATTACGTCCGAACCCGCTCGAACGGTCAGGCAGTCGCGGATGCCACGACCGCCCTGAACAATATCAACGGCTGGATTTCAAAAAATAACTCGCATCTCAACGGCCTCATGTCCGCAAGAACCGCGATCGAGAATGCGAAGAATACCATCGTGACTTCGGAACGAAATATCAGGGAGAAGACTGACAGCCTGAATGACATATTGGCCGGCGCCGATCCTCTCGACGTCCGGTCGCAGCAGCTCAGCGTGAGACAACGGGAACTCGAATACGAAAACTATATCGTGCGCGCGCCGTTTGACGGCGTCTTGGCCCAGCTGACCGCAAAAGTCGGCAACTCGTCTTCGGGAGGCATCGGCACGTTCATCACCAAGCAGAAGATTGCCGAGATAACGCTGAACGAAATTGACGCATCGAAGGTTCAGGCGGGACAGGCGGTGGAACTGACATTTGACGCAGTCGATGACGTGACGGCAACCGGAACCATCGCGAGCATCGACCTCGTGGGAACCGTGAGCCAAGGGGTCGTGAGCTACAAGACGCAGATCGCCTTTGACGCGCCGGATGACCGGATAAAGCCCGGCATGAGCGTCACGGCGACGATCACCACCCAAAGCAAGCAGAACGTTCTTCTCGTGCCCGCGGGCGCGGTCAAGACCCGGGGAAATTCCAGCTACGTGGAGGTGGCTGCCGTGGACATGCCGTCCATTCCGGCAAACGCCGGTTCCCCATCTCAAAGAGGCGCCCGAATGGTGCCGGCAGCCGGCCAGTCGACAAGCTCAACGAGCACGGTCGAAGACGCGCGAATGAACAGGACGAGCTCGTCAGCAAGGCCTCAGGGCAATTTCATGACAATGGGAACGGGGGGAATAACGCTTCCGGCTCAGCCGGAAGAGCGGACGGTGACTGTCGGCGATTCGAATGACGCATACGTGGAAATAACAAGCGGCCTGGATGAGGGCGAATTCGTCGTGACAAGAACGACGGGCGGCGCGGCAGGCGCGACGGGCCAGACTGCGAACTCGGCGACAAGCCTCTTCGGCGGAGCGAGAACGGGAGCCGGAGGAGCGGCAAGGGCGACGGGCGGCGCGGGAGCCGGAGCAACATTTATCAGAAGATAAGCCGCATGCCGCTAAATCACACCGACAATGATAGAAGTTAAAAATATCACCAAAACATATACCTCGGGAGCCGAGCCGTTCACCGCTCTCAAGGGCATCAGCTTCCGCATCGAGGACGGCGAGTTCGTGGCGATCATGGGACCGTCGGGATCCGGCAAATCGACGCTGATGCATATCCTCGGCGCGCTCGACACTCCCACTTCGGGAGAATACCTGCTCGACGGCAAGGATGTTTCCGCCTACGGCCAGGACGAGCTCGCGCATATCAGAAGGGACAAGATAGGCTTCGTATTCCAGGCATTCAATCTCCTGCCCCGGACGTCGGCGCTCAGGAACGTGATGCTGCCGCTCATATACGCGGAAGTCGCCGAGAGCGAGCGCGAGGAGCGCGCAAAGTCAGCGCTTCTCGCGGCCGGATTTGACGAGAGGCATTTCAAGCATTTGTCGAACCAGCTTTCCGGCGGGCAGATACAGCGCGTGGCCATCGCGCGCGCCCTGGTAAACAATCCGAGCCTGATCCTGGCCGACGAGCCGACCGGAAATCTCGATTCGAAGACGGGAGAAATCGTTCTCGGGACGTTCGAGACATTGAACAAGAAGTTCGGAAGGACGATCATCCTCATCACTCATGAGCGGGACGTCGCCGAGCACGCGGACAGGATTATCGTGATCAAGGACGGCGTCATTTTGGAGGATTCGCGAACGCATATTAAAAGAAAGAGCTCTCACCCGCTCGCTCAATAGAATTACGCATGAAAACTAAAGACATACTCGGCGAAACATATACGGCGCTCTCGGCCAACAAGGTAAGATCCGGCCTGACCATGCTCGGCATCGTCATCGGCATCAGCTCGGTCATCGCCATGGTATCCATCGGCCAAGGAGCGCAGAACAGCATCCAGTCAAGCATCGAGTCTATCGGATCGAACCTCATCATCGTGTATCCAGGCGCGCAGCGAACTCCCGGAGCGCAGGTAAATACGAGCCGAGGGTCCGCCCGTTCCCTGACTCAGGCTGATGCCGAGGCCATAGCGGCCGAAATCGCGCTGGCCAAAGCCGTAGCCCCGGAACTTTCGGGAAGATACCAGGTCACGGCGAAAGGCACGAACACCAACACGAGCGTGAACGGGGTCGACCAGAATTACCCTTCAGTAAAGAATATTGAGATAGAAGAGGGATTGTTCATATCGGAGCAAAACCTCAAGAGCCTTTCGCGGGTGGCGGTTCTCGGGCCGACGACGAAAATTGACCTGTTCGGCGAGGACTCCAACGCCATCGGCCAGACGATCCGGATAAACAATTCCATATTCACGGTCATCGGCATCACCAAGGCCAAGGGAGGCTCCGGCTTCGGAAGCCAGGACGACATGATTTACATTCCCCTGACCTCGGCCCAGCGCTTTCTTGCCGGAGAAAATTACGTCTCGACGATAAGCATTCAGGCGTTCGATTCGGAATCAATGACGGAGCTGCAGGCCGAAGTCAGCGCCCTCCTGCTCGACAGGCACCGCATCAGCGATCCGGCGATGGCAGACTTCAGCATATTGAATCAGGCGGACATCGTGGCTACCGCATCGAGCATCACCCAGACCTTCACGCTCCTTCTCGGCGCGGTCGCGGGAATATCGCTTGTCGTCGGAGGCATCGGAATCATGAACATGATGCTCACGACCGTCACGGAACGAACCAGGGAAATAGGCCTCAGGAAAGCCATCGGCGCGAACAGGACGGACATCAGCAAGCAATTCCTGATCGAGGCGATCGTGCTTACGTGCACGGGCGGAGTGGTCGGGGTCCTGCTTGGAGCAGGAATTTCCTGGGTTGTCCAATCTACGGGGCTCCTGCAAACCTCCGTCTCGCTCGGGTCAGTGCTTCTGGCATTCGGAGTATCGGCTGGCATAGGAATCGTCTTCGGGTACTATCCTGCCCGCCGCGCGGCGAACCTGAATCCCATCGAGGCATTGAGATACGAATAGGCCGGCCGGAAAAGGTCAAAATGCCGCGCCCCAATGAACAGGATGCGGCATTTTTCGCTGAAGCGAGCCGAGTCGGAGGAAGAAGGATTACTTCTTAGTTGCATTCTTCTTCGGCTTCTTTTTCTCTTTTCCTTTTTGTATACCTTTTGGCATATGTTTAGTATTAACTTTTTTTAATATCCATATTCTATCACGCAAAATAAAAGCTGCGGTCATTTCGCGAACAGCTTCTGTGCATAATTATTTGGCAGCGTCGGCGCTCGCCCTCACGAACTCCGTAAACACGGGATGCGGATCAAGCGGTCGCGCCAAGAATTCCGGATGAAACTGGACGCCGAGGAAGAACGGATGCTCGCCTTTTCCCGTCCCCTTCTTGTCCTTGCCCCTCGGAAGCTCTGCAATTTCCATGAGGGTCCCGTCAGGAGACGTGCCGGAAAATACCAGGCCGGCATTCTCTATCTGCTCAACATAGTTCGGATTCACTTCGTATCGGTGCCGGTGCCTCTCGATAACCACATGAGAATCGGCGGCTTTTTGCACAGCAGGCATGCCCTGCGAGCCCTTTGACGATCCGAGCTTTTTCAGGGCATGAACCGCGCTCTCGTACGCCTGCGAATTCTTGTTCAGCCGGTTCGACCATCCCGCTTTCGCGTAAACCTCGTTTGCGATAGTTTGAGGCCTGAGGACGCAGGCATATCCGCCAAGCCTCATGGACGCGCCGTACCGTCCGGCATCAAGGAGCTCTTTCTGATGCGACATGATGTCGATGACGCAATGCTTCGCCTTGGAATCAATCTCGCTTGTCTGCGCCCCCGCAAGGCCGGCCGCATGCCGGGCGTATTCGATGACCATAAGCTGCATGCCGTAGCAAATTCCAAAGTACGGAATCTTGTTTTCCCGCACGTGCTTGATGACGGATATCTTCCCTTCGATGCCCGTCTCGCCGAAGCCTCCGGGAACGAGCACGCCGGCAATCCTGACTTTCCGGCCCTCTTCATCGACATGCGCTCCTCCAAAAAACTTCTTGAGCTTTTCCTGAACCTGCGTATCGGACATCTTTTTGCCGGTCGCCTGATCAATTTCAAATTCTTTCGAGCTTACCCAATGCAAGACAGGCTTTACCCCGAGAGAATATGAAGAAAACTTCAAGGCCTCGATGACGGAAACATATGCGTCGGAAAGGACGAAATCTCCCGTATCAAAATATTTTCCGACGACCGCGATGTGAACTTCCCTGCCTTCGCTTCGAGATTTCCGAGTCTTCTGCACGAAGCCCCTCCACTCCGAAAGGTCAGCGGGCTTTTTCTTGAGCTTGAGCGACTGTTCCACCGCGTCGCCGAATCGGTCGCGCTCGAAGTTCAGCGGAACGTCGTATACGCTGTCGATGTCCGGAGCGGAGATGACATTTTCAACCGGAACGTTGCAAGACACGGCTATCTTTTCCTTTCGCCGCATGTCGATCGCCACCTCGCTCCTGCCGATGATGAAGTCGGGCTGGATGCCGTACGACTGGAGCTGATGCACGGCATTTTGCGTCGGCTTCGATTTCATTTCGCCGATCTTGCTCGGAACCGGCATGTACGTCACCATCACGTACAGGACGTTTCCGGGGTTCTTTATCTTTATGTATCGCGCCGCCTCATAGAACATGGCGCTTTGGTAGTCGCCCACCGTCCCTCCGATTTCCACGATGGTGATGTCGGACTTGGCAATCTCGCCCGAGCGAACGATTCGGTGCGCGATCTCGTCCCGGATATGAGGAATGGCGTCTACGCATTTTCCCCGGTATTTCAGGGCGCGTTCCTTCTGAATCACGTCAAGGTATACCATTCCGCCTGTCATGTAGTCGGCATTGGAAAGATCGGTGTTCAGGAATCTTTCATAGTTGCCCATGTCTTGGTCCGTCTCAAGTCCGCTGTCCAAAACAAAAACCTCACCGTGCTCGGTGGGGTTCATGGTACCTGCATCTACGTTCAGGTACGGGTCGACTTTGGCGATGTTCACCGAGTAGCCTTTCGACTGGAGAATCGTGCCGATGGACGACGTGGTGATTCCCTTTCCCACTCCCGACATGACTCCTCCGATGACAAAGATGTATTTATGGTTTTTTGAAGATTTTGATGATCTGGGCGCTTTCTGAGTAACTTTGGATTCCTTTGATGTAGATTTCATGTAAATACATTTTAAAGGAAAAGGCCGCATTTAGTAATACTTGATATTTTTACAATATTGTGACATTATGTTGCCGGACTCAGTTTTTTGAGTTTCTCGGCAAAAGTCGGCAAAAGTCGGCAAAAGACAGGATAAAGACGACGAAAAGAAACGGCCGGGCCCGCTACGGGCTTGACGGTCAAAACCGCAACCAACTAAAGATAGAAGGATACACTCCCATGAGCGCCATCGCTCCATCACAAGAAATCGCATCGAAATTGAAGCTGGAACTGATTCACAGATCGTGGGTCGCCCTGACCATCACGAACTGCAAGGGCGTCCCCACCCCGGGCATCATCGGGCAAATCTGCATCGAGCACCGAAGGACGCTGGACGATCCGAATGAAATCCGGACCAGCCAGTGGAAAATTGGCGACAGGGCGGAATGCCTGCCGGCCACGGTCAACAGGTCAACCTGCTCATGGCGGGGAGAAATGGAGGGCTCGGAACATTGTTTCCTGTGCGGCGATGTCAGCAGCGTAGTCCTCACCGAGGGCTCCGGAGACACTCTCGAAGAAAGGCTGCGGATCAATTCGGCGACTGTCAGGAATGCCATCACGGACCACCTGCGGCCGACATTCGTGGCATTCAGCCGCAGCAAGTGGGCTTATGCAGGGCTGTTCGGCGCGGAACCTGGAATCAGCTCTTTCCAGCTTCGGCCCTTGGACGGGTTCTACGTTCCGAATGACTGGCCCGGAAATCGCCGTTGGTAGGACTCAAGGCCGGCAAGGTCTTCCAGTCCAAAAATCCCACCTCGCTTCGCGGCTTGGTGGGATATTTTTTTGCGATTTTTTGAATCGAGATTAATTCTTGCTTGCGAGATCGAATGAGAACTGGATTCGCACGTCCTTGTTTATGCCGACATACTTGAACTTGAACGGAGTCGTGTCAAGAAGGAAATCTGAGCTGAACGAAAGCGGAGCGGTTCGCCTCACCGGAAATGAGATGTCCTTGCTGTTCCCGTTGAACGCAAGAGTGCCGGTTACGGCGTAGACGCCGGCAGCTTCGACCGCATTCTTGTATGTGAAAGTGATTTCGGGATACCTCGCGCAATTGAAGAAATTGTCGGAACAAAGGTCCTTGTCGAGTCCGGCGATGCCGGTTGAAACCGTATCGACCTTAAGCGCGACCCTTCCCGAAGCAGGAAGGCCGTCTGAGCCGGTCACGACGTCGCTTGCAGCAATGCTGGCAAACGTTCCCTCATGCTCCTTGCCGCCCGGTCCGTATCCCGTGAACGAAAATTTTATGTTTTCAGCGACGAAGCTTGAATCAGCGGTTGTCTGCGATGAGCCCGCAGAATCGCCGGATGCCAAGGAAGAAGACGCCGTGCCGTTCGCGCCCGATGAATCATCCGCGACTACCGCCCTGTCAACGCCCTCGGGCACGACCGAGGTCTGCGTTAGGAAATAATATCCGCCGCCGATGACAGCGACCAATGCAACAATTCCGATTAAGTATTTCATATATTTTAGTATTCTAATTTTATAATCTGATAGCCTGATAAAAAGCACCGGGCGGGCATCGGGGCGGGCCCCTTAAACTCTGAGGTACTTTCTGACCGCGAGATAGCTCGAAATGGCGCCGAGCACCATGCCGAGGCCGACGATGACCCCGAAGATGGCTGGGAAATTGGCGACATAATGAGAGAAGAGGTTCAAGCCGGTTCCGACATTTGCCGTGATGGGCCCGACCCAGTACGTGACCGGATACAGGATGAGAAGCGTGAGGATGCCCGATACGAATCCGTACATGATGCCGACCGTGACGAACGGACCGCGGATGTACATTTCGCTCGCGCCCACGAGCCTCATGACTGATATTTCCTCTCGGAAGATGTAGATGGCAAGCCGCACCGTGTTAAACGTGATGAGAATCGACACGAGCACGAAGAATACGATAGTGACCGTTCCCAGGCTGTTCGTAGCCGTGATGATCCTGTTCAAGGCCTCGATGGCCTCCTTGTTCTTCGCGTAGTTGATTCTTTCTATGATGGTCTCGCCGGCCGGATTGTTATCCCGGGAATCTTCCAGGAATTTTACGATGGCTTCGTACTGGGAAGGATCTTTGGCCTTCACGTTCAGGCTCGCGCCGAGCGGGTTATAGTCGAGCTCGTTGAGCGCCTGAAGGGTGAGCTCGTCGTCCTTGTGCCGTTCCCTGAAGTCCGCGAGGGCCTGGTCGCTGGTGACGGACTCTATCCTGTCAACCTGCGGAAGGTCGCCAAGCGACTTTGACAAGGATTCGATGTCGGCGGAAGTGGCATTTCTCGCGAAGTAAATGTTGATGTCGACTTTGTCCTCGATATTGCTGAGCGTCGAGTTCAGAAGCGCCCCGACGAACATGATGGAAGCGACGACCATCAGCGTCACCGTCATGATGAGCACGGATGCGAGAGAGACGTATCCGTTTCTCCAGAAACTTACAAAACCGGCCCTGAGCGTTCTTCGTATTTTTGTCCAGATCATATTATTTTTTCTTTGATGTTACTGACTGATAGCTTGAGTCGTGACCGGACCCCATGTGATGCTCCGGCGAGCCGCTGTCATGGACGATCTTCCCTCCCTGCATGGTAATGACCCGCTTGTCGAGATGCTCCACGATGCCGGTGTTATGAGTCGTGAGGAGAATGGTCGTTCCGAGATCGTTGATCTTTTTCAGGATCTGGATGATGTCGTACGTGTTGACGGGGTCGAGATTTCCGGTCGGCTCGTCGGCGATGATGATGTCTGGCTGATTCACGATGGCTCGCGCGATGGCCACGCGCTGCTTCTCTCCGCCCGAGAGCTCATGCGGGAAGCTGTGAAGCTTTCGGCCGAGGTCCACGAGCTCAAGCACGTGGGGCACGTCGGACGCTATCTCCTCGTCAGTCCGGCCGGCAGCTTCCATGGCGAACGCGACGTTTTCATACGCCGTCTTTCCGGGAAGCAGGCGGAAGTCCTGGAAGATGGTGCCGATTCTCCTTCGATAGTCGTTGATGTCGGCCTTGCCCAGCGAATGGATGTCTATCTTTTCAAAGCTTACCACGCCGTGCGACGGCTTCTCTTCCGCCAAAACCATTTTCAGAAGCGTTGTTTTTCCCGCGCCCGAATGACCTACGATAGACACGAACTCTTTTGGTTTGATAAGGATTGATACATTGTCGAGAGCCACCGACTCGTCTTTGTATTTTTTAGAAACTTTGTCTAAATGAAGCATGGATTGATTATAGCAAAAAGCGGAGAATAAGAACAATGCATATTCATGAAGAAACGAGAGCCGGAAGCGGCGGCGGAAGCGAGGATGCGCGGCGAATGAAGGCGCAATCCTTCCGAATTAGAGATTCTTTTCAGCTTCGATGAAATCGTCCATGTGCCCGTCGAATACTTTTTCCACCTGGCTGGTCTCATGCCCGGTCCGGTGATCCTTGACCATCTTGTACGGATGCATGACATACGAGCGAATCTGATTTCCCCATTCGATGTCCGTCGTCTTGCTTATGTACATCCCTTTTTCCCTCGCGACTCTCTCTTCCTCCATTCGCGTGAAGAGCTTTCCTTTCAGGATGGCAAGCGCCTTCTCCTTGTTCTGCGCCTGCGCTCGCTCGCTCGTGACATGCACCGAGAGCTTCGTCGGCTTATGAACGATTCTGACCGCGGTCTCCCTCTTGTTCACGTTCTGTCCGCCGGGACCGCCCGACTTGGCGAAGCTGATGTCCAGGTCGTCATCGGGAATGTCGAGCTCTATATTCTTGTCGAACTTCGGAATGACTTCCACCATCGAAAACGACGTATGGCGCAGCTGCTTTGAGTTGAACGGAGAAAGGCGGACAAGCCGGTGAACGCCGGACTCGTGCTTCAGGATTCCGAAAACGCCCCTTCCGATGATTTCAAAAGTGATGTTCCTGAATCCGCCCCTGTCGTTTGCATGATCGTGCAGGATTGATGCGACCCAGCCCTTGCGCGCGATGTACTTCGAATACATCTCAAAAAGGATGCGCGAGAAATCTTCGGCATCATCGCCTCCAGCTCCGGAGAAAATAGTGACAACGGCACCGAGCGCGTCATAAGGACCAGCGCCCGCAGGCGCTCCGTTTTTCAAGTCATTGTATTCCTTGAGCAGTGCCTGCGCCTTGTCCTTGTCATTCCAGAAATCGGCCTCTGACATCATGGATTCGATTTCCAAGATGCGCTCGGCATGAGGATTTGCCGCATTGGCGGACAAGTCCGCATCGGAAGGGACGGCGGGCGGCGGAAGCGGCTTAGGACTTTTGCCTGCCGCGTCTGTCGGATTTTGATCGGCTGAACTCATGATTAATGCCTAGTATATGTTCTATCTGCCAAAAATGCACGCCCGGGACAGCAAAAGCGCATGCCTGATTCAATGCGAGCATGCGCTTTCAGCCTTATGAGTCCAGCTTGTCCCGTTCCTCATCTATCTTGCTTTTTCTCTCTTCATCTTCTTCTTCCTGTTCCGCCTCCTCGGCTTCCCTTTCCTCTTTCTCGGCCGCTATCCGAGCCTCTTCGGCCTCAAGCTCCTTTTGTCGTTCTTCTTTCAGCCTTTCGATTTCCGCCTGCGCGGCAGCGTCGCGATCGGCCTTTTCTTTTTCCATCTTCTCTATTTCATCTGATGTAGTCATGTGATTTTGGTTATATTTATAAAATGCCAAGAAATCTTCTCATGCTACTTGTGTAGCATACTTAAAGACGCTTGATGCCGGGAAAGCTTACTCGCCCTCACGCGTGGCAATATCAGCATGGTATAATGACGGCATGAAACCAATCCTTGCATTGATAGGAATGGCAGTCGCGGTCTGCCTTGCTATATTTTTTATTGAGAAATCGTATCAGAAGCCGGCGGTGCAGGCCACCAGAGCCAATGAGAATTTCAAGAATGCATCAACTTCGACAGGAGCCTTTGCCGTCGCGACGGGCCTGAACATTCCATGGGATATCGCATTCCTGGAAAATGGCAGCATGCTCGTGACGGAACGAACGGGACAGCTCATCCTCATCGCGTCCGACGGAACCAAGAGAGAAATCCGGGTTCCGAATATCCGAGTGCGAGGCGAAGGAGGGCTTCTGGGCATCGCCCTTCACCCTGACTTTGCGACCAATCGTCTCTTGTATTTGTACATGGGCGCGGAAACTGCCGGCGGCGGGAGCGAAAATCGAGTGGTGCGATACAAATTTGAAGAGAACGCCGACGCGCCAAAACTCATTGAAGACAAGGCAATCATCAGCGGCATTCCGGGGGCCATCTACCATGACGGCGGACGAATGGAATTCGGACCGGACAAGCTGCTTTACATCGCGACAGGCGATGCTACCGACGAAAAAATCGCTCAAGACCTCGGATCCCTCGGCGGAAAAATATTGCGCCTGAATGAAGACGGGTCAATTCCCTCAGGCAATCCTTTCGGCACCGCCGTTTATTCATACGGACATAGAAATCCGCAGGGACTGGCATGGGATTCTGCCGGCAGGCTCTGGTCAACCGAGCACGGGCGCTCCGGACTGCGGTCCGGCTTGGACGAAATCAACCTCATAGAGGCCGGCAGCAACTACGGCTGGCCGGTCATGCAGGGCAATGAGACACGGGCCGGCATGCTCGCGCCGGCGCTTCATTCCGGAGCATCGGACACATGGGCGCCGGCCAGCGCGGCCATAGTCGGAAACAGCCTGTTCTTCGGCGGACTCCTCGGAGAAGCCTTATACGAAGCGGCGCTCGATGGCGAGAGAGTCAGCGAACTCAAGGCCCACTTCAAGGGAACGTACGGGCGAATACGCACGGTCCGCGTCGGGCCTGACGGCATGCTCTACCTGACAACAAGCAACAAGGACGGTCGCGGCAGTCCCGCAAGCGACGATGATAAAATCCTCAGGGTAGATCCGAGAGGCCTTTAAGGAGAGGCGCTTCCTGCCCACCGGTTCCCTTTCAAGCCCTCGGAACGTCGGCGTCCTTGATCATCTCAAGCAATTTGACCGGAGATTCGGATACGTAATTGCCATCGAAACGAGCTTTGACGGCCCGCTTCATCTCATTGTCCCAGTCCGCATCAATCAGGCTTTTCATTTCGAGCGGAGCATACAGATACACCGATGCGATGCCGCCTTGCGCCAAAGCCTCCTTCACCTTGCCCGCTATCAATTTCGAAAAATCTTTCTGAGCCTCTCCCTTTTTCAATTCCAGCACGGACCCATAGCCGGCACCTCCGGGAGCTCCGCCCCTGAACATTCCCTCATTGTCGGAATATACGGGAGTATCGACTCTGATATCGTCCGCCTGATTAATCTCGTCGCCTTTCAATTCATGGAGAATTCCGCGATGGCTTCCCATGACGACAAGCAATGCGTTCCCGATGCCGAGTCTTGATATTTCGTCTCGAATTTTCATGATTTGCGATTGTTATAAGCTGATAAGCCTATTTTAAGACGACCGCAAGTCATTTTCATGACCGATTGAGATTATTCCATGTCGCCGAACACTTCTTCATGAGGCACTATTTCGGACGAAGTGGTGGACATTTTCGCGCCGTCCCATTTCATGCATACATATATGTAATCGCTCTCGGGATTTCCAAAATCAAGGACGTCTTGCGAGCAAGAATCAGTCAGGAGATACGTGCCGTCAGGCTGGAGCGCATGCGTCGTTATCGTGAAAATGTCGCCAAGACCTCGGCCTTTCGCGCTCGAGACTATCGTGTGGGAAGCGGGGTCAAAATAAGGGCTGACCAAGTCAGAGAGCGTGTCTGACTTTTCATACGCGCCGATGTCGGAATTAAATATATAATATGTATAGCCGCATTGATACGCTCCGCACATGGTCTTGAGTTCCATGTCCCTGTATCCGTCCCTTGTAATGTCCTGAAAGGACACCCGCTGGTCCTTGACCATGCAATCAAATGAGCCCGTCGCATCGTCTTCGAACATGTCTCCGCAAGCCAAGGAAGCGACTTCTTTCCCATCCTTGGTCACTACGATTTTCTCAGGATGCAGCGTCAGAACGGCATCCTTTGCATTTCCTTCAATGGAGAAGGAGCAGCTTGTTGTGGATACGCCGCTCCAGTCAATGTTCGGGATGCCCGATTCATCCAGCTGGCAGTCTCGAACTGCCGCCGTGGCGTCTCCGACCGTCGAAGGCGACTCCGCCGTCTTGAAGGACATGATAGTGACCGCAAGCAAAACGACCAGGCAGGCGATGAACAATATTTTCATCGTTCCGGTCAACCGAGAAGGCTTAGCTGATTCTTCCATGGCTTAAGTATAGCAGCCCAGGCTCTTCTTTCACAGCTCTCTCAGCTCCAGCTTACCACCAACCGCCCAATACGGCAGCCTGCGGGTGTTCGCATCAGACGAAATCGGCCGCATGCAGCGGCGGCATGCCTCCTATTTCCCCACCCAATGAATGACTCTGCGCTCAAGCAAAGCAAACAGCTTGTTTAGCGCACGGCCCGGCGCTTTCTTGAAAACTGTTTAGGCGACGCGAGAAGGCTCGCGGAAATCAAAAAACCTGACCAAGACAAAAGCAGCGCCTCTTTTCAGAAGCGCTGCTTTTGTTTGACGTTTCCCCTTGCGGGGAGCGCAGAGCTACTAAGGATTAGTAGCTATTTCGTCGGAAACCTCGGTCTCCACCTCGGTCACCTCCTCTATCGCCGCCTCGGTCGAAATCTCGTCGAGGGGGCCTGTCTGTCATAGGTCGAGCCTCGTTTACAACGAGAACTCTTCCGTCGAGCTCTTTCTCATTCCACATGTCGATAGCAGCCTGTGCAGCTTCATCGGCAATTTCCACGAAACCGAAGCCTCGTGATCGGCCGGTAGTCTTTTCAGTCATTACTGTAGCTGAAATAACTTCGCCTGCCTGAGAAAAAGCGTCCTTAAGGCTGTCAGAAGTCGTCGCCCATGCGAGATTTCCAACATACAATTTGATTGCCATTTAGGTACTTTTTTTGCGTTTGATATAAATTATCCATAGCCGACCCTCTTATGCCCAGCGACCGCAAACGCGTACCTTTGGCTCCGAGAACTACGAATAGGACCATAGTACCATGAAACCAAAATAGCGCAATCAAGCGGCGCGGAAGCGGCGATGCGGTTCGCAGCCCCGGAAACCCCGTCCCGAACGCCGAATTTACTATTATTTGACCGAGACTTGAACCATGATTCATTAAAATTTAATCGGCCGGCGCATAGCATTGCATATGTTAGCAGCTTAATGATTTAAAAAAATGCGAATACTTTTGATTGAAGACGACGACATGCTCCGGGACAGCCTGCAGAGGAATCTTTCCGGATCAGGATTCATAGTGGACGTCGCGGACAATGGCGAAACCGGCTCATATATCGCCCGGACAAACAAATACCATCTTATTATCCTGGACGGCCTTCTTCCTCACAAAAGCGGAATTACCATCTGCGAAGAAATCCGCTCGGCAAAGATCGCCTGCCCTATCCTCATAGTGTCGGTAATCGACGACCCCAAAGAGAAGGTCGCGCTCCTGAACGGCGGCGCAGACGATTACATGGTCAAGCCTTTCTCGTTCGCCGAGCTCGTCGCCCGCATATACAGCCTCACCCGCCGTCCGTATCAGATGGAAGAACCGGTGCTTCAGCTTGACGACCTGACGGTCGATATCGGCCTGCAGCGAGTAAGCAAGGAAGGTCGCGAAATCTATCTGACCAAGAAAGAATACCTGCTCCTTGAATGCATGGCCCGGAGGCCGGGCAAGATAATCACCCGGGCCGAGATACTCGAAGACGCATGGAACAACGATGCCGACCCGTTCTCAAATACCATAGAGGCCCACATTAGAAATTTGAGAAAAAAGATAGACAAGGGTCCGAGAAAATACATTCACACGATACCGGGACGCGGATACAAGCTCGACCGTGCCAAATGATCCCATGACAGTGCGAGCTGCCGCGACCGCGGGCGGGCGGGCGGAAAATTGATATGGAATTTATCCCGCCTTCATCTCGCTAAAATAGAATGACGCTCGGAAGGTTGTCGAACCTTCCCTTGTGATTCAAATGTTGCTTGCGCGGAGAGTCGGGTTCATGCACCGCTTTCAATTTGATGCAGAGATTGATGCAAAAAAAATTGAAAGCGGAATCGTGCGTGCTGACTTTCGCGCAGAAAAAATTATAGAACGCATAAACGGCACAAGCGCCAGGTTGCTTGTGCCGTTTACACGATGGGTACATTATACATAAATACTGCGAAATTGTTCAATAGAGTTATGCACCATTAAACATCTTTTGATTTTTACCAAATTTTGGATGCATTCATGACGCTTCGGCCAAGTCGCGCGCGAACGAGCCGGCTCGCTGCAGGACAGGCCCCGAACCATTGAAAAACTTATATTCTGTGGTAATCTGCTGTATACATGGAATCAGACGAAGGCTATCTCAAAGTTGCCCATGCGAGGGACCTCACGGGCAAGGACCGGGCCCTTTTCAGGCTGCTTGAGATACTTCCCGGATCCCTCACATGGGGAACTTTCGCGCTGGTAATCCTTTTCTCGATCTTCAAGCCCGTATGGGCCGCCATCTTCATCATCGCCTTCGACTTGTACTGGCTCCTGAAAACCATATATCTCGGATTTCATCATTTCCATAACTGGAAGAGGCTCAAGCATAATCGCGACCTCGATTGGCAGAAGATGCTTTCGCATCTGAAATATGAGCATCTTTATCACATGGTAATACTTCCGTATTACAACGAAGGAATCGAGGTGATCGAGGGAAGCATCAAGTCCATCCTCTCATCGAGGTACAGGCAGAGCAAGATGATCATCGTCCTCGCGGCGGAAGAAAGGGCGGGCGAAAAAGCGCTTCAATACGCCCAGCTCATGAAGGAGAAGTACGGCGACCGGTTCGGGCACTTCATCATCTCCCGGCATCCGGCCGGACTGCCCGGCGAAATCAAGGGGAAAGGTCCCAACATCTCATGGGCTGCGGAACGCGCCCGCGTCGAGGTCCTGGACGCGCGGAATATCCCCTATGACAGCGTCATCGTTTCCGCATTCGACATCGACACCGTGGTCGGAGACCAGTACTTCGGCTGCCTGACATGGCACTTCGTGACTCACGAAGCTCCGCACAATGTCTCGTTCCAGCCGATTCCCCTGTACAACAACAACATCTGGCAGACGCCTGCGATCTCCCGCGTCGCCGCGATGACCAGCACGTTCTGGCAGATGATTCAGCAGGAACGGCCGGAAAAGCTGGTGACATTCTCATCGCACTCGCTTTCATTCAAGTCGCTATACGAGGTCGGGTATTGGCAGAAGAACATGATTTCCGACGACTCCCGAATCTTCTTCAATCTCCTGCTCAAGAAAGACGGAGACTACGGAGTGGTGCCGCTGTCGTATCCGGTATCGATGGATGCCAACCTCGCGCCGACATGGTTCCAGACCGTGAAGAACATCTATCGCCAGCACTTCCGATGGATGTGGGGAGTGGAGAACATCCCGTATCTCCTGTTCGGATTCATAAAGAACAAGAAGATACCTTTCAGGGTAAAATTCTCCCACGCGTTCATCCAGCTCGAGGGATTCTGGTCAAACGCCACCAATCCAATCATGATTCTCGTGCTCGGATGGCTGCCGATCATTCTGGGCGGCCCGGAGTTCCGGGACACGGTGCTTTCGTACAACCTTCCGCACATCACGCAGATGCTGATGACCATCGCGACATGCGGGCTCATCCTTTCGGTCATCATTGCCGCAAGCCTCCTGCCGAAAAGGCCGAAGCACCTGCGGACCAAGAAGTGGCTTTGGATCCCCCTCACGTTGCAATGGCTGTTCGTGCCGGTTACAATTATCGTATTCGGATCGATTCCCGGCATACATGCGCAGACGCGCCTCATGCTCGGCAGATACGTGGGAGAATTTTGGGTAACGCCCAAGCATCGAAAATAAAACAACATGAATCCCCTCTCCACAAAGCAACGCCTTCGGTCCCTGCTGATTCTCGTCGCCGTGTTCGTGCTCATTGCCCCGGTAATCCTGCTCTACTCCCTCGGCTATCGGCTGGATGACAAGCTCACGCTTCAGAAGACCGGAGGGATCTTCATCCATTCCGACGTCACGAACTCGACCGTATTCGTCGACGGAGAATTCTTGCGCGATAACGGCATATTCGTCAGGAACACCTGGATTCAGGATCTCACCCCTAACAAGTACTACAAGGTCGAGTTCCACAAGGACGGATTCCAAAGCTGGGTAAAGGAGCTGCGCGTATATCCGAGCATCGTGACCGAAGGCCGGGTATTGATGCTTCCCAACCAATTTCAAATGAGGGAGATTCTTCCGCACCTTGTCAGTGCCGGCAGCGCGACGACGTCGACCGCTCAGTCCGGAATTCCGGCAGCGCCTGCCAACAAGGAATTTATCGCCATAGCGGAGCTCTTCGCGACTTCGACGGACGAGATCGAGGACGAGAAATCAGCGACGTCGACCGCGACGACCACTGTCGCCAAGCAGAAGGGAGACCTTGAGCTGTTCTTCGAGACCCTCCTCATAGAGGACTATCAGGCGCTTGAGAATCTCATCGTAAACGGAAAGGAGGTATCATGGCTTTCGGACGGAAATATCAACCTCCATTGGACAAGCGACATCTCGTCGATTCCCTACTATTATTGCGGAGGAGATGAACGGGCATGCCAAAGAAGCATCGTCCTTGATTGGGGAGACGACATCGAGCGGTTCGAATACATGCCGGGCCGCGACGACATATGGGTCGCGCTGGTAAAAGGAGGAATATACGCGATCGAGGTTGACGGGCGAACGCAAAGAAATATCCAGCAAATCTACAAGGGAGAAAATCTGGACTTTCGCCTGACGCAAAACGACAGAATCATCCTGAAGGACGGGACGAGGTTCTTCGAGATAAGCCTTTAACAGCTTTCTTAACGGATTCCGGCTGAATTTTCAATACTGGAAAACACGGGAGCCAATGGCCGGGATCGAACCGGCGGCCTTGTCCTTACCATGGACACGCTCTACCAACTGAGCTACATCGGCATATCTTTTTTTTCAACCTAGCTTTCGCTTATGTGAACATGATAGCACATAATGCCCACCGGAGCCGAAAGCGCCATTTCAAGGAGGTCTTAGGCAGGATTGCCACCGCGGGACTTAGGCGCTACTATATCGGAACATGCCAATCATTCCGCTTGAAGAACTGAAAAAGGACAAGGGAATCAGGGTCCGACTCCTGAAGCACGAGCTGAAGTTCAGGACGACTTTGGGACTTTTTTGTCCTGACGAAATAGATGAGGGCACGCTTCTCCTGATGAGCGCGATCGATCCCGGCGCCGATTTCAAGTCCATTCTGGATATCGGCTGCGGGTACGGCCCTATCGGCATAGCGCTCGCGAAAAGCTTCCCGGATGCCGAAGTGGATCTCATAGACAAGGACTTCGTTGCCGTCGATTACGCGAACAAGAACATCGCCCTGAACGGCATCGACGCGAAGAAAGCAAAGTCGTATCTTTCAAACGGATTCTCGCACGTTCCGGCAGGCAAGAAGTACGATCTGATCATCTCAAATCTTCCCGCCAAAGTTAACAAGGAATTCTTCTGGATACTTTTCGGCGAGGCGTTCGAGCACCTGCCCGTCGGAGGAACGTTCCTTGTGGTAGCGATCAAGCAGCTTGAGCCGATGCTCAAGAAAAGCTTCGATGCCGTGTTCGGAAATTCGGAAATCGTCTCGCAGAACAAGGTGTACAGCGTGGTGCGAACAGTCAGGACGAAGTAAGGCGGACTTCAGCTCAGTTCCCCCGCCTCGCCGGCCCTCTCTCTCCCGATATAGCAAATTTGCTATATCTCAAAAAAACACGCCTGCCGAAGCTTGCGTGTTTTTCAATTGCGGAATCAAGCGGGGCGCGCTGATTATAAAATCCGTGCCGCGCCGACGCTTGGCTTAAGCTTACGCCCAAGCCCAAGCCTGGAGATTATCGTCCGATGAATGTAAGCGCCTTTCCATGCTTTCCTCCTCGGCCGGTTCGTCCGATTCGGTGCACGTAATCTTCGTATGTCGAAGGGAGCTCGTAGTTGATGACATGAGTCACGTTCGGGATATCAAGACCTCGAGCAGCAACGTCGGTCGCCACGAGAATGTTTATAACATTATCCTTGAACCGCTTGAGGGTTCTCTGTCGCTCGAAATGATTCTTGTCGCCGTGAATCGATCCTACTTCGTGACCGTAGTCGGCGAGCTCTTCCGTGAGCCGCTCCACGCCGTTCTTCGTCTTGCCGAACACGAGAACTTTCGTGAATTCAGGACCGGAGAGAAGCTCGTGAAGAGTCTCGATCTTGGTCTTTCCGGAAGCCGTTCTCACGACGTCCTGATCGACGTTCTTCGAAGTGTCGCCGGTCTTCACCGAAATGGTGACCGGATCGTTCAGGAATTCGTGAATGAGCTTTTCGATTTCCTTGGAAAGCGTCGCCGTGAAGAACAATGTCTGCCTCGGCTTCGGCATCCTGGAAACCATGAATCGCACGTCGTCGATGAATCCCATGTCGAGCATTCGGTCGGCCTCGTCAAGGACGATCGTATTGAACTCCGAAAGGTTGATGTTCCTTCGGTCAATCAGGTCCTTGAGCCGTCCGGGAGTGCCGATGATGAAGTTATTGAAATATCGAAGCTCCGAAATCTGCCTTCGAATCTGGGCTCCGCCCACGCAGCACACCGAGTAGATCTTGCTGCCTTTCGTGAAGATGTGAAGCTCCTCCTCGATCTGAATGGCGAGCTCGCGAGTCGGCGCAAGAATCAGGACCTGTTCCTTCGGATTGAGCATCACCTTGTTAAGCAGCGGAATGAGGAACGCGGCAGTCTTGCCCGTGCCCGTATTCGCGATGCCCACGACGTCCTTGCCTTCGAGTATCGGCGGAATGGCCGAGTCCTGGATAGGGCTCGGAGTGACGAATCCCTTGTGGCCGATCTTGTCCTTGATCTCCTGCGCGATGGCGAAATCATTGAACGTATGCTTGTTCTGATATACAGGAACGCTCGCGTCAGCGACGGCATCCGGATCAACCTTGTTTACGAATTTTCTAATATCAAATCCGCTGACCATGTGGCCGGCGCTTCCGCCTGACCGCGCTCCTCCGCTTCGTCCGCCGAATCTGCTGCCTCCGGAGAAGCCGCCTCGCCGAGCCGATGACCCGCCGAATGACGGTCGGGCAAAAGAGCCGGGTCGCCCTCCTCCGTATGAGCCTCCGCCGTAGCTTGAGCCGCCATAAGACGGCGCGGATGACTGCCTCGGAGAACCGTAGCTTGAGCCTGAAGACTGAGGTCGCCCGTATGAAGAGCCTCCTGAGGATGTCCTAGGCGAAAAAGATGAGCGGCTTCCCGCTGATCGATTTCCTCCGTATGAGCTTCCGCCTGAGAAGCCCCCGCCGTAGCTCGAGCTGTTGCCATAACCCGATCCGCCGCTCCTTCTCGGAGCGCTTGACGAGTACGACGAAGAGCCGCCGTATGCGGGCGCCGAAGAGCTTCGCGGAGATCCGTAACTGGACGTTGCGGAAGGCGTGAAGCTTGAAGACGAAGGCTTTCGCGGAGCAAATGCCTTCCTTGTTGAGTCGCCGGCCCTGTAACTTGAAGTCTTGGGGCCGCTAACTTTAGAATCGCGTCCTTTTCGGGCGCTTATATTTTCTTTCATATTTGTGTGTTGTTATGTAAAACAAAATAAATCGATTAGATTTTATGCCTTGTTTTAATAACTCCAGCAGGCGCATATCATTGAGGACCATGCAGTGCTTGATGCACATGTGGTCTAACCGTCAGACTCTGATGCGCAGAAATGTAGGCAATAACTAATAGTTGGTTTACAGGTACTACAATAGCTTATTTTGATAAGATTGTCAACATGCCTATCCAAATTGACTGTCCTTCCGCCCCATCCATCCCGCCCAAAGGCGGTTGACTGTCTTCATATTCGTGTTATCATTTTTGACCGGTACAGTCACCTGATGCGCCTACGCGCAAAAGAGGCTTACAACCGAATAAGAAACAACAACAAGAGGAACTGACACATGCAGAAGTCAAAAGAAAAGAAACGTCCAGGAAAAATCCCGGTCCACATCGTCCCGTGCGAAGGCCGGATTCGGGGCAACCTGCTCCTTGCCCTCAAGCTCTACCACAAGGTGTTTTCAATAGTCCAAAAGCCGCACAAGGCATCCGTGATTTTTCACGATGACCATGTGAGCCTCAGGCAGGTGAAAGTCGGACCGAACGAGAAGCACATTCTCCTGATTGAGGAGGACGAGTTCTCCCCGCCCTTGTCGGCGCTGCCGAAAGGCGTCGCGGTCCGCAAAGTGGCCGATGTCGTCAACATGATCACGTCGGGAGATGCCCAAGCTTTGGGCATCGCGGCCTAAGCCAAATTGCGGGCAACCGCAGCTCCGCATCAGCAAGCCATTGCTGATGCGGTTTTTTTACTGCGATTCTTGCTCGGAAATCACGGCGGCAATGCCCGGCGCATCTTAAAAAATCTTTCCTCTCATGCCTTTTTGAATGGCCCGATAGTCAGGAATTGTCTTTTGCACGAGGTTCCAGAAACGGGGAGAATGATTGAATTCCCCCAGGTGACAGAGCTCGTGGACGACGACATAGTCGATTTCTTCCGGCGAAAGAAGCGCCAGCCTGTGACTGAAGTTCAAGTTTCCCTTTTTCGAGCAGCTCCCCCATCGGCTTGAGACTTTCTTCACCCGCACGTCATGATACGAATATCCGTAAAATGCATTGAAATGCGCCAGGCGCTCCGTCACGATTTCAAGCGTCTTTTTCTTGAGCTCGATGTCAGTGTATTTCGGCGCGTGCGCCGCGGCCAGCTTCCTCGCCTCGATCTTTTCAACATTTCTGGAAATCCAATCCCTCTTCGAATCGACGAAGGCCTCCGCCTGCTTCAGGATGAATTCTCTGGGCCCCCGTTTCGGAATCGTTACCACGCAGACGCCTTCCGCGTTCACGGTAATCCGTATGCTTTTCGCCCTTGGATGCACCTTTAGCCTGTATGTATTTTTCATGTCGCTTTTATCTGGCATCTTATTTTTAAGGCAGGGCTCATCAATACAACTCAAGATACGGAGCTCGGCTGCGCAAGCCAGTAGAATGAATTTTAGATAATGATATACTAACACCATATGAACAAAGAGTTAAAATCTATCGAGGCGGCGGTAGCCATAGTGATCGTTATAAGCATTTTCATCTTAATTTTCAACACTCCTTCGGAAGCGCCGTACAAGGCCGGAACGGGCGAGGCGTCGGAGTCAATGCTCCCGGAGCCTAGCGCGGGCGCGGGAGATGCCGAGCTTGCCGGACAGGCAGGCAAGGAAAGCATGGAAACATACAGCAATCCGTCATTCAACCTGACGTTCCAATATCCTTCTTCGCTGGCCCTGAAATCGACATTGTCAGGAAACAGCAACGATCCCGTGCTCACGGTAGACCTGACTAAAAAATTCAGGGCGAGCGTCGGAGCATCCGGCATCAACATCCTCGAGACGGGCGCCGATTCGTCCAAAATAACCGTTCGGTCCGAGTTTGACCTGCAAGGTCTTTCAGGAGAAGAGCTGGTTCAGGCGGAGGCGACTTGGGCTGATGCAAAGACGCAAATCAGCGCATTCCAAATCGGAGATGTCATGGCATACGCATACGGCTGGGAAAATGCGAAGCAAGGAAGAACGGTCGTCATTCCGGACAGCGGAAGGGTCCACGTGTATTCTGTCAGCTGGAATGATCCGGAAGATCAGATCGTCAAGGACTTTGACATGATCCTGCTAAGCATCAGCATGTAAAAAGGCGCTTCGGATAAAAATCCGAAGCGCCTGAAAGCTTGACCGGCCCGCCCTTCTAGAGGGACAAGCCGAGTTCTCGCCCGAGAATCGTATAATTGTCAGCCTTCCTGCTGGCGTATTGTTCGTTGGCGACAGAACTGTCCCTGACATTCTTAATCAAATCGCGAAACAGGCCTTCCGCTTTAGCGATCAATGCCGTCGAGACGGACAAGGCGCATTTCGCGCAGTCTTTCTCAAGAAGGAGGTTGATGCTTTTCAGCAGGCCGATGTCCGCCATGGAGAAAAAATAGCCGGCGTCGAATCGGAGCTTCCAGTCATTCCACAAAAGCGCGATTCTTCTTTCTTCCTCGCCCTGAGTCTTCTGCGACATGCAGAAGTGCGCGTAAATCGCCAGAGCGAGCGCGCAGACTGCCGCGATGCACGCGACAAGATATTGGCGAGGCAGGCCTTCAAGAAGGATGAGAAGCGTCGCGCCGAGGACGGCGGCGATTGCCGACAGCGCCGCCGCGAAGCGGAAGCATGATTTCTGATGCTCGCGCAGCTGGGCCAGGAGCAATTCGGCAGGCGTCTTCGACAGGCGCTGCAGCAAGACATACCTGGGACTGATCTTGATATTCTGAAGCGTGAACATCAGGCTGAAAACTCCGAGCAGATGATTCTCATTTGCAGTGACAAGATTGACGCCCGTAAGCGTGACGGGAATAGGACTACTTTTCATACACGGTTTTATTCGATGGTTGGGGGGGGTGGAAAGAACATTCCGCCTTCAGGGAATCTGAAAACGGCAGGTAATCTTATACCATGCAAAAAACAAAAAAGCGAGAGTTCTTGCGAATCCCGCGAATGCCCTAGCTTTTTGCCGGCCTACTTGCCGGCGATGCCGCCTCCCATCTCTTCAAGCAGATCTCCGAGTTCCTTGTATCGCGGAACGACGGTCTGGCCTTGAATCATCCAGAATACGCTCGGATTAAATTCCTGAATGAATTCATAGTCATGGCTCACGAGGAGGATGGTGCTCTTGGACTGCTTGCAGGCGAAAAGCAGGACTTCCCAGGTGACTTCGTCGATATGGTTCGTCGGCTCGTCGAGTATCAGGAAATCCGGATTGGCGCCGAACACCAGCGCGAACCTGAGGCGCATCCGCTCTCCGCCCGAAAGCCCCTCGATGGGCGTATTCATTTTCTTAAGATCGAAACGCATGGCCCCGAGCGCCGCCCGCGCCTCGACTTCGAAGCAGTTCAGCTTCTCCATCACGATCTCGACGGGCTTGGCATTCGCGCTGAACTTCATGTGCTGATCGAAATACGCCCATTTGACTCCGTCAGCCCAAGTCACGCTTCCCGTCGTGAAATCATGCTCGCCCGTCAGGCATTTCAGGAACGATGACTTCCCCGCCCCGTTTCTTCCGAGCAGGGTTATGTGCGCGCCGGTTCGAACTTCCAGGTTCACGTCCCTGAACAGGTCCCTGCCTTCGCCCTTGTATCTGAACGCGCCGTCCTTGACGCGGCAAAGCAGCTTTCCTCCATGGAGGCCGGACGTTCCCTGCGAAAGCTTTATGGTCGTCTTCTTGTCATCAGGCCGCGCATTTTCCTTATGATCCTTCTTGAGCGCATCCAATTCCGCCTTCTTTTTCTGGTACGCGGATATTTCCTTTCCCCTAATGGCCTTTTGCCTCAGGATGACGACCGACGCCTCAAGCTGCTTTATGCGCTTCGTTTCCGTATCGTATGCGCGCTGCATGCCTCCGATTCTCGCCATCTTGTCCTCGATGTAGTCGTCATAGTTCCCCTCGGACACATGTATCTCACCTCGGGCAAGCTCCGCGACCTTGGTCGCGATGGAGTCGATAAGGAGCCTGTCATGGGAAATGAAGATGAGGCCGCCCCGGAACTCGTTCAGCATCCGGATAAGCACCACTCGGCTGACGATGTCTATGTGATTTTCCGGCTCGTCAAGAAGCAGGAAGTCGGGACTGGAAGCGAAAGCGGTGGCGAGGGCCAGGATTTTCTGCTGGCCGCCGGAAAAGGATCCGCAGAGCGAATCATGAGAACGCTCAGCGTCGAAGCCGAGCTCCCTGGCAATCGAGTACGCCTTCTTCGCAAGGTTCGCGCTCGCCTCCTTTTCGATGTACTGATCGACAGTCAGCGACATGGACGCATGCGGAAACTCCTGAGGAACGTACACGGAGCGAATGTGCCCCGTCTTTTCTATGGTTCCGGACATGACCCCGAGATCGGCCTCCGAGTCGGGAGTGATCTGCTCGACGATAATCTTAAGCAGCGTTGACTTCCCCGCCCCGTTCTCCCCGAGAATGCAAAGGCTCTCATTATCCGCGCATTTGAGCGACACGTTGGTAAATATGGACCTGTCGCCATATTCGTATGCGATATTTTTTAAGCTGATTATCTTCATGGGCGCAATCGAGCTGGATTTCGGCTGATTTCCATCTACCATAGCATACTTATTGAGTAAATATAAAGTCCGTGTTATGGTTTCGACGGATGCGCGAGAAGACCGACATGAATGTCCTCTCAAGCTTGCAAGCCCAGAAACAACCGAAACACCGACAGAACCAACAACATGAACCTTCCAAAATGCTTCGCACCGATGCTGATCCTGATTCCTCTTATCAGCATCGGCCATCCTGTCCCGGCTCACGCCAAAGCGACAGCGACGACAACATACACCCGTTCGGACAACTACCATGTCAGCCCGGAAAGCGGCTGCAACGGAGTGCCCCTCGCGGATTTCAGAATCAGGGTCAGCCCGGATGAGAAGACGGACTACAAAGTCACGAAAATTCATCTGGTGTTCGATCCCTACAGCACCGCTCGGCCTCGGACGCTGCATTTTTCAAGCGCGGGCAGCATGCTTTCATCGGCAGTTGTCCCGGCTGAACCGTACGAGATGGACATGCGGACCGAATACTTCGTCAAGAAAGGAACCGAGCTCGCATTCTCAGTGAAAGGGTCCTTCTCTTCCGACACGAAGAACGGCACGGCTTTCAGCGCCAGAGTCTCGACAGTGACCCTGGAAGCGCAGGATGGCACCCAGAAAACCATTCCCGTCCAAAGAAGCTCCGAGCCTCCATTCCACAGGTTCTATACGAAAGGATCTGCCCGATGGACGCTTGGCAGCGCCGCCATCTCGGACGTGAAGAACGAAAGAGGAGAAACCGTGTCGCGGATCGCGAATTTTACCTTCACGCTGCAGGCGATCGGAGGCGACATCGAGGCTCCGACGAACAGCGATTTCAAGATTATCGCGACCAACGGCACGCTGAGGATTCCCTGCATCTGCAGCACGGCGCTGTCGCCGAACATGCCGGTGGTGCCGGAGATGTCCATCATAACCGTGAAGGCCAGCGCTTTCCTGCCAAAGAGCACGATTCTTCAGTACCTGCAGACGCAATTCGCAGTTACGGAGATAAAGTGGAAGCAGGCAGGCGAAGGCGGCATGGAGATCGCTCAAGACTGGGGACTTGAGCAATGCACCACCATGTTCAAAGGCAAGTAAGTCAATCCCCATCGGCGCGGCATCCAAAAGATGCCGCGCCTTTTATTTTTAAAAGAATCCCGCTGATTCGCGGGCAAAAAGAAAGCCGGCGTTCAGGGAACGACGGCTTTTGTTGAGGTTGAAAGATTTATTTGACGGCTCCTGAAGACGCCCTGATCTCGGGAGAGATGCTGGTGACTTCAAGCGCCGGACCCACTGACTTATGCGGAACATCGCGACGGACAATTCTCGGCTGAGAACATCCGCTGAGATGCGACGCATACATGACGACCGAAAACATTGCGAACAGGCACAAGGGACCGTGCCTGGCGACAATGTCTGCACAACTACAGGATTTCTCTCTGGTCATACAGGTGCGTGTCTTGTTGGTTGCTGAGCTGTCAACGAGTTCTGCAGGCGAGCGTCCCGCCTGCAGAACCAATATAAATGCTAGCATGCCATTAAATTTCGTCCAGACGGAGCATCGGGCGGAACGCCGGGTATCAGACAGCGGCGGCGCAGCTTCTGATTAAAACGGCCCTTCTTTCTGCGAATTATCAATAAAAAAAGCCCGGCTCCCGCAAGTAAACCTGCAGGACCGGGCCATCGTCAATTATTGAGGTCAATTGAAAACCTACTTGCAGCGGCGCTTGACCATGATCCCGTACTTGGGATGTCCGGATTCTGATCCGTCCGCAAGGAGCTCCCGAGGGTTGTACACGCAGTCGGCAGGCACGAGGTCGAAGAGAATCCTTCGTCCTGATTCCGAGAAATCGGGAGTCATCCGCAGGACGAACCTGCGCCCGTCCTTCACCATTCCGATATTTGGAAAAATCGGAGCCGGCAGGACATGACCGCTGACAGCCTCGGAACCGATGGCCTTGAAATAATCCACCCAGCCGTAGATGACCGCGTACAGCGAGCCGAACGCGGATATCTTCCAGCCGGAAGCGATGTCTGCCGGCGCGACGGGACCGTTCCCTTTCGACACCCGGCAGCTGAACGCGTCCACAAGCGACCACCATGAATGGTTTGGCTTGAAGCGGATGTCGAACAGCTCGAGCCGAAGCGGACTGAACGTGAGGTACGACCTGACATTTGCCATGTCCAGCGACCGGAGAAGCATGCTGAACATCATGTTCAGGGTATCCTTCGGATTATCCAAAGTCACGCACAGTACCGGAACGGCGAAGCCCACTTGGTCGGGCGCTCCGCGGTTCGGCATGAAATCGTCAGGATGGATATCGTAGCCGGCACGCCTTGACCATTGAGCAAACAGCGATCGCTGCATGTGAGGCTTCTGAAACAGGTTGATTTCCGGATTGTCCGAAACCGTATCGGCCTGAATATCAATCACTTTTCCGCCCAGCAGGGACCTTGAGCTGTCCCCGAGAAGAGGCACTCCCCCGTTTGGCGGGCGGAAATCCCTGCCAGCGAAGCGCTGAAATCCTCGAACTGCGAGGCTTAACAATTTTTTCATCTTTTATTATTGGCTTTCTACCTTTATTTGTTGGTTGCGATTGTCTGAAATCCCAAACAGGCGCGCCGCGCAAATATGCCCAATCTCAAAGAACTAAAAATCCTCCGAGACTGGCATTCAAGCGAGCTTGGCATCCGGATTTGACCAGGATGCATGCGTCTGGGAAGACCCGAATTTATAACATATTTTTCTATTCTTGAAAAGTATGCTAGGATGCTGACTGACGCATGAGGACTATGCGATGCCGCAAAAACCCTTATTTCTATAGATTTTAAAGAAAAATGAGAATAAACAAATACCTGGCAGAACACCAATACGCATCGAGACGGCAGGCTGACGAGCTCATAAAGCTCGGCCTGGTGACGATCAATGGCAAAGTCGCGGTTCTTGGCGACTCCGTGGAAGAAACTGACAAAGTCGAGGTCAAGAAAAACAAGGACGCCGTCCAAGCTCAATATTATATGTATAACAAGCCGGTAGGCATCGTGTCTCATTCGGCCCAGGAAGGCGAGGTGGACGTGCAGCAAGCCGTCGGCAAGATGACAAAGACCCCGCTGTTCCCCATCGGACGGCTCGACAAGGATTCGCACGGGCTCCTGATACTCACGAACGACGGAAGAATCACGGGCAAGCTTCTTGACCCCGAAGAGAAGCATGAGAAGGAATACGTCGTGCAGACGAAGGACAGGCTGACGTTTAACTTCGACCAGCGAATGGAGCGAGGCCTGATGATCGAAGACGGCAGCGGCAAGAAATTCAAGACCAAGCCCTGCATCGTGAAAGTGCTCGGAGAACGAAAATTCAGCATTATCCTCACCGAAGGAAAGAAGCGCCAGATCCGAAGGATGTGCGAGGCTGTCGGCGCGCAAGTGACCGACCTCAAGCGAATCAGGATCATGGGCATCGAGCTCGGACATCTCGAAGACGGCGCGCTCAAGAAGATCAAGGGAGACGAGCTGGACGAATTCCTGAAAGAGCTCGGCATCAGGAAGCTGGCGTAGGCAAAACCGCGGCTGCGGAAAATAAATACATGACCAATTTGCAAGCTTGGATTCAAGTTCCTGTGCTATAATCTGGCAAATGAGCAAGCGGGTAAAAATAATTTTAGTAATACTGGCAATTTTCGCCCTTGGCATGCTTGCCCAATCACGAGCCTCAACCAGATTCGGGTCTGCCGCAGAAGCCAATCCTGCAATACAAAAGCTAATACTATCTGGAAAAACCGCGAGCGCGTGCAAGGAACTGAAAGCGGGAGTCGGCGTCATATCGACACAGCAGATATTTCACCATTGCATCACAGAATTTGCAAAAGCAAAATCTGACCCCTCAATATGCAATCATCTCGGATTGGATGGCGTCGGAAACTGCGTTAACGACGTGTACCAGCATGCCATCAAAAACTCTACGACCGAAACACAGTCAGTGAAGAGCTTGCTGGAGAGCACCAAACCCGCCCTAGACTAAACCCTCTTCTTTTCCATGTAGACGGAAACTGTTCTCCGCTTGTACGGCTTGCCGTCCCGTATGTGCTTATACGACTTGAGCATCTTGTGAATGATGAAATGTTCGCCGAAGACTTCGTGAATTTCAGCTTCGGTCCAAACATGCTCGTACACGCCGATTCGCGGATGAATGTACGAGTTATGCTCCGCCTTGCTGCTGTCTGCCACATTGCCCGTCTCGCCCGGCGTCTGGAGGCCCTTGTCCGGATGCTCTTCTATGAGCCGCTTTGCGTGGAAATCGCCGTCCAGGATGAACGTTTTAAATATCATCCAGCCGTAGGGCTTCATCACTCGCACAAGCTCCTTTATATATTCGGCCCGTTCGGCATCCCTGAGGAAATGAGAGGTCATCATGTCGATGACCACGTCGACGGATTCGTCTTCGGCAGGGAGCGGGTCACTGACAGACTGCGTGAACCATTCTATGTCCAGCTTCTTGCTCTGGCTTCTTTCGAGCTGCTCTTCGGCTTTCTTCGCCTGCTCTATGGCCACGCCCGAGATGTCGAATCCTTTTCCTTTCAGCGAAAATGCGTCGCATATCTGAATCAGGTTTCGCCCGTTTCCGCATCCGATGTCGAGAACCAGGCCATGCTTCGGAAACGGATACCATTCCGCGTTTCGAACGACCCACCTCTCGAAGGTTTCCAAGTCCGAAGCGGGCTCGGACGACATGCGAAGATGCTTGGGATTCGCGTACTCTTTGTTCCAGAAGGCTTTTGACATTTGTATGTAAATTAGAGATTAACCGAGAAGTACTAGCTGAAAAGGGATACGATCACCGCGATTGCCGAGATACTCATCAGCACCACTGTAACCCAGCCGATGATTTTACTCAAGTTTCCGTTCTTGTGAACGCCCATCACGGATTCCCTGCTGCTCATGTCCAGGATGAGATACAGGATGACCGGAGCGACCAGGCCGTTGCCGACGGCGGAGTAAATGAGGGCCTTGATGGGATCGAGGCCGATAAAGTTAAGCCCCACGCCGACGAGCGTCGCCGCGGCTATTACCCCGTAAAAGGCATAGGCTTCCTTGAGCTTCCGATAGAGGCCGAACTTCCAGCCGAAGCTTTCCGAAACGGCGTATGCGGCCGATCCGGCCAGGATAGGAATGGCGAGCATGCCGGTGCCGACGATTCCGAGGGCAAAAAGCAGGAACGCGAACTGTCCGGCAAAAGGCTTGAGCGCGAGCGCGGCATCGGCCGCGTCTTCTATGTTCGTTATGCCGTTCGCATGCAGGGTAAAGGCGCAGGTCACCATGATGAAGAACATGACCGTATGCGAGACGAACACGCCGGACCACACGTCGACGTTCATCTTTTTTGTTTCAGCCAGTATTTCTTCAGGAGTATCAATATAGGCTTCATCGTTTTCATTCATTTTGCGTGAATGATCGATCTGGACCACGTCAATATTCGACGTTGCGGATATCACCGTCGTGGTGGAACCGTCGTCGATGACGTCAGTCTCGCTTATCTTTGCCGAATTATGATGCAGTATCTTTTCTTCCACCTCCTGCGATGTCTGCCAGAAGAAGAGGTACGGGGAAATGGTCGTTCCGAAAATCGCGCATATTATGAAAATCTGATCCCTTGAAAAGTCGAAGCTCGGAATTACGAGGCTCTTGAAGACAATGCCCCATTCGATGTCAATAAAGAAGACCGTCACCACATATGAGACAAGTATCAAGGCCAAGTATTTCAGATACCTGGCGTATTTCTCATATGTCGTGAATACCTGCAGCAGAAGGCTGGTAACGCCAAAAAGGACGACAAGCAGGCCGAAATTAAACGACGGGACCAGCAGCTGAAAGGACTTGGCCATGGCGCCGAGGTTCGCGCCGATATTGAAAATGTTCGCAGCAAGCAGGAGAACGGTGCAGACGTACAGCAGCGGCCGAGGATAGTACCTGCGGATATTCGCCGCCAAGCCCTGGCCTGTCACGATGCCGATGCGGGCGCACATGACCTGCACGACCGACATGAGCGGAAACGTGAAGAGCGAGAGCCAGAGGAGGCTGAGACCGTACCGCGCGCCCACCTGCGAGAACGTGGCTATTCCGGAAGGATCATCATCCGATGCTCCGGTAGTGAGGCCCGGACCGAGGTCATGCCAAAATTTCCTGATCTTCTTCGAAGCGCCTTCCACGTCCCTGACCACTTCATTGACTCCTCCCTTTACGGCCTTGCCGACGGCGTTCTCCACGTCGCGCTCAAGCTCCCGGATTTTCTCAAAGTTGTTTGTCATCTGATAGTTTCGTGAATTTTTTAGTGATTATACCACGCCGCGTCGGCATGACCGGCGATATTCGCCAACGGTCACGAGCCTGACCCTTTTGAGACGACTCTAGTAATCGTAGAAATGATCTATCTCGACGCCCCTTTGCTTCAGTTCCGCATGAACCTCGTCAATCTGCCGAACAGGCAGGCTCACCGTAATCCGATCCTTATAATGCTTGATTCCGTTTTCTATCGACTGCACTTCCCCGTATCGCAGTATCTCTTTCGTCAGGGACGAAGGGTCGCTTCCGACTTCGTCGAGATAGCTGAACGTGATGATGCTGTTCCCCGCTATTTCAAGAATCTCGAAGTCCGCGCCCGAGGCAAGGGCTTCGTCCAGCTTCGACTTGAGAGCGACAGTGAAGGGCTGGTAATGAGGAGCCGTGACCGTTCCGTAGGCGCCGTCCTCCCTTACCAAGGCGGTTATGACGTCGTCCTGCACTCCGAACTTGGTTTCCGTCGCCGATCGGATGACCCATGAATAGAATCTCTTCGCGGTCAGCTCGAAGGAAAGGAACATCTGCCGCTCGAACTTTCGGACCCATCCGCCGATGCCGTAACCGCTCGGGTCATGAGGCAGTCGATACAGCTCGTCGTAATATCTGTAATATGGAAAGTTGTACCAAGGATTGTCGTAGATGAACGCGTGATAATCCTTCGCGAGGCGCGCGGCGAACCTGTCCTCCTCCGATTGCCTGCCGCCCGAAACCTTCTCGCTCAATTTCCCTATCGTATTTTCATATGCCCATTTGGCGGCATTTTCAAAAGTGAAGCTCCAGCCGATGACTTTCAATACGAGGCCGTACCCGGAATTCTGATTCGGAGACCCGATGGCATAGCCCTGAACCTTCCCGTGCTCCGACCAGTATTCCTTGATGGCGCCGAGATAATCGAACTGCGAAGGCAAGCCGTCGCGGAGCACGTTCGCATATTCGACGGCGCTGTATACGATGTACCATTCCGGCAATGTCAGATATATGTTGTCCACATTCCTGACGTAGTCGGTTCCGGCCAGGGTGCTTGAAGCGAAATCACGAGCCGCCTTCGCTTCGGCCTGCAAGTCTATTTGCTCAGGATCATAGTATGTTTCCCATAAATTATTAGTGAATTTATTATCAGGATCGTATTTTTTCTTTATCTTAAAATAATCCAGCGCTCCGGGATACGCCCGCAGGAACTGCTCGCCGGTCGCATGAGGCTGATACGGCAGATAATACGTGCCGCCGACGCTGAGGACCTGATCTATCATTTCCCTCGTCCATCGGGCGACATGGTCCCGCGAAGCCTCGTCCGTTCCCTGCTTGTAGTAGACGACAAACGCGAATACCTCCTCGTTCGCCCAAGCCAGAGTCGCCCCCGGATCTTTCTCGGCATGGCGAATCGAGACGTTCAGCACGTTCACGTCGTTGCCGACGAAGACATCCTTCATCTTCGGATAAAATTCATCGAAGCGATTCACCGGCACGAAATACTCCTGAAGAACATACGTCGAATCCTTTCGGCTCATGGGCTCAAGCTCGGCAACGTCGTAGCTGGCCTCGTAGTTTCTGGAATGCACAGCATCTTTCGAGTAGATGAGAGGGTCCAGGATATATTCGCGGATATCCTTGCCGAAAGGCCACTCGCTCATTACTACCCATGCGATTCTCTCCGTAATGTAATCCTTGGCCCGGGGAATGAGCCTCGTCGGAGTATTCGCAGGCCTGTCGGTCTTGGTCCAGCTCACGGCGCTGACGCTGTCAAAATCTAGCGGATAGATGTCTCCGTTATGAAAGACAACGTCTCCGGATTCTCGGACATTGCCGAAGAAATAGTCCTTATACTCCGAGATCGGCATCTTCACTCTCTGCCTTTCGACGTTCACGTTGTCCGCCAAAGCCAGCGTCACTTCGGTGATGACGCCGATGCCGCCCATTCCGCCTATCGCGGAATAAAACAGCTCTGAATTTTCCGTCGGGCTGGCGTTCACCGCAGTGCCGTCAGCAAGCACGAGCCTGAAGCCCCTGACGCTCATGATTACCGGACCGAGGCCGACGTATCGCCCGTGCACGTTTACTGACAAGGAGCCCCCGACCGTAAAGTTCGAGTACGTCTGCATCACCATGACGGACAAGTCTTCAGGATCAATCCGCTCCTGAATTTCCCTCCACCTGATGCCGGCCTGAACCGTGATTTCTTTCGTGGTCGTCGAGAAGTCCAATATCTTGTTGAACTCCCGCATGTCTATCTGCACCGCTTTCTCGCTGGCGGTCTGTCCGCCCATGCTGTATCTTCCCCCTCCGATCGAAACCTTGGAATGAGCCTTCACGGCTTCCTGAATTTCTTCGGTGCTGTGCGGAACGATGACGCCTTCGACCTTTATGGGGTAGAGGCCGGTTACGTCCCGCACGATGTTATTTTTCGCATCGGCCTGCGCCTGCTGCTGCCATTCATTTTTAGGCGACCTGAAAAATGACAGCACCCAGACTACCAGCGCCAAGAAAGCCAGGGCAAGGAGAATCAAAAAAGCTTTCAGGATTTTTCTTCTATGCGCATGCAGCGCGGACAAGCCTTTTCTGACCCCTCGCGCGCATGCCCCGAAGAAGCTCTTGAAAACTTTTTTCATGTTATTTGAGTTCGATTTTCCTTACTGAGAAGTACAGCGCGATAGCCGTCAATACGCTGATGCCGATATGCGGACCATTCAGCAAGAAGTTATCAATGACCGACTGTCCTGTCACGAATCCGTTCAATATGTGGAATACCGCGTCAAGCGTGTAGTATCCTCCGAAAAGAATGAGATAAAGCACCTGCATCCGGTATCCTCTGGTCAAGGCGTAGAAGCCGACGGCGCCCGAGACCAAGTGAGTGATGTCGTCCAGGATTGAAATCTTGAACAGGCCGAACATGAGGTATTCGATGCCGTGACCGTCAGAACCCATCGGGACCATGACTCCCGGAATCTGCTCTATGGCCACGATTCCCACGTATAATATTGATAAGAATAAAACTATATATTTTGTAATTTTCATTATATCTTCATTATATCATTACTCGGATATGGCACGGCGAAGCGCCTCGTCAAACTGTTGATAATCTTCGATCATGGGTATGTGCCCCACGTTTTCCAGCATGTATAATTTTGAACCGGGAACCAAATCTGCCAGCTCATGCGCGAGCGCCGGCGGAGTCAGGGTGTCCTTGTCTCCCCAAATGATCCTGAGCGGCACGGACAGATTCTCGTAGGACGCGGCTTTCGTGCTCTTGTAATCGAGAGGATCGGTAACGTAATCGCTCAGCCAATGAGCCAGCCGCTTGCTGTTGCCCTTTGTCCTGAACGCTTTCATGTACAGCTCGACAAGATTGGCGTCAATGTTTTCCGTTATATGAACAAAGCTTTTCATCCTGTTCTTGACCAGCGCCTTGCTATGCGAAACAGCCAAGACCGGATATTCGAGCAGGGCTTTATTTTTCATGATTTTAGAAATAATCCCGCTTGCTTCGTCAGCTTTTGCAGAATTGACATTGAGCACCCCGTCGACAATCACCAGCTTCTCGATATTTTGGCTGCCGTCATTTGTCATGACAGCTTCGGTTACGGGTCCTGCGCCGTACGAATGCGCCACGAAAATGACATTGGACATCTTCTTGCTGTCCAGGAACGCATTCAGGCGATCAGCCTGAACTGACCGATAGAATCCGTTCTCGAGATTCGCGGCTGAAAAGCCGAATGGCGGCAGATCGACCGCAAGAAGATTGTACGAGAAGCCGCCGTCCAGCAGGGACCTGTCCAGCTCGCGCATGGTCCTTCCCCAAGTCTGGCTCCATCCGGACAGGCCGCCGACGAACACGATGGTCGTCGTGGCATTATTGGAAATTTCCTGATAGCCGATCTCTTCCCCATTGCTTATCCTGGCGAACATGCTCTGTTCCGGGGCAATCTCAGAAACGTTCTTGGTCTCGACAAAAAACTTTGCAGCCAGGGCGAGCAAGGCCGCTCCGACGAGAACGAACGCGATGACTAATGCTATTTTTTTAAGTATGTAAATCATGTCAGGCCTGTTAATTTAAAATTAATGCGTCATGAGGCGCAATCTATCTTTTATAGAAGATGCCCTCCCCGTAGTTGTCCAGAATCTTGCGGCTCGGCTCGAACAGCGGCGAAGGAAGCTGATCCAGCGCGAACCATCCCCATTCGGTGATTTCGTCAGGCTCCATCGCTCTCGGATCGCCCGAGACTTTCTCGCACATCATGCCGATGGTCACGAAATGAGCATCGGCAACCTTGTCGTTGGCCAAGCTGATAACTTGAATGTCATCGACATTCACATCCAATCCAGTTTCTTCCAGCACCTCCCTCCTGGCTCCCTCCTCGAAGCTTTCCCCGAACTCCAGCTTGCCGCCCGGCATCGTCCAAGTTCCCTCGCCGTGCAATTCGCTGTCAGCCTTGGCAGGATCGGCATGCCTTCGCCCCAGCAGGACCTTGCCTTCCCTCAGGATAAAGACTCCGAAGCCCGCTCCGATTTTCTTAGTTTCCATGTGCATAAATGATAGCACAATTCAGAAACGGCACAGGCTTCCTATCGGAACTCCGTTCCTTGCCCTCACCAATGTAAACAATTAGAACCGAACATGTGTTCGGTTCTAATTATCTATGCGCGAGTGATGGGACTCGAACCCACGGCCTCTTCCGTGACAGGGAAGCGCTCTAACCAGCTGAGCTACACCCGCATATATATGTCGTTTTTCAGCCCTTCAAGTCCGGCCGTCCTGGCTTCAAATCGAACTTGTGGGGCTTATTATACATAATTTTGCATATTTTCAAAGCTCCTATGCCTGACGGTTCCTGACGATGAAAATAAGATGCCGGCCGTCTTGGATGACGGCCGGCAAGTGCTCGAAAAACCGAGCGAATGAGCGTTCGAGCCTATCTGCCGGGATAAAGAATTTTCCAAAGCGAATCCACGGTAGTGTCCAGGCCGCCCACCCAGTTCTTGAGGCTCCGACTGTACAGCCCGCTCTGAGACATCTCCCATTCGGCGGCTTCCAGGCGCTTCTGGATATTGTTGCGCCCCAAATCCGCGAGGCGCTGCTCGAGCACCCCGATATCCTGAGGCAGGATCATCACTGAAGTGAGAGTCGTTCCGCATTCTTCAGAAAGATGAGATGCCTGAAGCTGCAAAAAGCCCCGGACGTCAATGTCGAGCAGAACGTCAATTCCGCTCTCGATTTTCTCCCTGAGAATCCTGCCGGATGTTCCATAGAATTCTCCGTGAACCTCGGCGTGCTCGACAAACTTGCCGCGAACCACCATGGCGGCGAAATCGCGTTTTCCGACGAAGTGATAGTTGACGCCGTCCGTCTCGCCCTCCCGCCTGTCCCTCGTCGTGTGAGAGACTGAAAAGTACAGCTCGGGCACGTTCATGCCGGAAGCAGCATTTCTGATTTCTTCCACTTTCTTGATGATTTGCCGTATCACCGTCGATTTCCCGACGCAGCTTGGCCCAGATATGACGAATATGTTTCCTTTCACGCGATGTGTCCTCCTGTATGTGTTTGGGTTGAATAGCTCTTCGTATCTTGAAAATATGCAAAGAACCACGTGTGTCGGCGGGAGGGAACGATCCTCCGACCTCGGGCTTATGAGTCCCGCGCTCTAACCAACTGAGCTACGCCGACATGTACTGGCTACTATAATACATTACTCCCCTTTTTTCAATCTTGAGCCCGAAACGAGGATTAAAGGATTAATTGGCGATCATCTCGGAAAGAACCTCGACGGTGTCATGATATGAGCTCACGGAAACGCACTGAACGCCCGTGCTTATGACGGAATGGTCATTGCCGCCTTCAAAAAGCGCATCGCCGAAAAAGACGGCCTTTTCAATCGGCAATGCCAATTGTTCCAAAAGCCGCGTCACGCCGAAAGCCTTGTTGATGCCGGACCTGACAATGTCGATGGATGTGGAGCCTCCGATTTTGAGTTCAAACTGAGGTATTCTTTCTCTGAGAAATTCAACTAATTTTAATCGAATCTTCATGTCCGGATCCCAGGTTTTTTTTAGCTCATACGGCGCATTCTGTCCCAGTCCCGAGAACGTCACTTGAGATCCCCTATCTTCAACAATTTCCCCGAACGCCCGTTCGGGCTTTTGATATAGGCCGCTTTCAATAGCTTGATTCACCGCTCCGATAATCAAATCTTTTTCTTCCTTGGAAAAATATTCAGCGTACTCTTCCTTCCACACATCTCTTTTAGTAACATCCTGCGCAATTCTTGAAATGTCAGCAGTGCCGAGTGCGTCAGCAGCGTCACGAATGCCGGCGACACCCATCGCCTCTTCATCAATGACATCCACGCTTGCGCCTGCGTAAGAATACATGCAGGCGCCCGATGTCGGCAGCAGATACATGTTCTTCAAAAAATCAAAGTTGTCCGCGAGGACCTCACCAGCCGAATCAGCTTCGAAGCCGCGGTTTCCAGCATCAGCAGCGCCATCTGCAACAAGGCCGGCCCTGTCGTCGTCATCGAAGTCGCACATTTTTTGCACGATCTGCGCGGTCATCTGCTCAAACGTCGCTCCTGATATGAGAGCTACTTTTTTCGCGGAAGAGAGCGTCCGAAGAGTCCTTGCCATGTCGGGAGTCAAAGGCATCTTGCTTTCGGTCAGAGTCCCGTCGATATCAAAAATGAATATTTCTTTCTCTTTTATTTCTTTTTCTTTCATGTACGTAGGTATATAAGCTGATTCATGGCGCAAGGGAAAATGAGGGCAAATAGCCGCGACAAGCGCAAGCGAGCGCAGAAATCATCCTGCAGCCTGCAAAGTCTTGAGGATGTCCGCGATTCCGAACGTTGCCACGCCGGTCACGTAATCCCCTCCGCCATAATAGATGCGGCACGCATTTTCTTTCACGACGATTCCGCACGGGAATACCACGCGGGAAACGACGCCGTTCAATTCATACTGAGTTTCGGGCTTGAAGATGGGCGCCGCGCTTCGGGCCTTCACGATGGTCGGATTTTTCAGATCGAGAAGGACGGCTCCGACGCTGTATACCCTCTCCGCCGAGACGCCATGATACAGAAGCAGCCAGCCTTCTTCCGTCTTGACGGGAGGCGTCGCCGCGCCTATCTTCCAGCCGTCCCACATGCCCCTTCTCGGCCCCATGACATCGATGCATTTCGAGAGCGGCTGCGGATCGTCGAGCGACTCGATATAATCGGCGCAGATATGCTCGCCGATTCGATGAATGACCATGAATTTTCCATCAATTTTATCTGGAAAAATGCAGGCATCCTTGTCGTCAATGGTATCCGGAGTAAGCGCGAATGGCTCTGACCAGGCATCGAACTTTCTTTTCAGGAAATCGGAAACTGAAATGGAAGACATGACGACCCTCGGGACTTTCCCGTCATACCCCGTATATGTCATGTACAGGCGCTTGCCTATTTTCACCACTCTCGGATCCTCGGTTCCGTAGTTTGAGTCTTCGCCGGAAGCGGAAATTTCGAAATCAGCTCGCCCTCTGTAGACAGGCTCATCCAATCGCTCGTCAATGACGAAGCCGTCGGACGAGACGGCCAAGCCGATGACGGAAACGTTCGACTTGGTAACCGCCCGATACAATATATAGGTATTCCCCTCAAGCTCGATGGCGGCAGGATTGAAGACCCCTCCTTCTTCCCACTCAAAGCCGGGACGAGGAGCAAGTATGGGATTCTTCGCATATCGCTTGACCAGGTGGCCGGGATTGACCAGCGCGTTCAGGAGCGGCTTCAGAGGGATGGAAGCGACGGCCGAATGCGTGTCCGAAGCGCCGTAGTACAGTTCGACTATATTTTTCCGAAGCAATGCCCCGGACGGAAAGACGATATTCGAAATCAGGCCGATTCTTTCATAGTGATCTTCGGGGACCATGAACGGACTGTCGGTTCTTGAAATGATCTGCAGGGGATTTTCAGAATCGAGAAGGAGCGCTTCGACACCGAAGACGGGCGCGTCGGTTCCGTATCCTTGGATATGAGAGTAAATGAGCAGCCAGCCGTCCTTCGTCTTCAGCGGCGCGGCGCCCACTTCGACTTGATCATGCTCATGCCTTTGAATGTGCAGCTTGTGATCGTCGAGATGCGCATACCAGCTATCCCAATATTTTTTCGACCACATGTCCTCGATCTTCTTGAAGCGCGCGATGCAGATATCCGAAGGCTTGCGATCCGTATTCACGGCGAGAATGGCCACGTACTCGCCGTTGATTTTCTCCGGAAAAAGGGTCATGGCCTTCGCGTTGAACGGAGTGACCAGGTGCCGCTCGTCTATGTTTTTCAAATCGCGCGTGACGGCGACGGCAACCTTGATATTGTCCGCTGAAAAAGGAAACCCTCCCAGGGCCGTATAAAAAATGTAATGCACGCCGTCGATGGTCGTGGCTCGGGGATCCTCCAATCCGAACTTCTCATATTCTTTCTCCGGCGCGATGAGCACTCGCCTGTCTTCGAACGATCCTTTCCCGTCTTCCGTGGCGCAGCCGATGACGGACATGCGAAACGAAGGGCTGATCATGTGGTCGACGCCGGACATGGCGCGGTACAGAAGATTCAATTTCTTCTTGTGAATGACGGGCGACGGATTGAAAGTCGCGACCGATTCCCAGGGATGATTCTTTATCGGCGAAAGTATTGGATTTTTTGAAGAAGGAGTGACTGAGAACATGTGAATATTTGTGATGAATAATGCAAGCTACCGAAGGCGCGTCATGAGGAAGAGCCGCCCCTCCCGGTCACGGTGCTGTTTTCCCTAAGCCAGCTTAATAATTTTTCTATCGGCATGTGAGCGGCGCACACATGCTTGTCGCCTCCTCCGTAATACACGTGCAATATGCCTTCCTGAAGCACGGCGCCGCAAACGTAGACCACCCCCGGCTTCGAATCGTTTTCATACCACATGTCCGGAGTCAGAACGGGGCGCGAGGACCGGGCAATCACCTTCTCGGGATTATCGAGATCAAGAAGCATCGCGCCGAGCTTGTATTTGTGAGACTCGGTCTTGTCAGTCGCATGGTAGAGCACAAGCCAGCCGTCCTCCGTCTTCACTGGCGGGGCGCCCACCCCTCTCGGCCACGTATCCCATTCCTCCCGCTCCTTCTTCGATCCGAAAACGCTCTGTATTTTCTTGACTCCGCGGACAATGTCTTTCATGTCATCGACATAGTCCACCTGAATTTTCGGCGAAATGCTGTGCAAAATCGCAAATTTTCCCTGAATCTTTTCGGGGAAAATTACCCAATTCTTGTGTATCTCGTTTTTTGGCGAAATTAGCACGGGCTTGGACCATTTCCATTTCTGCTCCAGAAAATCTTTCTTTGAAATCGTCGTCAGGGCAATCCGTATGAAATCCCAGCCGTCGAAGGCGCTGAACGTCAGATAAAACCTGTCCTCGATAAGGACCATGCGCGGATCCTCGCACCCTCCCCAGCTTCCGCCTGACGGATACATGACCGGGTCATATTTCCTGGAATCATGATGCCCTTCTCGTTCTTTTTGATTCCCGGCTCTCTTCAGGCCCTCAAGATTCCGTTCCATCAGCCGAGGACTTTCCATGAAGAAGACGGGGTATGGCAATCTGTCAAAATCATGGCCGTTCTCGCTTGACGCGTATCCGAACCTCGAGACGCCGTCAGCGCCTATGGCCCTGTATATCAAGTGAACCGTTCCGTCCTCGTCGTGCCAGGCCGCCGGATTGAACGTGCCTCCGTATTCCCATTCATTCTCGATGGACGGGCTTATGACAGGATTGCTGGCATGACGCCTTACGATTTCGGCATGACTCTGAGCGCCCGCAGTCGCGCGTCCCTTTCCGGCAGAACGAAAAAGCCCCGAGACGATGTATGAGACAAGCAGGAAAAATAGCGCGGCGGAAAGTATTAAGAATGCAAGATTATATATTTCAGATGCCATGAGCGACGCTTGCGTTATTGCTGACGACCTCCCGACCGTACTGATCCTCCACCCTGATAATGTCCTGCTCGTCGAAGTCCCCGGTGGAAATTTCGAGAATCACGAGCGGCTCGTCTGTTGACTGGATCCGATGAGTCTTTCCGACGATGACCGAATGCCGCTCGCCCGGTTTTGCCTCGAAGACATCGTCTCCGATATGCAGAAAGCCTTCCCCGGAAATGACAACCCAGAATTCGCTTCTATGATTGTGATACTGCAAGCTTGTCGACTGGCCGGGATTGACGGTGATGAGCTTTACCGTGGATTGAAGATTATGAGTAAACTGATCGAACGATCCCCAGGGCCGATCTTCGTGATATGCATTGAGTTCGGAAGAGTCTTTCATTTCACCTTAATTTTAGAACATATATCCGCATATGCCCAGCACGTTATGTACAGCGCGAATGCGATTCATGCGCGCCCGGCAAAGCAAAAGCGCCCGTTTTCAGGAGCGCTTTTGCTTGTATTTTTGACCATCTCTCTTGTTGCGGGTCGTGGAATTGCACCACGTCTATAAGGTTATGCGTACTTCTACAGTTTTCACTGCGCCTGTCTCTCGACAGACTTTGGAGTCTGGACTATACCTTCATCTGGAGAACGAATTCTCCAGAGTCCACCGTCTAGTCTCTACACCTTCATGAACATAAATGTTCAAGCTTGGCTCGGTATTGCCATGCGATTAAGCAAAGGTTTCACCGAATTTGATGGATGTTTTCCATACAACATCGCTGTCGTATGAGCCCTATTGAGCCTCATGTGCTACTGTTACACTTACCCGCTATATTGCACCCTGTGAGTATAATACAAAATCGGAATCGTGCAAGCTTTTCCGGCGCTATATAAAATAAAACTCGTCGAAGACTTTCTTGTACAGGCGAATGGCCCTGTCAGCTTCCTCTTTCGTCAGTATGTAATCGGCGCCCTCATGCGCGATGATGTTTCGAATGCGATGCGCTTTCCATGCCTCGTCCAGCGTCGTGAACGAAGACTTGTCAGCCTGCTTCAGCATTTCGCCTATCGAATCGCCAGGGTACCCCATCTGACTGAGCATGTCGTACAGCAATATGTCCGCCTCGAGAATGGCGATCCTCCATTCTGACTGGTTCGGGGAACTCGCATGCCGCTCTACCTGTTCCCATTTAGGATTCGCGTACTTTTCCTGCGCAGGCGAATGACCGCCGGCCGAATGCTGGCCAGGAAGGCCGGGCAAGCCGAAACTTTGAGAGCTTCCCTGCTGCGCGGCCGCTCCGAAGCCTTGCGCGCCTTTCGGCCTCTGCATCAGGCTCTCCGAATTCGCGACATGGCTTTCGTGCGCGACGACGATTTCCTTATGACCCATCTTTGCATAGAGAATGCCGAGCACCAGCACGAAAGAAATGAAAATGGAGACGAAGCTCACGCTTTCAAGAAATGATGAGAACGCGTATGAGATGCGATCGCCGATGCCGGGAGTGATGACGTTGACATCGCCGCTGTATCCGAAAAACATCGCCACCGTCGGAAATATCACGAACAGGACAAGGACGACGACCATGAGGCCGAAAACCCATTCGTTTCCTCCTCCGCTGCTGCTGCTCGCTGGTTTTGCTGGTTTTTTAGGATCGGCCATGGAATATGGATATTAAAAAAGCGTGAATTACTCCTGAGTAATGACGAAGCCCTTATCTTTTAATGTCGCGACCGTCGAGTCAATCAGGATATTCAGGTCGCCTTCAGGAATGGCCTCGCCAGGATTGTTCAATCCGCCCGCATTGATATGCCCGAGCACGAATTCCCTGACTTGGCTTCGCGCAAACTCTTTCTTGTCCCCGCTTGCGGCAGGGCCGGATTCGCTGATCAAAGATTGCGCGACCTCATTTACCAAAACTGCAAAAGGCCCGTCTTCGTCGGAAAGAGATTCTTCCGCTTCGCCCGGACTGTCCCCTTGCGCTTGAAGCTCGTGCTGTTTTTCCTCCAATTTCTCCAGCAAAGAAAGCAGCCCGGAAGCTCCTTTTTCAGTAAGCTCTTCCTTGCCGGCCGAATTCCCTTCGTCGAACCCCGGATTTCTAAATCCTTCGAAAATCATATACAACTAGTATACCACTAAAAACCCCTCGATTCCTCAACTTTTTTACCCACAGCAAACAGTATGTCTTCCCGGCAATGCGGCGCCGTGAACTGAACGCCGATCGGAAGCTTGGCGGAGCCTTCCTCCTTGAAACCGGCCGGAACCGATATGGCCGGAGCGCCGATGAGGTTGGCCGTAACCGTGAAGACGTCCTCAAGATACATCTGTACCGGATCGTCCGTATGAGAACCGATCTTGAATGCAGGAGTCGGAGTCGTCGGCGTGAGGATAACGTCGACTTCCTCAAAAGCCTTCTTGAAGTCTGCCGCGATGAGATTCTTTACGATGTTCGCCTTGTTATAGTACGCATCGTGATATCCGCTTGAAAGCACGTACGTGCCGAGCATGATCCTTCGTCGCACCTCCTTTCCGAGAAGTTCCCCTCTCGTATTGAGATAGTCGCCGAGAAGGTCGGCACCGTCCACTTTTGAACCGTACTTAACGCCGTCAAACCGGGCCATGTTAGATGATACTTCGGCTGGCATGAGGATGTAATAAACTGCAAGTGAATATTTGATATGAGGGAGAGAGATCTCTTTCACTTCGCATCCGGCAGCCTTGAGCGCCTCGACCGTCCTGTTCATGGAATCGACGACGGAGGCATCGAGTCCGCCCACGTTCATGAGTTCAGGCACGATTCCAACTCGAATCTTCGCGGCATTGAATGAGTGTTCGGACGAGACCTTCTCAACGTCAGACTTGGCAAGGCTGGTAGAATCGTATCTGTCGCCGTTCTCGTTCTTTATAACATTGAAAATGAGCTCGATGTCCGCAACCGTATGCGCAAGCGGACCGATGACATCGAGCGAAGAGCCCATGGCCATGAGGCCATGCCGCGAGACAGTTCCATATGTAGGCTTGAGGCCGACGACGCCGTTGTATGCGGCGGGCTGCCTGATGGACCCGCCTGTGTCGGAACCAAGACTTGCCGGCGCTCCGCCCATGGCAAGAACCGCAGCGGAGCCTCCCGAGGAACCTCCGGCAACTCGCTCAAGGTCATGAGGATTTTTCGTAACGCCATATGCGGAGTTTTCAGTCGAACCTCCCATGGCAAACTCATCCATGTTTACCCGCCCGAGAAAGACAGCTCCGGCTGCCTTAAGCTTCGCAGTCACAGTCGAGTCATACGGAGATGCGTACTTTTCCAAAATCTTCGAGGCAGCGCTCGCGATCTTATCCTTGATGACGATGTTGTCTTTCATCGCAAGCGGCACGCCGAGAAGCGGAAACTCTGTATTGATTTCATCTGCACTCTTTCCAGCGGCGGCAAGTTCAGCCCTCTTCTGATCTGCCTTCTTCGCCTCTTCCAAAGCATCATTGAAAAATTCGAGATACGCATTGATGTCAGCGTTTCGCTTTTCAAACGCATCCTTATACGCGGCAACAAGCTGCTCGCTTGTCACGCTTCCCTTCGCAAGCATGTCCCTGATTTCCAGTACCGTAAGTTTTGATGTGTCCATATATATAATGTATGTGCGCGAACGCGTATTAGCCGAGTATTTTCTTAACCTTAACAAGACCGTCCTGATGGGATGGCGCCCGGGAAAGAACCTCTGATGAATCAGGATTCAAGTCAGTGTCCGCAGCGTCTTCTCGCATGATGTTTCGGTGAAGCGGAGGATTCGCATGAACTCCGACAGAGGCCGCAGCGTCGCCAGCCGACACTTCTTTTATCTGCTCTACATATCCGAGAATGGCGTCTATCTCCTTTGTAAATTGGGTTGTTTCCTCGTCGCTGAGCTTGATTCGGGACAAGGACGCAAGCTTCTGGACGTCGGCTTCGGTTAATGACATATGGGCAAATGATATCATTTTAGGATTTCAGAGGCTATTGACATAACTGACATGAATGCTGTTGTACTGGCCAGACATGCAATGTACCGAACAGCACAACGCTGCAACGCAGCGAAACCCAAAACGCCCCATCCCGGGCGTTTTTTTATTTTCAGAATCTGCGCGCCGAAAGATTTTGAGTGTCATATCGCATTTTTGCTATATGACAAAAGAAATGCGTAAAAAATGGGTCGCGAAGCAACCCTGAATTATCCAATCAACCCCAAGAACGCAGCCTCATCAAGGACCTTTACGCCGAGCTCCTCTGCCTTGTCGAGCTTCGAGCCGGCCTCTTCCCCGGCGACCACATAGTCCGTCTTTTTTGAAACAGTTCCGGACACGGCTCCGCCGAGCGCCTTGATCTTCACTTTCGCTTCATCGCGAGACAGGCTTGAAAGCGTTCCGGTGAGCACGAATGTCTTTCCGGCAACCATCGCGCCCGCCTTTGACGAAGGCTTCGCTCCCGCGTGAGCTGCGGCAAGCGCAGCATCCGACGCGCCGATTATGCGTACGTGCTCAAGCAGCCTGCGCACGAGGTCCTTGTTGTCTGCCGCAGCAAACCATTTTGCGATAGATACCGCCACTACTTCACCTACCCCATACAAGCCCTTCAGCTCTTCTTCGGTTGCGCCCATAACCGTGTCAACGGCGCCAAAGTGTTCGGCAACGTCCTCGGCAGTCTCTTCGCCGACATGATCAATTGATAAAGAAAATATGAAACGGGCGAGCGTGACGTCTTTTGCCTTTTCGATGGATGCCAACAGGTTATCCACTGACTTTTCCCCGAAACGCGGCAAGCCTAGCATGTCCCCTTTCTCCAAGGTAAAGATGTCATCAAACGAAGAAATGAGACTGTTCTCAAGAAACGCGTCGATCTGCTTCGGACCGAGGCCGTCGATATTGAAGCACTTCTTCGAGACGAAATGATACAGCTTCCTCTTATGTTCCGCCGCGCCGCCCCTGAACACGCAGCGAAATGCGGCCTGGCCGGGAATCCGCTCGATGCGGCCGTCGCCGCCGCATTCCGGAACATGAGTCGGAAACGCGTATGCCGGCACGTCTGTCATTTTGCCCTTGGGCCCGCACAAGCCTTTGACGTCTTTTATCTGAGGACGAAGCTCTTTCAAAACTTTCACGATGTCAGGAATGACATCCCCCGCTTTTTGAAGCACCACCGTGTCGCCGACGCGCACGTCAAGGCGCCGTATCTCGTCTTCATTGTGAAGCGTCGCCCGGGAGACGGTGCTCCCCGCGACTTCCACCGGACGAAGATGCGCGACGGGCGTCAAGACTCCCGTGCGCCCGACCTGAAGCCGGATGTCCTCGACGACGGTCGTCACCTGCTCCGCCGGAAACTTGTACGCGATGCCGAAGCGCGGAGCCTTGCCGGTATAACCGAGCGCCTTTTGATATGCATTCTCATTTACCTTCACGACCAGGCCGTCGATGAGATAGCTCTCTTTCTTGGTATGATCCTTCCATTCATGCCACATCCGTATGACCTCATCGATGGACTTGCAGACCTTCGCATGCGAATTTACCTTGAAGCCGAGCTTTTTTAAAAATTCCAGCTCTTCCGACTGGCTGGCAATATCCGCATCAGTGCGCGCGATGTCATAAACGAAAACGTCCAGCTTTCTTGACGCCGCGATCTTGGGATCGAGCTGCCGGATGGAACCGGCCGCGACGTTTCTCGGATTAGCATAAAGCGGCAGGCCCTTTTCCTCCTGATCTCTGTTTATTTTCTCAAAGCTTTTCTTTGACATCCAGATTTCCCCCTCGACGATGAGAGACGCGGGTTCGTGCAGGACAAGAGGAACGGACTGAATCGTTCGAACGTTATGCGTCACGTTCTCGCCGACCTTCCCGTCGCCTCGCGTTGCGGCGGTCACCAATCTGCCGTTTATGTATTCAAGCACGACTTTCAGGCCATCGATCTTTAATTCGACTACATACGTCGGGTCCGGAACTTTTTCCGTTCCAACCTCTCCAAAGGAATCTTTTATGAACCTCTTGACCCGCGCGTCGAAATCGCGCATGTTCTCTTCGGTAAACGCGTCATTATACGACCATTGCTGGATCTTGTGCTGAACCTTTTCAAATCCCTTCAGCGGCTCTCCGGCCACGCGCTGCGTCGGCGAATCGGGCGTAACCAGCTGCGGGTATTCGGATTCGAGCTCGGACAACTCGCGCTTAAGAGAATCAAGCGCTTCGGCAGAAATATCTTCCTTATCTAAAACATGGTAATTATACCTATGCGTCTCAATGGCAGCCTGCAATTTTTTGGCTCGAGCCAGGATTTCTTCAGGAACAGGAAAGGTCTTTTGCCCTCTTCTTTCACTCGTCCGTTTTCCAGCTTCTAAATCCCTGTTCTTCATGCATTAGAATATACCACAAACTCATGACCTAATACGACAAGACTATGGCTCGCTCCACCACTCGAGGATTCGTAAGGTTGCAAGACCCCGAACTTGGCGTAGCCGGCCCTGAATACCCCACGCTGCCGGTGAACGGCGCATTGTAACCTCGGGAGTCGATATGAGTATAGACCCTGACATCGTCAGGATCGGAATCATCCACTGTTTTCGTGACGGTCACGAAAGCGCAAGACGGGTCGCTGCCCGGTCGGGTGTAATTGACCGAAAAGGTTGTCCTGACCACATTGGGAATTGAAAAATCATCTTTTAGAAACCCGCCGATTTGACCAGTGCCGCCTCCAAAACCGCATTTGATGCCGTCAAGAATGTCGACATCGGTTGTCGTGCTGGCGAAAACTCCCTCGAATGTCGTAAGGCCGGCGATGTCCTTTCGATCCCAATACAATGCACATTCTGCCCCGCTATCAGCCGCATAGAATGCGATCTGAGATTCTTTTCCAGTACTTGAGAAAATGAGCTGTTTCAAAATTATGTTACCGAGAGACAGGCCGATCGCAAGCAGCATGCTTGATACGATCACGGCAACAAAAAGCGTGAATCCGCTTCTTGCATTTGCCTTTTTAAGTGAGGGTGCGCATTTCATGGTCAATCAATTAAAATTTATCAAGCTGCCAGTTATTAAGATTATCGCGAAGAAGCACCGAATGGCTGCCGGAAGGAGTGTTCCACTTTACCCGTACGGTGACGACAAGTTCCCTGCGAACAGCCTCCAAAAACGCATCGTCATCGGTGCCGCCCCCTGTTGCAGCGTACGGAGGTATGCTGAAGATGATTTCTCTGGTAAACCTCGAATAGGTAGGTCCCGCCCCCTCTCCATATGTAGCGTATCCTTGAACATTCTCCGGATCCCAATACTTCAAACGCCCGCAGACACCGCTTGGGCACATCTTGAGCGTGTACCCGCTCGAACTGCGTTCAAGATTCATCTTACGGCTTTCGCCCGACTCATTCAAATGCCACGCCCTCACTCCCGAGTATATCTTCGGCACGACGCCTGCAAGCCAGTCATCGGCAGCTTCCGGCGGATCCTTTAAAGCATTGTTGTCTCGCTGATTTCGCAAGTACTCTATGGCCTCTTGAGCAAGGTAAAAAGCGGTGACCTGGTCTCGCGCATAAAATGAATTTCGAAGAGCCTGAGAGATGATCGAGAGAGGACCGGTCAATGCGATGGCGAGTATGGAAATGGCGACCAGCGTCTCGATGATCGTAAAGCCTTTTTTATGCGATGTTTCTTTATGTGTAAATTTCATAATCGTTCTGCGTGATTTTGTCAATCGATTCCTATGTTAAGAATTCTCTGCGATACGAAAGTTTGAAGCACGAAATCAGACTCCTTGGCATTAGGTCCCGCAGTTCCTGAAATCAAAATGAAAATGCTCGGCTGAACAGTCCCTCCCGGCGCAGGGCTATTCACATAAAATTTGGCCGATTTAATATTGACTTCAGGAGGAGTAATGTCCGTTTCAACCCACATATCCGCTTCAGGATCGAAATAAGTTTTGACAATCCTTCCTGTGCGATTTATCGTCTGCGGCTCAAATCGATACTCCACCCCCAAAGGGCTGCCTGACAACACGGACACGAAGGCAACCACTGTCTGAGGGGCGCTTACGGCAGCTGCGCAGAGAATGTCATCGGAAGCAGGAATCTGGTAAAAATTAGAGGAAGGGTCTTCCATCTCCGAGAAATCGTAATTTCCCTCGCATCTGTAGAAATACCCCGTCTTCATGTCTCGGACCATGCTCTCAATTGCAAAGTTCAAATTATTAACCACCGCATTAATTGCCTGCGCCTTTCGATTCCCCCCAATGATGCTTAGCACGACGGATACCGCGACGAGCATGAATACGGAAAAAATCGCAACGGAGACGAGCATCTCTACCAATGTAAAGCCCGACTTGGCCTGGATATTTTTTTTGCTAAAGTGAAATCGCATCATGTGAATCTATTATATTACGAATTCGCGCAGAGAGTGCTGGATGAATCCACTATTCGAGTCTGACCGGTCGGCTCAATGACGACAACCTTGCAATTCTCTCCATCGCCAGTATCAACCACGATGTACACCCGGTCTCCAGGGTATGGCGCCAAGGCATCGCTGCCCCCTCTTTTTGCATAGACCCGCGGGGCAGGATTCGGCCTTTTGAATACGACGTGAACCTCAGTGGCAACAAAATCAGGATTAGTTCCGCATGCGGGCTGGTAAGAACCCTCAAGCTTGCCGACGCAGATAGTTCGAATCCTGTTCGTTCTCTGATTCTGAAATATGTATTGGATTACCTCTTCGCCAGGCTCATATGTCGGCATGCTTGTCCCTGAAGACGTATTCGAATAGACAACGACTTGCCGGGGACTTGCAATGTTAAAATATGCACCGGCTTCGCTTTCGAAATTGCCGACATCTCCAGCCGCCCGCACGCTGATGCCGTACAGCTGAGCCTCCCTGACTGCCAGCGCAATTTCATACGCCATATTTGTCAAAAGCGTATTGCTCGAGAGCTTTGCCTGATCGAACAGCGCGATGGAGCTGACAATGGTGAATATCGCGATTACGATGATCATCTCCGCCAGCGTGAAGCCCGCATTGACCAGCCTGCGCGTTTTTTTGACTGCCTTTCCTGCAGCATCCTGCACGCTTTTATAGAACGTTTTGCGCATGTTTAATTTCATAGAATATACTCGAGCGGCTCAAATATATTATACCCAAAAAAGAAGACGATAAGAAGACCTGCTATGAGAAAAGGCGCGAACGGAATTTCGCTTTTCAGCGACAAGACCGGCACCTGGAAGCCCGTCGCGTATTTTATGACACCCTTGATCTTGCGGAAAACCGATCTCATGCTCTTGAGCTTGTTCATGGACGTGGACGCACGGCCGAGAACGAGAAGAATGATGGAAACTGCCGCGCCTATCCAGAATCCGTAGATGATGGCGCTGGCCCCGGCCGACAAGCCAAGGAACCATCCGATGCCGAGGGACAATTTTGCATCTCCCAACCCCATCCAGCGGCCGTCCGATACCAGCCAAAGTATGTAGAACGGGAAAGCCAGGATAAGGCCCGATGAGAGCGACAGCAGGGTCGGGATCACGAGCCTGATCTGGCCCGAGCCGTCGAAACCGAGAAACAGCGTGACGAGCGCAAGAGCGGCAAACGTATATGAAAACAAATCCGGAATTATCTTATGCCTCATGTCATAGACGGTAATGAGGACAAGGAACGCCATGATGACGCATGTGTAGAAAGTCTGAATCAGAAACTGGACCGGATACGCGAGAGCCGTCGGCGCGAAAACCAGGTACGTTCCCAGAAACAGAAAGGCGGTCAATAATTCTACGGCAGGATACTGAAGGGAGATTTCGCTTTTGCATGTCCGGCACCTTCCCCTGAAGGCGACATAGCTCAGCACGGGAATGAGGTCAATGGCGCTCAGATGCCTCTTGCATGAGAAGCACTGCGACCTTCCCATCAGGCCCTTGCCGGTATTGTATCGATACAGCACTACGTTCAAGAAGCTTCCGATGATGGCGCCGAGCCCGAGAAAAAAAATGCTGAGTACAATATTCACGCATATATCATATCTTAGTTTATTGCCAGAGCAAAGGATGCGCGTGCGTTCAAGAGACGGCCTCGGCGCCAAGGAAAGTCATGCACGGCAGGGTTTGAATGCAGCCCGCCAAACTCTTAAGAGGCAATACAAAACCCGCCTTTTTGGGGCGGGTTCTTGGGTTTTGGGGAAACTGAAAATTTAGACTAGTTGCAAACAGCTCCCGTAAGAGTCGAAGAAGCTGACTTTCCAGTACTATCTACACAGTATGTTGTTCCGCCAAACGCCGCTGCAACCGCCCATGTCGTCTCAGTCACGCTACAAGTTACCGATGTTGTCTTACCGTAAACGCTAGTGATAAGCGCACCTAATCCATTCGCGCCTCCGAGTACGTTAGTTGTCTGACCTGTTGTACAAGCTGTGCCTGTTCCTGCAACTACGTCAGAACCGCTGGCCTTATATTTGTTAGCTGCACTGTAGTAAAGCTCAGCCTGCGCTCGCATGTTCGAGAGCTCGTTCTGGACCGCCGCCGCCGTTCCCCTGGACCGAGCCGTCGTGAGGGACGCGAGCACTACTGATGATAGGATACCGATGATGGCGATTACCACCAAGAGTTCGATGAGTGTGAAACCTCGAGTTTTCATAATCGAATTGATTGAATTAAATGTAAATTGAATACCTGTTAAATTTTTCTTCAAAAGTCACGCAAACGCGACCTTGTATTCCTGATCTTCGACAGACCAAAAACGTGCCTTTATTATACCAACTTATACAAAGGTAAAGATACCCTTGACCTGTGGATAGATTTCCCGCCAAACTCTTAAGAGGCAATACAAAACCCGCCTTTTTGGGGCGGGTTCTTGGGTTTTGGGGAAACTGAAAATTTAGACTAGTTGCAAACTCCGCCTGTGACAGCGATAGTCGTTGTGCTTTTCTTAGACACCCCCTTGCTATCCACGCAGAAGTAATCTGATCCTGCTGACGCAGTAACTGCCCAAGCCTGAGCCGGTGTTCCTGAAGCCACGCAAGTTGGAGTTATGCTTTTAGCTGCAATACCATCAAGAAGCGGCTTGAGCCCGTTTGCTGATGTGAAAAGAGTGCCAGTTGAACAGTCTCCGGCAGTTCCATAACTTCCCGTTGTACTGTAGAACAATTCAGCCTGCGCTCGCATGTTCGAGAGCTCGTTCTGGACCGCCGCCGCCGTTCCCCTGGACCGAGCCGTCGTGAGGGACGCGAGCACTACTGATGATAGGATACCGATGATGGCGATTACCACCAAGAGTTCGATGAGCGCGCCGGCCGCCTGAAGCTAGATTCCCGAAGAGATGTTATAGATAGGAATGAGAACTGACGCGAGAAGGAAGCCTACGCCGAGGCCGAGCATCACGATCATGACCGGCTCGATGAGGTCGACGAGCGTGTCTACCGCGTTCATCACTTCTCGCTGATAGAATTTCGCCAGCGTTTTCAGGATGCTTCCGAGCTCGCCCGTTTCCTCGCCCACGCGAATCATCTGCACGAGAATGCCCGGTATTTCCGGATACTTTCCTACCGCGTCGGAAAGCGCGCTGCCCGTCTTTACCGCGTCGAGCGATTCGCGCATGATTCCCTCGTATACCTTGTTATCGACGACATTGGCAGTGAGCTCAAGCGCCTTTACCATCGGAATGCCGCTGGCAAGCATGGTGTTCAGGTTGTCCGCAATTCGGGACAGGTATAATTTTCTGTACAGGTCGCCGATGTATGGAACATCAAGCCGAACGCGCGATGACGCGTCCTTGCCCGCATCGGTCTGCAGGAATCTGAACAGGAAGAATATGCCCACGATAATGAGCACTATCAGGAACGGCCCGAAGTTGACCAGGATGTCGCTGAGCGCGATTACGAATTTCGTATAAATAGGAACCTCCTGCCCCGATTCGGTGATGATGCTGCTGATCTTCGGAATGACCACCGTGAGCATCAATGACATTACGGCAATGAACGTGAAGACCACGAATGCCGGATAAATGAGGGCGTTCTTCACTTTCGAGTTCACTTCGTATGATCGGTCGAGATAGTCGGCAAGGAAGTTGAACGTCTCGTCGAGCTTTCCGGACTCCTCGCCCGCCTTGACCATGTTCACGTAAAATGTCGAGAAGACTTTCGGATGCTTGGAAAGCGCGTTCGAGATGCTCGAGCCGCCCTGAATGTCTTCCGAAATCTCAAAGAGATTCTTCCTGAGAGTCTTGTTCTCCGCCTCGGCCGAGAGCAGCTTGAAGATACGGAGCGCGGACACCTGCGCGGTGAACAGCGTCGCCATCTGCCGCGACAGGATCACGACATCCTTGTTCTTTACGCCGCTGAAGATGCTAATCTCTTTCCCGAGAAGGCCTCCTGCCTCCTCCGCCGGCTTGATGGAAGTGATGACGAAGCCGCGTCGCTGAAGCGAGCTGATCGCAATGTCAATAGTGACCGCATCGATCGATCCTTCCGTTTCGGCCCCTGATTGGTTTATTGCTTTGTATTTAAATAGCATGGTTTTGTTTGCTTAGCTTCGATTGCCTGAAATCCCGAATGAGTCCGCGCTTGCAGGGCCGCTTTTTTCTGCCAACAGCGGCATCGCCCGGCTTAAATCAGACGCTCGAGAATCTGCGGATTCAGCGAATGCTGATACGCGCTTTCGATGGTGATTTCCCCTCTCCGGACAAGATCCGCCAGGCACCGGTTCAGGTCGATCATGCCGTCCTGCGAGCCGGTCTCGATGACCGTGTTGATTTCATGGCTTCTCTTCTCCCTAATCAGGTTCGCCACGGCCGCGTTCGCCACAAGAAGCTCGTACGCGGGAATCATTCCGCCTGAAATTCGGGGAATGAGCCGCTGAGAGAAGATGCCCGAAAGCGACGCCGCGAGCTGAACTCGGATCTGGTCCTGCTGGCCGGCCGGGAACGTGTCGATGATTCGGTCGATGGTCTGCGCGGCATTGTTCGTATGGAGCGTCGAGAATACCATGTGGCCGGTTTCTGCAGCCGTAACGGCCGCAGCCATCGTCTCATGGCCTCTCATCTCCCCAAGCAGGATCACGTTGACGTCCTGCCGAAGCACCGAGACGAGAGCGTCTTCGAAGCTGTCGGTATCAACTCCTACTTCCCGCTGGTCGATGACGGACTTCTTCTGGTCGTACACGTACTCGACCGGATCCTCGATCGTGATGATATGCTCCGCCCGTTCCTGATTGATCAGCTCGATCATCGAAGCGAGCGTCGTGGACTTTCCTTGACCCACCGGACCTACCACGAGAAAGAATCCCTGCTTCTTTCGGGCGAACGTCTCGAGCATCGGAGGAAGGCCGAGTTCAGACAGCGTCTTGATCTGCTTCGGAATAAGCCTGAGCGCGATGCTGAAATAGCCTTGCTGAATATACGCATTGCCTCGAAAGCGGGCAGTTTCTCCGAACCGATACGAGAAGTCGTATTCCTTCTTTTCGATGAACTTCATCATCTTCTCCTTTCCGATCATGACTTCGAGAACTCCGAGAATCGCGTCGTGGCTCAGGATGTCCTTCTTTACGAGAGGAAGTAGCGAGCTGTTCGTGCGGATCATCGGATGCCTGCCTTCGGACAAGTGAAGATCCGACGCGCCTTCTCGCACCACTATCGAAAGCAGATCCCCTAGTTCATCGTTGTAATTCATATCTTATAGTTTCTTTTTGTTATTTAGCATCCTGAGAACTTCCGTCACTACCTCCGACGGAATGGTCGTCGCTTTCACGATGTACCCGTCGATTCCCAGCCGCTTTGCCTTGTCGATGTCGGACGATTGGCCCTGGTTGCTCAGGATGAGCACGACCGCGTCGTCGGCCAGCTTCTTGTCCCGGATATTCTTGAGGGCCTCAAGACCGTCCATGACCGGCATGACGATGTCGAGAACGATGGCGTCCGGAACGAACCCCTCTTCGAGCCTCTTCAGCGCCTCGGAACCGTCGCTCGCGGTCGTTACCGCGAACTTTTCCTTTTGGAACTTGATTGAATACATGTTCAAAAGGAACTTGTCATCGTCAACTATCAGTATTTTGTATGGAATGTCTCCGTTCATGGTTTTATTTTAAGTATACCAATTGTTGCCTGGATAATGCTGAAAGTTTTACACAGTGCTCACTTCCTCGAACGGTATCTTCTTCGTAAGCGATTTGATGATCGCGTCCTCCTTGAGCGTAGTGAATCCTTTCTTCCTGAGGACGTCGTAGATGGCAGGCTCGCTGGCGTCCTTGAGAATCAGCCGCTCGAGCTCCTTGTCCATCTCGAAGACCTCGAATACGGCCTGCCGCCCCTTGGTGCCCTTCGGGCAGTCAGGCGTCGGCGATATTTCATACACTTCCGCAATGGGCGGAAGCTCCTTCTTGTACTGTTCCGGCAGGTCTTCGAATTCCTTGTCGATCATTACCTTGATGCTGTCTTCCACCGGAACGGGCTTGACTGCGGGATCGTAGGCCTTCCCCACCAGTCGCTGCGCCATGCCGAGAACGAGCGTCGGAGCGATAAGGAAAGGATCGATTCCCATGTCGATAAGTCGGGGGACGATGCCGATGGAGCTGTTGGTGTGAATCGTGGAGAATACCAAGTGACCGGTAAGCGCGGCCTGGATGGCAAGCTGCGCGGTTTCCTTGTCTCGGATCTCTCCCACCATGATGATGTCGGGGTCCTGTCGGAGCGTCGTTCGGAGACCGGACGCGAACGTGTATCCGATTTCGGGCCGGACTTGCGACTGGCTGATGCCCTCGATGTTGTATTCCACCGGATCTTCAAGCGAGAGCACGTTCTGCGTTTCCCTGTCGAGCGCCGTAAGCATCGAGTAAAGAGTCGTGGTCTTACCTGAGCCTGTCGGACCGGAAATGAGAATGAGGCCGTACGGCCTGTTGATGGCCTTGCGGATCATCTCGTAATGGCGGGCCGAAAAGCCGAGCTCTTCGAGCTTCTGCACGCCTTTCTGCTGGTCTAAGATTCGCATCACCACCTTCTCTCCGAAGTATGTCGGGAACGTGGAGACTCGGAAGTCGATCTTCCTGTTGTCGATGCGCGCCGAGAATCGGCCGTCCTGGGGCTTTCGCTTCTCGTCGAGCTTCATGTTGCAAAGGACCTTGATTCGCGCGACGACGGCATCAAGAACCTTTATGGGAAGGACGAGGCTGGTATTGAGAACGCCGTCCACTCGAAACCTGATGCGCACCTTGTCCCGAAGCGGCTCGATGTGAATGTCGGACGCCTCGCCTTCGATGGCGTACCGAAGCGTCGTGGCCACGATCTTTGTTACCGGAGCGTCTTCCACGATGTTCACCTTGCCGCTCGCGTCGGGCTTGCCGACCATGTCATCCTGGCTCACTTCGACTTTTCCGGCTCCGGCGAATTCGCTTTCGAGGTCGCCCAGCGCCTTGCTTACCTCCCCGGTCAATCCCTTGTACCAGTCAATCACCTTCTGAAAATCGTCCTCGGAAACGACGAATATCTTGAAAGGCATGTTCACCTTGGCGGAAATGAAGTTCAGGGCATCCCGCGCCTCGATATTGTCCGGGTCTACTACGCCCACTTCCAGCGCGCCGTCCTTTATCTGTATGGGAATGATCTTGTAATGAACGGCGGATTCTTCGGGAATGTATTTTAAAATTTCGAACGGAATTTCCTTGTCGCCGATTTCCTTTCTCGGAATATGAAGAAGCTCGCTCTTCGCATGCGCGATTTGAGCGGCCGTAATGCCCCTTTCCCTCAGGATGTCCTCGACGGGCTTTCCGCTTTCCTGGGCTTCGGTCTGAATGAACGCCATGTCATCCTGCGATATGATATTTTCCTTTACAAGTACGCTTAAAAAATTCATGGAGTAAATTATCGTGAAACGGATGTCGTCGCCCTAGCTGCGGCAGCCGTGCCGGTCGCGGTCGAGGTTGACGAGAAAGAGGAACCGGAAGAGACGTTGGAAACCGCCTCGGAAACGGTTCCAGGAAGAGCCGACCGAGTCGAGTCGTTAAGCGGAGCGAACGGGTTAGGTCGTCCGATCGGCTGAAGCTGTATTTCTTGGCTGAAGTCCTGCAAGCCCATGAAGACCGGGTCGGCGAAGATGCTCAAGTTGAATTTGATGTTCTGAATCGCCAGAAGCTGAGTCACGAATTCCCGGCCAGGACCGTCAAGATTGTTCGTCGTCATGCCCCCGGCCTGCGCGGCCTGTCCCGATACGACCTGCCTCACGACGCCGCCCACGGACGTGTCGCCCTTGCTCGTATATACGTATACGCCATAGCCTGTTCCGGCCAGCAGGATGATTATTATGATTAGTATCGTTTTCTTGCTCATATATTTTTTATTTTAGCCAGTACGTCTGCAGCGTCAGCGTGAAATCATATCGACCTCCGGTTGTCGCCGCGAAATTGAGAGCCGTCACGTCGACCAGCCGGAGGCTTGCCTCCAGATCGCGAAGGAACACGAGGAATGTCTGATACTCGGACGTGACCGAAAACGTAAGGGCGATCGACCCGTGCCGCTTTGAGTCCGGACCGACGGCGGACGAAGCCGTCCTGGAAGTGAGCTCGTTGATGCTCGTGTTCCGGATTCTCATCCCGTACTTGATCGCGATATTGTCTATGTCGATGATGAGACCCACGTTTTCGACGCTGTCAGGCAGCATCTTGTTGAGCCTGTTGACGTCGACTTCCTTTATCTTGTTTCGATCGCTCAGGAGCCTCTCTCGTTCCGCCCGAAGGGCATTGGCTTTCTTGTTCGCGTCGACGACTTGCTGCTGTTCCTCCCTCTTTTCCTGCATCTTCTGATATTGAGGATTCGTAAACAGGACGAATCCGGCGATGGCACCGAGTATGAAAATGAATGGGAGTAGGAATCTCATGATAATTAATTGGTTGTATTCGTAATGCCCTCGTCTGCCTCGGCATCATCGTCATTGTCCGCGGAAACCCCGCCGATCGGCGCGATTGCCGAGCCCTCGACCTTCGTTTCGACAAGCGGCTGGCTTGTCTGGATGAAGCTGTTTACCTGGTTCCGTGCCGCGGCTTCCCCGGGAGGAGTCAGGCCGGCCTCGTCCCTCTTGAGCGTGTAGTAATCTACGAGAAGAGGATCGACCCCCGTAGTGAAGCTGAAGCCGACATTTCCGGACTGATCCAGGTTCAGGTCGCCGAAGATGGGACTTCGAAAGACGTTCTTCAGCGCCGGGTCAGTGAAAGCTTTGGCCTGCAGCGCCACGGTATCGTATCCCGTAGCGACCCCCCTCATGGAGAGAGTGATCTTGTCATCCGCGGACGAGTAGTTGAAATCCGTGAACCGGACGTTTTGCAGCGTCGTGTTGCTCAGGATCTGAAACACGGTCGACACGCCCTTATGCTGTCTCAGGAGAGTGCTCGCGGCATTGATTCGGTCATTAAGCCGAGTAACTTCCTTGATGGTGTTCGGATCGAAGGCATTCTTGTTGATCAGGAGCTGCTCGTTTCCGGACTTGATGCTCTGCTCGATGACCCTGCCGTAGATGACGACTCCGCCCGCCGAAGCGACGCTGGCCATGAAAATGATGAATGAGATTAGAAAAAAAATGCTCGCGGAAGAAGTACGATGGGGAGCTTCCACATTCAGGGGCTGCTTTGGGATAAATGAAGTTTGAAATTTTGTCTCCATGTACGTTTATATTCCCTCTTAGTATATCATCCAACTTCCTCAAACATCAACACGCGTATACACAAACGGGCATCCGTCCGGGCCCGCCCGACTTTGATCTGATCCGAACGCTAATTTAATTCCTGCAGCTTCCTGAGCGCCAGCCCGAGCGCCGCTGAAAATTCCAAGCCGGTCACCTTGAGCACGTCCTCCAGAAACGCCGGAGATTCCACCTTCATGAACGGGTCTCCGATGACGACTTCGGTCTGAAAGTTGGCGCGCGCAAGCTCGTACACGCCCTTCATGGCGACGCCTCCTCCCGTCAAGATGACCTTGCCTATGGCTTTGCTGAACTTTCTCTGATAATTGATGATGACGCTGTTCGCTTCCGAGAAGATATAGTCCATTGTCAGCGAGATTATCTCGTACACGTTTCTCTCTTCCGACGGGGCGCTTGTCCCGAGATTCCTCTTTATGTGCTCGGCGCGGTCGAACGTGACGTTAAGGCCCTTCGAGATGCTCATCGTGATTTCCTGCGACCCCTTGTTGATGATATGCGAGTACCTCACCACCCCCCTTTCGAGCACGTACACTTTCGTGGAAGACGCGCCCATGTCAAAGATCATCACGGGATCAGTTTCGCCGGAAAGCAGCGCGCGAGTCGAGCTGAACATTTCTATCTCGAAAAACGAGGTGCGGAGGGCCGCGCCTTTCACGATGTTGGTGTACGTGCTGAGAACGTCGTTGTGAATCGACACGACAAGCACTTGCACCTTCTTCCCCGCAGGGCGCGTGGAGTTGTTTTCCTCGTCGACGCCGTCGACGAAATCGAGGTCGTTCGATCCGGTCGGCACGACCCACCAGTCCATCGTGACCTCGCTGATCGGCACCGGAATGTATTTTCGGGCTTCGAGAGGAATCATCTCCTGAAGCTGCTTGGGCTCCGCATGCGGCAGCTCAATGAGCGAAACGAGGCTGGACTTGAACGGAATGGAAACGCCGGCGGAAACGCTCGTGACATTCGCCTCGCGTATCACGTCCTTGATGGCCTCGGCCAATTTGTCCGCGGGAAGATTCGTGACCTGGCCCACCGCGAGGCCGGCATACGGACCGAGCGCAAGCTCTCCGTACGTTTCAAGCACGGCTCTCCCCTTTTTTTTGCGCAGCTGAACAACCTTCACCGATGAAGAACCAATATCAATGCCGATGACGCTCTCATCGGGTTGCTTGAACAAATTTTGAAGAAAACTTGACATACAGTATGTAGACTCTGCTTCTTACTAGTATATATCAGTATCCTCACAATGAGAATATCATTTCGCGTATATAAGTTGTGCATTAAGTGTTTTTCGCCGGTCGCGCGATTTTTTCGCGCGGGCTTCAGCTTGTCTTGCGCGTCAATCAGGCTCGTCGTCGAATCGATATTTCCCAAGAAGCTCCCGCGTCCTCGCGCGAGAACGCGCATGCCGCAAAAAACGGAAAATTCGATTCGCATCGGCAATGTAGCATTTCAAGATGAAGACGTGCTAAAGAATGTCTCAAAAATGAACGAGGAGAGGCTGCGCAGACCGAACGAGCCGAACACAATGACGACAATGGGAATGAAAGCAGGCGGAAAGCCGCTTATATTGTTCAGATACAGGGAGGCATGCATCAAGCCATTCCTGTGGCAGATAAAGTATTATGACGACCGGAGGTTTCTCAAGCTCGCTTCCGACATGTGGAGCGACGAGCTCATTGCATTTCACGCGGAACAAGCATTTGCCAAGAGACAGGAGCGCGCGCTTGATGAAAAATTCATGCTCATTCACCCTCCCTCTTCCGGACATGCGCTCGGCACCAAAAGTTTCGACCAGATGGATTCGGTCATCCAGACAATGATGTCTCAGACTTCTTTAGGAAATTTTTATGCGCGCTTCAGCGACGCTCTTGAGTATCGCCGGAAAGACATAGCGCCCCAGCATAGCGGAAACCGAAGGGAGCGCATGAGCTGGACCGAGGGCAAATTCAGGCTGTCTGAAGATTTCATAAAGACCCTGCGCGAACGCGAGGGCAAGGGCCAACGCGTTCATATAATATGTATCGATGACATCATGACGACCGGCGCGACGTTCAGGGCAATCGAGAGGCTGATCAGGCAGCATGGCAAATCGATGAAAACTAGTCCGAATATCGAGGTTTCATTTTCCGCTTTTGCACATTAAGGTCAAATTTGATATCGTGAGTCGGTAAAAGATGCACATATCCGGTCGCGGCCTGCGCTGAAGCTTCCCGAAGCTTCAGCCAAACAGCCATAAACCTGAGTGCGGCTTGTACGAATGGAGACGTGTCGGAGTGGTCTAACGTGCCTCTTTGCTAAAGAGGTGTACCCCCTAAAAGGGTACCGAGGGTTCGAATCCCTCCGTCTCCGCCATGGCTGTGCAGGATATCTGCAGAGCGGATATCCAAGCAGACATGTGTTGCGGGAGCATGTGTGGGATCGTACCCATCCCTCCGTCTCCGCACCAAGAACTTAGTATCGGAGTGTGGACCGAGTACCTTAATCCTTGTATTTAGGCTAAGATTGCTATGTGATAATACAAAGCTGGAAAATAAAATTAATCCTTCCGATAATCTACTTTGTCGCCACGATAACAGTATTTTACCTGATTGGTATAACTAATAATTTTGATTTCAGCGGAATACAAACAGCAGGAATCATGATTTCTGTAGTTTCTTTCATACTTTGGATTGTATCCCGTATTCAGCTTGCAAATTCTTTCTCTGTCGCTCCTAAGGCTACCGAATTAGTTAGTTCCGGTATCTATTCCAAGATCCGTCACCCGGTCTATGTTTTTTCTTTTTTAGCAGTTTTAGGGATTTTTCTTTTCCTGCAGAATTGGATTCTATTTCTGTTACTTATCCCTCTGATTATTTTGCAGATTTTTAGAATACGCAAAGAGGATAAAATTCTCGTCAAGGAATTTGGAGATACATACACTCAATATCAGCGTAATACTTGGTTTTAGGTATGACCCGCACACCTCATTTCAATTCCCAAATCGACTCGATATTTTCTATTTTTCTTAATTCTATTCGTCCCATCTTTTTTTGATTGCCTTCAAGGAGAGTTCTAATCCGAACATAGGCCTTTATACATTGTCAGCGTCCCTAATCATTCCATTGATCACGATTCCTTTATATCGAAGAAAAAATATCCCCGTTAATCCCTCCTTCGGCCAAGGCAGCGAACACGCGTGCGGCCGTGGCAAATTGTGATGTATACTATTCGCATGAAAACACAAAAGGGATTCATGATCCCACTTTTGATAATTATAACTGCCGGATTATTAATTGGCGGCGGCAGCCTGTACGTGATGAGTAAAAATTCAGAGCCGGCAAAGAATGTCACTGGCATAGAAAACCAGATAGATTCCTCCGTGACCGAAACGACTGCTGTCCAGGCTGATGATGAGCCAAGCGTGTCGGCGTCGATTAATGCGACAGTCGGCGTCGATGCTGACATCCAAGCGGTTTCTAACCTTATGCAAAGGTACAAGACGGCTTTCGAGAACGAAGATGCGACAACGGTGAAATCTCTCTTCTCCAAAGCGACTCTCGATTTATTCACCCAACTGGGCGGTGGTTTTTCCCTGCCGTCCGGATCAAAGATTACCATCGGAAGCATTACACGTTCAGGAAATAATATACGAGCAGAGGCGGTCGAGACGAGAAAGAATGGAGCGAAAGAGACCCAGACATATATTTTCATATCGGAAAATGGTCAATGGAAAATCGACATGAACGCGTCGCTTGAGTCGGACATTCAGAAAAATGATGCTTCGCAAAGCGATCAGAACGGATACGTTGACTTGGTCGTTACCGGAATCAAGGTTCATCCTTCGCGTCCGATAGTGAACGATGAAAACGTTGAGATCGCAGTGACCATTAAGAATATCGGGACTAAGAGTTCGGAGAAAGGAGCGCCTGCCATCGCTACAATTCTAGAAAATACAGAATATACCCCGACGCAGGGAGGATCGCTTGCTCCGCTCGGAGCCGGACAGTCCGTCACTTGGACATACCGACCTTATGGCCAAAACAAATTTTTCAATCGGACTGATGCCGCAGGAAAAAAGACAGTGAGCATAGAACTGAACATCCTCAAGGAGGTCGCGGAAAAGAATTACGACAACAACGTCTTTACCCAGAGCATCGAGATATTTGCGCAATAGACGCCAAGGCCATTGTGCCAAAACAAGCGGCATGCGGACGCGAGAAGAAAAAAGCCCCTGGGTTTCCCAGGGGCTTTGCTTTTTCAGCGGTTGAAATAAAAGGGCCGGCGGATATGCATATCCGCCGGCCCTAACAGACCTAGATGAGCCGTTCGGCAATCTGGATTGCGTTCTGAGCCGCGCCTTTCCAGATATTGTCGCCCGAGCACCAGAGGGCGAGTCCTTTCTCGACGCTTTGATCCTTGCGGATTCTTCCGACCAGAACATCGAATTGGCCCGATGCGCTGATTGACATCGGATACATTGAATTCGCAGGATCATCAACGACTCGCACGCCGGGCGAGCATTCGAGGATTTTCCTTGCTTCGGCTGGATCAAGCGATTGCTCGAACTCGACGTTCATCGCAATGCTGTGTCCGTTGAAGACGGGTACCCGCACGCAGGTATTCGAGATCCGAATCGCGGGATCGCCGAGAATCTTATGCGTCTCGCGACGCATCTTGATCTCCTCGGTACTCTCCCCCGACTCATCCTTGAATGAGCCCACGCAAGGAATCACGTTGAACGCTATCTGGTGCGGATACACTTCGGCCGACAGCGGCCGGCCCTCCGCCCAGGCTTTGCCTTGGGCTTCAAGTTCCGAAACGGCTGAAGCGCCGGTTCCGGAAACCGCCTGATACGTGCTTGCGACGATTCTCTTGATTCTCGCCGCCTGATGAAGAGGGGCGAGAGGCATCAAGGCGATGATGGTGCTGCAATTCGGATTGGCGATGAATCCCTGATGGCCCTTGAGCGCCGACGCGTTGATTTCAGGGACGACGAGCGGAATCCGTTCGTCCATCCTGAAATCGTCGCCGTTATCGATCACTATGCATCCCCTTTTCACCGCTTCCCAGCCGAGAGTCTGCGAGGCGCCTTTCGAGCCCTCCGTTCCCGCAAAGAAAGCGATGTCGATGCCCTCGAACGACTCGGGACTTGCGACTCGCACCTCGTAAGGCTTTCCGTCGATGACTTCGGTCCGTTCGGAACGGGCCAGGATGACTATCGAACTGAATGGGAATTTCCTCTTTACGAGCAGGCGTACCAGCTCGGTACCGACTGCCCCGACTCCGACTATTGCTACTTTTTTCATAGAACTTTCTCCTGGATGGTTAGTTGTTTGTCTGGCATGAAAGTACCAGACTTTTTAAAAAATGTCTAATATTTCAGCCCGACTTGAGCGGCCCGTCCATCTTTCAGAAATCTGCATTTAAGTTAAAATTAGCCTGCATGAAAATAATCACTTTAAATGCATGGGGCGGAAAAATCAAAGACCTCCTGATTTCATTCATCGATTCGCACAGGGACCGAATCGACATCTTTTGCTTCCAGGAGGTATACCATGCAGCGGCAAAAGACTTCGGAGGCTTCGACGACGTTCATCTCGACTTGTTCAATGAGATGCAATCCCTGCTGCCTGATCATGACGGCTATTTCTGCCCGACAGTGGATAATTGCTATGGAATAGCCACGTTTATCAGGAAAAGTTTCAGCGTAAAGGCGTCCGGGGACATTACGATTCATGACAATCCTCATTATGACGGAAAAGGCGGAAATCATTCGCGAAAAGCCTTGTGGCACGATATAAATCTGGGAGACAAGCGGCTTTCCCTGCTAAATGTCCACGGATTGTGGAATGGAAAAGGAAAAACAGATACTCCGGAACGGATCGACCAGTCAAAAAGAATCAGAGGCTTCATGGATTCCGTTAAAGGTTCCCAGATAGTGTGCGGAGATTTCAATCTTCTTCCAGAAACAGAATCCCTTTCCATATTGTCGGAAGGAATGCAGGACTTGGTAGATATGAGCGGCGTAACCTCTACAAGGACTTCTTTTTACACGCGAGCGGAAACGTCCGGAAAATTCGCAGATTACATCTTCGCATCTCCTGAAATAAAAGTGATTGATTTCAGGGTTCTCCCCGACGAGGTCTCGGACCATGCGGCCCTTTTCGCGGAAATCGACTTGTAAAATCCGAACGAGGCAAGAACGCCATCCTGAAAGATATCAAGAAAAGAAACATTAAGATAAGCCATGAATCATTCATCGCATAGCTGGGCAGTCACTCCAAAGGAGGCAATAGAAATACAAAAGCGGCTTCGCGAGGAGGTGAGGCTCGTTCGCCTGACCAAGCCCGTCGAATACATCGGAGGGGCTGATGTCAGCATGAATTTATTTTCAAAATTCGGCTTTGCCGGATTCGTGACGCTCTCATTCAAAAGCCTGGCTGTCGTGGATCATGCAGTAGTTAAAGATGACATAAAGTTTCCGTACATTCCCGGACTGCTTTCGTTCAGGGAAATTCCAATGCTCCTGAAGGCATGGAAACGCCTGAAGACGAAGCCCGACGTCATCATCGTGGACGGCGTCGGCATAGCGCATCCGCGGAGGCTCGGCATCGCCACGCACCTCGGGCTCATTCTCGGCGTACCGACCATCGGCTGCTCCAAGAATCTTCTCATGGGCACGTACGAAGAACCGCGAAACGAGCCCGGATCCTTATCGCGCATCTACGACAAATTTAACAAAGACGAGATCATCGGCGCGGCGCTCCGGACGAAAAGGAACGTGAAGCCGGTATTCGTATCCCCCGGACATCTCATCACGCTTGAGGAATCCATAGGCATCGTCAAGAAGTCCGTCATGAAGCACAGGCTGCCCGAGCCGACGCGCCAGGCCCACGACGCGGTCAACGAATGCAGGGTTGCGGCAAAGGCGGACGGGCAAGTATGATAAAATGACAGCATGAAAAACATATTGAAAATTTTGCTCGCGGCGGCAGTTCTTCTCGGACTGGCGATACTCGCGTACGAGAGGGCGCAGGCGCCGGATTTGACGACGCCCGCAGACAGCGCGCCGTCATCCTCGATTACCCCGTATTTTGACGACAGCATATCATTCGCATACAAGTCCGGACCGGACGGATACACGCTGTCGGTCAAGGGAGACGAGCTTCAGGAATATCAGGAATTCATCAAGAGCATCGTCCTCATGAATACGAGGGAATATGAAGAGCTGCTCAAAAGCGATTTCCCGAGAAGCGGACCGCCGGCCATCTCCATCACGATTCTGGAAAGCGGAGCGGAAACCTCTCCCCGCGCCTGGGTGCAGGGCAACCCATTCTGGTCGCTGTTAGGAACCAGAGGATCTGAAATGACCGAGATTACCGTCGACGGAATCCGCGCAGTTCAATATCAGGCGGACGGCCTCTACCCTTCCGACATGATTGCCGTCATACATGAAGGGAGAGCATACCTCATGTCAGGCTCATACAATGACCCTTCGGATGCCATGCGAGACGACTTCAATTCGCTCGTGGATTCCGTCAGGTTCGCGGGCGCCGAAACAGGATCCGACGAATAGCCGGCAACAGGGCAAATTGCGCCCCGAACGGCTCGCTTGACATACTCTCACTAACAACCTAAATTTTAAGAAATGAAAAAACGACCAATACTCATCTCGCTGCTTTGCATCGTCATCAGCCTCGGCACATTCGGAATCCTCTACGGGCTCATGTCCGGAACATTCCCGTCTACGAACGGAGAGACCATTCCTGAATGGTTTATCAAGCTCACGGTCGTCCTGTCCTTCGTATATCTCCTCTCCATCGGATATCTTTGGAAAATGCAGAAGCGCGGCGTCGAGCTCTACATCTTCACCACGCTCATCGCGGACGTTTCGGCAGTCAGCGTCGGCTTCGGATCATTGTCCGAATTCATCGTGCCCGTCATATTCATCATAATCATGCTGTCCGAATACAAGAACATGTCGGGGCCGAGCCTCATTCCCAAGAAAATCGCGGAACGAAAGCTGTAAATGCCATCGCGCGGCCGGACGCTTCGGGCGCCTGATCGGCGAGGCGGGACCTGAAGCCGTTTTCTTTCAACTGCGCGATTCTTTGTAAAAGAATAATTTTGGGTTAGTATGGCGTACACGCATGGAGGCGTGGATGAGTGGTTTAAATCAACGGTTTACTAAACCGTCGTTCCCTAACAGGAACCGTGGGTTCGAATCCCACTGCCTCCGCATTGACAGTACGAACCAGCTTCAGCTGGTAAGTGCTGGTAACTTTCGGATAGCGGGATTGCACCCATCCCACTGCCTCCGCAGAAAACTTTTTATCGGAGTGACCTGAATACCAATCGATAAAGAGTAACCTGAAAACCTGACGCCGCAATCGCCCAATGGGAAATACATTAAAAAAACCGCCATCACTTTGCAATGATGGCGGATTCTCAAAAGAGGTTTCTAACTTCTGCGTAGCGGCAGCCGACTGTCAGTTACGCGCAGGCATCGAAGACGGCCTTCTCGACCTTCACCCTTTCGGCAAGGCTGCTCAAAGTTTTAAGCTTTTCTTCAGTGCTGGTGTGCCAATATTCAATCAATGCCCCAATTTCGCTCCACAATTCCTCCCTTAAAGGAGATGCGGCCAATGCATTGATGTTTGAGGGAATAATTTCGATTGGCTGCAGTTCGAAAAACCTGGTCACCATGCTCCCTGAGTCGCAACACGCAGGATCTTCATTTTTTCTCAAATCAGCACAGACCGTCGCGGTGACCCACTGTTTTTTCCTCGTAAATCCCCACAAGGACATGGATACCGTCTGACCAATCTTGAGGTCTTTATACATCTCTGATGTGTCCATGACGAAGATACCGCTAGTCGTGCTGCCGAACCTTGCCGCTTTAGCCCACTTATCTTTGTCGTCTTCGAGACGTCTGTGATACGGACCATGACTCTTCGACCAGTATGAGGGATATCGTATCCCGCCAATCTTATCCAAGGTCATTGAATCAAGAAGAGGGCTGATCATTTCGATACGGTCCCCGATGAGTTTTTTCCATTCTGCTGGCGTGGTCGGCTTGCGAACGCCGAACATTTTGACTGTACTTACTGTCTTCATGTGCTTACTCCTGTGTTGTAGGGCGAACCCTGGTTTTGTATGTGCGATTTATTCGAAAGGCGAGCCTCTCGACCTGAGAATAGTAATATACTGTTTATTGCCCCGTGTCAACAATCATTGTTTGCCCATTTTAACCCCGGCCCGCATACCTCGCCTCGGCTTCCAAAAATCTGCTAAAATATCTTTTTGAGCTCTCTTATCGGCACCCGCTTGTGCGGACCAATGTTGATGCCGAGAAGGAATGCGCCATCAAGCTTGAAATCCGGAGCTCACGCGCCCATGAAACGCCCATAATCAGGGGCCGAGGGCAATATAGAAATTCCCTGCATGCATGCTAAAATTATTTGAGCATTATCATTATATTGCGCACACTTATCATTCACATCAATCAACATGATCACGTACATCGGACTCGGACTCATCATAATCGCCTGGGGCATATACGTCCTCGGAATTCATAACGCCCGCCGGCTTTTCCCGGCCGTTTACGCCTTGGGAGTCTTGCTGCTCGTGGCAGAAGGGCTCCGAATCGGACCGGATGCCGCGACATGGCTCAACCTGATCGTGCTCGTTCTTGTCATTGCGGCAATTATCAAGTCCAGCTGGAAATCGACGTCAGCTTAACCAATTAACCGAACAAAACTCATGGCTCCGAAACCTTTCATCACGGAGGCGACCTCCGTAACGGACGAGCTCCTCAACGTCATCGCTCATTTGCCCACGGCAAGCCTCTCCGTCACGGTCGAAAATGGCTTCTTCAGGAAATTGACTGACGCTCACTTCATGCGCATCGCCGTGTCGTTGGCGAGGAAGGGCTACGACGAAGGCGGCTGCCCCATCGGAGGCGTCATCATAGATAATGAGACTCGTCAGATTGTCGGCAAAGGCCACAACACGCTCGTGCAGGAAAGCCATCCGTACAATCACGGGGAGACGTCGGCCATCCGCGATGCCGGTCGCAAGGATTTCAGCAGGATGACCATCTTCACCACGCTCAGCCCGTGCGATGTCTGCGCGGCACTGATATACATGCGTCAATTCAGCAGAGTAGTGGTCGGAGACGTTACCAATGCTTCGGGAAATGAAAGCATGCTCAGGGACAAAGGCGTGCGAGTCGATGTCCTGGAAGATGCCGCGGGCGCAGAGCTGTACGCCAGATACCGCAAAGAAAAGCCGGAGCTCGACCTTGAAGACTGGAAAGGCCTGGCCGCGGTCAAGCAGCAAAATCCATGAGATATCTCGCGCACGTGGAAGAAGGACAAGGAATCAAGTGGATGCAAGAGGCCGCTCAAGTCGCCGGCGAAGCCCTCTGCCTTAAGGCAAAATGCGGAACCGTCATCGTCAAGGACGGCGAGATAATCGGCCGCGGATACAATGCTCCCCCGCTCGACAACATCGAAGGCCGAAGATGCCTCGACGCGTATGATTTCTCCGGAAAGCCGAGGTACGACCATACCTGCTGCATGCATGCGGAATGGAGGGCCATCATGGACGCGCTGAGAAATAATTCAGAAAAGATACAAGGCTCTCAGCTTTATTTCACCAGGGTCGATGATGAAGGAAACATCAAGAAGTCCGGCGACCCGTTCTGCACCGTATGCAGCAGATTCGCATTGGATGCGGGCATCGCGGAATTCATGCTTTGGAATGACACGGGAATCTGTTCCTACCCTACTGACGAATACAACAAGCTGTCTTACGCGTACAGGCATCCAAAGGAGGAGGAGGCGAAGCGGATTTAGTTGGGAACCTAAGGAGGAGCCCGGAGCTTGAAAGCAACGAGGGCTTATGGCTTAAGATTAAGCCCCTTTCGGGGGGATGTTTGATGGCACCCGCTTGCGTCCTGAGACGCGCCCGGCCTTTTAGATTTATTCGAGAGTGATATAGCATTTTTGCGATATCACCACCATATCACTCAAGGAAAGTTTTAGATTTAGAGCTTGCTTGAGCTCGCTTGATTCCAAGCGGATTTTTATCCAGACACGTTTTCATGCTGGTCGGGCGTCCAGGGCGGAGTGCTGATTACGTAAAGCTTCACGTAATCCTGCGGAATCCAGCAATATGGCCTGTCTGTCTGCACGAGAACGGTCGAGCCCTCAGGCAACCGAACCTCTTCCCCTTCGCATTGAAATGTCGCGGAACCCTCAAGAATCCTGACGATCATTTCGGACTTTTTGTTGAGCGCGAATCCGCTTTCAGGATATCTGCCCGTCAGGCTGATTTCAGCCGCGTTCGCCGCCTCAGTAGGCAGCTCGATATCGACAGCCGAAAACCCCTCTTTCGCTCGATCAGCTTGGGCGTCCGGCGATATATTTGGCAATGAATAATGAATCATGGTTTTATTTTCACCCTATCGGCGCATTAAAGCAAGCGAAGGAATCGGCACCGCCGCCCCGTCTGCGAAGCTCGCAATCACGCGCATTCATGTGATGCATTTTTAAAGCGCTCATCCAATACTTCAAAATCATCCCTGAGCCTGAAGAGCAGGCCATCGGTCTTGTCTATAATTTCCTTTACGGTGTTCATGATTTTAACCATGTCCTTTTCATTCCTTTTGCTTTGAATGTCCTTGTCCACATATACATAAAACCTGTTGCCGCCGAATTCGATTGAAAAATTAGTGGATATTTCCTGTATGGAAGCAAGCAAAGGCTCGGTAAATATCTGCAAAGCCTCTATTTCGTAATCCTCAGGACAATACAAATCAAAATCTTTCAGATATCCTTCCTCTATGGAAATTTTCCTGTCGTTCTTCTCCGCTTTTTGATACAGGAACATTTTTTTGCTTTTGAGCAGAATATGCGGGAATTCAGTTTTACCAAACTCAGAGCTACCGACGGTGAAGTTTCTTATCGAGTAGCGCGCATAAAAGCTCTTCGTGAAAATGACAAAGTCATGATCATTGTGACTGCCATTAAAGACGCCGGAGGTCTTGACCGTTTTCTCATATTTAAACAGCCGGGACCTGAAGCTTCTCATCAAATCGATCTGCTGATTCTTGGAATAGACAAGGTTGTATTTCTTGGCCAAATTATCATAAAACTCATTCTTTCTTTTTTGAATGACTCCCACGAGAATGCTCACAAGCATTGCGATAAGCAGAGCGGGAACGAATGGCAGAAAAGGTTCTATTGCGAACTCGAATAGTTTGTTTTTCATTTGTTGAAATTATACCATCGCCGACTACTACCAGCTCCCTCCCCCTCCTCCACCGCCGCCGCCTCCGGAAGATCCGCCCCCACCGCTGCCGCTGCTTGGCATGGCAGTCATGGAAGAACTTGCATGCGAGCTGAAATCGGACAAGGCGCTGCTCAAGACCGCGGCATTGAACGCGCTGCCCGAAGGACCCGAGTACCAGGACGGCTGGACGAGATACATGTCCTCAAACTCCTTTGCCCAGATAGCCGATACGCCAAGCACCATGGCGTAAGGCAAGAGCCTTTCGAAGACTTCCGGCCTCTTCTCCGGCGCATTGTGGAACTCAAGCCGGTCTTTTTCGGCAATCTGCAGATATTCCTTGAGGCCGAGCAGGTGCTCCTTCGCGGCCACGCCTTTTTCAGTTTTTGAAGGATTGAATTTCGAGATGATTCCGTAGATGACGACGGACAGGAAGATGCCTCCGATAAGCGGAAAGGGATTGACTCTCAGCACGAAAATGCTTATCAGCGTTCCGAACACGCCGGCCAGCCACAAGCCGACAAGGGCAATGAGCAAGGTCCTGAAAGAGCCGTCGCCCGCCTCTTTCATTCTCCCGAGATTTCTGTAATAGCCCTTGCTGACCAAGGCGTCCAGCACCGAAGACTTTATCAGGGCAACGTCGGAATAAAACGCATACTTCAGGTCAGAGAGCTTGACCGAAGCGCCGCCGGATTTGAAAATGGCGGACAAGAGCTTGCGGTCAAATTCATTTGGAAGGTCCGAGAAATCCCCGAGCTTCACGATTTCATAATCGACGAACGGATTGCCGGCCTTGCTCGCCCGGGTCAGGATCTTTTGCACCTCGAACTGGGACTTCTTGATTGCCGCCGAAACATCCGCGAGTATCTCCTGATGCGCCTCAATCTGATTGATTCTTATGTATCCGCGAACGGCCAAATATATGAGCTCGGCGGAAATATTGTTCTCGCCCACTTTCTCATGAGCGATGCCGTCCGCCTCCATGGGAGTCAGCCCGTCGATGACATCATATTGCGGGACAATGACGCCCGTGCCCTTGGGATCCCTCCCGTGCCTCCGCCAATGCCGAAAGCTCAGCGCGAACGTGGCAATCGGCAAAAGCATGGCCAGAATCCAGGACAGATACATGCCGAGAAATTGCCATGCATTCTCAGCGGCCGTATACGGAATGACAGCCCCTTTTTGAAATCCGAGCGCCACGGTAAGTCCTTCCCCCGCGTCGAGAGAGGCCGGAGTCCTGAACAGATAGACCGCCTTGGACATGCCGACGCCCTCTCCAGCATTCTCGACCGACAGCTGGCATCTTTCCCTGCTCTTTGCCGGGCCGAAATAGCAGGCATTCTGAACGACCTCCGCGCCCGCGGGCAGCGTGACATATGCTTCCGCGTGCAGAATTGGCATGGACCATTCGTTCCCCGTAACATTCCAGTATATTTCGTCGATTTCCTGGAGCTGAGCCACGGCATTTGTCGCCTTGTAGCTGATTACATATGTCTTCTGACCGCTGAACGTAGTTTCCGGATCCCCGATCTTAAGCCGGAACTCTCTGCCGACACGGGATGTCGTGTATTGATATTCATTTCCCGATTCGTCCGTAACCAAAACATTCTCTATGGACATCCTCCTTCCTTCTGAAGAATACGGATTGATGTCCCTGTATATGCCGTGCCGAGAAATCGGACCAGTCGAATATTGAATGATTTCAGTAACATCTACCGAATTGTCCGCGTTCACGCTTATGAACGCGGAATAGCTTGCGATGGATTCGGCAGCTGATCCTGGAGCGGGCTCCCGTGCAGCCGCGAGATCCGAATCAGAACCAGGACCGGAATCCGGCCCGGGAACCTGTACTTGTTCCTGCCCTGGCCCCTGCGCCGCCGCGGCATTGAAAATCCCAAAAACCGAAAACAGAATTCCGAGAGAGACCACGACCGAAATCAGGCTGAAAGCGGCTTTTTTCATATGAGTATTCGTTATAGGGCTCAATCTGAAACAATATGCCCAAATCATGCCCGGATATTGCTTATGGACATGATAGCACATAAGAAAACGCCGATGTGATATACTGCAAAACCATGGAGAGATGGCAGAGCGGTCGAATGTACCACCTTGGAAAGGTGGCATGGGAGCAATCCCATCGGGGGTTCGAATCCCCCTCTCTCCGCATGACCTGTCCGAATTCTGTCGAAGACAGAATAAGGCAGGGCAATTGCGATGGCGGGATCGTACCCATCCCCCTCTCTCCGCCCATAAAAGAAAAACCGCCCTTCCGGACGGCCTTCCTTTTATGCGGTCGGAAAAATGTGCGGGATTGCAAGCATCTCCATCTCTCTGCCCCCCCCATGGTAAGGGCTTAAGTAAGTCCGGAAAAAATCTGCCTCCTCTTCACCGCATCTTCATGCCTCCTCTTTTAAAATGAAAGTGCTACAATTAGCCTGATTCGGTCATGATTATCAGCCCATAGCCAAAAACGTAATTTTATGAAATTCAAAAAAATCCTCATAGCCATTATCGTCGTATTTCTCATACTCATCGCGGTATATGCGACGCGCGTTCAAAACCCTCAAGTGACTCCCCCGGTACAGCAAGTCGCATGTACCATGGAAGCGCGACTCTGCCCTGACGGATCCTATGTCGGCAGGTCGGGACCTCTCTGCGAATTCGCCGAATGCCCTGACGCGAACGCAGGCCCTCTCGAATCGTTCAATGACGAAGCGAGAGGAATCTCCTTCAATTATCAGAAGACCCTGTCGACGACATACATAACAGCCGTCGACTGGCCGCCAATGCTGCAAATCGTCAAAGGCCCGTTCTCATGCCTTGAAGCCGGCGATGTCAGCGCGCGGGCTGGCAAGACGGAGAAGCGCTCGATCAACGGACGAGAATATTGCGTCACGGTTCAGGGCGAAGGCGCAGCGGGCAGCACGTATCTGCAATATGCATACGCATTTCCAGTCGACGATCAGGTCGGAATCCTGACCTTCAGCACCAGGGAAACGCAATGCGCCAACTACGACGAGCCCAAGCAGGCAGAGTGCCAGACTGAGCGAGCGACGTTCAATGTCGACAGCGTCGTAGACCGAATTGTCCGAACCCTGGTAATCGCCAGCTAGCGCTCGCGCCTAATATTCCCGTCTAAATATCTCCGCATGACCTCAGGACATGAACGCATGAAAAAAGAATCTGTCAGAATCAATTCGCTCGGCGACACGCTTGCAGGAACGCTGTTCCTGCCTGATTCGCATGCAACTACGCCCGAAGCCGCGACAGCGCCAGCATTAATGCCCGCGACTGCGACTGCAGTCATGGCTGCGCGAGTTCCCGCGCTCATTGTCTGTCACGGGGCCGGCGATTTCAAGGAAAACTTTTTCGAGCTCGCGGAATGCGTTGCCGCGAAAAGCAACGTTGCCGTCTTGTGCCTGGACATGCACGGTCATGGTGCCAGCGGCGGAAACAGATTTCACGTAAATATGAACGAATGGAAATCGGATATTCGCTCGGCTGTTTCTTTTCTAAGCGATGATCCGCGAATAGACGGCAAGAACATCCATGCTTTCGGATTTTCTTCCGGAGGAACGGCGGTCCTGGAATTTGCCATCGACCAGAGTCGGGCAAACAGCTCTATGCCAGCTCGCAAAGCCGAGGAGTCAGAAACTGCTCATGCCGCGGAATTGAAATCAGTCATCGCGCTCGACGCCACGGTTCGAGACCTCTTCCCTTTCTTCGAGAGGATAGCCTTGAAGACGCTCGTCCTTATCGGCCGAATTAAGAGGGCTGTCACGGGAACTGACTTGCGACTGCCTTTTGCAAAGCTCAGCAAGCATACCCACCTCGCATCGGATATCAATTTAAACTCAAGAATCGAATCGGACTCGCGATTCACGTCGGCCCTGAACTCATTTCCGCTGCCCGGAGCAGCGCAGGCCTTTTTCACAGACACTTTAAAGCGAGTTCATCTCATACAAATACCGACGCTCGTGCTTTGGGGAGAGAAGGACGAGATAGACCCCCAGGAAACAGCGAAACTTCTTTATGAGGCGCTGACATGCGTCAAGGAACTGCATGTCATTCCGGAAAACGGGCATGTCGGACATCTTGATACGAACAAGAAAAAAGTGTTCGGGCTGATCGGAAAGTGGCTGGATGATACGAAGGCCAATTGAGGATGCATGCCGACCACACCGATTAACTGACACGTTATGAAAAGGCTGTTCCGAACGTCGGAACAGCCTTTGCGCGTGACCCCTTAATCTCCAATCATTGAGATTATTTTTCTGAATCGCCGTCCCAGTCATCGCGCATGATCGCGACCGGTTGCGTGACGCCTTGAATGATTTCCGCCTCATCCACGCCGAATCCGAAAAAGCCTTCGGGATGCGGATAACCGGAGCAATGAAACCAGTCCGCCGCGACCTTGGATTTCTGAGCCAGGATTTCAAGGGCCTCCTTTTGAGGCACGCTGAACGTCGGCCTTATGCGCGGCCTGAAATGGCCGCTCACGACTCCTAACTCCGGGAATTCCCCCGCGGTTGGCTCGCAAGGCAAAACGAGCCCGACCCATTCTTCCCTGGCCCAAACGGGGGCTTCCCCCGCCGGCACTTTTGTTATCCTGATTAATCCAGAAGCGTCTGGCGTAGCTGCATGTGTCATGGTGACCGTGTCTTTCTATTGAAGCTGATGCTTGTATTCGCGTTTGAACTCTGCCGGAATACATCATACGAATCCGCGCTTGATTTGCAACCCGCCTGTCATATACTACACAGTACAAGCATATGACCGACCGTTCCGCAGACATGAAGAAATTCAAGGAAGAAGTATGGGGCCATTACAAGGGATACGCCCGGGATCTCCCCTGGAGAAAGACCGCCGACCCATACTGCATTTTCGTGTCCGAGATGATGCTTCAGCAGACGCAGGTCTCAAGGGTGATTCCAAAGTATGAAGCTTTCATAAAAAAGTTCCCGACATTGAAGAAGGTTGCGAGCGCGCCCATCCCCGAAATACTGACGCTTTGGCAGGGACTCGGATATAACAGGCGCGCCCTTCAGCTCAAGCGAGCCTGCGAGGAAATAGCGAAGAAGCACGGAGGCATCTTCCCTGCCGACCGCGAAGAGCTGATCTCGCTCCCGGGAATAGGCCAATCGACGGCAGGAGCGATACGGGCATTCGCGTTCAACCTGCCTTCAGTCTTTATCGAGACGAACATACGGGCCGTCTATCTTTACCACTTCTTTAAGGATTCTTCATCCGTATCTGATAAGAATATACTCGAGCTCATAGAAGCTACGGTCGACAGGGAAAGTCCGCGCGAATGGTATTATGCCCTGTACGATTACGGCTCGATGCTGAAGGCCAAGCTCGGCGGCGAGAAGACAAGAATCCACAAGCAAAGCAAGCATTATAACAAGCAGTCCAAGTTCGAAGGCTCCAACAGGCAAATCCGGTCAAATATCCTCAAGAGCGTCTTGGACCTGCATTCGAGGAAAGTCCGCCCGACATTTGAAACCATCAAAAACAATAATCCCGTCTTGGCAGAAAAAACCGACGACAGCATGCTCGCTAACTTGGAATCGCTCGTGCGGGAGGGGTTCTTGGCCGAGACCAAAAACAAGAGCATTAAAACATGGAACATAGCCCTAAAATAAAGACTCAAAACCGGCTTCGGTCGCTTTTTAAGGTGCAATTTGACCCTAAAAATGCTACAATGCACCAGTAATTAATAAGATATATGCTTAGAAATTCTCTCATAAGCCTGATTCTCAAGATCGGGCTGTCAATTTCCCTCTTATACGCCAGCCTCGCCTCATTCGTCGTGCCGGCGCTCGTGGTGGAAAAATGGCCTAACTTCATCTCTCAAAACCTGAGCGAGGTGTTTCTTTCGACTCTCACGGGCCTCATGGCGCTTTTCTACATCGTCTGGCTTTTTTCCCGCAAATACCGATTCACGGCTACGGCAAGCCTTTCGGTCATCATCGTGCTTTTCGCGCTCTCGAACGTTCGGCAAGTCCCCCTTCTCTTCGACCTCGGGCCGCTCCTTGCCATCTCGGCAGCGCTGTCGCTCAGATACTATCCTCGGGTGAGGGTCGTCACGCAGACGAAAGTAAGCACGCTCTCGCATGACGGAACTCATGATCACGTGAAGGACAGGAACGGAAGCAGGACGGCGAACGAGAAAGATCATGACCAACACCTTTTTATCCCGACCAATTAAATCCCAGTTTCGGCTTCAGGATTCGCAGCTCAAGGCGCTGGGCGCTCTCGGCATCAGGACAATCAGGGACCTTCTCTACCATTTTCCAAAAAGATACGACAACATAACGTCCTCGAAGCTCATCGTCGACCTGGAAGCCGGCGAGCAAGTTACCGTCTACGGGAGAATCAAGGGCCTGAAAACCGGAAAATCATTTCGCGGAAAAATGCCGAAAGCCGAGGGAACGGTTTTCGACGAGACGGCATCGGTCAAGGTCCTGTGGTTTCACCAGCCGTACATCGCCAAGATCATCCAAAACGACAGCCTCGTGAAGCTTCACGGAAAGGTCAGCGAACGGAACGGGACGCTGAGCATGCTCAACCCCGAGATAGAAACGGTAAGCAGCGTGCCGGGAACCATAGGCAACAATCTTTTCAGCACGGCGGACGAGCAGTCCGAAACGGGCGCGATGATTCCCGTATATGCCGAAAGCAAGGGCATCACCTCGCGCTGGATATTTCACGCGCTCCTCAAGGTATTTTCAAATGAAGAATTTCAGAAAATCGCCGACCCGGTGCCTGAAGAAATCCGAGCCAGATACAGCCTTCCCTCCCTGAATACGGCATTCATCTGGATGCATAACCCGAAAAAGGAGTCCGACTCGGTCGTGGCGCGAAAGCGATTCGCCTTTGAGGAAATTTTTTTCATACAGCTCAAGAATGAGCAGCAGCGGGCGCTCCACGCTCGGGAAAAGGCGTTCATCATAGACGCCAAGAATTCCGGAAGCGAAAGCGGCGATGCCGGGAGCAAGAAAATCGTCGAGGAGTTCACGTCGAGATTCCCTTTTCCCCTTACGGAGTCCCAGCACAAGTCCATCGACGACGTTCTCGCTGATTTTACGAAAGGACATCCGATGTCCCGGCTTCTTGAAGGCGACGTGGGCTCCGGCAAGACGGCAGTCGCCGCATCGACCGCGTACGCAGTAGTGACCTCGAGGCCGAAAGGACAGAATTTCGGAACGCTCCAGGTCGCATACATGGCACCGACCGAAATACTCGCAAAGCAGCATTTCGAATCCTTCATCCAATACTTCAGGCACATGCCCATTTCCATCGGGCTCATTACCGGAAACGGCTGCAGGAAGTTTCCTTCCAAGCTGAATCCGGGCGGATGGACGGACATATCAAGGCCTCAGTTTCAAAAATGGGTGGCGAACGGCGAGATAGCCATCGTCATCGGCACGCATGCGCTCATACAGAAGTCCGTGGCGTTCAAGCATCTCGCATACGTGATTATCGACGAGCAGCATAGGTTCGGAACGGCGCAGCGGCAGAAGCTTACGAAGAAGCAGGTTCAGATGCCGCATCTGCTTTCGATGACCGCCACTCCCATTCCCAGGACCCTCGCGCTGACGCTTTACGGAGACCTGGACCTTTCGCTTCTCGACCAGATGCCGATCGGAAGAAAGAAAGTCATTACCGAAATCGTCATGCCGGCGCAGCGGGACGGAACGTACGAGAAGATTCGGAGCGAATTGCAAGCGGGACGGCAGGCATATGTCATCTGCCCGCGCATCGAGGAACCGGATCCTGACAAGCAGCAGACGCTGATGGCGAAGTCGGTGAAATCGGAAGCGAAGCGCCTGCAGAAAGACGTGTTCCCCGAATGCAGGATAGACATCATGCACAGCAAGATGAAGCCTGCCGAGAAGGACAGGATAATGGACAGGTTCACGAGGCATGAAATAGACATCCTGGTCTCGACGTCGGTGATCGAGGTGGGCGTGAACGTGCCGAATGCGTCCGTCATCGTGATCGAAGGCGGCGAGCGCTTCGGGCTGTCGCAGCTCCACCAGCTGCGAGGACGAGTCATACGAGGAAATCATCAGCCGTACTGCTACGTATTTACCAGCGAAAGCGGCAAGTCAGCCGGAGGCTCAAGGAAAACCGGCTCGCTGACAAGTGGCACGCCGGCAAAATCCGCGGCTTCGAAACAGAGCGACAAGACTGTCGACCGGCTGAAGGCGCTTGTCACGGCGAAGAACGGGTTCGAGCTTTCGGAATTGGACATGGCGCAGCGAGGCGCCGGAGAATTGTACGGAAACAAGCAATGGGGCATCTCCGACCTGGCGATGGAAGCCATCAAGAATATAAAAATGGTCGAGGCGGCCCGAAAGGAAGCGAAGGCCATCATCGAATCCTGTCCGACTGAGTCGGAAATTGCCGCGGCGTATCCCCTTCTCTCAGAAGCCATCCTGGCAAAGAAGGACGTGCATTTTGAATAGATGACCATGCCGGCACCGGCAAGGCGGCGCGTTGTTGGTGCGATGCAGAAATGACGGGCCAGGTCAGGCCGAGAAGCTAGGCAAATCTGATACAGATCAAACTACAATCGAGCTTTGAAAAATATTCCATCTTCCACGTATAGCATTTTTGCTATATTGCTCCAATGAAACTATTACGAGAAAATGATTCAGACTTTGAACCCGGAGAATTCGATGATAGAGATGAATTTGACGGCAGCGAAAATAACGAAAATGAAGATGAAGATGACCTTCTGAAAGAAGCTGAGATGCGAGATTTAAGACATGGAATCCAGCGCATCATCATTAATTTAAGAATTCTTAATAATCTAAACCAAAGCGACCTTGCCAAGATCTTGGGAACGACGCAAGGCGCAATCTCAAGAATTGAAAGCGGCGAAAAGATTCCAACGACCAATTTTTTCATGAAAATCAGCTTGAGCCTCGACTATAAGCTGGAAATAAATTTAATATCAAAAACAACAGGCGTCATCCTGAACTCAGAAGGGCTTATAATTAGGCCCGAAAAATCCTCTCTATGAAATCAAAAACGATCGGCCTCGAAGCCTTTCCTGTATAGTGATCCTGTCCTTCCAGGATATGCAGCTCGTATTTTTTACCGGCTTTGTCCAAAGCTTCGGCAAACAGGCGGGCCTGCTCGACGGAGACGGTCTCGTCCAAGTCGCCGTGAATGATTAGGACAGGCTTGGCGATATTTTGAACGTTCAAAATCGGAGACCTCTTCGCCATCTCTTCTTCGGAAGCCCCTCCTGTCTCCTCGCTCATGTTGGCCCGTATTTTCTCAGGCTTTGTTGGATTGTTATAATTCCTTTCAAAGTCATACGCTCCGGACTGGCAGACATATGCGCCGGCCAGATTCGGATGAGTGACCGCCAGGGTAGCAGTCACGAGAGCTCCGCGGGAATGGCCCCAGATTATCAGATCGTCCGAGGAAATATTTTCCCTTTTGCAAAAATCTTCCAGAGCTGAGGCTATTGATTCGCAGGTGTTCGGACCGCAATAATCCCTTTCCCCTTGTGATTTTCCGAAGCCGAGCTGCGAAGGAAGCACTGCCGAATGCCCTTTTTCCAAAATATGATCAGCATTCCAAAACTCCTGCCATCCGCCGAACCTGTTGAAGCCATGTATGTAGACCACGGTCTTGCCGCCAGCCTTGCCGCTCTTGAATGACAGCAGTTCCTGCACTCCGGCCGGAACGTCCAGCTCTTCCTGTGAAAAAATATATTCTTTGGTTTTCAGCATGATTGCTTGAAGATTATCTGTGCGAGTACTTGGATTCGAACCAAGGACCGGTCGTGTATAAGACGACTGCTCTACCACCTGAGCTATACTCGCATCCAAGCCGCCGAAGAATGCCTAAAGACATCGGACCCTGACGACTTACACTGAATCGAACTTGCAAAACCTCCGCGAGATATTGCCTGCATGTTGCGTGCCTTGATAATACCACCTCGGGAAATTGTTTCAACTGCGCCCGATTAGGCGAGGATTTCCTCTTTCTTTTTGAGCGGAATGCCGTGAGCAATGAGAATCTTCTCATACTCATCCTGTTCAAGCGTTTCAGCTTCAATAAGCGCCTTTGAAATGGCCTCGAGCGCGGGCCGCTTGTCGTTGATGATCTGCAGCGCGCGCTCATACGAATCGTTCATAATCTTCGAAACTTCATTGTCGATAGAAAGACCGACCGTGTCCGAATAGTCTTTCTCGCCGACGTTCTGTCCGAACAGCGCTCGGCCGCCGGTCGCCTCAAGCGCGACAGGACCTATCTTGTCTGACATGCCGTACTTTGTAACCATGTCTCGGGCAAGCGCGGTCGCGACCTGAAGGTCGTTTGACGAGCCGGTTGTCAGGTCGCCGAAGATGTTCTTCTCGACGACATATCCGCCAAGCGAGACCACGATGTCATCGAGGAATTCTTTCTTGGACTGGAGCTTTCGATCTTCAAGCGGAAGCTTGAGCGTATACCCGGCTGCGCGACCTCGGGAGATGATGGAAACTTTGTGAACCGGGTCGGCGAATTCGAGCACCGAAGCGAGGATGGCATGACCGGCTTCATGATACGCAGTAAGCTCCTTTTCCCTCTTTGAGAGAATATGGCTCTGCCGTTCAGGACCGAGCATTACTTTTTCTATGGACCGAATAAGGTCGTACTGGCCGATTTTGGTTCGGCTGTCCCGCGCCGCGAGGATGGCGCCTTCGTTCATGAGCGAGAACAAGTCAGCGCCGGAGAAACCGGGAGTTCGTTCCGCTATGAGCGGAAGATAGACGTCTTCGGCCATCGGCTTGTTCTTCGCATGCACCTCAAGGATGGCAAGCCTGTCCTGTCGATCAGGAAGATCGATGGTTACTCGCCGGTCGAACCTGCCCGGTCGAAGAAGCGCAGGGTCGAGAACGTCCGGCCTGTTCGTCGCGGCCATGACGATAACTTTCTCATTCGGCTCGAAGCCGTCCATCTCGACGAGAATCTGGTTCAGCGTCTGCTCTCGCTCGTCATTTCCTCCTCCCATGCCTGCGCCTCGGGCTCGTCCGACCGCGTCAATCTCATCGATAAAGATGATGGCTGGAGCAGTGCCTTTCGCGACCTTGAACAGGTCTCGAACTCGCGAAGCGCCGACGCCGACGAACATTTCCACGAACTCCGAACCTGACATCGAGAAGAATGCCACGCCAGCTTCGCCTGCCACGGCGCGAGCAAGAAGCGTCTTTCCAGTACCGGGCGCGCCCATGAGAAGGATGCCTTTCGGAATGCGCGCGCCGATGTCCAAGAACTTTTTAGGATTTTTGAGGAAGTCCACTATCTCAGCCAGTTCCTGCTTTGCTTCCTTGGCGCCAGCAACATCTTTAAAAGTGATCTTGACCTTGTTGTCTTCAGGCAATGTCATGCGAGCCCGCGACTGGCCAAAACTGAGCGCCTGAACTCCGGCACCGCGAGCCTGTCGAGTCAAGAACCAGATCATGAAGAAGAACAGAAGAATGGGGAAAAGGAACGGAAGCGTGTTGAGCAGCCAGTACCCCATGCCCTTGTCTTCCCCGTTCTCGATCTTTACCGCGGATATCTTTTCCGGAGCGACGCCCAAGTTTGCAAAAGTCTCGATGAGAGAGCTTTGCGCCTCCTTGGTAGTCTCCTTCTTAGACTGATCCGCGTATGTCGCAGAAACCTCGTCGTTTACGACCGTTATGTCCGTGACTCGTCCGGCCGAAACGTCGCTCGCAAGCTCAGTAATGCTGATCTTCTGGATTTCAACTTCAGGTCCGGCCGTATACGTATAGAGCGCGATGATGGCCATGAACACCAAGACAGACCCGACAATGTTATTGAAGAAAGTTCCCCTTTCGCCTTTCTTGGGAGCGGGAGCTTGGCCCAAGCCGCGCCTGAAGCCCGGAAACCCCTTTTTCGGAAGCTGGTTTTGCAGCTCTTTCTGGGCAGATTCCGGGTCTTTTTGCGGCTCATTTTGGCTTGCCTGGGGACCTGCCTGAGAGGCGTCCAAGTCCTTATTTTTATGGTTATAATACCTGTTCTTGTCTTTATTGCTCATATATGCCGTCCAGTATAACACAGGTATTTATGTCTTGCATTGACAAAATTGAATAAAAGTGTAATATTCAGAGCGCTGTGAAATTTGCTAGGAGACCTAGAAGTGGTCACAGCCACAAAACTCGCTCTTCCTCGGCAAAATTTTGTGCGGATGATGATCCTCACTGTTGTTGGTTGCGGGATTGTCAACAAAGCCCCTGCTGGTTTCTGGTCCGCTTCAGGACCAGCAGGGGCCCTTGAGGCCCAAGTTCTTTCGCCTCGGTCTGCAGACCAAGGCACTCGCATTAAATTGCATTCACATACCGACCGCTCCATCCCGGGGCGGTTTTCTTTTGCCCGCCTTTTTTTGGCCGGCAGGGAAAGTTTTTTTAAGCCTTTATTAAGCCGAGCGTTCGGCTTAAGCCCTTGAGCCCGCTTGCAGGGCAAGAGATTTGATATACTGTTGTAAAGCTCAGATGCCATATCTGGCTCAAATCAGGTTCGACGCGGGCCCGAGTTCGGGTTCACGAGCGACGACCGATATGCCGTCAGGTCGCCCCATAAAAGCAATGAAACACAAGACCATTTTCATAAACAATAAAAAAGCATTCTTCAACTATGAAATCCAGGAAAGCCTGGAAGCGGGCATAGAGCTTTTTGGGCATGAAGTAAAATCAGTGAAAGAGGGCCACGGCTCGCTTGAAGGATCATATGTTCAGGTCAAGGAAGGCGAAGCTTTTCTGACGAACATGCGGATTTCGCCCTATCAGCAGCTCAATACCCCTAAGGATTACGACCAGAATCGCCCAAGAAAGCTGCTCCTCCGTAAAAAGCAAATCGCGATGCTGAGCAGCATAGAGGGAGGCAAAGGCCAGACTGTCATTCCTATCGCCCTGTATAACAGCGCAGGCCGCGTAAAAGTCGAAATAGGCATCGCTCGCGGAAAGAAGCTTCATGACAAGCGGGAAACGATCAAGAAGCGGGATACCGACAGGGAGATTCGGAGGGAGATGAAAAGATAGCGGAACATAAAACGCCGCCTGCATGCTTCAGCTGGCGGCTGGGCGCCCATGAATTGTCAACGCTGCCGCGCGATGGTAATATCTTTTCGGTTCGGTCGTCTTATTTAATGCAACGGGCGAGAAGAGCGAAGGTAGAAAGCTAAAGACTTTCCAAGCCACCCTCTCTCGCCTATTGCACGTTGAATCCGGCACTTTTACAATCAAACACAAATATGGGGGTGACAGGCATCGACATGTTAGTTCCTCTGTTATGTGCGCAATCGAGTTTTCTATAACCTCGTTAAACTTATAGGAAACCTAAGTGCTAATGCACGAAAAGCGGTCGCTTCTCCATTCTTTGGAGTGAACGATTTCGCATTTGCGACGGCTCGAGCCTAACTTCAGTTACGCTCCCCTAGCAACGTTCCGCTTCTCCTTGTTCGCTGGAGAGGCCGGGGCGATATACCCGCGAAATAGGCTGATGAACCTCTTCACTCATCCGCCAAAACCATAGAAGATCGGCATCCTGACGTTTCGCTCTCTTTATAGTCAGAATGCTCAAAGCGTGACTGCCTTCGGATCCCATTAAGATCTCCGCCGGCCTCGGCATGCGAAAAGCTAGCTACATTGCGTAGACTCATTCCAGAACCTGACATGCACGCGAGTTCGAATCTCGCCACTTCCACTAATAAAATGCCCGCCGCAAGGTGGGTTGTTTTATTCTTGCTGAACCGCAGAAGCTTAAGGCAACAAAAACGGCCAGAGGTGCCCAAACTTCCATATCACCATTGCCAGGAATGCGAACATTAACACGGATATGACAGCGAGAATGATTTTATCGATAATGCGAGCCTGGCCTTTTCTCGCTCTTCTTATCGCGAAGAAAAGGAAGGGAATTAATGCAAGGAATATTGCTCCGGTTATGAGCCAAAGAATGAAAGCTGGCCCTACGCTGTACGTAACCGAACCTGCAGTTTGCGTAAACATGAATCAATTGTATCCGAAATTCAGTCTCTGACAATCATGAAGACCTGAATGGCACCCGGAAAAGACGCAGGCGGAATTAAACTTGCCGCTTCTTATCACGAATTGACAGGAGCAGTGACAATTTACCCCTAAATCCCCTCACCCATTCCCGCACGTTATACCCGATATACAATCTCACCCACGCGACGATCAAATCGCGTATCATGAACATTCTCTGGTACAAGCCCCAAATCAGCCCCCTCTTCTTTTCCTTTACCACCTGCCGCAGGCCCTTGAACGTGCGAGCTTCCACGCGGGCGCCCGCTTTTTTGGCAAAGAAGTTCAAGGCGAGCTCAATTCCGAACCTTTTCATGTACTTCTTAGGAACAGAATGCCAGACGCTTTTCCTCATCACCCGAAGGCCGGCTATCAGGGGCAAGGATTTGATGAAACTTTCTGGAAAGAATGCTCCATGGTCAGTGATGAGAACATACATGTCCGCCCCATCGTCCTGCACCCCGGAAATGGCAGCGCTCATCATCTCATGAGTAAGCCCGACTATGTCGGCATCTATGAAAAATATGATGCCGCCCGAAGATTTCCTGACTCCGGTATCCATGGCCGCGGCCTTGCCCAAATTTTTAGAATGCGCAAGAACCTTCGCGCCCGCTTCCCGGGAAAACGCGACAGTATTGTCCCTCGAGCCGTCATCGATGACCAGGACCTCTCCCACCGACGGATGCCCCAAGGCGGTCCGCACGACGTTCCCGACAGTCCTCCCCTCATTGAAAGCGGGAATGATTACCGAAACATTTTCTTTTGCACCAAGTATTTCACGCATAAGTTAATTGCTATCACGAAGCCGACGAAGGCGATCAGGGAAACTTTGACTCCGCTTAATATGTAATTCGAAGCCGCGCCGCTGACAGAAAGGGCGATCGCATAAAGGAACAGGACATATGCCACCGTGCCGGCGACATTGACGGCCAGATACTTCCAGGGATTCACGCGCTTGATTCCGCATACGACCTGGGCGAGTATCCTCGTTCCGTACACGAACTTTGAGAAAAACAAGATGCGCAAGCCGTACTTGCCGAACAATCGCGAAAGATTCTCAAACGAAGACTCGTGCTCCTTTACCCTTCTCCAGTTCCTTATCTTACCCAAAGGGGCGATTCGGGCAAGATAATACCACGCCAAATCCGAGATAAGGGTCGCGGCCACGCTGATAAGGACGACTTCGGATATGCCTATGTTTCCCTCCAGGGAATAATGGATGACCGGCAGCAGCACCGTTTCCCCCAAGAGGAACATGCCTATAAACAAGGATATTTGATAATTTTCCAGAATGACGCGGATAATTTCGGCCATAGTTGCATATTATGACGAGCGAACCCGGCTGACATGACATTCGTTTGAATCATTCAAAGAATCCTATGACGTGATCCTCATGGACGGCGACGCTTCAATTGATTTGAAAGAATTTCGTCTGCTATAATCATTCCCATGTACGAAGTTGAATGCAAGGTAGAGATTACGGAGGAAGAAAAGGAGGGTCTTATAAAGCTTTTCAAAGAAAGGGGCTTTGCCGCGGAAGGCACGGACCAGCAGAACGATTATTACGTGGAGGCAAAGGACTCCCCCGTCTATGAGGGCTACGACCTCAAGAGGTACCGGGATGAAAGCGGAACGATTTTTTATACGGAAAAGATATGGGAAATGGCAGGAGGCGTTCCGGCGCGCAAAGAACTCGAGCATGAAGTGACGCGAGAAGAGTTCGAATCTGAAATTGCAAAATTCCCGAATTCAATCAACATACGGAAGCGGCGGGAATGGTTTGCCGGAAAGCACGGCGATGCGGACGTAAGCGTCACGATCGACAGCGTGAAATTCGACCACTCCCCGGGCTTAAGATATTTTATCGAGGCCGAAACAAATACAAATGACATCGACGAGGTGAAAGCGCTCAAGGATGCCATGATTGAGTTTCTCAAGGATGTTCTCGGCAAGGACCAAATCATCGAATCTCCCGGCATGTTCACCATGGCCCTCAAGAAGAGATAGGCATGGGCTCGAGGCGCTTTGTCATGGCACCACAGAAGCTGTTCGACGAATATTACCCCATCGAAACCGACATGAACGTCGCAAATGAGTTTATCTTTAATCTGTTCAAATAAATTTGCTATACTTGACCCATGAATCCCGACCTGGAAAAACTCATCGAGCTCTCCTATTCCTTCAGGGCCGTCGACCGCGACATCTATTATCCCGGCCAGGAAAAGGCGGAAAACGACGCCGAGCATGCATATCAGCTGACGCTTCTCGCTTGGCATGTCATGGAGCTGGACGGTCTCAAGCTGGACCAGGCCAAAGTCTTCAAGCTCTGCCTCGCCCATGACCTTGTCGAAGTGCATTCCGGCGACGTGCCGCTTTGGGGCAAAGCAGGACATGATGAAAAAGCCGAACGGGAGCTCGCGGCCCTAAACACGCTCAAGGAAAGCTTCGGCAAAACGCCCGAGCTCGCGGAAGCAATTGCCGAGTATAAAGCCAGAGAAACGGATGAAGCTAAGTTCGTATACGGACTCGACAAGCTCATTCCCTTCCTTAATCAACTCAAGACCGAGGGCAGAATCTGGAAGGCGCACGATGTCACCTTGGACCAGGCGGTCGCCAAGCTCGAAGCTCAGGGCAAAGCCTCCGAATATCTCACGAAATACTTCGATGAAGCTCTCGCCCATCTCAAGGCGAACGAGAGCACTTATTTTAACTAAAGTTTGCTCTTTCTCCCCATATGTGACACACTTAGAGCAACAAAGAGCTATGATTCGAAAACGTCGAATTTGAAACCATCCTATTTGTATATTATCAGCATAACTTAAACTCAACCCATGAAAGGAACAATCAAGAAAATTATGGACAAAGGTTTCGGTTTCATCGCTCCAGAAAACGGAGGGAAGGATATCTTCTTTCACTCTAACTCTCTTGTAGACGTGCAGTTCAACGACTTGCGTGAAGGTGACCCCGTATCTTTCGAAGTAGAAGACAGTGAAAAAGGACCAAACGCGGTAAACGTTCAGCGAGCGTAAGCCACATTTCAAAAGACCGCCCTGCAGAGGGCGGTCTTTTGTTTTATCTTGCTCATGATCGCGAGGCCGGACGGCAAGGCAAGGTTCGCCGAAACTTGAGCTACTTCTGCCCGGAACCGGATTCAGCCTCAGATTTTCCGGCATCGTGCGAAGCATAATGTCCATGTTCCGCCTTGTGCTTCGAATCCCCTTCTTTTGCCTCCTTGGCATCCCTGACTTTGTCGAATTTTCGCGCGACGAATATCAGGTAGGCCAGCTCCAAGATTCCGAACGTGTTTATGACGAGAAGCGCGACGAACCACCACTTCTCATTTCTCTTTGCAGCCGTCCAAAGCGCGTAGCCTTTTACGACAATCGTCCAGACCAGGGCGATGACGAAAAGGACCGTTATGAGCGAGAAGCTGAGCAATGCCGTGGGGCCGAAATCGAAGAAATCGGCGCCTCCCCTTCCGAAGTGCATGTCATTCATGTGCCTCGGACCGTCTGAAAACCAAACATTTTTGTTGTACATCATGGTACCTGAATTATATCATCAAATTTGAATTTTTCATGAACTTCATATGCTGCTTGCGACAACGAGCTCGCCTGTCCCGCCTCCGGTATCCATGGCCGCGGCCTTGCCTGGGGTTTTTGTTTTATTGGCTGTATAATGTTCCCGACATGGCAAGAAAAATATTTTACATGGTGCGGCACGGCGAGAGCCTCCTGAACGCCGCGCACATTCGGCAGGGATTCGAAGGAAGCCTGAGCGAGCTCGGAAAGGAGCAGGCGCGGCAAACCGGCCAGCGGCTGAAGAAAGTGAAGTTCGATGCTGTCCTCGTGAGCCCGTACGAGAGGACCGTCGAAACGGCCGAGCTGATACTTTCGGAGCTCAAGCATAAGAAGCCCCTCGAATTCTCGAACCTGCTTGTCGAGCGGAAGAATCCGAGCGAAATCGTGAACAAGCGCGCCGAAGATCCGGAAGTCAGGAAGATAGTGGACCTCATCGACCGGAGCGTGCACGACGACTCATACAGATATTCGGACGAGGAGAATTTCGCAGACCTGAAGAAGCGCGCAAAGACCTTGCTCACCTATCTTGCGACAAGGCCGGAGAAAAAGCTGCTCGTCGTTACCCACAGCATCTTCCTGAAGATGGTCGCGGCGTATATCATCAAGGGGGAGGCGCTGACCGCCAAGCAGTACAATCTCCTCAGCTACCTGAACGCATCGAACAATGCGTCGATAACCATAATCGAATACGATGGCGGATGGCTCGGGAACGGATGGCTCGGCAAGACATTCTATCCGCCGGAAAGCAGGTGGAAAATGATTGCCTGGGACGATTACACCCGCTAGAGAGCGGCCGCGCAAGGCCGAGGACGCGAGAAAAAGCGCCCGACGTTAATGAGTTCGCAAAGATGGTGTATCATATGGTAATACATGAAAAAAAGATTGGCCAAATACAGTTCCCGGGAGATTCCGACCGACCTTGACTCCGAGATAGAGATTCCGACGACATGGCACCTGACATACACGACGGCCGACGCGCTGAAAATGATGCTCAAGGCCTGCGAGTCGGCTCAGGAGTCGATATACATGGAGCAGTTCCTCATCGAGCCGGACGAGATAGGCCAGGAATTCATAAAGCTGTTCGTAAAAAAAGCGAAGGAGGGAGTGACCGTAAAGCTGGTGCTCGATTCCATGTACAGCCGCTTCATGAGCCAGTCCCTCTACATAGACGCTCTCCAGCAGGCGGGCGTCAAGGTCAAATTTTTCAACTGGCTGTTCCCTTTCAGCACTCACAACAAGAAGCTTTGGTACTTCAGAAATCATCGAAGGCTCCTGATAACCGACAGGCAGACCATGGTTACCGGAGGAATCTGCATCGCGAAGAAGATGGAACCGTGGCGCGAGACGTGCATCAAGGTAACGGGACCGGTAGTAAGCCAGGCACTGTACGTATTCGACAAGACATGGAGAAAGGTATACAAGAAGCACAGCCTGACTCTCGGAACGCAATACAAGACCGGCTTGAACGGATTTTCATACATCACGCACGCTCCGCTTATCGGCGAGAGGCACGTGTATTACAGGCTCATCGACGCCATACGGCAGGCGAAGAAGACGGTCTGCATAACGACCCCGTATTTCCTTCCCGACCGAAGACTTGAGCGCGTCCTCATCCTTGCCAAGAAAAGGGGCGTGGACGTTCAGATTCTCATGCCGAGAAAATCAAATCACCCCCTCGTGGACGTCGGATCGCATACGTTCTTCCACAAGCTCCTGTCCAAGGGAATCAAGATATACAGGTACAACGACATGGTCCATGCCAAGACGGCGCAAGTTGACGCCGATTGGGCGATGGTGGGATCCATGAACCTGGACAACATAAGCCTCAGGTATAACTTCGAATCGGCGCTCATCGTCACGAATCAGGTCTGCGTCGAAGAGCTTAACGCTCAGTTCAAGAAGGACCTCAAGCTGGCCGACGAGCTTACCCTGCAGCACTGGGAACGGCGGTCGCTTTTCCAGAAGATGAAGGAGAAAATGGTCTGGCCCATTAGAAAATTGCTTTAGGACCGGGGCTCCGGCTGAACTGCCAAGCCCGGGGCTGCCTCGGCCTGCCCCGAAGCAGGACTGAAAGCGGGCACGGGGTTGCCCGAAAAAGCGTGCAAAAACAATAGTTTTATGGTATAAAGTCATATATATTTTTAGACGTTACATAACATAAATCCATTGGCGACCCCACAAGCAAGAATCAATCATCAAATTAGAAGCCCGGAATTGCGCATCATAGGAGCGCAAGGCGAGAATCTCGGCGTCATGAGTTCCACGGAAGCCTTGAAAATGGCCATGGAACAGAATCTCGACCTCATCGAGATTTCCCCGAAAGCCGTTCCGCCCGTTGCAAAAATAGCAGATTATGGTAAATTCCAGTATGACGAGAACAAAAAGCAGAAGCAGGCAAAGGCCAATGCTAAGACGATCGAAGTCAAAAGCCTCCAGGTAAAGATCGGAACGGGCGAACACGACCTCATTTTGAAGGCCAAAAAGGCCTCAGAATGGCTCGCTGAAGGCCATCGAATCCGACTGGACCTCTTCCTTACAGGACGAACAAAGTACCTCGATCCGAAGTTCCTGGAGGAACGGATGGAACGACTCCTTAGGCTGATCAGCGTTGATTTCAAAATCACCGAACCGGCTAAGCGCAGTCCGAAGGGAATGTCAGCCGTTATCGAACGGGCATAAGGCCGGGCTCAATTATAAACAACAAGGCACTACAAGTTCCCTACTGACGTACGGACGCCTCGCGTAATCGCGCTGCAAAGCGCACAAACATGAAAACTAACAAATCATTTTCAAAGCGAATCAAAGTAAGCAAGAACGGAAAACTGACTGCGCGAAAAGCGGGTCAGAACCACTTCAACGCAAAGGAAAGCGGTCGATCACAAATTGCAAAGGGACGAACTCAGTCCATCGTCCTTACTCAGCGAAACAAGCGACGATACTTCGCTCAGTCATCCATTTAATTAATCACCCTTCTTACATAATCTATTTAAAATACCATGGTACGAGTTAAAAAAGGCGTTCACGCACTCAAGACAAGACGAAATATCCTCAAGGCGGCCAAAGGCTTCCGAAACGGACGAAAGAACAAGGAAAAGCTCGCGTACGAGCAGCTCGTTCACTCATATGCGAGCATGTTCACGCATCGACGGGACAAGAAGGGCGATTTCCGACGACTCTGGAATGTTCGAATCAACTCCGCTCTCCGACCGCTCGGGCACACATACAGCAAGTTCATCGGCGCGATGAAGAAGAAGGGCATGGAAGTGGACCGAAAGATCCTCTCCGAGCTCGCTCAGGCGTCTCCAGCTTCATTCGAGCGACTTGTGAAGAAAGTTACCGAATAATTCTAAACTTAAACTGGCCGGATTAGGCAAAAAATCGCGCTCAAGTTCATACAGGGCGCGATTTTTTCATTTGTTGATATAACCCTTCTTATATGCTATTTTTTCGATTGGAAGCACAAAAAAGCGGAAACGAGGATTGGAGGTGCAACGGCAGAAATACCAACAACTCAACCTATGGAGGAAACGCATATGCTAGTAGATCCAGACAAACTCAGGGAAGAACGCGATTTGACTGCACATGGCAGAGAATGCTGCCGAGAAGGCGGATTAGGATGCATTCATCCGGACAGGCTCCTGTATGCCAGGTTCACATTTGAGCCCGGATGCAAGTTTATCGTCGTCGCGAATGGCATTGACGGAAACTGGGAAGGAGGGATAAAAGCTGCCGGACAGCATGGCTCGAAGGACATGCTTCCGATCAGCTCGGCAGTGTTTCATTCCCGCTCGCCGAAAGATGCAGACGACCTCGTCAGAACCGAAGGGGTGATTCTCCCCGCATTGAGGGACGGTCAGGAAATATCCGCGCATTTCAGATTTGACATGAGCGGCGCGATGCCGGTTCTCTATGTCAGGGACACGAAAGAACCGGAATTCGGACAGTTCGCGCTGTCCGGCGAGAATCCGCCTCATGCAGAATCCCGGCAGGAAAATCCGGCTGAGATTCTTCAGAAAACTGACTGCGACAATCGGACCAGGCAGCTGGAGCTTGACCTGTAGCCGCGCTGGAAAGAACCAGCGACAAGATGACCCCTGCGCACGCCATGTGCCAGGGGTTCTTACTTGCTTAAGCCTAAAGAGAGGCCGACGAGCCGACATTCGCGTCGAAGCGGGCTAAAAAACCGTATTATCGACATGGCTGTCCACTCCGTCATAGTTCTTGTAGCCCCGCAAAAGCTTCCTGTCAGCGGCGATCATGTCTATGAGCTTCGCGACGAGCCTTTTCGGATCAGTGTCAAAAACTACTTTAGTGTTTGGCCGATGACTGTTTTCCAGCATTGTCCGTATGATGGTGTCCGTCGCCCATTGTCCCTCGCCTTCGAGAATGCCGATAGGCTTCTGATCCTCGAATGAGATAGTGAACTCGTGGAATGTCCCGATGCGTCCGGGACCGATGATGATGGCATCGCAAGAACGCGTAAAGAGAAGGTCTCGTCCGCTATAGCCGAATCCCGTATACGTGATGAAATCCATGTATTCCATCGGAAGCCTGTATACTTCGGTATGCTCCCGGGGAGAACTTGCGGGAGAAAGGCCTACGGAGACGCCGCATTCTTCCTTGCAGCCCATCGCTGCCCAGAACGGAAAGCCCGTAGTCGCGCCGGACATCATGATCGCGCCTTGGCGCGCTATTTCTTTTCCAACTTCTTTCGCCACTTCGTACGCTTCCTTTCCGAGGAATCCCATGTCAGCGGAACCGGACACGCCGATTTTTGGAATTAGATAATTTCTTTTATTGTTGGTATTTAAGCAAACAGGAGGCATATGCGTTTTAGTATACCAGAAGATGCAAGATTAACCTTGTTGATAAGGCATTAAATTCTTACGATTCCCTTCGGCTCTCTTCCCTCGAACGTATCGATGATATTCTGCGCCGCGAGGATGGCCATTTCATTTCGAGCGCTCTCTCGAGCTGATGCGATATGCGGAGTAAGCACGACATTTTTCATTTTCAAAAGAGCCTTTGCTATTTTTGGTTCAAATTCAAAAACGTCGAGACCTGCACCGGCTATTTTTCCAGCTTTCAGCGCGTTTATAAGCGCAGATTCCTCCACAACAGGACCGCGCGCCGTATTTATAAGATATGAGCCCTGCTTCATCATTGCCAGCCGTTCAGCATTCATCAGGTGATGCGTGGCGGGAAGCAATGGCAAGTGAAGGCTCACGATATCTGACTTTTTGATAACCTCTTCGGGCGTTTCGCAGAATACCGCGCCGTATTCTTTTTCAAGGACATCATTTCTCTTTATATCATAATAGAAAATAGGCATGCCGAATCCCTTGCCGAGATGCATGGCCACGCGCTCGCCTATTCTGCCCGCGCCGAGAATGCCCAGGGTTTTGGCGCTCAAATCCGTACCGATAAAAATCATAGGATCCCAGCCTTTATACTTTCCGGCACGCACATACGCATCCGCCTCGACAAGCCTTGTCGTAAGCGAAAGGATGAGTGCCACCGTATGCTCGGCAATGCAGTCGCTGAAGCTGCCGGGGGTATTCGTGACCGCGACATTTCGCGCCTTGGCATGATCGAGAACGATGTTGTTGAATCCGACTGCATAGTTTGAAACGATCTTGAGCTGCGGACCGGCAGCGTCCAGGAGCTCGGCATCGACCTGGTCAGTAAGCAGAGTGAGGAGCGCATCGTATCTGATGCCCTTCTTTGCGGCAGCCTTTAAGTGCCTCACGAGCTCGGCCTTGGCGGGCGGAACCTTGAACTTGCCGATTTCTACCGAATAGCCTTTTGCATTGAGCATGTCGATTCCCTTCTGAGGAATCGTCCTTGTTACGAATATTTTCATGCCCACATTGTACCTCAAAGACTAAGCTTTATACAAAAGAGTCACGCCGTCCCATGCCGGCACGATGGCCGCATCAGACCCGTACGTTTCATGGAGCCATGCATTGAAGCTTTTGAGGTGATTGGCCCCGTTGTCAGCCGGATTATCATACTGGACCAAGCCTTTCCACAACGTGTTGTCTATGACGAGCACGCCGCCTTTTCGCACGAGCTTCATGCATGCCTCAACGTACGATTTATACCCCTCCTTTCCGGCATCAATGAATGCCATGTCAAAGTATTCGATAGAGGGCTTGTCTTGCGTCAGCCTGCCGAGAATCTCATCGGCCTCTCCAAGTTCGAAATGAATCTTCTCGCTCAGCCCGAAATGATTCCAAAGCCTTCGAGCTTGGGCAATCGGCCGGGCATCGCGGTCGCAGGCAAACACCACCCCGCCTTTCGGCAACGCCCGCGCGATGAACGTCGTGCTGAAGCCCTTGAAGACGCCTATCTCGATGACATTCTTTGCGCCCGTTGCCTTGATCAGGAACTCGAAGAACCGCCCCTCCGAATACGGAACCTGCATGTATGCCTGCTCAGTCCTTGAAGCGACCTTCAGCGCCAGCGCATCATCAGGACTCTCGGATTTGTACAATAAATTCTCGATGTATCCGTTCAGCTTGCCTGTAAAGATGAGCTGCTTGGAAACCTTGGACCGGCGCATGATGTACCATTTTCGCAGGTACGGGATATTTGCGTTTTTTTTGAGTTTGGCGAAAATCTTCTTGAAATTTGGCTTATTTGAAGGATTTGAATCTGGTTTCTGTTTCATGAGGTTGTTTGGTTTGAGCACCACATCAGAGGTGCCCATTCCCGAGCGGATATAATATCACGTCCCCGCTTTTCATTGCTAGTCTTTTATTTATATCGATTTACGCAATATTTACGAGATTTCAAAGTAAAAAACACCGACATGCCTGGCACATCGGTGTTTGACTGATCGAAATCAGCAACTATTTCCAGACGATAGTATCCACCGTTGGAGGAACCGCTTTGGGATTCTTGTAGAGCCTCATCGCCGTAGTGAGTTCCAGCTTGATGTCGCACGGAGGAGCTCCGATGGACTTGAGCCAGTCGCAGAACTCCGCGTAGAAGCGTCGGCCTTCCTTGAGGCGGTTCACCCCTTGGACGGTATAAACAGCGAACCGCTCTTCACCGCCCTCAGGAACCCTCTTGAGCCGTGCGAGATAATAAATCCCGCTTTCGATGAGCGCCTCGCTCAGGCCCTCTGGCATGAGCGTCTCACGAAAAGCCAGATGGATATCCCAGACCTTCTCCTCAGGCCGAGGGCGTGACACGAGTCGCTCGAACGGCAATGGCTTCAGCGCGAAGTCCGTTGACGGGTCGAAGTGATCGTCGGCAAGAATGCACTCGCTGTGCCAGTAGCCGGTTGATGCGGTCCGGTTCATCAGCTTGTGCACCTCGACTTCGATTTCCCGAAGTTCGGGATGGGTGTCCATCTTCTTCGATGCGTGAACATCGATCAAGGGGCAGGCCGTGTAGTGCTTTGCCGTTTCCGAATCGAAAATCAGTCCTCGCCGGGCCAGATTATCGTCTTTAAATCCGAGTTCCGCCAAGGCCCTTTTGAGACCCTCGCTGTCGCCGGATTCCGTTGCAATGTGCATGTCATATCCTAGTTTCATTTGAATTCCTTTCTTGTTGGTTGATGTGTGACAGGATTGTCTGGAAAGACTTTACAATTTATAAAATATAGTGTACACTTTTTCACATAGATTGTGAGGAATATATAGCAATAAATAAGCCTTATTACCAACATATTCACATGAAAATACTTGAAGAAATTGGACTGACTAAAACCGAAGCCCTCGTATACGAGCGGCTTCTTCAGCTAGGAGAATGCCCTGTCGGAATTCTACAAAAATCCCTTGATTCGCATCCGCAGGTGATATACAGAACCATTGAGAGCCTTGTTAAGAAAGGCTTGGCCATTTCCATTTCGAAGAAAAACAAAAAATACGTAAGCGCAGAACATCCCAAAAAACTTGAACAACTTGAAAAGGAGAAGATTGGAAGACTGAAGGATAGTCTTCCGGAACTTATTAACCTTATGACTCCTCCGAAAAATACCCTGGTCAAAACTAGTATTGGAATAGAGGCAATCCAGGCATTCAGACGAAGAGCGATTGATGAATTAAAAAGAAACGATACGCTTATGATCATCGGAGGGTCAGGTGATCGTTTTTATAGCGCAATGGGAGCAAAATACGAAGAGATTGAAGAAAAGAGAATGAAGAAGAAAATACACAAGAAGCTTATTGCCTTTTCATCAGAAAAAGACAAGTTCAAAAATGATAAGCATCGACTGTACAGCGAATTCAGATTTTTCAATTCATACCATCCCACAAAATCAAGTATCAACATCTTTGGGGACAATGTTGGGATTATCGTCTGGGCAGCAGAACCAATACTCATTCACATCAAGAACGAAGAGGTTGCACTCTCGTACAAAAACTATTTCGAAGAAATGTGGAAATCTGCAAGTATATAATCGTTAGGAAACCTTGACGGATTAAAGGTCTGAGGATATAGCTTATTCCAAAACCACGGTATCCCCTTCCTCCGGATGCACGGCATTCAGGCCGAGATAGTCTCGGATTCGCTGAACAAGGAAGAGCGAGGCCTTCGTCTCCCCCATCACAACAAAGACTTTTTTTGCCGTCTTTTCGGTAGAGCTGACGAATTCAAGCAGGTGGTCCGAATCCTTATGAGAGGAGTACCCGTCGATTGATTCAATATGCGCTTTTATCTTTATGTTCTGGCCAAACAGAGTGATTTCCTTGGCGCCGCTTTGGATTGTCCGGCCGACTGTTCCAACCGCCTGATATCCGATGAATACGATAGTGTTGTTCGGATCGGTCAGATAATGCGCCTCATGCCGCTGGATACGACCCCCGTTGGACATTCCGGAGCCCGCCATGATGATCTTCGGCGAAGGAGAAGTCGAGATGGCGCTTGAAGCTTCGGCCGACTCCGTAACGTGAAGCGACGGAAACTTGAAGATATCGTGCCGCTTGAACTCAGCCAGGGCTTTTTCATTGAAATTTGCGGACATTTTCTTGTAGACCTCCGTAAGCCTGATGGCAAGGGGCGAATCAAGATAGATAGGCACGGGACGAAGCTTCTTTTCCTCGAAAAGCGTATGAATTTCGTATAAAAGTTCCTGGGTCTTTTCGAGAGAAAAAACGGGTATCAGCAGGACCCCTTTTCGGGCAGTATTGTCCTCGATTACATCCAGGAGCTTTTGCCGCCGCACGTCCCGCTCTTCGTGATTCCGGTCGCCGTACACGCTTTCCATGACGAGATAGTCGGCGTCGGTGATTTCTTCCGTATCGCGAAGGAGAGGCGTCGGGCTGTTGCCGAGGTCGCCCGTGAATGCGATTTTCCTCTTCTTGTCTTGCCCTTCTGCCGTATACGTAAGTTCGAACATCGACGATCCGAGCACATGTCCCGCATCCTTCAGATACACGTCATATCCGGGCGCCAAGCCGAAAGGACTGTGGAACGGGATAGTTTTCCAAAGCGTGAAGGCCTTGCGCAAATCGTCATGGCCGTACAGCGGCTCGACCTTGTTCCTCTCGGCCTCTTCCTTGGTAAGCTTGAGCGCATCGGCAAGCATCAGCCGCGTGAGTTCCAGCGTCTCAGCCGTCGAATATATGACTCCCTCGAAGCCGTCCTTGACGAGCTTCGGTATCCTGCCGATATGGTCCATGTGCGCGTGAGTAACCAGGAGCATGTCAATTTGCGCGGGATCATAGATGAAATCCCGATGATTTCTTCCTGAAGCCTCAGGTGACCCCTGCTCCAAGCCGCAGTCGACGAGCATCCTGAATGTCCCTTCCGCGCCGACTCGCGCGCCTTCGAGCAGAAAGTTCGCGCCGGTCACTGACCCTACCCCTCCGCAGAATGTCAATTTTAATTTTGTTGTTTTGGATTCGGTATTTTTTTCCATATGTATATTGCGATCAATCCTCCAATAGTATCATTTATTATGTCTTTCACAGTATCCGCCCAGTACATGAAATTCACGACTCCTACCTTGTAAAGAAGCTCGAGCGCTTCCCAGCCGAGCCCGACAAGCAGCACGCCGACAAGGGCGTAAGGGACCGTCTCCTTGAGCTTAAAAGCCCTGAGAAAGATCAGGGTGAAAAAGCCCGCCATAATGCCGCCCAAGACATGCATGGGGATATCGACCCATCTGAAAGTCCAGTATAAATAGAGATAATGAGCTACGGAGTGCAGGAAAATGACCGCGGCCGCATAAGCCAGGGCGAGATAGAAACGTTGTCTGATGCTCATGAGTACAGTATACAATACCGCCGGGACTAACACACTTTCAGGCGGATGAGGAGATTCCGACAGCTTTCCTGAGAAGCTCGTTCGCGGCAAAATAGAGCGCTGCTAGGCCGATTATGGCCGTCAGCTGATACTCGACATACGGGACAAGGCTGAACGATTCCGGAAATATACGGCGCGTACGGGAGGGCGGCAGCAAGCGCCGCGCGGCTTCCCGGAAAACAAAAAAACCCGCCTTGCAGCGAGTTCTCTTGTTGGTACCGCAGATATCATTCCTAGTGATAAAACTAGGTGGGTTCCCTGCGCGCAAGGCCGAAAGCGATGCGGCGACTCCGAGATCCCTGATGATTTGAGCTAAGATGATAACATACGATACCTGCCGTCCATTATATACTCGAAACTTCTTTTGTAATCTTTACAATGAAACCGAACGTTTCCTAATTTTTTATGCACACTCGGCTTCGCTCATTCTTCACAAGCTTCTTCCATGTTATTCGCCGAATATCCCTTCAAGGTCAGGCGCATAAACTATCTGCTCCTGGACCAATTTGTAATCGATCAATTCCTCCTTTGAGAACCAGTGAGCGATTTCGTCATCCGCCTCCCGGACAGAACCTGACGCGTGAACGAGATTGCGAATGGACCGATCGTCAGTCTCGGACATTTGATACGAGTCCAATACGAAGTCTCCCCGTATCGTTCCGACATCGGACGTGAGAGGCTCGGTTCCGCCTGTTATCTTTCGCACTACCTTGACGGCATGCGCCCCTTGCCAAACCATGGCTATGACCGGACCGCTCGTAAGATACTTGGCCAGGCGCCCGAGTATCTTGTTGGCTATTTCTATCGGATCGTTCGAAGGCGGAGTCTGGCCCTTATCTACAAAGCCCCTGATGCTCTTCTCCCCGACGGCCTGCATCCACCCCGGATCAAGCGTGTAGTGCCTTTTCACCATCTCATCGGTCGGAACCATCAGCTTGAGCCCTATGAGCTTCAGGCCGATCCGCTCATATCTTTGGATAATTTCTCCGACAAGCGTTCTCTGGATGCCGTCAGGCTTGATAATGACCAATGTCCGCTCATGCTTATGGTGTAGATTTGTCATGCCTGAATCATATCATATCCCGCATTCAAGCCTGAAAATCAATAAGGCACGGCTAATTTAGATGCCAAACTTCGAAGTAGGCCGCGGAGGCACGGGAGGAATGGGCTCCTTCTTGTACTTTTCCATTATGAGACCCTCGACAATGTCGCGGTTCTGTCCGTACTTGAGATATGAAAGCTCCTTGAGATTTTCAGCCACCTTCTCATTGCCCCTGGGCGGCCATGTGAATTCGATATTGAAAGGACGAGTCGGCTTTCCTGCGGCGAGCATCTTCATGTAGCAGTTCATGTTGTCTATGTTCATGATGTCATTGGCGGTAAAGACGGGCTCGAATTGCTTCTCCAGGAATTCGGCGTCCTCCGCTCCGACGCGGAACACCGCCATGTTTCCGACGTTGCCGAACACGGCATCTTTTATGCCGTCATCGAGCTGGGCGACGAACTGATGCGCCATGGTCAGCGAGAGCTTGTATTTTCGAGCTTCCGAAAGGATGGTTCCGATGGACGGAGTGGTAATATTTTGAAATTCATCGATATACAGATAGAAAGGATTCATGTCCCTGCCGAACGAATCGACTCTCGAGAGCGCGGCCATCAGGATTTTTCCGACGAGAATGAGCCCGATGAGCGATGAGTTGATGTCGCCGAGGCGGCCCTTGGCAAGATTCACGAGCAGAATCTTCTTGTTGTCCATGATTTCCCTGAAATTGAAGCTCGACCGTTCCTGAGCGATAATCGGCCGCATGATGTCGTTCGCCAGGAATACGTCGAACTTGCTCGTGATGTACGGCACCATGTTCTGAAGAGCGCCTTCCCCGCCGGCCTTTTCGGCTATCTCCTTCCAGAACTGAACGACGACCGGGTTCTTGCACCGAGCCAGCTTCATGTCCCTGAAGCTCTTGACCGCCATCACCCTCGAGACGTCGAGCAGCGTCGAACCGCTCTCCGGGTCCTCGATCACGAGCATCGTGGCGTTTCTGAAGTACTGCTCGAACATCGGACCCATCGATTCCGGATTGCCCCCGTACAGCTTCTGGAAGATGCTGAACAGCTCGTTTACGACGAACGTCTTCTGTTCCGGATAATCCTTGTTGTATTCGAGCATGTTCAATGCCATCGGCCGCTCGGTGTGACTCGGATCGAAATAGATGACGTCCTCGTATCGTTCTTTCGGAATCTGGGCGAGAATGTCCTGCACGTCCGACCCGTGCGGATCGATGAAGCAGACGCCGTCGCCGTTCCGTATGTCCTGAAGGATCATGTTTCGAAGCATCGTGGACTTTCCGGTTCCCGTCTGGCCTATCGCGTAGAAATGCCGGAGCCTGTCTTCCGGAGCCAAGAATATGTCCGTTTCGGCGTTTCGATGCTTGTTCTTGCCGAGATACAGGTTCGGCCGGCCATCGTGATTCATCGCGTTCGGCAAGCCGAGCGGGGCCGGAGCGCTGCCCGCCTTCGACTGCTTGAGCTGATGGGCGCCGACGATGCTGTCCGTCGGAAAATGCATCAGCGTCGTAAGCTCGCGAATGGAAACCGGCAAGGCTTCGCTCTTCTTGAACATGCGGTACGAAAAGCTGTGAAGCATGTCGGCAAGCTCGAAGCCTTCCTTGCGGTCGAATCCGATCGCGTTTCCGAGAGAGTTTTCAAACTGATTGAACGACGACTCGATGCTTGAGACGATTTCCTCGGCACGGCTTCGATTGCCCGCCGAAGCGACAATTCGAACGTTGGTCTCAACGATGGGAGTAGAAAGCTTTGCGGTAATCTGCTCGACGGCAATAGCATCGACGACTTTGGGCTTGTCGTCCTTCTTGTCGGAATCCTTTGAGCTTGAAGTCATCTCCTTGATGGCTTCCTTGCCGACCTCCTTGAAAGATTTCGTGAAATTTCCCCAAAGGCTGTGCCGAATGTCCGTGGCTTTCTTGACCGACTCGCCCTTTTGGATTTCATCCAAAGATTCCTTGTACAGCTTCGTGTAGTACTCTCCGACGGCATTGAACACTATCTGGACCGACGCCCCTTCCCCGTCTTTCGTCAGCTTGGAAAGGGCGTTCAGGATGATGTTTAACGGATCATAATCGAACTGATCATATGTCTTGATTGGGAAAATTTCCCTTCTGACCTGCTTGGCGACCGAGCCGACCGAGACGCCGTCTTCATTGAAAATATTGTAATCGTCTTTTTTCTCGGCAATCTTGGCATTCGGGAAAATGGAAAGGAACTGCTTTTCGAACAGGCCCCTTTTGTCATCGGGAACTGATACGTAGAAGACGAACTCGTCTCCCCCGTTTGCCACGGCAAGCTCGATGGCGAACTGGCCGGTCGAATCGTCCTGGCTCGAATTCGACACTGAGAGCATGCCCGAGTAGAACTGCTCCATCGAAGACAGAAGCTCTTTCAGGCTCTTCTTTTGCTCATTCTTGTCGCTTTTGGTTTCCGACAAGGCAACCTCGAAGAGAGTTCTTCGGAGAGCCTGAATCTCAGGGATGCTTTCCTTCAAGCCGACGACGGGCAAGCCTTTTTTAAGGAATTCGACCAAGAACCGATGGAAATCGTCGTCTATGTGCGGATTATTGAACCCTCGCGCAACCTGAATTGCATTGAGCACGCCCTTCTCCTGCATGAGAGCCAGAAGCTCTTCCATCTTCCTGTCATGCTGTTCCGGCGAAAGCTCGAGTATGATTTCCCATTGCTCCTGAGGCGAAGCCTTGAAGCTCTCATGGAGCACCCTGTCGGCATTTTGCTTGCTATAGTGCGAGAGCTCGTCGGAGATAATTTGCTCGCGCTCGTACTTCTCGCCAACCGATTCGACGCCCGCTTCAGGGCCGAGGCCTTCTCTTTGCTGCAAATTCTGCTCGCGTTCCAAGACGACTTTTCTCAGGTATTGCAGCTCTTCTTCAACAGATGAAAATTGTCTGCCTTCATATTCACGACCTCTCTCAGTCGCGCCATTTTTTAAAGATTCTCTTCCCATGTAGGAACAGTATATCAAAATTTTATTAAAAATTTATGCAGTTATATACCGCTGGCGAGGATTAGCCGCCGCTGATTTACTGTGTCAAAATTTCCGCACCCTCTTCAGTGATGACAATGGTGTGCTCGAAATGCACGCTTCTTTTTTTATCTGTCGTTCTGAGCGTATATCCGTCCGAATCAAGGTATGTCTCGCCGCTCTTTTCATTGATAATCGGCTCGATGGCAATGACAACGCCGGGCTGAAGAACGGGACCTTGTCCCGGCTTTCCGAAGTTCGGGACGAAAGGGTCCTCATGCACCGAGAAGCCGACTCCGTGACCGCCAAGGTACTCCGCCATGCTGAAGCCGTATGTTTTTTTGTAGTATGCAAAAGACTTGTCGATAGCCGCTCCCACGTCGCCCGTCTTGATTCCATTCGGAAAATCCTGCTTCCAGTTTTTGCACGCTTCAATGGCGGCGGCCAGCGCTTCCTTCCCCGCCTGCAGCAGCTTCCGGCCCCTTTCATCCGTCTTGTCTTCGCCGCCGGCAGAAACCGTTATGGCGCTGTCCACGATTCTGCCATTGTATGAAATGCCCATGTCGAGTACTACAAGGTCGCCGTCCTTTATGGCAAACGGCTTCTCATTGGGAATGCCATGGACAACCGCATCATTGACCGACAGGCAAAGCGCCGCCGGGAAAGGCCGGTCCGCGCCATACGGCTTATATCCCAAAAAGGCGGGCGTCGCGCCGGCTTCGGCCGTCAGCTTGCGAGCCAGATTTTCAAGCTCCAGAGAGGAAACGCCGCCAACGGTTGCCTCCTTTAAAGCTTTCAAAATGGAAGCCAGAATGGCGCCGCCCTGCCGCAGCGTATCGATGTCCTGCCTTGTCTTGAGCTGAATCATAATAGGGCTACTCTACACCAAAAAAGGCCGCTTTGCCAACGCATCTTACCAGCACAATTGCCTCAGGATATCGTTAGTGACTTTCTCAATGGTCTGCTCGCCGTTCACGTGCACGAAATTATATCCAGGATGCGCCGCGAAGTATTTGACGGCGGGATACACGTCGGTATCGAACCAATTCAGCCGGCGCTCGACGCTTTCATCGTCCATGTCATCGGCCCGTCCCTCTTCGACGGCCCGTCCCTTGAGCCTTTCCTTCGACCACTCCTTTGAAACGTCTATGTATATGACCGTCGGCTTTTCCCTGCCATAGAAAGTGATGGCGGAATCGAAGACCAGCGCTTCCTCGTAAGACCTCGGCATGCCGTCCACTATGAGATGCTCGCTGCCTGTCATTTCTTCTATGAGCACATGGGCCCAATTCCAAACTGCAAGAAAGTCAGGCTGCCTCTTGCCCGTCTCGGCGATGCGGGACGCCAATTTATTTGAGTAGCCTGATCCTTTTATGAACTCCCTGAATCGGGCGCCCGTTTCAAGATACATGATCTGCTTTTTGTCCGGATCCGTCTTTTCAACCGCTTCCCTGACGAACTTGACCTGCGTTCCCTTGCCCGACCCGGATCGCCCTATGAAGATGAATGTTTTGGGAGACATATGTTGAGATTGAACTGGCACATATAGTATATACCCTCTCCGATTTTTTATGCGAAGGATATTCACAAATAAAAAAGCGCCTTCTTCGAAATCAATCGAGGAAGGCGCCGAACCGATGAGCGATTTGCTCATGACTACTTCGTCTTGGCCGTCGTCGGCCGTCTGGTAGGCCGAGGCGGGCTCAGGCCTTTCGATCCAGCAAGGGTGGCCATAACACAATCTCCTTTCTATCTTTATTTGTTTGAATCTCGATCATTGCCTGACCAGTCGACCTGGTCGCGGCCTAATCGGACGCGGCGGACTTACGCCCTTTGAACCGGCACCGATCGCATTTCTAACAGGACGCGGAGGATCGAGTCCTTTTGATCCAGCTGTAACAGACATGCATGCACTTCCTTTCTACGTGTTTGGTATTTCTACAATCGTCGGAATTCCTTCCCAGATTTCTTTTTCCTCAAGTGCCAGTTGAAACACCTTTTGAAAATAGACCTCTGGAATGCCATCCAACGAAACTCTTCCGGTCCCCTCAACGGTAACGAGGCCTCCGGTCCAAATCATCTCTGCCTCCCGATACAGGCTGATGCTTGGCGGTCGGTAGAGCAGATGAGACCCGTTGATATCCGTGCAAAGTCCGTCACCTGCGGAATCCAAACGCCAGACATGCTCCTTGAGCAGCGGCTTAAGAATCCGAACGTGTTCGGGATCGTACAAGTTGATAAGCTTTGGAACGCCAGAAACCAGGGTTTCGAAATACTCGATGAGCTGATCGGGCGTCCTGATAGAGGACACCTCGCGAGCTTTCGTGGCTTCCATGTCCCAGACAAATGTCGAACTCGACCGAACGTCATGTTCAGCCAGCAAGTCTTCGAACCTGTCCCAATCCTTCATGCTGAGCGGCCCGATGGCACTTGCCGCGATAGGATCGTAACCCTGACGCTTGAGTTCCATGACCGTGCCCCATGCCACATCGAATGATCCGGCTTTGTTTCTCTGCCTGTCATGGGACTCTCTCCAGCCATCTATCGAGATATTGATATACTCATAATCCGCGAAGAATTCCGGATAATCCAAAATCCAATAGCCATTATCGATAGCGCCGAAAGAGTACGAATCTTTAGAAATCCGGCCATCTTTGCATGCCTGTTCGAGGCTTGCCATCAGGCCTCGGTAACAGGCTACGGCACGCTTGCTCATGATTCTTCCCGCATAGACAATATGCAAAAGGTCGTCTTGGGTCGCTTGAGCCTCAACCATTCCCACAATCCGCTGATGCGAAGAGGAGAAATCGACGGGACCCTGCACCAAATCGTGCTTCCAATAGCAATGCTCGCATGCCAAATTACATTTTGCCTCAGGAGTCAGAACGATCCTGACCACTTCTATTGGCCGAGAGGTCAGGCTCCCTGAAAGCCATGCCCCGATCGCCTCAAATCTTTTCATATTAGGAACCTCGTGTTTTTTAAGGAACTATTCGGCAGAGCCGGCCACCTGTCCAGAAAGCAGAATGCCTGCTGGTATGGCCATGACAAAGTACCTCTGTCTAGGTACATTTCAAAGAATTTGATACCAACCATGTCAGTATATGGCCATATATAATGATAAAAACAGGCATGGATTGATTTATCAAAAATATTGACTATTTATGCAGCAGGGGTAGGATATAAGTATGCAAAAATTAGAAAGCGCAGATTTGGCAAAATCCCTTGAGAAAATAAGCCTGAACCAAAAACAAGCCCTTATTTACCTTGCTCTTTTAGAGCTTGGACCAAGCCCTGTCAGGGCAATCAGCCTGCTTGCCGGGCTGAAAACCCCTACAACGTATGTAATTCTCGACGAACTCAGGCAGATGGACGCCGTTCTCTTCCACCCCAACTCAAAGAAAAAGCTGTATTCGGCAAAAAATCCCGAAGCCTTGTTCAGCGAGGCAAAAGCCAGACTGAGGTCCGCCCTCCGGGATCTCCCTGCCCTCATGGCGCTAGGCAGAAAAAGCCAGCCTGAAACCCTGGTCACATATTTCGAAGGAGCCGAAGGATACGAGCAAGCGATGCGATACAAGGAGGACGAGATTCCCGATGATTCAGAATTGCTCAGCTATTTTGCTTCCGCAGAAAACGTGAATCCTTTAACCCTGCCTTTTGTCGACAGATATCTTAAGAGTCTCAAAGATAAGAATGTCTCGATTAGGGCATTCGCGCCGAATCACCCGACGCTTGAGGGATACAGAAGCAAGGACAAGGCGTTTTATCATAACGTAAAGGTCCTCCCGACTGAAATCTATTCAGCAGCTTCATCCATAGAAATCAGCGAGAAACTCGTTAAGTTCACCCTCTTCAAGGAAGACATGTATGTCGTCATCGACAATGCCGAGATTGCCAAAGTAATGCGGGAAATATTCGAGATGAACTGGAGCAAATACTAATTCCCGCCCGGCAGCAGAATATGTACGGCCCTCGCTGATTAGACGAGGGCCGACAAGGAGAGCTCAATTGAAATGATGTCTCGGGAATTTCCTACGGCCGGCATGCGGCCATCTGCTTCCCCGTATAAGCGCCTTCATCTCGCGAAGGCTTGCCGCCCGACGAATGCGGCGGGTCAGCTCATCCAAATAAGCTTTCCTCTCGACCAGCGTGAGGTGCTGGCTCAGGACTGCCAAGGTACTCATGCTCATGTTTTTTGAATTCAGGGTTCAGCTTCGGTCCGGGTCGAAATCTGATTAAAGTATACGCTGAAATCCTGCTACAATACAGGCGATGCCGAAGCCTACCCACAAGAAGCTCACCAGGAGCCATACGAGCGCCATAGAAAAAGCGCAGGAAGTCATCGCCCTCATCCAAAGGCTGCCTCAGGTGACAAAGATATCCCTGGGAATCATCAAGCACATAGGAGTCGGCAAACCGACCGTCAAATTCCATGACATAACCGGCGGGTTCAAGGCCGTCATACGAGGCAACATATCGATACAGGAAATATGGGTGTATCTTGATGATCCGGAATCCGGAGAACATGTCGAGAAATCGATAAGAAAGCTCTTCAAGAAATGACGGGCCGGGAAGTCTTTGCTCGAGCAAAGATAATCTCATCACCATTCGCATGAATACGGGCCAAAAAAATGGCTGGTACCTCAGGACGAAGTACCAGCCATTCAATAATCCGCGATTCGCGCATGCAGCCTACGAAAAGCTGACCGTAAGCCCGACATGCGCAAGACCGGCAAACCCCCTGCTCCTGACAAGATCCGATGCCTCGTCCGACGGCAAGCCGTCGCGCACCCATTCGTCGCCGTAATGAATGAGCCACATTCTTGACTTGACGGAACCGTCGAGGGAACTCAATTCATCGAACGACGCGTGGACAGGGCTTTTTCCGGAAGCGACGTCATGGAAAAAGATTTCCGCCTGGTCGGCATACTGATTGACGAGGTCAGGATCGAACCGGGTATCCCCGGAAATCCAAACCTTGCCATCAACCAGCAATCCGGTAGCCCAAGCCGAATCGGCCCATCCCTTGGAATTTGCCGGGGTGTGCGCAACACGAAAAGCCTCTATCTTCAGCTCTCCGATTTCGAACGACCTGCATCTTCCGTCCGGCGAGACAGAAACGGGAGGAACGACGTCATACCACAAGCTCGGCAAGGCCTCTCTTGGGTCTGCGCAATCGTGCGTTCCCAGGTCTCCCATGAGCGAAGCGTCCCAAAGCAGGCCGGCCCATTCAGGGTCGCTAAGGAGCGACATCTTCTTTTTCGCCTTCGTGCCCGGCAAATACCGGGCGTGCACGACGAGCTTAGGGAAGCCGGCAACGTGGTCCGCATGAGAATGCGTCAGGTATGAGGCATTGACATCGCTCAGGTTCACCCCGAAGGCTGTCAATGATCCCGGAACCGAAGGGCCGCAGTCGACGAGCAGATGATCGTCTCCTTTTACCGCGAGATAGCTCGTGTTGCCATGACCGCTTGAAATCATGGAACCGGTCCCGAGACAATGAATCTCGAGGCTGCCGGAATTGGTCAGATTCAGGCGCGTTGACGCCGAAATGACAAGGGATGATTCCGTCTTCCTCTCTGTAGGTGTTTTCATAGAACAATATGGTTGGTTTTTGGCTGGTTTCTGGAAAAACTGATTTCTGAATATCAACTATCTGGCTACAATACTACTCTCGGGATTTAAATCAACAACATATCTTGTCTAACTTTTCGTCAAAAAATATTGAGTTTCATGCCGAAGGGCGTACAATAAAGGCATGACAAATCTGACTGAATTGCTTCAAAAGAGCGGGATGTCCGAAAAGGAATCAAAGATATACCTCGCCTGCCTGGAGCTCGGCGAAGCGACCGTGAAGGAGATATCGAAAAAATCCGGAGTGGTGCGCACTTCCCTGTACTACATGATAGAGCGGCTGACTCGGGAAGGCTTCATCATCGAAACAAAGAAAGGCAAGAAGTCGCACTTCGCCGCCTGCACCCCGTCGAGCTTGGCGCTGAAGCTCCGCCAAAGGCTTCGCGAATTCGAATCGCATCTCGGAGAGCTGGAAGCCATGAAAGGCAGCCTGTTCAAAAAGCCCAGGATGTATTTTTTGCATGGCCAGAACGGATTCAAGGAGGTTTGGAACATCATATTCAAATCAGATCCGAGGGAATATTCGATCATCACGGAGGGCTTGAATTTTCTGGATTACGTGAAGACGAAGTATATCGTTTCCGAGATAATTTCGCAGAAAAAGAAGCTCGGCGTGAGAAGCAAGCAGATAATCGTCGATTCAACATATGCCCGGGAACACATACTGCCCAAGGACAGGATGGAAAATAGAAAAAGCCGCCTGCTGCCGCTTGGCACGAGGCTGGCTTTCACTGAGATCATCTGCCCGAATCTTGTCGCCTACATTTCTCCCAAATACAACGACAGCATTTTCATTATCGAAGATTCTGCGTTTGCCGAAACAAGGAAGGTCCTATTTGACCAGATTTGGTACGGCCTTCCCCAGGACTAGCGGAAGAGGTCCGTCAGGCCGCCCTTGGGGCCGCTGCTGCCCGCAGCCGCATCGACCGTCGCGCTGATCGGCGCAGTCACGGAAACATCAACCTTGGGAATGTCGACTTTTATCTCAGCCTTGACTTCAGCGCCAGCTGAAGCGTTCGAGCTTGGCGCGGACGGGCTTGAATTCGATGATCCGGATGAGGTCGCGGTACCTGACTCAGAAGACGTGGCCGATGCCGTTGAGCTTGCCGAGGATGAAGCCGATGCGAACATCGCGGCGGTCACGGCCGTTCCGGAAGCAAACGAGCTCAAGCTTATGTCGGCAGCCGATTGCGCGGAAGCGCCTGACCTGACCGTCGACTTGCCGCTAGATTTTAAAATGACATTTACCTCGTGCGCGACTCGCTGCGCATCCTTGAATGCGGTGAACGCTTCCCCGTACACGCTCGCATCAAGCTTGGCCTTTCCGTCAACCACGAGCGCGTTTGCCACGCCGAGGCGGGCTTCGACCGTCGCCTTGCTCGCGTCGTTAATTCTGGATGCGGAGCTGTTTGCCGCAGTCTTGACCTGGGCAATCTCCTTTTCAGCGACCGAAAGCGCGTTTTGCGCCGCTATCCTGATTCCCGCCTGATTGCTTGAAGTGGCAATCACGACTTCCGCGTCGGCCCGGGATTCCGTCACTCGGGCCAGCTTTCGCTCGACCGCGCCGAGCATGGACCCTACGGCAGCCCTTGTCTTCTCGTCACCCTCATCTTTCAAGGAAAGATTCGCGATGATCCTCTGATGAGCCCGAAGCGAGCTTTCGAAATCGGAACTTAGAGTCGCGGCCGCATCGACCGATCCGCTGGCCCTTAGCCGATCAATGATGCCGGTCGCCTCGACGGACTTCTTCGTAAATTTGCTTTCAATGTCAGCCTGGGTCGAAGCGCTCAATCTTCCCTCAAAAGCCAGCTTTTCAGCTTCTTCGAGGCGTCGAGTCGCCTGATTCAGATTCACCTTCGCCTTAGTTTCAGAACTGACCGCAAGCGCAGATTCCACGCCTTCATTCACGTGAATCTTGACTGGGTATAAAATGTCGCCCGGCAGTGAGCCGTTGGCAGCGAATGTTGTTCCGCCGCCGAGCACGAGCACAAGAGCAATGATTATTGGCATAAATTTTTTCTGCTTAAATACGGATAATGGTCCGAACATCTGAACGCGAGTTCCTTTGTTCTTCCTTATCCCATTAAGACGACCGTCGAGAAAGCCCCTTACCATGTCAGCGAATGGCGACACGATGCCGGGACCGCCAAGCCCCGTGCTTATGCTGCCTTTCTCCCCACGACAAATACCGCCTTCGGCAGAAGCAGTCTTTGCCGCCGCAGGATTCTTGTCCATGAAATCCATGATCGCATTCTTTATATGCGCCTTGTCTTCAGGCTTCAGCTTCACGTCTTTTGCTTTTTTAAATAATTCTTCAGGCATTTTGTTTTTCAATTTTGAGCATGACTCTTAATTTATCCAGCCCCCTGTGAATACGCACGGAGATGGTGTTTTCCGATTCTCCAGTAATTTCAGCTATTTCATTAATTTCCAGACTCTGGACAAAGCGCATGAATATAGTCTCGTTATAAGGAGGAGGGAGATTCTGTATTTTTGCAATCGCTCCAAGGCCGTCTATCTGATTTACGACAGATTCCGTATTGTCGAAAGACGGCTCGAAGCCGGCCTCCTGGAGCACTTCCAAGGATTCTGATTTGCCCTGCCTTCGGGCCTTTCTTCGATATTCGTCGATGATTAAGTTCGTAGCCGTCCTATACAGTAAAGCTTTCATATTTTCCACCGAGTTTGATTCGTTTGATATGTAAGTCCACGCTTTCATGTAGATGTCCTGAACTAAGTCCTTGGCCAATTCAGCATTGCTTATCTTGAACAGGCAAAAGCGAAAGAGAGCATCTGCATGCAAATCATAAGCTTCCAAAAATGCCTTATGCGTGTCTTTCATGATAGTAGACGACGGGACAGCAAAACCATTGCTGAAACCCCATGACTACTACAGTTTGTGCCCATGCAAGGTTGTTGTCAACCGCCTTCTATTGCAATTCTAACGCAACATGAAGGGCCGCAACCAAGGGCAACTCGAAAGAACCGGGCGGGCAGGAAGCCGGGAGTAATTTCACATGTGAATTTTATCGTTAGCTCTCACTTGCTTATATAAGTCGCTGGACCCGAGAAGTTCTTACCAAGAAAAAAACCGCCCTGATTTGAGGCGGCTTTTCATGAAAAATGCGGGCTTTTTCTAGTATTCTTTCATCGCGAGCTGGGCATCGGATTTCTTCACGATGTCGAGCACTACGGATACGACGATGAGAAGGGCGGTTCCTCCGATAGTCAGGAACTGGATGCCCGTAATGGCCTGGATGACCGGAGGCAGGACGGCAATGACGCCGAGGAAGAATGCCCCGACAAGAGTGATTCTGGACACCACCTTGCCAAGATACTCAGCCGTATGCTCGCCGGGACGCACGCCAGGGATGAAGGCCCCGTTCTTCTGAAGATTCTCCGAGATGCTCTTCGGGTCGAACGTTACAGCCGTATAGAAGTATGTGAAGAAGAATACGAGCACGAAGTAGATAGCGGCGTAAATCCACTGGTTCTGCATGATCGAGTTCAGCTGGGCTCCGATGCTGTTCACGGTCGGATTCTGAAGATATGTAAGGAAATTGAAGACCATTTGAGGAAGCACGAGGAGCGACAGCGCGAAGATGATCGGAATGACGCCGGCCTGGTTGAGTCGGAGAGGGAGATACGTCGAAGTGCCTCCGAATGTCTTGGTACCTCTCACCTGCTTCGCATACGTCACGGGAACTGGCCGTTCCGCCTCAGTGATGTAGACAACCGCAAAGATGGTAAACAGGCCGAGAGCGAGCATGCCGAGGTATACAGGAAGCTGTTCTACCTGGAAAGCGAAGAAAGCCTGCGAAATGACCTGCGGCAGCGAAGCGACGATGCCTGCGAAGATGATATTTGAAAGGCCGTTTCCGATGCCGAACTCCGTCATGATTTCGCCGAGCCACATGAGGAAAACCGAACCTGCCACGATAACTAGAACGTTCGTGAACAGCGTGAACGGATCAAGGGCGGCCACTGCGCCCTGCCGCTGCAAGATAACGATGAAGCTGAATGCCTGCACGAATGCGAGCGGCACGGAAAGAAGCCTGGCATACTGGGAGAATTTCTTTCTTCCGATTGCGCCCTCTTCCGTTTGAAGGGATTTTATCTTCGGAGACATGATAGTCAGGAGCTGCATGATGATGGAAGCCGTGATATACGGTCCGACGCCGAGCATCATGATTGATAGCGTCGAAAGGCCTCCTCCGGAGAATACGCTGAGAAGGCCGAAAAATTGGTTATTGCTCAAAAACTGATCCAAAGCGGCCTGGTTTACGCCTGGAATCGGAACAACCGACATGAATCTGAATACGGCAAATGCGCCGAGCACGAAAAGCACCTGCTTCCGCAGGCCGGGGTCTGTAAATACGTTCTTGATTTTCTGGATGAATTTTGTCATAGCGTTAGCACCTATAGTACCACTACGCAACGATACCGCCAACCTTTTCAATCTTTGATTTTGCTGATGCAGAAACTGAGCAGTTCTTGAACGTGAGGGCCACGGCAATGTCGCCGGTAGAGAGAATCTTGACTTCAGGGTATCTTCCGCCGAACATTTCAATAACGCCCTTGTCTACAAGCGTTTTCGGGGTAACCGTCTCGCCTGCCTTGAATACGGAAAGCTTGGTGAGGTTAACGGGAGTCGCGTCCTTTTTGATGGATTTGTTTGAGTTTACGCCTCGGCCTCGAAGCTTCGGAAGCCGCTTGATCATGTCTCGGATTTCAGGTCGGATCTTGTGTCCGGCTCGAGCTTTCTGGCCTTTCGTTCCTCGGCCGGCAGTCTTGCCTCGCTTGCCGCCTCGACCAACCTGCACCTTTTTCTTATTTTCAGTTTTTCTCTTTAGGTTATGAATTTGCATGGCATTTGAATTAGTCTCTTATTTGCTGTTCGCTCGCGGCTTCTTGAGCTGCTTGAGGGCGACGATGGCAACTCGGGCGTTATTTAGCTTGTTCTTTGAGCCAGATCGAATCTTTGCAGTAACGTCCTTGATGCCGGCAAGGTCGATGACGTCTCGCACGGAACTGCCGGCCACGATGCCTTTGCCCGGAGCTGGCATGATATGAACCCGAGAACTTGAGAACTTGGCAAAAACTTCATGAGGAATGCTTCCTGACTTGGTCGTAGGAACCACGAACATGTTTTTCTTTGCGTTTCGGAGCGCTTTTTCAACTGCGAGCGCAGTGTCGCCTCCCTTTCCTGTGCCTACGCCGACTTTCCCTCGTCGGTCGCCTGCTACAAGCGCAACAGCAAAACTGAATCGTCGTCCGCCCGATGACACTCGAGTCACTCGCCTTATGTCGAGGATTTTCTGGTCGAATTCCGGCTTAGCTCGAGGCTCTCGTCGCGGTCCGCCTCGCCTGTCGCCGCCCGATGAAGGACCCCTTGACCCTCCTCGTGACGCGCCTCGCGGTCCGCCCGGAGCAGGCCTTGACCCTCTCGGAGCAAAGCTTCGCACGTCGCCAGTTGTTGGCGGAAGCGCTGAAGAAGCCTTAGCTGGTTCGTTTTTTGTCTCTGTAGTTTCTGTCATAAATGTATAATATTAAAATTCTAGGCCACCTTCTCGAGCGCCGTCTGCAAGAGCCCTGACTCGGCCCGTGTAAATAAACCCGCCTCTGTCAAATACGACTTTTGCGATACTTTTTGACTTGGCCAGTTTTGCAAGCTCGGTACCGACAGCTTTTGCAGATTCAGTTTTGCCTCCCTTCGCCTTCATGGATGAAGCAGCAGCAAGAGTGACGCCGTTCTCATCGTCAATGAGCTGGGCATAAATGTATGCATTTGACTTGTAGACCGCGAGTCGAGGCCTCAAAGAAGTGCCTGAGATCTTGGCTCGGATTCTCTTTTTTCGTCTTTCTCTTGTTGTTGATATAATTGACTGCTTCATATGAATGCTTTAACTAATTATTATGCTGCTTTTTTGCCTTGCTTTCGCTTGATTACTTCGCCGTCATATCGGAATCCCTTGCCCTTGTACGGTTCAGGCTTCTTCAGGGATCGAACTTCTGCCGCAAACTGAGTCACGACTTCCTTGTTGATGCCGGACACCGAGACGACGCCCTTTTCCGAAGTAACCGTGAGTCCTGCAGGAATCTCGACTTTGACAGGATGAGAGAATCCGAGCGCGAGGTTAAGCGAGGAACCTACCACGTCAGCCTTGTAGCCGATGCCTTCGAGTATGAGCTTGACCGTGTAGCCTTCATTCACGCCCTTGACCATATTTTTGACATGAGAGGCGTACGTGCCCCAAAGCGCGGTCGTTGCAAGATCTTTCTTCTGAGGCTCGAAAGTAATCTGCGAACCGTCAATCTTGATGGCTACGACAGATTTGAAAGCTCGCGACAGCTCTCCTTTTGGACCTTTGACAGTCAAAATGCCGTCGACGAGCTTGACGTCTGTTTTTTCCGGTATTTCGATGATTTGCTTTCCTACTCGTGACATGGTTGTGATATTAAATTAATTACCAAATTTTGAACAATGCTTCTCCGCCGACCTTCGCTTTTCGAGCCTCCTTGTCCACCATGACTCCCTTCGGAGTAGTCAGGACGAGCGATCCGTAACCGCTTCGCACGGGCCGAACCTCTGACGACTTCGTGTACATTCTTCGAGAATATTTTGAAATCTGCTGAACGCCCTGTATCTTCGGCTCGTTGTCCTCGTATGCAAGCTCGACCTCGATAGTCTTGATGACCTTCTTCCCTTTCGTTGAAAAATCCTTAATGTAGCCCTCTTTCTTGAGAGTCTCGAGAACTGATTCCCGGAACTTAGAGTAAGGAAGCACAAGAGTGGCTTTGCCGGCCTTGTTTGAAACTTTAAGGTTATTTATGAGTTCTGCGATTACGTCTACCATGATGCTTTTTTAATACCCGGAATAAGTCCTTCGTTTGCTAATTCTCTGAAACAGATTCGGCACATGTCGAACTCTCTCATGTAACCCCTGCCTCGACCGCATCTGAAACATCGTCGAACTACTCGACTTTTGAATTTCGGTTTTTTGAGGGATCGTGCGACTGTTGATGTTTTTGCCATATTTCGTTAATTCGTGTTGGTTGATGCTAGCAATTCTATCGAGCCGTGTCAATCTTTTTAAATAGGAGTCCGAGCTGCTCGAGCACTTCTTTCGTTTCGTCCTTTGATTTTGATGTCATGACCATGTTTACCGCGAAACCGAAGACGTCCTTGATTTCTTCATCCGCAGTTTCAGGGAAAACGGTATGTTCCTTGATGCCGAGGGTATAGTTGCCCATGGCGTCAATGGACTTGACCTCCACGCCTCGGAAGTCCCGAGTTCGAGGAAGCGCGACGTTGATGAGCTTCTCCAGGAAGCTCCACATTCGCTCGCCTCGAAGCGTCACCTGCCATCCGGCATCATCGCCCTGTCGCACCTTGAAAGCAGCCATGGACTTCTTCGCTGAAGTCTTCGTGGCCTTCTGGCCCGCAATCTTGGTGAGCCTGTCGCCGACGAGCTCTTTCTTTTTCGGATCCTTGACGGAGCCTGTCGTGGAAGAAAGGATGATTTTCTGGATTCGAGGAGCCTGAAGCTTGTTCGTGTATCCGAACTTCGGCTTCATCGCTTCATAGAGACCCTGCGCTTTTTCTTTTACTGTTTGATGTTTCATAATATTTAAATTAGGAGGACTAGATAGTTTTCCCGGTCTTCTTGCTTACTCGAACCTTCTTGTCGCCGACGACCTTTGTCCCTACGCGAACCGCCTTGCCGGACTCGGCAAGCATGACGTTTGAAACATGCATAGGCACCGAGAACTCGACAGTTACGCCTTTCTTGTCCTGCTGTCGCGACTTCTGGTGCTTCTTTCGAAGATTCAAGCCTTCCACGACGACTTGCGATTTGGTCGGGATGGCAAGAATAACCTTGCCAGTTTTGCCCTTTTCCTTGCCCGCCGTCACTATTACGTTGTCTCCTTTTTTGATTTTCATGGTCTTGTATTTAGATGCGTAAGATAGGTTATACGATTTCAGGCGCGAGCGACGCGATTTTCTGGAAGCCGAATTCCTGAAGCTCTCGCGGAATCGGGCCGAAGATTCGACCTGCAAGCGGATCAGTCTTGTCCTTTCCGCCCTTGTTGAGAATGACTACCGCGTTCTCGTCGAATCGAACGTATGAGCCGTCCTTTCGTCGGAATGCCTTTCGCTGCCGCACGACTACGCCCTGAAGGACGTCTTTCTTCTTTACGCTTTTTCGAGGCTGCGCCTTCTGGACCGAGAGGACGACAATGTCGCCGAGCTCGGCGTATCTTTTCTTCGAGCTTCCGAGCACCTTGAAAACTCGGCCGATAGTGGCGCCTGAGTTGTCTGCTATTCGAACTATTGATCGTGGTTGAATCATGTTGGTAGTATTAGTTTCGCTTACGCGATGACTTTAAATTTTTTATCCTTGGAAATCGGAGCGCATTCTTCGATAGATGCCTTGTCGCCAATTTTCTTGGTGTTGCCCGGATTATGAGCCTTGTACTTCTTTGTTCGCACGACGTATTTCTGGTACTTTGGAAGCTTTACGTATCGTTCCACTTTTACCGTAATCGTATCTTTCATCTTGTCAGATACGACCACTCCGGTGAGAACTCTCTTTTTTGAAATTGTTGTTGAAGTTGCCATGTTTGTATTTTAAATATGTTACGCCTGCTCCTCGTTAAGCACTGTCATGATCTGAGCAATGTCCTTTCTGATGGTTCGACCTTCTTTTACGTTCTTAGTCTTTGAACGAGAATTTCCAAGCCGGAACTCCTGCAAAGCATCCTTCTTTTCTACAAGAAGCTTTCGGAGGTCTTTTGGTGTTTTTGTTTTGAGGTCGGACATTTTCATACTCGTTCAATTATATAATGACTTTTAATGCGTTCGCGCTACTACTTTAGACTTGAGAGGAAGCTTCGCTCCGGCCTTTCTAAGCGCTTCCCGGGCAGCCTCTTCAGTAATGCCGTCAATCTCGAAGACTACTCGGCCAGGGAGAACATCTACGCAGAAACCCTGCGGCTCGCCCTTGCCTTTGCCCATCGGCACTTCGGCAGCTTTCTGCGTGTAAGGTCGGTCAGGGAAGATTCGAACCCAGATTCGTCCGGCCTTGCCCACTGACTTGGCAATCACCTTTCGGGCAGATTCGATCTGGTTGGACGTAACCTGATTGTAAGAAGTAGCTTTCAGGCCGAAAGATCCGAAACTGAGGTCAGTCCCGCGGGACTCCACCCCGATGAACTTCGGGTTCTGTCGGTTCTTCTGCCACTTTCTGAATTTTACTTTCTTTGGGAATAACATGATTGTATAGTTAAAAGCTCGTTATCTTATTTCTTTGAAAAGACGTCGCCAAGGTATATCCACACCTTAATGCCGATGTTTCCATAAGGCAAGTGCGCTTCAAATCGCTTGAAGTCAATATCTGCTCTGAAAGTCTGAAGAGGGATTCGACCTTTTTTAAGTTCTTCTTGCCTAGCCATTTCCGCGCCGCCGAGACGACCAGATAGGAAGATTCGAACGCCCTTTACGTCTCTGCTCGACATGACCTTGTCAATCATCTGCTTCATTACTCGTCGGAAGGGCATTCGCTTTTCGAGGCCTTCCGCCACCATCTGCGCGACGATGGCCGCGCTTGCTTCAGGAGACTTAACTTCTTCGATTTCAAGCTTGAGATCGCTTCTTGTTTCCGCGCCGATTTTCTTCATGAACGCGAGGACTTCGGATCGGAGCTTGGTTACACCCTCACCGTTTCGGCCGATGATGATGCCCGGTCGAGACGTCTTGATCACGATTCGGTAGCTCTTCTCGCCTCGTTCCATTTCAACGCCGGCAACGTACATGCCTCGGAGCTTCTTGTCGAGCCATTCCCGAAGGAGAATGTCGCACTTCAGGTTTGTCCTGTAAGTAGCATGCGTTGCAAACCATCGAGATTTCCAATCCTTGATGATTCCGAGTCTATGTGCAAATGGATGTACGTTATGCGTCATGGTATGTATTGATTATTAATTATTTAGAGGCTGCTTTAGATTTTGCAGCTTTGGCCGGCTTGACCGCTTTTTCGGTTTCTACTTTCTCAGCAGCAACTTTGGAAGAGCCTTTCTTTCCCCTCTTGGCCGCGGCTTCGCCGAGAACGACCATGACATGGCTTGATCGCTTGTTGATCCGTGAGGCTGAGCCTCGGGCTCGCGGCATCATTCGCTTAAGGACGATTCCCTTGTCTACTCGAATTTCCTTGACGATAAGGGCATCGGCTGAGAAGCCCTGCGCTTCCGCGTTCGCAACGGCGCTCTTGATGAGTTCCGCAACGGGAGAAGAAGCTCGCTTGACCGTGAAGGCCAGCTGAGCAAGGGCGTTCTTGACCGTCTTACCACGTACCAGACCTGCAGCAAGTGCTACTTTTCGCGGAGATTGTCTATAGTTTCTTAAGATTGCTTTCATGGTAAGACGTTATGATTATTTCTTTTTAGTATCTGTCGTCGAGGCTTTCGCGGCTTTGGCAGCTGAGATTTCGGCCTGCTTCTTCGCAGCGTCGATATCCTTCTGCATCTTTCCTCCGTGTCGCACGAACTTTCGAGTCGGGGAGAATTCCCCAAGCCTGTGCCCTACCATATCTTCAGTGACAAGCACTTCGATGTGCGCCTTGCCGTTGTGCACGCCAAACGTAAAGCCGATCATTTCGGGAGAAATCTGGCTTCGTCGGTACCACGTGTTAATAACCCCAGTTTCTCGCGGGTTCTTGCCTTCAATCTTCTTTAGAAGTCTTTCTTCGATATATGGACCTTTTTTGAGTGATCTTGTCATTGTTTTGGTACGCGGAAGCAGGAGTATGACCGTATGTCTTGCCGTCTAACTTCGTGCGAAAAATAATAGCCCTAACAGAGCTTGTGTATGCATATTAGCAGAAATAAACAGGGTGTCAAATCACCTTATCGGCGTGACCGAAACTTCCGGACCAAGCCTGCCTTTTTCCATGCAAAAAACGCCGGGGGGCCGTGGAACCCTGCCTCAGGCAGGCCGAAAAAGCTCTTAAGCCCTGATAAGGGCCGTAAAACCGATTTCCCTGAGCTATCAGTGCAGCGAGGCAAACAAAAAACACCCCATTTCTGAAGTGCTTTTTGTTTGAAGCCTTATCGATTCTTTCCAACTTTTCGTCTTGCGATGATGAGTCGGTTAGAGTATTTCTTAGGCTTTCGTGACTTCTGTCCCTTGCCTGTAGGCTTGCCGTAGATAGAGATAGCTCGTTTTCGTCCTCGTCCTTGCTTACCTTCACCTCCACCGTGCGGATGATCCACAGGGTTCATGGCTGTACCTCGGACTGTCGGTCGAATGCCTCGCCATCGACTCTTTCCGGCTTTGCCCCAGTTCTGGAGCCTGTATTCATCGTTAGACACCTCACCCACAGTCGCCCATGCAGTGTCGATAATCTTTCGAATTTCAGTGGAAGGGAGCTTGATTTGGGCATATCCTTCATCCTGAGCGATTACTTCGGCGTAGTTGCCAGCCGATCGAACCAACTTTGACCCGCCTTCCGGCTTGATTTCAATGTTGTAAACGAACGTTCCGACGGGAATGTTCTTAAGCGGAAGCCGGTTGCCCGTCTTCACTTCAGCTTTTTCAGCTACCAAGAACGTGTCGCCGGGCTTAATCGACTTAGGAACGACCACGTATCGCTTTTCGCCGTCCGCATAAACCGCAAGCGCGATGAATGCCGTTCGGTTTGGATCGTATTCGACAGTCGTGAATTTGGCAGGGATGTCTTTCTTGTTATACACGAAGTCGATATCTCGATACATTCGCTTGTTGCCGCCTCCCTTGTGCCGAGTAGTGATTCGGCCTCGGTTGTTTCGGCCCATGGACCGCTTGAATCCGTGCGTAAGAGGCTTATGCGGCTCGTCAGCAGTGATAACGCCTCGGTACGTGACCTTGGTCATATTTCGCCTTGACGGTGTTGTAGGTTTAAATCTTTTCATAATGTTTGTATTACCAGAGTATGACTATGCATAACTTTATGCTAATTCGATCTTATCACCCTTCTTAAGGGTAACGTACGCCTTAACAGTTCCGCCCTTGACTCCTCTTCGGCCGCGAACGACGACGTTCTTGGCTGGAGTCTTGGCGATGTTTACACCCGTTGGAGTAACTTTGTAAAGTTTCTTTACGGCTGCCGACACGGAAGCTTTTGTTGCCTCCTTAGTTACTTCGAACACATAGACGCCTCTCTCGGATGCGAGAGCAGCCTTCTCCGTGATTCTTGGTCGTTTGATTACGTCAATGACGTGCTTTTGAATTGAAGTAGTCATATTAGTTCATCTTAGATGTCAAAGTTTTAATTGACTCTTCGGGCGAAGCGAATACGACGTATTTGTACTTCAGAAGAGCGACCGGATTGATGTTTCGAACCTCCATCACTTCAAGATTGCCCATGTTCTGGAAACCTCTCTTTGTGTTTTCATCAAGCTTCGGTACGGCAATCAAAGCGGCATTGTTTCTTCGCTTTGGAAGCATCTCAAATCCTGAGATATTTCCGAGATTAGACAACACTGACTTTGCTTGCTTGGTTTTTGATTCAGACAGACTGAAAGAATCCAAGAAAATCATCTCGCCGTCTCTCATCTTTCCAGAGAGGATAGTGTAGATAGCCTTCGCTTTCATTTTCTTGTTGATCTTTCGAGAATAGTCTTTGTCGTTTCGAGGACCGTGAGCCACGCCGCCGCCAACCCAGATCGGAGATCTAGATGATCCGTGCCGCGCCCGACCAGTTCCTTTTTGTTTCCAAGGTTTCTTTCCACCTCCCCGCACTTCGCCTCGGGTCTTCGTGTGCGCAATCGGCTGTCGTGCAGATGCCTGCATCGACGTTACCACTTGGTGCACGAGATCCGCGTTCCATGAAAGGCCGAAGATTTCTGAAGGAAGCGCAAGCGTACTTACACTTTTACCTTCCTGGTTGTAAACCTTCACTTCGATGTTCTCAGCTTTTTCAGCTTTATTTGTTAGTTTCTTTGCCATAAATGTTCAGTTAGCGTGAAGATTACCCTTGGATTTCGACTAGAGTACCTCTTCGACCTGGAATAGCACCTCGGATGTAAATCTGTTTAAGATCTTTATCGTAAGACATTACTACAAGGTTTTTGACAGTTACTCTATCACCACCCATTCGACCGGCCATTTTTCGACCTTTAAATACTCGCTGATACCCACCAGCACCGATTGATCCGGGTTCTCGCTCAGAATGCTTCTGACCGTGAGACCGAGGACCGCCATGGAAACCATGTCGCTTTACCACGCCCTGAAAACCTTTCGATTTTGAGATTGCGGATACGGTGACAACGTCGCCGGCTTCGAGTGTTGATTCGATAGCTGCGCCTACGTCAGCAGATGCACTACCCTTAATTTCTTTGAGATGGCGGAAGTTCCCATCTTTCATATGACCTTTGAGCGGCTTGTTGATTCGCTTGGCTTTTTTAGTGCCGAAACCAACCTGTACGGCCTCGTATCCATCCTTGAGTTCGGATTTTACTTGAGTCACAACCATATCATCTGCCTTAACAACAGTGACCGGGTGCACCTTGCCCTCCTCGTCGAAGAGCTGCGTCATATGCTGTTTTGTTCCAAGAATGAATTTCATGTTTTTTACTGGGCTAATCTTTGTTGGGATAATGTGCAGGCTCGCGCTTACATCATTTTCACATCAATGTTGACGCCGGAAGGGAGGCTAAGATTAGTCAAAGCTTCGATAACTTTGGCAGAAGGATTGACAATGTCGAGCAGTCGCTTGTGCACTCGCATCTCGAACTGCTCGCGCGCGTTTTTGTAAACGAACGAAGAGCGGTTCACGGTGTAGATTCGTTTCTCCGTTGGAAGAGGAACTGGTCCGAGTACGGTAGCGTCATATCGAAGCGCCGTGTCCATGATCTGCTTTATTGAAGCGTCAATGATCTTTGATTCGTAAGCTCGAATCCTGATTCGAAGCTTCGAAACACCATCTTCTTTGGCTGTCTTCTTTTTTGTAGTTTCTTTTGTTGCAGCCATGTGAGCTATGTAATTAATTATGCGTAGTTGTAAAGAGCGTTTACCTAAAGGTTAGGCAACAATCTTTGTTACTACACCCGCACCTACAGTCTTGCCGCCTTCTCGAATAGCGAGTCGCTGCTTGTCTTCGAGAGCAATAGGAGCCACGAGCTTAACCTTGAATGTAACCGTATCGCCAGGCATAACCATTTCAACTCCGTCAGCAAGCGTTACTTCGCCCGTAACGTCAGTCGTTCGCACGTAGAACTGCGGCTTGTAACCAGTAAAGAATGGAGTGTGTCGACCGCCTTCTTCTTTCTTGAGAATGTATACTTCCGCTTCGAATTCTGTATGAGGCTTAACTGAACCCGGCTTAGAGATAACCTGTCCTCGAGTAAGATCTTCTTTCTTAGCGCCTCGAAGGAGGATGCCCGCGTTGTCGCCGGCCTGACCTTCATTGAGCTGCTTGTTGAACATTTCAATACCAGTCACAGTCGTCTTCGTAGTGTCCTTAAGACCCACGATTTCAATTTCTTCGCCTACCTTGATGATACCTTTCTCGATCTTGCCCGTTACTACAGTTCCTCGGCCTTCAATAGAGAAGATGTCTTCAATAGGCATGAGGAATGGCTTGTCAGTTTCTCGGATTGGCTGCGGGATGTATGTATCGAGCGCGTTTGCGAGATCGAGTACTTTCTTAGACCACTCATCTTCGATTCCTGTCGCCTCAAGAGCCTTGAGAGCAGAACCTCGGATAACCGGAGCATCTTCATCGAAGCCGTTCTTCGCAAGAAGTTCTCGGATTTCAGCTTCTACAAGGTCGAGCATGTCCGCGTCTTCAACCATGTCGCATTTGTTTAGGAATACGATGATCTTAGGTACACCTACCTGCTTAGCCAAGAGAACGTGTTCTCGAGTTTGTGGCATGGCACCGTCAGTCGCTGCTACCACGAGGATAGCACCGTCCATCTGCGCTGCGCCGGTAATCATGTTCTTGATGTAGTCGGCGTGACCTGGGGCATCAATGTGAGCGTAATGTCGAGCATCTGTAGCGTATTCTGAGTGAGAAAGCGAGATAGTGATACCTCGAGCCTTTTCTTCAGGCGCCTTGTCGATATCTCCTACCGCCTTCAATGTAACCTGCTTTCCAGCTCGGTGAAGAACGTTAAGGATAGCCGCCGTAAGAGTTGTCTTTCCGTGGTCAACGTGACCAATTGTACCTACGTTTAAGTGAGGTTTTGAACGATCGAAAGCTTCTGCCATATGTTTTATTGATTAATTGCCATCTTTAAGCGTCCTTCGGGGCAGTATTTCGCCCTCGCCGACCACTTCAAGTTTCCAATTAAATATAATTAATTATTTTTATTAAATATTATCGGTAGTGCTTTGCCTGCTTGGTTCTGAAATATCCTTATTTTATAAGGGTATCCCGGTCGAACGGCCTGACAAAGGTGCCAGATAAAAAAAGCGCCGAAACGCAATACAATTGATACTACCAAATAGCAAGGCAAAGTCAACAAAATAACCCTCAGATGCGGCAAAGACAGCGCGAAACCCTCTTTTAAGAGGGTTTTTGAGCGGAAATAGAAAGGCCGGACCCGTGCAATGCGTACACGTGTCCGGCCATACTGAGCCTGATCACCTCAACTCGAGAGGCTCAGCAAACTGTCATTTTGGGAACCGCGAAAGGGTCTTTCGCGGTGTGCGCAAGGCGCGGCGTTGCAGAGACGACGGTCTCTGACCTGCCCGGCGGAGCGTTGCTCCAATGGGCAGATTGTGCCGCAAGGGCGTGTCGGGCTGGCTTGACGACCGGATCAGCCGTATCATGATGCACCGCGCACCCGGAAAAGGGAGCGGAGGTATCCATGAGGGCGAGCGGGGCCGAAGCCAATGACGTCTGAAGGACATCTGCCGTGAAGCAGAGCCCCTCCGCGGCCGTAAATGGCTCTATTGAGCCAAATGCGGTCGAATTGCCACCTTCCTCTGACGCGATCACCAGTTCGGGCGGAGCCAGGGACTGCCCCTGGCGATGACGTTCCGAACCGATGCATGCCAGGGCCGCGAGGCCGAGGAGCGTCAGGCATGCGAGCGTTGATGCTTTCATGTCTATTAGGTTACTTGCAGTTTCCGGCCAGTACGGCGTCAATCCTGAGAAGGACGTATCCTGGACGGACATTTGTACGCTGAGTGTCACCCCAGCGAAAGTGTTTGGGGCTTGCTGGGACCCATTAGAATCAGATTATATACTTGAAATTCATAATTGCAAATAAAAAAGCCCCGAAGGAGCCACTTTGACCGTATCGTTGTTTTGAGCCGCAGAGGGCCGCAGCATCGATTGATCAAGGTGTTCCTTCGGGACAGTGTTCTGTTCAGTCAGTCAAAGGTCGTATTCGTCAGGGCGTCACCGAAGCGGCGTCCTGGGAACTCGATCGCGCGAACCCGGCGGCCCTGTCGAGTCGGCATCACCAAAATGATGGACGGCTGACAAGGAGACCAAGTTAGTACGCACTTTCATAGTATGAACCTCCGTTTTTCTACTGACGTTGTTAATGTGCAGTTCGGGTTCCCCTTGGCGTAGTTAACGATGCCAAGGCCCATATCTTGTGTCCTCTTCTACGGGAGGGCAAGCAGACACATACTAAACCCGGCATCAAAAATTCGCAAGAAATGACGAGAACCGGCCATTTAAGCATTAGCGCCAAATTTTTCTTTCAGATTAGAAATCAATTTCTCATGAACGCCGTCAAACGATCCGTTGCTCATTACAACCACGACATCGCGAGGCTTGAGCAATGGCACTAGCCGCCCGAGGGCTTCGTCTCCATTTGAAACACAGAAGGCCCTTGCCTCTCTCCCGTTCTTTTTCGCTTCTTCAATGACATGATTTATTACGGCCGGGCCGTCAATGAAATCCGCAGGGTTGTCATTGTGCCGGAGCGCCGGCATCGAGAGACAGAGCATGTCGGCCGAACCGAATGAATTGCTGTATGGAATTTCAAACATCTTCTTCCTGCTCGTATTCGACCGAGGCTCGAACAGCGCAACTATCCTCCTGTCTGGAAATCTCTCCCGGATGCCCGCAAGCGTTTCGGCAACGGCAGTCGGATGATGGGCGAAGTCGTCGATGACGAGAATGTCATGAATGTCCGCCCGTATCTCCTGCCTTCTTTTCATTCCCAAAAATGTCTCAAGCCCCGTCCGAATCTCCGGAACGGAAATATTTTCATGCAGCGCGACCGCGATGACGGAGAGCGCATTCGCGATGTTATATCGTCCGAACAGATTAAGCGTGAACCGCCCGATATTTTCCCCCTTGCACAGCACGCTGAAATGCTGACCTTTGGCATCAACCTCTATGTCAGCGGCACGGACGTCGCAGCCTTCAGTGAAGCCGTAGAACAGAACCTTTGCGGATGCATGCTCAGCCAAAGATTTAACTTCTTGAATATCGCCATTCAAGACGAGCAGGCCGTCCTCGTGCGTCTCTTCTGCCAAGTAAATGAAGGATTTTTTATATTCCTCATAATCGCTGTATATGTCGGCATGATCAAATTCGAGCGACGTGACAATCGAGACTTTCGGCTTGTATAGCAGAAACTTCGGCGACTTGTCGAAATATGAAGTGTCGTACTCATCCCCTTCGATAATAAAATGCTTTGCGTCCTTCGCGCCGACGCTGAAGCTCGTTTCCTGGATTCCGCCATGAGCGGGAACCGCGACCCCTCCGACCACAAACCCCGGACCCTTCTTCGCGCTTATGAAAAGATGCGCCATCATTCCGGTCGTAGTAGTTTTCCCATGCGTTCCGCAAACGACAATCGACGTCTTGCCTTCTATGAAGAATTCGGCTATTGCCTCAGGCATGGACATCTGATTGAGACCGTTTTCTCTGGCATATGCAACCTCGGGATTATCAGGACCGAACATGTTCGCGACTATTACCAAATCCTTATCCTTGATATTTTCCCCGCTGAATCCTTCGTAAAATTCCATGCCGAGCTTCTTGATGAGATCGCTTGCCGGAGGATAGCATCCCTCGTCCGAACCCGATACCTCGAAACCGGACTCTGCAAAAAGGCCGGCAAGCGACGATGTCGCCTTTCCGCAAACGCCAATGACATGAACTTTCTTTATTTCTCCCCTCTCGTTCTTCCCCGCTATTTCCTCGGCGGACGGACGGACGAATATTCGCTTGTCGACAGTGTCGGTACTGTCTGCCAAACGTCTCAATTTTCTGTCAAAAAAATCTCGGGCTTCTTTTTTCATCTGTTCATTCTAATACAATTCGCCGGCTGGCCCAACAACGCAGTCTATTGCAATATTAGCTTTATATGATTTAATATGCCCGTTACGGACATCTTGCCACACTGCGGAAATCCGTGATCAAGGCCGCGAGTGCAGCCTGCAACCAACAAACGTTAGAGAAAACATCTTTCCTGAGCTTTTCAGCCGGGGTGATGCCGGTTGCCGAGTTCTTTGGAATAGTAGAAAGAGGAAAAAGTTGAATGCGCAAGTCAAATTAAGTCATATGGCACTTCCGTTCTTCATGGGCAGCGAGGACGAGGCCCGAAGGAGAATGGCCCGCGCAGGGTTCTTCGACGAAAAGGAGACCGCGTCAGGATTAATGTACGTGCGACGAAGGGAGCATCAGCAAACCCTTCCCTTGGAACTCGTGGATATCGGGGGAGGTTCCCGCGAAGAGACGAGCCAGGGCTTTGGATGGGATTTTTCCCGAGAACGGGGAGCGTTCGTGATCAAAAGCGAAAACCCCTCTCTTCATGCAAAAATCCTCACCGATCTTTGCGGGTTCAAGCAAGACGAAGGGAGCGAGGTGCTGACCACGAGGTCATTGCGCATCATGCTCATTCAGAGCCAAAATGCCCCGAAATGGCATGTGGGATTCCATGCCAAGCTAGTCAAGACGCTTCGGGACGGATTCAGGGAAAAATGTGATCAGCTGGCCGAAAAAGACCTTGTTTTCGGGAACATTTCCATGGAATTCCTCCAGCGGAGCACTCCATGGCCCGACAACGGCATCTTCAATTTTTCCGTGCCAGGCCTCACAGGCTTCACCCTCGAACTGATGACGGGGACAAAGCCGCTGAAGAGTCACCGGCTCGAGCTCCCCGATATCCCGAGAATCGGGACAGACGAGAGTTGCATCTGGTAAACCGCGAGGTTCGCCAACGAGCCGCAGCGCTATTGCATAACTAGCAATCCGCTGCGGTTTTTTTATTTTCGCGCAATCAATCTCTGCCAAAAGGCGCAAAATAAAAACTCCCCTTTCGGGAAGTTTTCTTATTTGAATGCTACTTTCGGGATTCTACGATCTGCTTTTCGACGTTCGGAGGAACCACGTCGTAGTGATCGAATTCCATCGTCATCGAGCCTCGTCCCTGAGTCATCGATCGGAGGTCGGTCGTGTAGCCGAACATTTCGGATAGCGGAACCATGGCCTTGATAGCCTTGTTCATTCCTCGATCGTCCATGCCCTCGATAACGCCTCGCTTGGAGGAAAGAGAGCCGGTCACGTCGCCCATGAACTGTTCCGGAGTCACGACTTCCACCTTCATCACAGGTTCCAGGATGACAGGCTTGGCCTTCTTGGCTGCTGACTGAAATGCCTGAGAAGCCGCGATCTTGTATGCAAGTTCTGATGAGTCCACATCGTGGGAAGAACCGAACGTAAGCTCGCAAGACACGTCTGTCATCGGAAAGCCGGCAACGATGCCTCGGTCCATCGCCTCCTTCACGCCTTTCTGAACCGCCGGGATGAATTCAGTCGGAATGACGCCTCCCTTGATTGAGTCGATGAATTCATACCCGTCTTCTCGGTGAACGTTCTTCGCAACCTTGGCTCCTTCAACCACCGGTTCAAGAGGCTTGATAGTGATTCGAACGTGACCGTACTGGCCCTTGCCTCCGGACTGCTTGACGTATTTGAAGTCTTCGTCAATGCAAGTTCCCTTGATGGTTTCCCGGTATGATACCTGAGGCTTGCCAACGTTTGCTTCAACGCCGAACTCTCGCTTCATTCGATCAACCATGATTTCAAGGTGGAGCTCGCCCATGCCGGCGATGATAGTTTCTCCGGTTTCCTGGTTTGATGAGATTCGGAACGTCGGATCTTCATCTCCGAGTTTCTTAAGCGCCATGCCCATCTTTTCCTGGTCAGCCTTTGTCTTCGGCTCGATTCGAAGCGAAACTACTGATTCTGCAAACTTAATCGGATCAAGGATGATAGGCTTGGCTTCATCGCAGAACGTATGCGATGTCTTTGCATCCTTAAGGCCCACCGCGGCTGCAATTTCTCCGGCGTATACTTTCTTAACCTCTTCCCGCTTGTTTGCCTGAAGTCGCACGATTCGTCCCAGCCGCTCTTTCTGACCAGTTGTTGAGTTGTAAATATATGAACCTGCTTCGATAGTTCCAGAGTACACTCGGAAGAATGTAAGCTGACCTACGAACGGGTCTGTCTGCAATTTGAATGCGAGAGCTGCAAAAGGTTCAGTGTCAGAAGCCGCTCGGGTGATAACTTCGCCCGTTTCAGGATCAGTTCCCTGTACTGGCGGAATATCAAGCGGAGACGGAAGAAAGTCAACGACGGCGTCGAGGATAAGCTGAGTGCCCTTGTTCTTAAGCGATGACCCCGTGAATACTGGATATACCTTGTTCGCGATAACGCCCTTTCGAAGAGCCGCTTTCAGAGCCGGAAGCTCGAAGTCCGTCTTTCCTTCCAGATACTGATTCATCATTTCTTCGTCCTGCTCTACGATTTTCTCGACAAGCTCCGCTCGTCGCTTAGCCGCCTCGTCAACCAATTCTGCCGGAATTTCGTATTCAATAACCTGGTTGCCCATCTCGCCTTCAAACTTATACGCCTTCATCTTAAGAAGGTCGATAACTCCGCTGAAGTCGCCTTCAGATCCAATGGGAAGCTGCGCTCGAACCGCGTTCTTGTTCAGTCGATCCAAGATAGACTGGAAAGACCGCTCGAAAGAAGCGCCTGTTCGGTCAAGCTTGTTGATGTAGCAGATTCGAGGAACGTTATACTTGTCAGCCTGTCTCCATACAGTTTCTGACTGAGGCTCCACTCCCGCTACGCCGTCGAATACCACGACGCCGCCGTCGAGTACTTTTAGGGATCGTTCCACTTCTACCGTGAAGTCTACGTGACCAGGAGTGTCAATGATGTTGAATCGGTGCATGAGAGACTTGTCCGTACCCATGTATGTCGGATTCCAGAAACATGTGATAGCGGCGGCAGTAATGGTGATACCTCGCTCTTTTTCCTGTTCCATCCAGTCGGTAGCAGCTTCGCCTTCGTGAACTTCTCCGATCTTATGCGACATACCTGTGTAGTAAAGGATTCGTTCAGACGTCGTGGTCTTGCCCGCGTCGATGTGAGCGATGATACCGAAATTTCTTACTTTCTCCAATGGATAATCTCTGTTCATATGTGTAATCGGCTTAGCCGAGTTTTAAATTAAAAAGGCCGATGGCCAGATAAAATAATTAATGGTAAATAATAGCACCGACTCTAGATTGAAGTCGTGGGGATAAAATAGCATTATTTTAAAGGGTTGGCAACGCCGTACGCCGCCTGTCAGGCGGCCTGCGGAAGGCCTATTCGAGCATCCCGATTTCAAGATTCGCAATCCTTTTCTCGTGGTTTTGATACAGTCCCGCCATGGAATCCATCTTGAACTCCAGGCTCCCTACGCGCGTATCCAACCGGTCCACCTTCTGTTCAAGCCGGTCGAATCTTGAATCCATGGCCGCAAATCGGCAATCTATCTCATAAAACTTTTGATTGACGAATCCGTACATGCCATCAAACTTTGCATTGAACTCGTCTTTGGTGACGAAATTCTCATGCATATATGCCAACATCGAATCAAACCCGGCCTTCATGATGATGGCAAACTTTTCGAACTTCTCATCGAGGCGTTCGTCAATAAGCTGTAAATCCCTCTCGGTTAGCATTAATCAGAAGTATACCCGACTGACATGAAGTTTCCATAAACTTTATCTAGAGATTATAATAGGACCATGAAACTCGTAATACTGGCAGCCGGCAAGGGCACAAGGATGGGCGAATCCTCGCTTCATACGCCCAAGCCGATATTGGAATATAAGGACAAGAATCTTATTCAGCATAAGCTGGAGCAGCTGCCGAGCGCCATACATGAAGTGATTATCGTAATCGGGCACCTCGGAGAGAGGATTAGGCAGAAAATCGGCAATAATTTCACAAATAAGGCAGGAATCAGCATTCCTATCGCTTACATAGTCCAAGACGAGCTTCTCGGAACCGCGCATTCGCTCTGGCAGGCAAAAGACAAGCTTTTGGCCGGCGGAGAACCTTTCCTAGTCCTCATGGGTGACGACTTGTATTCAAAAGAAGACATGAACTCCATGATCGTCCTATTTAATCAGCGTCCAAACTCATGGATAACCCTTGTTCAGAAGGTTGACCAGCAAATGACAGCCGGAAAATGCATCGTCGATGAGAAAGGAAGAATGGTGGACATAGTGGAAGATCCAGAGGGTAAAATCAAAGAAAATATCATGTATACGGGAGGATGCCTTCTGACTCCGCAAGTTTTTGAACTCGAAATGGTGCCGATCGGCAGTAAGGGAGAATACGGTTTGCCTCAAACATTTATGCAAATGGCGCAAAACAAAGATATATTGGCTGTTGAAGCCACATATTGGAAGAGGGTTACTGCGCCCGAAGACTTGGCTGACTAGAGACGAGAAGACCGACTGGCTGATTTCAATTTCAGCACAAAGATTAAACCGCCTCTGTGTAGGCGGTTTTGTTTGTTGAAGTTGAGTTTGGCTTATTTCACAGAAGCCCTATTTGAAAGGCGAAATAACACCTCTCTCTTTCAGAGCCTTCAAAACATTTGCCGCAAGAATGCTGGAATCAAAACTCCTTGTTTCAAGTACGGATTTTGCTTGCAACTCTGACCAGACCCTGATGAGTTCCTCTCCTTCAGAGTTATAGATAGCGTAACCAGATTCAGGACCGCCTACCCATGCGTATTTGCGTCCTGTAACCAATGCACTTTTCATAGTTCCACACGAAGTAAAGCATACTCAGGATACAAAAACAAAAAAAACCACCCATCTCTGAGCGGTTTTTTGCATTCTCTAGGAGAATAAGCGTTGTTTTACAAAGACTACCAAGCGAAATGCGCGAACGCCTTGTTAGCTTCTGCCATTTTGAGCGTGTTTTCCTTCTTTCGAACCGCTTCGCCTTCGTTCTTTGAAGCGGCGATGATCTCGTCGGCAAGCTTGATGTGCATTGCGGCACCCTTCTTGTTTCGAGCAGCATCGATAATCCATTTCATAGAAAGATACTGCCTTCGTTCAGGTCGAACTTCTCGAGGAACCTGGTAGTTCGCGCCGCCGACTCGTCGTGATCGAACCTCTACCGCAGGGGCAGTGTTCTTAAGCGCCGTATTGAAGATTTCAATCGGCTCTTCAGTCTTCATTTTTTCAGCAATGGTATCGAAACTTCGATACACGATAGCGATAGCCGTTGTCTTTTTTCCGCTCCACATGCAGTAGTTGATGAATTTACCAACTTCGAGTGAATTGTACTTAAGATCAGCCTTGGCTACATTACGATTTTTAACTTTTCTTCGCATGGTTTGTGATAATTAGGGGAAATTTCTGATAATTCGCAGAATGTATTCAGCCGTACGCTTCAATGCGGGGCTTACTCTGCTTTGGTACGTAGGAGATTACTTAGCCGCTTTGGGTCGTTTAGCTCCGTAGCTTGATCGGCCTTTTCGTCGCTTCTCAACACCCGCGCAGTCGAGAACTCCTCGAACTACCGTGTATCGAATACCTACGTCTTTTACTCGTCCGCCTCGAAGAAGCACCACTGAGTGCTCCTGCAAGTTATGACCCATGCCTCCGATATATGCAGTAACTTCAAGACCGTTTGAAAGTCGAACTCGGCAAATCTTTCGGATTGCGGAGTTAGGCTTCTTGGGAGTCTTTGTCGTCACTTTCGTACATACACCTTTTTTGAATGGTGAGTTGTAGAAGACAGGTCGGTTATTAAGCACGTTGAAACCTCGAGTCAGGGCGATGGCCTTACTCTTTCTTCCTGCTTTTGATCGATTTTTCTTTACAAGTTGATTAATTGTAGGCATATGCCTTTTGTTGAATTACCTATTAACTAAGCCACCTTTTGTGTTCCGCACATCGTGTGACTAAAAATAAAATGCTTCGAAAAGCACTGTCAATGAGAATACTATATATATGGGTGTAATGCAACCAGTTTTCCCAAGAGCGAAGCGATTGGATGAAAACTGCAGTCCCCGTAGGGGGCAACCGACTTACCCGACGGCGTGCCGGCGGTTGTAAGTCGCAGTCCTGGTGAGGGCAACCGACCTGTCCAACGACGAAGTCGGTGGCTACAGGTTGCAGTCCCTTTTCGAGGCAGTCGTGGCAACCGACCCGTCGCGAAAGACTACTGAATTCCGGTCACAAGGCCGACGAGGGCAAAAACAGCAGGCGTCAGGAACTGCCAGAAGATAAAAACGAGGGCCAGCGTCCCAAGCATGCCATATTTTTCGAAAATACCCCTAAAGCTAGCCATCTGGTTAGGAAACAGGTTTATCAGAATCTTGGAGCCGTCGAGAGGCGGCAGCGGAATGAGGTTAAAGAAGGCTAGCACGATGTTTATAAGAACCGTAACATAGAGTATGAGAACGGTCGCCTCCGGGATTGCGTTGCCGAAGAGCCTGATAGTGAATCCGGCCAAGAGAGCGATGATAATGTTGCTAAGAGGACCGGCAAATGCCACCCAAAGCTCGCCCCAACGGCCATTTTTAAGGTTATACGGATTATACGGCACCGGCTTTGCCCAACCGAAGACCATGCTTCCCGGCAAGAGCACGCAAACAAGCGGGACAACTATGGAACCGATCGGGTCTATGTGACTTACGGGGTTCAAGGTCAGGCGACCTGCATATTGAGCAGTCTTATCCCCTTGAGACAAGGCTGCCAGCCCATGAGCCACTTCATGGATAATTATCGATATTATGAGGATGGCCAGGGAAAAGAGGGGGTTCATGCGTTATTTGCGTTATGCAAAAAATATGATAGCATGTTCCAACATATGGCAAAAGTATGCGCAATCACAAAAAGAGGACCTCTTACAGGCGGAGGCTACTCAAACCGAACTCGAGCGACGCAGTTTAACCCTACTGGCACGCGACTTCGATATCCAAACCTTCAGAAGAAGCGAATCTACGTTCCTGAACTGAAAAAGAGCATCACGATGACAATCTCAACCAAGGCTCTTAAGACTATACAGAAGAACGGCGCATTCGCCACTCTCAAGAAAGCCGGGCTTATCTAATTTCAAGCGCACGCTTGCAAAAACAGATCGCCCAAAGAAAATCATCGGAAGATGGTTTTTTGTTTATTTGCCTAGAAAGTACGGTATCATTATATTTAATGAATGCGAACCTTGATAGAACAGTTAAACTGATAGGAATTGCTGGTCCCACTGGATCAGGCAAATCGACCCTTACCAGACTCATCGCCGCGGAAAATTCGGACGTGCTTCGAATAAAATTGGATAACTATTCATTTGCTGCGAAGGGGTTTCCGAACCCGGACGCTGACGGCAATTCGAATTGGAATATTCCGCTCAAACTTAATTTCAATTTATTGTTTCAAAATCTGGCTGATTTAAAAGCGGGCAAAACCACCGAGATACCCGTCATCGCTCCAATGGGCAAGTCATTTGAAATAAGATATGAAGCAATTAATCCTAAGCCCATTATTCTGGTTGAGGGTTTTCTTTTATTCTTCGATGAGAAAGTTCGAGATATTTTTGATGCAAAAATCTATATGGATATTCCAGATAGCGCAGTATTGGAAAGAAGGAGCTTGCCAGGGGACAGTGCAAGGATCGAGTTTATCAAAAAAGTTGTGATCCCTAATTTCAAGGCATATGGATACCCGGCGATAAACCAGGCCGACTTAGTTCTTGACGGAATGAGAGAAACGGAAGACCTGAAAAAGGAAGTTTGCGAGTTTTGCGGCATCTGAGCATCTGACATGGCCTGACTTCATTAGTCTTTCGGTCTCACTTTTATGCCGTCCATCAGAAAACTGATTGTGCCCGTTTCCCCAGTGCTAAATATCTTCGACCCGAATTTTTCGAGCGTGTCGGTAACTGACTTATGCGGATGACCGTACCTGTTCGATTTGCTCGCCGAGATGATCGCGTAAGTCGGCCTGAGCGCCTCGACAAAAAAATCACCGGTTGAAGTTTTCGATCCATGATGCCCGGCCTTCAGAATGTCGACATGCAAATCCTGAATTGATTCGAATCCTGTCCGCCGCAGCTTTTGCAATGCGTATTTCTCAACCTTGACCGGCGCATCGCCCGTTAGCATGATTTTGCTCTTGCCGTATCTGACGAGCGCGACGACGGACATTTCATTTGTGTCCATCAATTCTCCCGAGACGCATTTTTTCTTGATGGTTTTTTTATCCGTCGCTGACAGCGTCGCAGTTACGGCAGGCCTCTCGCCCGTGCCTGAGGATTTTTTAGCTTTGGCTTTTTTGCTTGCCGAAGCAAGATTCTTTTTCAGGATCTTTTCAGTCTCGGCATCGGCGCATGACTTTATTTTTCCCAAGACGTATTCGAAGCTCGGCGCCAGAATTTCTATCTCAAGGATCGGCGGCGGAGAACCGTTCGTGTCCCGCGGAAATGCATTCTTGCCAAAGGAACTTCCTGAATCAGAAATTCTAATTTTCATGCCCTCGTAGGCGAACAGCCTCGGCTGCTTTTTTTCCCGGAGCATTCTTTCTGTTTCAAGGTACAGGTCGCTTGAGCTTCTGACAAAACTGTCCAGATACATTCCGACTTCATATTTTTGCAGAACGCCTTTCAGTCCGCCTATGTGATCCGCATCCGGATGCGTCGACAGCACCAGGTCGATATTTTTGTCGAACAAATTTATTTCCTCGGAAAGCGATTCCTTGAACGGTCCGGATGGCGGACCTGAGTCAATGAGAACGGCTGCCCCTTTTGCCGTCCGAAGAAGCGTCGAGTCGCCTTGGCCGACATCGAGAAAGCTGACTTTGAGATTCTGAGCGACCGGGACCGCCTGACTGATTTCCCGACTCTGCCCCGGTTCCAAAGTCGATCGCATTGCCGACGCAAGCCGGCTCGGCTGAACCGACGAAAAGAGCTGACTCAAAAAATGCAGATTGAACCCGAAAGCAAGCAGGCTGATCGCGAGCGGAAAGAGGAACGATTGATGATTTTTCATGCGTGGTATACTTGAAGTATTATTTAATTTTTAATCCAACTTTATGACATATTCAGAACGAAAATTTTCACTCGGCGAGCTCCAGGGAATCTCATCGAAAACAATCGAGGAGCACCTCAAGCTCTATGCGGGGTACGTGAAGCATCTCAACTTGATTCAGGAGAAAATCACGGAACTGTCTGCCGACCATGACAAGAACTCATTCACGATCGGCGAGCTTCGGCGGCGCCTCGGCTTCGAGTTCGACGGGATGAGGAATCACGAATACTATTTCGAGCAGCTCGAAGGCGGAGCGAAGAATCTCCCGGAAGGCGATGATTTTTCCGCGAGAATCTCCGCCGACTTCGAATCGTTCGACGCATGGCTGGCTTCCTTCAAGGCCATGTCCATGACGAGAGGCGTAGGATGGGCCATCCTGTATTTCGACAAAAAGACAGACCAGCTCATGCATGCTTGGATCGAGGAACAGCATCTCGGACAGCTTGTCGGACTTGATGTCATCCTCGCATTGGACATGTGGGAGCATTCGTACATGCTGGATTATGTTCCGTCAGAAAAGAAGAAATACGTTGAGGCGTTCTTCTCCAACCTCAATTGGGAAGTAGTCTCCGAAAGATACGTGAAGTCAGTTTCACGGGCATAACGGGAATTCGACGCTGATTCTTCTTGCCAAAACGACTGTTTAACAGTTACACGCAAGAATGTCCGCGATGTTTCAAAACCACACATGCAAAATACCGCACGTGATGAATACCTAGATATTCAGCTGCGGTATTTTTTGTTTCCTGCCCATGAAACGGATCTGATATAAGGAAATGTCCGCGGCAAAAACCAGGTACGCGAGATACACCCAGCGGACGGAGATAGGAGGAATAAGGACATGGGACCATTTGACCGCCGAAGAAAAATCCACGACCGCAAGTTCGTATGACAGGAGGATCCATGAAACGAACGCGGGCACGGACGCGAGATGCGGGGATATGAAACTAAAAACACTGACAACGAATACCATTAACATCGTAAAGGGGATGACGGGAAGCACGACGATGTTCACGAGCAGGGCGACAACTGAAAACAGCCCCGACATGTTTATGATGTATGGAAGAGTGAAAAGCTGGGTCGAGACAGTGCATGAAACTAGGTCGATAACCGAAACCGGAACCTTGAGCCTCGCGTGCAGAAAAAGCATCTTGTCCTTGATCCGCTCCGAGTAGAGTATCAGCCCCAGGCTGGCAAGGAAGGACAGCTGAAATGACGGATCATGGAAGAGGATTCTTGGGTTATGGACGATCATCAAAATGCCCGCCGTGCCCAGGGACACAAGGGCCTGATTTGTCCGATTCGTCACTCGCGCGTAGAGAGCGATTATGGACATGATGGTCGACCTGACAACGGTCGCTCCGCCACCTGTCATAATCGAAAAAGCGACAATTCCAAGTCCGCCAAAAACGCTCGCCAGCGTCTTCGGCAGGAAGCTGAAAACTTTCAAAATTGCCTCGCCGATAATTGAGACATTCGATCCGGACAGGACCACTATGTGAATCAGTCCGGCTATCTGAAACTTTTCCTGAAGTTCCTTTCCCATCGATCCCTTCCCCGAGATGATCAGCCCGCTCGCCAAAAAGGAATGAGGCGAAGGCAGAGAGTCCTCGATGTTATTGACCAAGCGTTTCTTGACGCCATACAGAAAGCTGACGACCGGATTTCCTCTTCCAAGCTCCAGAACGACGAAACTTCTCGTTTCGAGAATGTAGTGCATGTCGTCTTTGGCCAGGAAAGATTTGTAGTCGAACGTGCGACCGTCTTCGCTCGCGATAAGTTCTGGAACTTTTACGGTAGCCGAGAACTCCAGAACATCGCCGTAGCTGATTTCTGACCCGAAAAAAACGGAACGAACAAGAACCTTCGGAGAGCGGCCTCTCCTGGTTAAAACTTTTTCCCAAAGGCCGTTGCCGTTTTTAATTTCGCTAATCTGAAATTGAAAGCGAGGGCTGCCGTTTCGCATCTCGGGCATCTCGATCACCCTGCCCCTGACGTCCGCCTTCTGATTTAGATGTGAGTCGAGAGAACCGTCGCGCTCGCTGAGATTTGTGAACCTCAGCCATGCCAAAAAGAAGCATCCGGTCACCAAGATGATTCGAACAAGAAATTTTCGATTCCCAAATATCGAACTCGCAATAGACATTCATTTTTCCAAACATGCCCATGCAAAAACAGCCCGTGCATTGGACACATGTTCGGTTGCTGAAATATTACAAGACCGAGATTAAGAACGACTCAAAAATTCCTGAATTATTTCTTTCTCGTTTTCGGGAGAAATAGACTTTTTGAAGCGCGCAGAACTTTTTCCCTTCACTCTCTTTTCGCATTCCGCCCATGTCTTATCGACCGAGAGCTTGCCGTCGACGAGGCTGATGTATGAGTGCGCTTTTTTTCCATTGCCTGAACTTTTGCTCTTTTTCTTCTTTTGGACCGCAGAGGAATCTGTTTCAAGATTCAATATCTCGGGACAGATTTCTGACTGGTAGCCCGCTAAAGATCCGGAGTAGAGGCTGAAATCTTTTCCATCCGCATATGCTGTCGCGATGACATCGCATCGCTCATTGCCAGCTATGCCGGAATGGCCGGGTACAAGATTCCACGTGACATTCAATGGACCGTTCCCGTCGCCCTTGTCGAGAATATCGGAAAGCTGCTCCCATAAGTCCCGATTCTTTACAGGCTCTTTAGCCGCAGTAATCCAGTTATTTCTCTTCCATCCTTTGATCCATTGCTGTACCCCTTTCACAACATAACTTGAATCAATATAAAAAACAATATGGTATTCAGAAAAACTTTGATAAAAATTCATGAAGTTTTTAAGCCCCTCGATAACAGCCCGCAGCTCCATCCTGTTGTTGGTAGTTTCCGGCTCTCCGCCCCCTATTTCATCCACATGCAGCTCTCCAAATGCGTTCGGATAGATTGCGACAGCTCCGTATCCTCCGGGGCCCGGATTGCCCCTCGATGAGCCATCCGTGAAAATGACGATTTCTTTATCTGCGAGCGATACTATTTTTTGGACGATTTTGACAGTCATTGGTTGAAATTTAAAGATTTAAAGCGGGTACAGTTCTCCGTCATGAGTGACCATTATCGGGCTTACGGCATTCACGTTGAACATGTTCAGCAGCGCGCCCCTGTCCAGACGGCCGAGCTTTGACACCAAATCCTTATTTCCCTCAGGAATGGTATCCTTGTTCGTGCCAGCGTTGTTAATCAGGAACGCGAGGCCGTCTGTTTTCTCGGATACGGTTGCAACGGCACGCCTGATTGATTCATCATCCATGACGTCGCATTGAACCCAAATCAGGTTAGGATGCTTGGGCAGGCTGTCGCTGACAACCCGCGTTCCGCCGAAGACCAGGAAATCCTGCTCCAAGAAATACTGGACAAAGGCGTATCCCAAGCCCCTATTTGCGCCAGTTATGAAAACTGACTTTAAATTGAGCCCTTTTGAGGCGTGATGATTGGACATGCCCTACAGTATATCAATAATTCGCAGCCTGTACTCCGGAAACCCCCTGAACATGGACTTTTCCATATGCGCCACCAAGTCGATAATTGCGCCGCTTGCCGCTTTTTCCTGCATTCTCTTATCTCCGGCCGAGAAGAACTGAATGGCCTTAACTTTTGCATCATCATGCATGATTGTCAGCTCGACATGCTCTTTTGTCTTGCCGAATATCTTGTTTTCAACCACCGTCACGTCTTTGAGCACGAAAACGGGCTTAGGGTTAGCTTCGCCAAAAGGACCAACTCTTTCAAGCTGCGACCACAGATTCCGTCCGACTTCGCTCGTAAATATAACTTTGTCTATTAAAATTTCTCCGGACACTGACTGCTGCTGATTTCCATCGAGTCCCTGCTGGTCATCCGCGAGAGCGAGGGCGGCAGACGCGGCCGTTTCGGCGCCGCTGATCCTCTTGTATGCATCCAGAATCTTCTCTTCGAAGAAATGTATCTTTTCGCTTGAGACGGAATATCCTCCCGCGGCGACATGCCCGCCAAGATTCAAAAACAGCCCTTCAGTTTCCGGCACCTCTCGCATGATCTGCACGACGTCAAACCCGTCCGGTGCGCGGCATGAGCCCTTGATGACTTCGTCTTCGCCCCTCCCCCATAAAAAGACAGGCTTGCCATACTCCCGCACGATGTTTGTCGCGACGAGTCCGAGCACGGGCGGCTGCCAATCGGGATTGCCGACGACTATAATGTCCTTATCCTGCAAGCCCCGTTCCTCGATGCTCTTCTTTATCGCTTTTACAAGATGAGCCACGCGGGTTTTTCGTTCCGTATTAAGATGATTGAGATGCTCGACCATCGCGGCCGCTTCGCTGTCATCCGTCGTGGCTAAAAGCCTGAAAGCATCCATAGGGCTCGCCATTCGGGATGCCGCATTGATGCGCGGAGTGATCATGAAGCTGATATCCTCCTCATTCATGTGCGCCGGGTTTATCTTGAGAGATTTTAAAAGCTTGATGAGGCCAAGACGCGGAGTCTTGCGAAGCACCGTAAGTCCGAAGTATGCAAATATGCGATTCTCTCCTCGGAGCGGCACCATGTCGGAAAGCGTTGCGAGCCCTACCATATCAAGGAGCCATTTTTCCCAGCCTTCTTTTATTTCTGGGAAATTGGAGAAATTAGACGCGGATTTATCGGCACTGTCTTCGACGGATTTTTGCCCAGCTTTTTGCCCTTCTCGAATAGTCTGGCATAGAGCCTGCACCACCTTGTATATCACGCCGGAGCCGCAAAGCATTTTCTCCGGGTACTGGCAGTCAAGCTGTTTTGGATTAATGATTGCAAATGCATCAGGCAATACTGCACCGGGGCTATGATGGTCCGTGATAATGAGGTCTATGCTCGCAGATCCGTCCGCTCGAAGGGTCTTGGCGGCCTGAGATTTAATCCATGCCGAATTTTCTATCTCAGCGATTCCGCAGTCTATGGAAATAATCAGGGTCGCTCCCCGCTCGATAATCTGTTCAAGTGCAGGTCTGTGAATTCCAAACCCTTCGACATGCCTGTCGGGAATATAGTGAAACGTATTTGTATATGAAATCTTCTTAAAAAAATCATGAAGGACCACGGCGCCCGGAATGCCGTCCGCATCAAAGTCGCTATAAATGCAGATTTTCTCGCCCTGGGCAACGGCCAGAAGTATCCGATCAGCTGTTTTTTGCATATCCTTTAGGAGAAACGGATCATGACACCCTTCATCGTAGTTCGGGCTCAGGAATGCGATCTTTTCAGTAGGATCCGTAATGCCGCGCGAATGAAGCAGATAATCCAAGAAACTGCCGTCTTCCAACGGTCTTAATTTATAGGTTGCCATGCGGATATGATTTTACCATATTGTCCGGCTTTATTACTTGCCAATTCTGTCATACAATGAGCGGCATATGACACAACAAACTGAAAACAAGGATGGCAGCTTGAAAACTGACCATTCTTCCGAAGAAAGCTGCATTTTTTGCAAAATAGTCCAAGGCTCAATCCAGGCAGTGAAAGTATGCGAAGACAGCGAAACCGTGGCCTTTCTGGATATCGGTCCGGTAAACAACGGACACGTGCTGGTAATTCCGAAGGAGCATTACGAAAACGTCTATTCTGTCCCCGTCGAGACATGGTGCCGAATCATGATGACGGTGCAAAAAGTCGCCATTTCAGTCAAGAATGCCATGGATGCTGACGGCGTGAATATCATCGTGAACAATGAGAGCGCGGCAGGGCAAATCGTCTTCCATTCGCATGCGCACGTAATTCCGCGGTTCAACGAAGACGGCCTCAGGCACTGGCCTCACCAGACATACAAAGACGCGGAGGAAATGAGCCTGGTCGCGGACAAAATCCGAACGGCGCTGGAGATGTAATCAGGACAAGAAAGTTTCGAACACCAAGAAAGCACGAAGCCGCCCGGAGCTTAGATGTCCCCGGGCGGCTTCGTGCTTAAGTTACCTATTTCAAAGCCTCAATCCCAGGCAAAGATTCATTGAGAAGATACTCGAGCATCGCCCCGCCGCCGGTTGAAACGAACATGGAACGCGGCTCGCCCGCCTCCTCTCCAGAATCGTCATCAAGCCCGAGCTCGGCCACGGCCGCAGTCGTATCCCCGCCTCCAAGAATTGCCTTGAGCTTATGGGTGCCATTCTTGCTCGCCTCATCTACAAGCTTGGCAATGGCAACAGTCTGATCCTTGAATCCTTTCTCATAGTTGCCCATCGGCCCGTTCCATAAAACGAATTTTGCGTCAGCCAGCTTTTCAGCCAGAACAGAAACGACAGAAGGTCCTGCGTCATAAATAACGTCGGTCGAGAGCACGTCTTCCAGTTTCTTAACCGAGACCGCGCCGTCTTCCGCCATAACCACGACATCGCTCGGAATGATAAGGCTCTCATTGTTCACGACATCAGATATGTCAACCAAGCCCGAAGAGACCAGAGACTTGCCTACTTCAAACCCCTTGGCTTTGAGAACGTCGTTAAGAAGCGCGCCGCCGAGAACGATGGCGTCCGCTGACTTTTCTCCGGTACTGAATTTTTTAATAAGCGGAAGCTTGGATTCGAACTTCGCGCCGCCGAGAATGAATATGAAAGGCCGCGGAGAATTGAAGGCGAGACTGATAGCCTTGATCTCGTTCATCATTTGAATGCCCGCGAACCTCTTGTCGACGGCAAACAGGCTGGGCAACGCGACGACTGAGGCATGCGCTCGATGCGACACGGCAAATGCATCATTTACATAAAATTCTGCGCCGGTGACATCGAGAAGCTTTTGAGCAAACGCAAGGTCGTTTTTCTTCTCCCCTTCATTCACTCGAAGATTTTCAAATAGGATGACAGAACCGTTTTGCATCTCTGAAATCTTCCGCGCTGATTCATCGCCCAGAAAATCCTGAACGAAGCTGAACGTCCGGCCCAAAGTGCCGAATGCATCCGCGTGCTTTTCAGATACATGCTTTGCGACAGGCTCAAGTCCCAAACCGTCCTTGTTTTCGATATGAGAAATGAGAACGATTCGCGCGCCTGCCGACCGCAAGCATTCGATGGTCGGAACGGTCTTTCTGATTCGAAGATCGTCTATGACAGTTCCGTCCGCCTTAAGGGGAATATTGAAATCGCACCTGACCAAAACTACTTTGCCTTCCAGCTGGCTGGCCGAAAGCTCTTTGACGGATTTCACTTCGGCGCTTGCTTGCGCCTGCTCCGCATCATCTTGCCTATTTTCTTGGTCGCGCATTTTTCTTGTTGTTCTTAGCCTTGGTAAACGTTTTCTTCAGCGCCTTCGCGGAATGCATCTTCTCAGCTTTTCCGAGCACGTCGAAAATTTCTATGAAATCCTTGGATTCCCAGCTCGCCCGCCCGATAAGCAGCCCGTCCACCTCTCCGTTAAGCACGATATCTTCCGCATTATTCGCGGTAACGGAACCGCCATACAGGACCTTCATCATTGATGAAATAGTTTCTCCCCACAGCTCTCTCAGGCATTTTTTTATGTAAACCACCATCTGATGCAAGTCATATGACGTAATGGCGACATTGTCTTTTCGCCCGATAGCCCAAACCGGCTCGTACGCTATGGTAACTTGGTGAAACTGCGACCGGCTAACCGTGGACAAGGATTCCTTGAGCTGGGCCTTGATGACCTCGAGATAGCCGCCGTCCTGATCGCGTTCCTTTTCGCCGATGCAAAGGATAACCTGCATTTTCGTCTTGAGCGCCTGCTGGATTTTCAAGGCAATCGTCTGTCCCGTGTCGCCAAGCTGCCTTCTTTCAGAGTGTCCGACTATGGCATAGCCCGCGCCGGCGCTCGCTATCATCTGAGCGGCAACTTCTCCGGTCTTGGAAAGGCCTTCCTCGAAGATCGAAACGTCCTGAGAGCCTACGGCCACCCTGACCTTTCCTTTGCCGGCCAAATCCGCGAGAGGAGAAATGAATGGAAATGGCGGACAGATGACGACGTCGAAGCCCTTATGAGCCTGAGCGGACTTCTTGACGGCCGCGTATCTTTTCCTGGCTTCCCCGAGCGTCGTCGGATTCATTTTCCAATTCCCAACCAAAAGTACTTTTTTATTTTTCTTCATGGACTGAATTATATCAGCAAACTCGGAAATTCAAGCCTTTACTATTGTGAAATTTCTTTCCAACTGTCGACGTTCCATGCTCCGGAAGGCCCGCTTGAGAAATCGATGTCGGCCAAGCCGCTATCATACGTGACCGTTGATCCTCCGTTCATGTAAATTTCATGCGCGACTACCGCTTTGGCCGATGCACCGCCGTCAAACGTCACCCTCCCGTATGGCGCGAGTATCAGGACTGTTCCCGCGGCTCCCGAAACCCGCACGGCCGAATTGGAAGTGCTTTTCGTGACGAGAATCGCATAGCTGCCGGCCTGGCCGTTGCCGCCGAGGGCGCCGCTTGCGCCCAAATCGACAGTTCCCTGCACCACCACGGGCAATGATGCCCCTCCGACGGAGTTATGAATCCGTATGAAGCCGGCACCAGAAAGAACCAGGTTCCCTCCGATATAGACCGGTCCGGATATGTAAAGCCGACCACCTGCGGATATGTTCACGTTGCCGCTGACATATAGAGGCCCGTTCACGGCCAGCTGCGCGTCGCCGCTGATGGTCAAATCGCCGTTAATCCTGATTGAGCTCGTCGAAATGTTATTGCTGCTGCTAAGGCTCCAGGAACTCGATCTTGTTTGGCCCGTCACGACGGAATCCTGCCAAGACTGTATGTTTCCGGCAGAAATAGGGAAAGACAAGGGTGAAGGGCTCGACTGAGTCGTATCGCAAGGCTTGTTGTTGTTCGTCCCCGTCTGGCAGTATAAGTTGCCGGCAACCGTCGAGTCGGTGACGATGAAGGCTTTCGCGTCGCCCGTGCCGCCCGATCCGACCGTCACGCCGCTGATGGAGCTGACATCGCCAGAAACGAGCTCGAACATCGCGTCATGCCCCGCATTGGGCGCCGTCCAAGTGCCGCTGCTGAGCTGGCCTGTATAAAATTTTGCATTGGCGTCGCCCGCAAGCATGGGCGAGTTGTTCGTGACCCCCGTCTGATAATATGCCCATGCCGCCGATGAGGAAACGTCGAAGACGATCCAGTACACGGTTCCGGGCACGAGCGTTACCGGCGAATTGAAATATGACCCGAGCCAGCTAAAGTTGTCCGTTATCTGGCCGGCGCTGAAAACCGTCGATGCGAGCACGGTATTGCCCGGCTTGCCGTTCGAGTTGTTTCGAATAGAAACCGTCACGTTTGCCGGCCAGCCGACTTTCTTCACGTACAATCGAAGAAGGACCTGAGGAGACGAGGTCGAGGCCGTGAATGACTGCGCGAAGTCTTGCGTCGCGTTCGTCTCGCCGACCGAAACAGTTATAGGATTCGCCGAGGTGTTTCCCACCGTCACTTCCGACTGAGCCGAGGCCGAAGCGACCGCGGTGCCAGTGATGGCAGGCCCGCCCGATCCGACGATGTTGCCGTTCGAATACACGTTTCCGACAACCCGCGCGCCGCCGCTCATGTTCAGGCCGCCGTTTCCGACTTGGATGCCGTAGTTGATGGAAATGCCGTCGCCCTGCGAGAAGATGCTTTTAGAAACCCGGGAGAAGAAGCCGGAGATGCCCGTCGAGATGACCTGCTTGGCGCCATTGATGTCAGTGACCAGCGCCGTAGAAGTGCCGCTTGCAAAGCCCAGAATGAGAGTTGCGGGCAAGGTTCTTCCCTTGTTCAATCTGTATAGCGCCTCCTCGTTCAGGGTGTCCGAAGAGATGAATCCCTGCTTTGACTGAACGAAGTCGGCCGCGTTTCGAATCTGATACGCGACCGGAGAAGCCATTCCGACGAGCACTATTACCGAGATAACGAGAAAGAAGATGACCGCGAGCATGATGGCCGCGCCCGACTGAGTGTTTGTCTTGTTTTTTTGATGCATGTTTTTATGTTAGTACGATCCCCTGAGTACCGAAGTCGTATAAAACTTTTCATTGACATTATACAAGCTCGTGCTTGCGCTTGAAAGGTTGAGCTCGATCTTGACCGCGGAAGAAGTCGTCGTCGAGAAGGACCTGAATACCAGCGACGTCACGGAAACATCCGACGAAGTAATCGGCCCGAGATTCACGCCGTTCTCCTGAAGCATCAGCCTGCCGCCCTGGACATGGAATCTGAGATTCAGAGGATTGCCCGCGCCGTCGGTCGTGATCAGCGCCAGCGAGCCGGGACTATTGTTAAATGTCGTCTGCGACGCCTCAATCGCAGTGGCGTTCCTTATTTCGCGCGTCATTCTGTCTATGGCCTGAATGGCTGACGATTCGACGGAACGAACGGAGCGCACGCTCCTGTAGGAAGAAGAGAGCAGCACCACGGCCTGAACGATGCCCGCGAACAGGACGACCAGAAGCGCCATATAAACCATCGACTCAACCAGCGTGAATCCCCTTGCGAATCTTTTTTTAGCGTGCGGAGCCTGGTAAAAAGCATTCATATGGCTTAATTATTAAACGTATTATAAATATAAAGCTCGACCTTCTGGGTCGTAGTGGCGCCCTTGCTGTTCCATGCAACATTCACCGTGGCTTTTTTGGTGCCCGGATCCATGACGCCGCCTGAGGCGACGATGTTATACGATGTCGAGTCTCGGTAAACTGAAGATAAGGTAAAATATCTGTCGAACCTTGAATCGATGAGCGCGGAAGACGTCGTGGCCCTCCACTGATTATTGTTCCATGCAAGGCGATACTGAACGCCGTCGCCAAGCGAAGCGATCTGGCTTGTCCACCCCGAATCCCTCATCAAGCGAAGCGCTTCCGCCCCTTCCTCAAGAAGCATCGCCGCCTGAACTCTCGGGGTATTGTTCAGGGAAAGCGAGGTCAGTCCGCCATACGCGCCGATGATGCTCACGACGGAAGTCATGATGATCGCGGAGGCAATCAGGACTTCGACCAAGGACATCCCTCTGCGTTCCCTGGTCCGGAAACGCGCGGCGCATGCGTATTTTTTTATGAAATTTTTTTTGAACATTTTAGCGTATTTCAGCATCCGCGTTTTCTAACCAGCCCGGCCAAAGCTCGCGACGCTACTGAACTTCGATCAGGCCGCTTCCGTATATGATAACAGTTTTTGCCATGTCTGGCTTCGCCTTTAATCTCAGCCGGACAGTTCCGGTCGCGTTCGGCTTGCCGTTCAGCTGCTCGAACAATATCCGGTTCGCATTGCCGGTGAGAGACAGGCCCTGAATCTCGACTTTTGCCGACAAGGGATACACGATGTTCGACGGCGCGCCCGGAGCATATGTCGCGCCCTCATAGATAGTGAGGGAAGTGCTGGCGTAATGAATGCCGAACTGATTTCCATTTTTTGCGTTCACGGTCTGATTGCGCGCCTTCTGCGTATACGCGATCAGGACGTCCGTCTCCTTGTCGAGAGACTGCAGGTCCGAGAATCCCGAGAACGTCGTGTATGTCAGGCCGAACAGGATGGCTGAGAGGCCGATGACCACGAGCAGTTCGACAACCCCGAAACCTGAGCGCAAGTTTCCCTTAAGCTTAAGATGCATATTGCTTCTTGCCGGCAATTCCCCGAACGATTCGCGATGGTCATCAAGAAGACGCATGCCGTTATTATACATTATTCATTATCGAATAAATCGGCTTGATCATCGAGATGGCGAAGAATCCGACGGCTGAACCGATAAACACCATGAGCACCGGCTCGATGATGGTCGAAAGGTCTTTCGTCTTCTGCTCGACCTCGTTTTCATAGAAATTCGCGACGCCGGCGAGCATCGGCGCCATTCGCCCGGTTTCCTCGCCCACGCTCATCATTTCGCCCACGAATATCGGAAACAGCTTCTGCTCCTCGACAAAGATAGTCGAGAGCGGCTCGCCTTTTTCGACCACCTTTTCGCTTCTGGCCAGGACATCCTTGTACCATGAGTTCTGAAGCACTTCGCCCGTAATGCGGACGGCGAGCACCAGGTCAACGCCGGAAGACAGAAGCGACGAGAGAGTTCGGGAAACTTGGGCAGCATTGCCCTCCTTTACGATCGTTCCGATCACCGGAATTCTCACGATTATGAAATCGACGGCTTTCTTTCCCAACCGAGTCTTGAGTATGTAAACGAACGCGATGACGAAGCCGACGAGCATGAAGAATGCAAGGACATAATTGTTCGTCACGAAATTGCTGACGGATATGACGGCCTGGGTTGAAGCAGGAAGAGGCACTTTCAAATCTTCGAACGTCTTGGTAAGGCCCGGGACGACGAATATCATCATGAGAATCGCGATGATGATCATTACGCCGATGATTACCGACGGATACATCATCGCGCCCTTTATTTTCTTCTTAAGCAGATACGTCTTTTCCATCTGCACCGCCACTTGCCGCAAAGTCTCGGCCAGGCTTCCTCCCTCCTCCCCCACTTTCGCCATGGCGACGAACAGCTTCGAGAACGTCTTTGGATGCATCTCCAGCGCTTCATGGAAGCTCTTTCCGGCAGAAATGGCCTCATTTATGCTGACGTACGTTTTCTTGAGCTTGGGATTCGTGGCCTGCCGCTCCATCACGCTGATGGCCCGCGAAAGCGCCAATCCGGCTTCGAGCATATTTCCGAGATTCCGAGCGAACGTGATCTTGTCCATAGTCTTCACTTTCTCCAGGAACGTGAATTTTACGTTCAGGGACTTCAGCCCTCCGCTTTTTATTTCGCGGACGCTGACAAGAGACTCGCCTGTTTTCTTTACTTGCGCGTAAAAATCGCTCTTGCTCTGCGCTTCAAGAACTGAGGTGCGCTTCTGGCCCTCGCTGTTTATGGATGTGTATGAAAATTTCATGCCTTCTTTGATGCCTGATCCCTATGCCCAATTATTATCGCCGTGCCGTGACCGTCTTGATGATTTCGCGGAACCGCGGTTACTCCGAAACCACCCGAAGAATTTCCTCGATCGAAGTGTGGCCTTGCACCGCTTTCAGGATTCCGTCTTCTATCATGGTCATCATGCCCTCCGCGCGCGCCTGAGCCTCGATAGCGTCGCTCGTCGCGTCCTTCATGATCAGATCCTTGATTGCGGGCGAAAACTTGAGCACCTCGTGAATGCCGACTCGGCCATGATATCCGTCCTCGCTTTCGCCGTCAGCTTTCGGCTTGAAAAAGTTGATAGTGGTCCAATCGTCTTTCGGGCCGACGATGTTCTCTTTCCTGAGAACGGCGAGCACCTTGTCCATGTCGATTTTTTTGCTGATGGAAGCGAGCTCTTCCTTGGTCAGCACGTACTTCTCCTTCGCGTCTCCGAGCTTTCGCACGAGCCGCTGAGCGATGACCACCTTCAAGGTGGATACGAGAAGAAACGGCTCGCATTTCATGTCGATAAGCCGGGGAATCGCGCCTGCAGCCGAGTTGGTGTGAAGCGTCGAGAGCACGAGGTGACCGGTAAGCGCCGCGTTGATTGCGAGAGAAGCCGTTTCATTGTCTCGGATTTCTCCCACCATGATGATGTCCGGGTCCTGTCGAAGAAGCGAGCGAAGTCCTGACGCGAACGTGAATCCGATTTCCGCCTTGACCTGCGTCTGGTTCACGCGCTTCATCTGATATTCGACCGGATCCTCCACCGTCGAAATGTTCACGTCCGGCGTATTCACGATATCCAAAAGCGTATACAAAGTCGTCGTCTTTCCTGAACCGGTCGGTCCGGTCGTGAGAATCAAGCCTTCGGACATGTTCGTAGCCTCGTGAAGAATTTCCAGGCTGTCGCCGTGAAAGCCGAGCTTTTCCAGCGTGAACCCTGAAACCGTTTCTCGAAGGAGTCGCATTACGATCTTTTCTCCGAAGTACGTAGGAAGGATTGAAACTCGAAATGAGATCTTTTCTCCGTTCAGCTCGATTCTGAACCTGCCGTCCTGAGGCAGTCGCTTTTCATCGAGCTTGAGGCTTGAAAGCACCTTGATGCGGGCGATGATGCTTGATCCGGCAACTTTCGGAAGAATCATGGCGTCGTGCAAGATGCCGTCGATGCGATACCGAACGACAACCTCGAATTCCATCTGCTCGATGTGAATGTCCGACGCGTCCTGAAGCACCGCATGCTTCAGGAGGGTGTCCACGATGCGGATGACGGGCAAATCTTCAGCGAGCTTTTTCAAGTCATCGCCGGACGCGTCATTCGAAGGGTCCTCGCCCGCGACCTTGAGGATAGCGGCTTCCTGCTGAATGATGTCGCCGAAATCCGCTTTCAGGCTTTTCTGGTATTGAACCAGAACCGATTTCATGGATTCAGTATTCGTAAGCCTCGGAAGAATCCTGAGGCCGGTCTTTTTCTTGATGAAGTCGATGGCGCCGAGATCATCCGTGTCGAGCATGGCAACTTCCAGGCTCCCCTCTTTTTCTCCGCTGCCGCCCGAATTTTTCTTGAAGGCGACGATGTTATGGTTTCTGGCGATAGGCTCGGGAATGAGCGACAGGACTTCGAATTCAAGCTTCTGGTTCTTGAGATCGACAAACGGAATGCCGAGCATGTGCGCCTGCATCCTTCGATAATCATCCTCCGAAATTTTTCCCTGGGAGACGAGAACTTCTCCGAGATCCTGCTTCTTGTCGCCGCCCGTCGCCTCGGAGGTCTTTTCGGCGGCTAAAATATCTTTTGACGAAACGAGGCCGGACTCAAGGATATACTTCTTCAATTGTGATGATTCGATGTACATGGATATAGATTGAGCTTCCGAAATGAATGCCTCTCAGGGCATCTTATTCACTCAAGTATATCACGAACTTTTTTTATAAAAGAAAAGCACGCTGTGCAAAACATCACGGAAAATCTGCTTTGCATCCCGCATGGGCAGCAAAGCAGATTGCCCTGACTATTCGATATCCTGCCTTTCCAATTTTGCATGCGCTTCGCCGCGGGAAATCGGCTTGCCCATGACAATCAGCCTGATGATTGCCCAAGCCAGAACCCAGTAGACGAGCATCGCGAGCAGCGTGCTCCACTCGAAGACGCTTCCCGCAACTTCGGGAGTAGGAAGGACGAATCGGAAAGGTTCCATAAACACGCCGCTGACGTTGTTTATGAATCGCGTAAAGCCCGCGCCGGCATTTGCGCCCACGAGCTTGAGCAGGAATCTGAACGCAAGGAACGTTTCAATCGCATAAAATATATACCAGACGATTTGCGTGCTTCTGTATAGGGGCTTGGTCGCAGACGAAGCCCCCGAAGATGAATTGTTGTAAAGCGAGTTCATGTTTTTATTTAATTAACCTGGTAATTACTATATAAGACGTCTTGGCGCGAGGCGCCTTACCTTGATATTCCGCAGATTCATGTCGCAAGCGGCAATAAAAAAACCCGCAACCGTTAGGTGCGGGGAGGCGCTTGGCCTCTGGTTCTCGAAGGCTTAGAACTTTTTGATTTGGAGGGGTTTCCCTCCGGGAACCTGATGCGTGTAAGCCATCGGGTTCACGTAGTGGTACCAGGCCAGGAAGGCCAGATACAACATTCCGATCAGTCCCGCGACAAAAGTTACGGGGTGAATTCGGAACTCGGCAGCGATCCACATGCACATCGCTGATACCAGAAAACCTGTGAGGGCATCCTGGCGACGAAGGCATTTCGCCTTCTCTTGAACGTTTTTAGCCATAATTTTTTCATGGACCCCGTCAACTGACGAGGGTTTTGTTTATTTGACTGACTCTGACCGCCGCAACGAGCTTTAACGGGCCCGTTCCGGTTAACAAATGGTCCACTTGGACCATCAAACCTGGCATTCAGCCTAGGATGTATTAATTATCTCATGTACTGTATTTATGTCAATAGCGTACCCATAAGAATGGCTATATACAAGGGTATTTAATGCAAATAAGTACCGAATAAGCCTCAGACAATTGACTTTTACCCCTCTCTATATATAATGTACGCATCAGAAACAGCGCGCCCAAAAGGCGGGCTCGTTTTTTTGAGAACAACAGGACGGCGCTTATTTTAAGCCATAATTTCAGCCAGACCCTTGAAAGGGCCGCGAAAAACTGAAAGAGGCCAAATCGGCAAAACTACCAATACAATTAAATACAAAACAACATGTTTGACCTTAAAGTAATACATTCAGTACTAGACCAGCTCGAAGAGGAACGAGGAATTCCCCGAGAACGCATCATTGAAGCCATAGAAATGGCTCTTGCTACGGCATATAAAAAAGAATTTGGACGAAAAGACCAGTTTATACGGGCTCATTTTGATATTGCGAGCGGAAAGACTGAATTTTTCCAGGTCAAAACAGTTGTAGACCCGGAACAGATTGTTGAGACAAAAGAAGAGCTTCCTGAAGAACCGGCTCCGGGAGAGGAGAAGATTCTTTTCAACGAAGAGCGGCACATGCTTATCAATAACGCCCGGATGATCAAGAAGGACGTTAAAGTCGGCGACGAGATAGTGTTCGATCTGGAGTACAAGGACGATTTCGGACGAATCGCGGCGCAGACCGCAAAGCAGGTCATCATCCAGAAAATTCGAGAGGCTGAAAAAACTTCCGTTCTGGCTGAATACGGAAAGAAAGAGGGCGAGATCATCTCGGGCACTGTCCAGCGAATCGAGCGAGGAAATGTCTTCATTGACATGGGACGAGCTGTCGGAATGCTTCCCTACGAAGAGCAGATTCCCGGCGAGCACTACAAGCAGGGCGAACGGCTTCGAATGCTGCTCCTCCGAGTCGAAGAAACCCCTCGAGGCATCTTTGTTCGACTTTCGCGGTCCCATCCAAAATTCCTTGCCGAGCTTTTCAAGGTAGAAGTTCCAGAAATCATCGCCGGTACTGTTGAAATCAAATCCATAGCGCGAGAAGCGGGCCAGAGAGCCAAAGTTGCCGTTCATTCAACCGATGAGCATATTGATCCAATCGGCTCAATGGTCGGGCAAAGAGGCGTGCGAGTAATGACGGTCATGAGCGAGCTCGGGAACAACGAGAAAATTGACATCATCGAATGGAGCGAAGATCCTGTTCAGTACATCGAGGACTCGCTTTCTCCGGCAAAAGTCGTGAACGTGACTCTTGACGAGGAGAACAAGACGGCTCGGGTGACAGTTACGGACGATCAGCAATCGCTGGCGATCGGCAAAGGCGGACAGAACGTGCGGCTCGCGGCAAAGCTTACCGGCTGGAGAATCGACATCCAGTCCACAGGCAAGCCGATAGACGAATCCGAAGGCGTCGAAGCTGAAACAATGGCCGGCATAACTGAGCCGACTATCGCTGACGCGGTTGAAGTTACGGAGGAAGCTGCCGATAACGAGGCGGCTGAAATCGCGAACGAGGCTGCGGCTGAAGAAACAGCAAGCGAAGAAGCGGTAAAATAATTCTCAAGAAAATCTTAAATCAGAGCTACTTATTAAATTAACTTAAATAAAATATGAATCTTTGGCATGACATTGCACCAGGCACGGCAGACGAAATGAACGTAATTATTGAAATCCCCAAAGGATCTAAAAATAAATACGAAATCGATAAGGAGACAGGCCTCATCGCGCTTGATCGAGCATCTTTTACTGGTCAAGATTTCCCTTTTGATTACGGCTTCGTTCCAAAAACTCTCTGGGAAGACGGCGATGCGCTTGATGTAATCGTGCTTACGACGTATCCGCTCGCGCCCGGCATTCTCGTTCGAGTTCGACCCGTTGCGATCATGGACATGGTAGACACGGGCGATTCCGATGCAAAAATAATTGCAGTGCCGATTGCAGATCCGCGATGGGCAAACGTCAAGGACTTGGCTGATGTTAATTCTCATACGATCAAGGAAATCAAGCATTTCTACAGCACGTACAAGCAGCTCCAAAATAAAGTTGTCGAGGTCGGCGAAGTTAGCGGAGCAGACAAGGCAAAAGAAGCGTTTGAACGATCCCTCCAGATTTACAAGGACAAGTTCAATAAATAATTCACTGAAATAATTACTGGCGGAAGAATTTACAGAAATAATCGCGCAAGGCGCAAATAAAACGCAATACATATGGCATTCACTATCACAAAGCACGGACCGCTCGACGGAAACGAATACGAAATCGAGGGCGAAATCCGCGCGGACATCGTTACAAAATTTAGGGAAAAAGCTGTCGCTGACTTAAGCATGACTTCAAAGTTTGCAGGCTTTCGGCCAGGACATGTTCCGGAGAAAATCGTAGTTGACCGCTTCGGAGAGGTCGCGGTTACGGAAGAAGCAGGACGGCTGGCACTTGAAAATCACTACGGGGAAATCTTGGACAAGGCAATCGACAAGGCGAAAATCAAGCCGCTCGGCTCTCCTGCCGTGACGATTACAAAAGTGGCTCCGGGCGAGGCATTCGGTTTCAAGATCAAGACGGCGCTTATGCCTGAAGTTAAGATAAAAGATTATTCAAAAGTGGCCAAGAAAGCGATGTCAGAAAAAGCTGACCTGAAAGTGACTGACAAGGAAGTTGACGATGCCGTCATCGATCTTCAGAAGCAGGTCGCGCACGCCGACTATCATCACGACAACCCCGATGATCACGGGCATGACCACGCGGACCTTCCCCTTCCGGAAGTAAATGAGGATTTCATCAAAAAGTTCGGTCCGTTTGAAACGATCGAGGCATTCAAGGAAAAAGTAACCGAGGGCGTGCTCGCGGAAAAGACTCGAAAAGAAAAGGAGAAGAAGCGGCTGACTATCATGGAAGAGCTCATAAAGACAGCGGAGGTCAAGATGCCGAAGCTCCTTGTTGACTCCGAGCTCAGCCGAATGCTGAGCGAAATGAGCGCCAATATCTCTCAGATGGGCCTCAACATCGAGACATACCTGAAGCATATCGGAAAAAACATTGACGAGCTCAAGAAGGACTGGCTTCCCGATGCCGAGAAGCGGGCAAAGACTCAGCTTATCTTGAATCAGATCGCGCTCGATGAAAAGATTACCGTATCCGAAGAAGAAATCAAAAAAGAAGTCGAGCAGATCATGGCAGCATACAAGGACGCCGATAAAACCCGGGCTGAGATTTATGTTGAGACAGTTCTACTGAATGAGAAGGTTTGGGCATGGCTGGAGGAGCAGGGCAAATAGAACCCCTTGCGCATAGCAAAAATGCTATATCGGAAAAAAACCGCATGTCGATTACGATGATGCGGTTTTTTTATTTTATTTGCGTGAGCGCTGATTGATTCAGACTAGATGGCCTTCATCAAGGCAGCCGCGCTTATAGCCGCAGTTTCAGCCCGGAGCACATTCTCCCCTATCCTTATCTTTTGAATTTTTCGATCGTCAAAGAGTTTCATCTCGACATCCGACCATCCGCCTTCCGGGCCAATCAATATGCCGATTTTCCCCTTGAGATTCGGCTTAACTTTGCCGAAATCCGAACCATCCTGATGACACAAGAGCAACTTCCCGCCTTTTTCTTCTTGCATGAAATCCGAAATAGCCTGTTTTAGCTTTACCGGCTGGTGAATTTTTGGAATGGACACTCTGCCCGACTGTTCAGATGCTTCAATGGCAATTCTTTGCAAACGCTCAAGATTGACGTTCTTTTTAATAGTCCGATCGGATATAACCGGAATGATATGATCAACGCCAAGCTCGGTGGTCTTTTGAACGACCAAATCGAAGTTATCGCCCTTAATGATGCTCGCGAACAGCCAAAGTTCATTGTTGCTGCTATTGCCACCGTCATCAGCATCGACAGATTCCGCCTCTTCAGCAGATTTTGCGGCCTTTTTTGTTTTTCCATATCGCATATTTGCTATATCACTTCCGGCTGCCTCTAAAACAGGCTTTTTCTTGTTACCAGCCTTGCGCTCTTTCCCCGCCTTTGCCTCAAACTTGCCTTTACCAACCTGTTCCGCGGGGCCAGAAGCCTTAGCCTTGGCAGAAGCCTTTCTCGGCGCTCGCTCGGCTTTTTTCAAGACCTCAAGAATGACAAGCTCTGCCCGGGTAGATGTCATGGATTCAATAATAGCCAGAGATTCGGTCTTGCTGTCATCGAACATAATGACTTGGCTTCCGACCATATACCTGAACACGTCGCGCCACTGATGAATGAGCGGCTTGAACGTTTCATCATCAAGCGAGTCGAGAGAAACCCGCTCTGACGGGCCTTTTTTAGCCAACCCCTTCCCTTTTATGTAAAATCTGTGCAATCTCATATATCTATAGTATAGTACGCATGAAAGGCTATCAGAATACCTGAAAAACCACAAACTCTGCCCGTTTCAGCACTAAGCCTCGGAATTTTCAACAAAACATAACAAACCATTACAAGACCTTACTTTAAAAGCTTTTAAACTACTGAAACCATGTTAATCCCTACCGTAATAGAAAAATCACAATTCGGCGAGCGAGCATACGACATTTATTCAAGACTTCTTCGAGATAACATCATCTTTTTAGGCGGAGTCGTCGATGACAACGTTGCAAACATTGTCATCGCGCAGCTTCTTTTCTTGGAATCTGAGAATCCGAAGAAAGACATCCATCTTTACGTCAATTCTCCCGGAGGAAATGTAAAAGACGGACTCGCCATCATTGACACCATGAACCATATAAAAAATGACGTATCGACTATTTGCGTTGGAATGGCTGCTTCTATGGGCGCGATGATTCTCTCTGCCGGGGCAAAAGGCAAGAGATTCGTGCTTCCAAACGCTGAGGTCATGATTCATCAACCGCTCGGAGGAGTTGAAGGACAAGCGACGGATATTGAAATCACGGCCAAGCACATACTTAAAACAAAAGAGGTTCTTGCCAAGATGCTTGCAAAGAACACGAGCCAAAGCCTATCGAAGGTAGAAAAAGATATGGACAGAGATTTCTACATGTCAGCTGACGAAGCAAAAAAATACGGCATTGTGGACAAAGTACTCTCATAAAACACAGCCGGTTTCGGCAACAACCTTATAAATAAGCACAATCAATCATGCTAACCGTACAAGCGGCTCTCATGCTCATGATTTTCGGAGTCGGCGTAGGCTTTGGAGCGGGATATCTCATCAGAATACTGGTCGGGCTCAGCAAGAAGAACTCCATCGAACTCGATATCAAGAAAATGATGATGGAAGCCAAGGAAAAGGCCAAGGAGGTAATTTTGGACGCGGAAAAGGAGGCGTCCGAAACATTAAGATCTTCGCGGGAAGAAACGAAGGAGCGAGAGGATCGGATACAGAGCAGCGAGGAGCATCTGCATAAAAAAGAGCTGCATATCCAGGAACAGGAAAAAGACGTGCAAAAAGAAGCTGATGAGCTCAGGCTTCGCGCCTTGGAATTGAAGGATATTAAGGATAACATCGAGCAGAAAAGGCTTGAAATAGACCTTGCGCTGCAGGAAACTGCCGGCATGGACAAGGAAAAGGCGCTCGACAGGCTGCTTGAAACAGTTCAAAGGGAAAATGAAGAGGCGTTGCTATCAAGAATGCGAAAGCTCGATGCGTACAGCGAGGAAAAGATCGAGCAGAAAGCGAAGGAAACCTTAACATTGGCCATACAGCGGCTCGCGACATCTGTTCCGGCCGAACTGTTCACGACGCACGTATCAATAGAATCAGAGGACATAAAAGGCAAGATTATCGGAAAGGAAGGCCGAAACATAAAGACATTCGAGAAAATGACCGGGGTCGAGGTGCTCGTCGACGAAACCCAAGGTTCAATTACCCTTTCATGCTTTGACCCTATCCGTCGTCAAATTGCGCGAATCGCCCTTGAAAACCTCATACAAGACGGCCGCATCCAGCCGGCAAAGATAGAGAAAGAAATCGAACTGGCCGAGAAAGAAATTCAGAAAATTATCAAGGCCGAAGGAGAGCGGGCCGTATACGATCTCGGCATAACGAACCTTGACCCGAAGCTCATGTTGATACTCGGCAGGCTCTATTTTCGAACAAGTTACGGCCAGAACGTGCTGCAGCACTCGGTAGAATGCGCTCATCTGGCCGGAATGCTGGCTGAAGAGCTCGGAGCCAACGTGAACACGGCAAAAACAGCCGCCTTGGTCCACGACATCGGCAAGGCGCTTGACCACGAAGTGCAAGGAAGCCATGTCGAAATAGGGAGGAAGATCCTGCAAAAGTTTGACGTGCCGGAAGATGTCATTGTCGCCATGCAATCTCATCATGAAGAGTATCCGTACGAGTCCATCGAAGCCCGAATCGTGCAGACAGCTGACGCGATTTCAGGGGGAAGAACGGGGGCCAGGAAGGACAACATCGAGCAATACATCAAGAGGTTGACAGATTTGGAAGATATTGCGCTTTCTGAAAAAGGGGCGGAAAAGGCCTATGCCCTTCAGGCAGGGCGCGAATTAAGGGTTTTCGTGACGCCGAGAATCGTCTCGGATATCGATGCGAAAAATATGGCTATAAATATAGCTAAAAAGATAGAGCAGGAACTTAAGTACCCGGGCGAGATCAAAGTGACCGTCATACGCGAACTGAGAATTCATGAGCATGCAAGATAGGACTTTTTGCCCGAATTCCAAAATACCCAGCAAACAGTTGCCTAAAATACACCTTCATATATAATTAGGGCCACGGAAAGATTGGTCGACCTTTAACAAGAAACAATTTACATTCATCCCACATGAACAAAGCAGCCATTGTTGAAAAAGTACACGAAGTACTCGGATCAACTAAAGTACAAGCAGAGCAGATCGTTGACACAGTATTCGACAACATCGTAGCTACCCTTAAAAAAGGTGACGAGGTTTCAATTGCTGGATTCGGCATCTTTTCTGCCAAGACTCGAGCAGCTCGAACAGCGCGAAACCCACGAACAGGAGAAATGGTCAAGGTTGCCGCTATGAAAGTTGCCAAGTTCCGAGCAGCTAAAGCGCTTAAAGACGCGGTCAACAAATAACATTCTAATTCTTTAGATTGTATTTGCAGACATGCGCCCGCGCGTTTCGACGCATGCGAAACAGAGGATTCGGCATTAATCACCGATTCCCTTCCGCATAGGATAAATTGGTCTCACTTATCAAAATCCCCATCTCTTGCGAGTTGGGGATTTTGATTTTGCTTGCCGCAATCAAGCAAATCGTAATTAACCTACTTTTTACTGGAACGATTCTTTCATCCTGCTTTTCTGAAGCGAATGCCTGTTTAGCATCATTTATCAATATATAATTTCACCGCGTCCTTCAATAGACGAGGGTAGCGCTTGGTATCATCAAGAGATAAATTATTCTCTAACATCTCAGTGCCCATGATCGTATCCGTCCATATCTTTTCCCCCTCAGTCCCCATCTGGCTTAACTTTTCAACAAAAAGCTTTCGATATTTCCTGATACCTCCGCCTGCATCCAGGTGAAACATTGATCCAAGGCTTGGCGACATATGCTCAGGCCTTTCGGGTTTGGCTTTCTGATATGCAAGTAGAGCCTCAATATCGCTTCCCCTTGGCGGTTCGCTATCAAACCATTTTTCCGTATCAGCTTCAAATTCCTCTTTCCTCTTATAGTAATCAAGGAGGGATTCTATTTCATCATTAATAACTTTTTCTGATATTGGCATGCTTCTGATATGCTCGACAGCCTCATCCTCGAGGCCCGCTTTTTCCTTGAGGCCGCCTCTAAATTCAAGGGCATATTTTTTAGCCACATCTTTTGTGAGATGCGTTTGGTTGTCACCTGAATAATGTTCCAATATATTCTCTTCTGGAATTCCTTCTCTCTGTGCGGCAAGTTCAGAATCTATATAAAGATAGGCGTCAATGTCACTACCTTCATGCGCTGTGCCTTTAACCATGGACCCGAACATGCAGAGAGAAAGCACCTCGGAATATTTTGCCTGCATTTCAGCCATTTCATCCTTTACCGCCCGAAGGCGTTCTTTTGAAAATTCTTCAGGAGAGAGAACGAACCGCTTTTCGGTCTCGTTTTTAGGACGATCCTTAGCCAAAGACTCAAGTTCTTCAGCAGTATATTCTTCAATCGACGCCATTAGATTAAATTATACCTTGATATCACTTCTTAAAGGAGGTGCTCGATCTTAAGATCAGAAATCTGGCTCAAAATATAGAGCCTCAGCGCCTACCCCGCCTGTGCGGGATGAGAGAATCGAACTCTCACCCACAGTTTGGAAAACTGTTATTCTACCATTAAACTAATCCCGCATATGTTGTTAGCCATGCCTGCGGAGCTTCATAAAGTGCATAAAGCAAAGGCGCGGCTGCCTGACCCAGACACTATAGCAGAGTCAGAAAACTCTATCAACTTTTCATATTTTGGTATATTGTATTGGAAATGAAACATATAAACAGAAAACCTCTGCTTTTAGCCAGTGTTTTATGCCCAGTTTTAGCCCTCGGATTGCTCGCCGCAGCCAACCCCTCCTACCTGACAGCCCTGAACCCGGCTAATTTCCTTGCCGCCGTGTCATCGACCGCAAGCAAGACCGTGGACATATCCAGCCTTAAAATCAGGCAGAACAGCTTGAATGTCTTCAGCCTTTCCCCTCACCCGATATTCCAGCTCACGGCTCCGAACTTTTCTCATATCCCGCTCACTAAAAATCCGTATGTTCAGCCAAAAAAGCCCGTCGATATCCCTACGCTATTCAACAGCTTGCTGCCAAAGAGCAACGTTCCGACCGTATCAGTAGAAAAGACGATTGAAACAAAGCCTGCCGCCGTCCCAACGCCCCTAACTTCTCAAATACCTTTTCCGGCGCTCATCCAAAACCCGATAGCGGGCGGAGACACCCAAGGAATCATAAATATCCACTGCACGCAAAAGATAGGAAACCTCAGAAAAACTGTTACCGGAACCGGAATTCTCATAAACAATGACGGGACAATACTTACAAACGCTCATGTGGCGCAGTACCCGCTCGTTTCAGGCAAAGTCAGCACGGTTACATGCCTCGGAAGATCCGGGAAGGTTGCAAGCCAGGTATTGCCGCTTAAAACGGTCTTTATTTCCCCCACCTGGTCAGAACAGAATGCGCGATATATAAATACCGGCGGCACGCTTCAGACAGGGTCTTTGGACTACGCATTGCTGAAAATCGACGCGAGAAATATGACTCAATTAGGCTTAAAGCCTGTCGATCTTTCCTTTGATTCGCCGAGAATCGGCTCCAGCATTCTGGCAAAAGCATACCCGGCCGACATCCTCGCGACCAACGCCAATGCTTCGCTCACGCTTGAAACGGAAGGATTAACTGTGAATCAGACAGATTCTCTGGGTCACTCCGATAACAAAGTGCATATCATAGAGACATCGCCAAGCAGGCTTGCGCAGCGAGGCTCTTCAGGCGGCCTCATAAGCTCATTCGGCAATCAGATGATAGCGATGATTACAATAGTTCTCGAACCTCGTTCTCCGGGCCAAAATAGGACAATCAGAGCCATCACTCCGCATCACATCGATACCGACTTGCTTAAGTATGTTTCCGGCGGATTAGACGGCATCTCGCGAACAGGATCGCAGGTTCTCGAAACAAAATTCAACCAGGGCGAGAAGGCCAGGCTGATGAACCTGTTCGCACAATACCTGAGCGTTTAACAAGGTACCCAAACATGAATGTTTACCTAAGCCAATGTTTCACCTGAAACAGAAGTTTACTTAAGCGCCCTAAAATTAGTCAGCCAATTGGGTCAGAAGCCTACAACCTTATTCTTTTAATATAATCAGCTATAACCTTGGTTACCGTATCAATATCATCCGCATCTGCGAGCTTGTTTATCTTTTCATAACCGCATGTTTCGCATTTATGCAGGACTTTATATTTCCCCTCTTCCCCTTCAATCCTGACCGGCTTCATGAGGCCTCCGCAAGTCGAAAGCCTATCGCCCGGGTTATTGTCCACATGCTTGCTATATAGACACTTCGGGCAATGATTCGTATATCCGTTTCCCTCAACAAAAAAACCGCATTTCTCGCACGTGAAATCCTCTTTTGTCTTCTTGAATCGCTTGGCTTGCTCCATTCTGGCTCTTTTTAGACCGAAAGCTCTTTAACTGGTCGGGGTGCCGGGATTCGAACCCGGAGTCACCTGTACCCAAAACAGGCATGTTAGCCGTTACACCACACCCCGATACGTGAGAGCATAACATATGTTATTCATGAAACCAAATCTTCGAAATGCCTAACTTTTATTGTTTTAACGGCTGAATCGTCCGCAAAGATGCGAACTGCGAATCCTTCAATTTTCACCTCGATTCCCCCGCCGTCATTTATCACAAGCGCCTCATGGCCCGGCCTCGCGTCATAATCAAGCAGATGCAGCAAAGGAAACGGGTATTTAGAGACGATTTCAGCGGCGATAGCCTTCAAGCGGGATATTTTCAACTTAGTGAAGTTATTTTCAGGGCCAAATGCACCCGAAGCATCGTCAAATGTTTCATGAATAACATCCGCTCTCGGTCCGACTCTAATAAGACCAGTTTTCACCTCAATAATCCGAATAATGTTGTCTTTTAGAGCCAGAATATCAACTTCCCCTCTCTTGAATCGGATATTTCGGCCTATTACTCTGTAATTCTTCGTTTTTAGATGATATGCGGCGACAGATTCCCCGGCCTCGCCCAATGTCTTTGAACTAACCTTATTTCCAAGAAGCAACTCGTTTATTGACCCATTACCCTTTCCTTTTCTCGCCGATCGTATTGATACGACTTTCCTTGCAGCTTTTTTTCTCATCATGTTTGTGTCTCGCATGTTTTAGCTAGTAACGTTACACAAATAACATTTCTAAATGATGCGAGCATAAAAAAGAAATAAAAACCGAAGATCCTGACAAAACTAAGCCTCGATTTTGCGGCTTTAAATAAGCTAATGAGCCCATGGTTTGTTACACGTGTACCAAAACATACAGAATAGTGCATGTTTCACGTGACACATATTTTAGGCATCCGAAAAAACCTTTATTTTACGTCTGTCTGTTAAAATATGGCTATAAATATGACTCTAAGTACTAAAACGGCCCAAATAAAGGGTTTGCTCTAAGACAGGTAATTTTGTCTTTTATACACATATCCACCGAGTTATCCACAGTTTTGTGAATGTATGGCTTTAATAAATAGCCTATCCGAAAAAATTATTGACCTGTCAGAAAAAGGATTTCTTACTAGTGCGGGTAGGGAGAATCGAACTCCCGTCTCGTCCTTGGCAAGGACGTATTCTACCACTAAACCATACCCGCATTATTCTTTTATCAATGACGCGATTCAAAGAATGAATGATTCTTCGATGAAACCGTCATATTGTGCACCCACCAGGATTCGAACCTAGAATAACGGTTCCGAAGACCGTTGTGATATCCATTTCACCATGGGTGCATGCGCTGCTGATAAATAGTACATGAAAATAGCAAAAAATCAAAGGTTATACTACTATTACTGAAATAATGATTAATGAAGAGGTAAAAATCAATAAAACAAAGGTTCCGGACGACGTTCGAGAGGCAGTAAAAGTCCTTAAATCAAAGGGTTTTGAGGCCTTTTTGGTGGGCGGATGCGTTCGGGATCTCATCATGGGCAATGAGCCGAAAGACTGGGATATAACCACAAACGCTCGACCTGAAGAAATTATTGAGATTTTCCCAAAAACTTTCTATGAAAACTCGTTTGGTACCGTTGGCATAGTGAATGAATTGACAGGAAACGTAGTGGAGGCAACGCCTTATAGAACGGAGGGCACATATACAGATAAAAGACATCCGGATCAGGTATCTTTCAGCACGGATATAAAGGACGATTTGCAAAGGCGCGACTTTACCATGAATGCCATCGCGTACGACGTTGAAAATGACGAAATCGTGGACATGTACGAAGGGATTGGAGACATTCGGACGAAAACTATCCGGGCGGTAGGGGACGCAAAAAGGAGATTTGAGGAAGACGGCCTCAGAATACTGCGCGCAGTAAGATTTTCAGCTCAATTAGGTTTCATGATTAACATTGAGACGGAAAAATCACTAATTGATTCACGTGAAACGCTGGAATACATAGCAAAAGAGAGAATCAGGGATGAATTTTCAAAAATCATAGCCTCAAAATCGCCAATGATAGGGCTGATATTGTGCCAGAAATATGGCTTGCTGAAATATATTGTCCCTGAACTGGAAGAAGGATTGCACACGAAGCAAAACCAGGCCCATTCATATGGAGTTTTCGAGCACTTGCTCAGAAGCCTTCAATGCGCGGCAGACAAGGACTATTCGTTTGAAATACGGCTTGCCGCGCTGTTTCATGACATCGGAAAGCCTAAATCAAGGCGATATTCGAAGGAAAAAGGGGATTATACTTTCTACGGCCACGAGGTAATCGGGGCTGAAATGGCTAAAAGCATCATGGAAAGGCTGAATTACCCCCGAAAGACGATCGACCTTGTCCACAAGCTGGTCAGATGGCACATGTTCTTCTCGGACACCGAGCAGATAACCTTATCCGCAGTGCGCAGAATGATTGCTAACGTGGGGCAGGAACACATATGGGACTTGATGAACTTGCGAATCTGCGACCGAGTGGGGACAGGCAGACCGAAAGAAAATCCGTATAGGCTGCGAAAATACACCGCCATGATTGAGGAGGTTCTTCGGGACCCGATTAGCGTTGGAATGCTCAAAATAGACGGAAATACCCTTATTTCAGAGCTGCATATTGCTCCGGGCAGGAAAATAGGCCTTATTCTGAACGCCTTGCTGGAAGAGGTAATTGAAAACCCGACGTTAAACACTGCTGATTACTTGATCAAAAAAGCCAAAGAACTGGCCAGGCAGGATGAAATGTTACTTGTGAAACTAGCAGAAAAGGGCAAACAAGCGCAGCAAATCAAGGAAAAAGAGGCTTCGGATGCGATAAAAAGGAAATATCATATATAAGCGCATAGCGAAAAGCGACGGAAGAAAGGGTATGTTACATGTGTAACATACCCAAGCTTTTTTAGGCCCTTAAGCCTTAAACCTTAAACCCGGATAACTGCAGATAAAAAATAGAATAAAAAAAGCCGACCTTGGGGAAGTACGGGCGGAGGAAAGATTAGGACCAACCAAAGAACAAGTGTGATAATTAGTGGTGAAAAAGCGCCAGTACCCCAAAGTCGACTTTGGAGGATTGAGCGAACTTATATGCAGATATTCTTTAATCATGTCTTTAAGACCCTACTCGGAATCTATGAGACAGAATCTCAACATAAAAGTTCACTCAAGCCTCGATGACCGGGAAACCTTTTGTTTGTTTGCTTGAGGAGAAAGCGGGAAATAGCATGGGGCAGAAATCCTGAAAAATAAAGATATGTGAGATTTTGTCCCTTAATCTAAATCTTGCTTATCCTTAGCGATGTGGAAAGAACAGTGCTTCAAGTCGAACGCTTACCTGTCCTTTATTCTATTTTTAAAAAGACATCGTGTAAAGGACAATTCGAGCGGACTCTGTGGATAACCCTAAATACTGAGCGTCATGCTCACGGGACAGTGATCCGAACCGAGTATCTCGTCGTGAATTTCAACGTCTTTTAGCTTATTAAGCAGTCCTTTAGATATAAAGAACGTATCAATTCTCCAACCGATGTTTCTTTCGCGGGCATATGTCTTCATGTCCCACCATGTATACCTGGCAACATCAGGATATAAGTGCCTGTACGCATCGGTAAGTCCTATAGACAGGAATTCGTCCAGCTTAGCTCTCTCTTCAGGCAAAAAGCCGATATTGCCCTGATTCTCCTTGAAACGAGTAGCGTCAATTTCATTATGGACAATGTTGAAATCACCGCATACCACCAGCTCTTTTCCTAGTGCAAGGATGTCCTTAATATGGTTCATGAATGCTGCATAGAACTCAAGCTTATAGGACAGCCGTTCCGACGCACCTCCGCCGTTGGGGAAATAGCAGTTTATAAGGACAAAGTCCTCATACTCGACTTGATAGAATCGGCCCTCTTGGTCAAAAATGTCTTTTGCAAGATTAAAGCTGTCCTTTGTATTCAAAATAGAATCTTCAGTTATATTTTTTGTATATATTGCAACGCCGCTGTAGCCTTTCTTCAGCTTTGAGTGGTCAAAAAATGTCCTATATCCCTCAGGATTGCGAATTTCCTCAGTCAACTGGTCAGGATGCGCTTTTGTCTCCTGAAAGCAAAGGACATCTGCATTTTGTCCGATAACCCATTCAAAAGCGCCTTTCTTTGACCAAGCGCGAATCCCGTTCACGTTCCAAGTAATGATTTTCATGAAACAATTATACACAAATAACTCTTTTTCGAACCCAAAAGGCTTAAATTTAGCTGCGCCCTTCGCTTGAACGTCTTTGCTTGCTGTGAAACGCCTTATGCACCTCTTTTAGATGCCTGTCAGTAACATGGGTATAGATTTGAGTGGTGGAAATGTTGGCATGGCCAAGCAGCGCCTGAACCGAGCGGAGGTCCGCGCCGTTTTGAAGCAAATCGGTGGCAAAACTGTGCCTGATGACGTGAGGAGTAACTTTTTTTGAGATTCCCGCCTTAATCGCGTACTCGCTCACAAGCCTTTCGACGGTGCGCGGCGTAATCTCAAAGAGGCGCCCGCCCGTAAGGTCTTTTCTCTGTGACAAATAGGCTTTCACGGCCGTTTTTGCCTCTTCGGTGAGGAAAACGACGCGCACCTTCTCGCCTTTGCCTCGAACAGAGAACTCATCCTTGGTAAGATCCAAATCACGAGGAAGCGAGCAAACCTCGGAGACTCGAAGACCTGTCGAAAACAGCATTTCGAGCAGCGCCTTGTCGCGAAAGCGCTTGGAATCGTCAGTTTCCTCGTCCGGACCACCCAACAGCCGTTCCAGCTCGTCCGAAGTTATGAGGTCCAGTGACCTTTCCGGGACCCGGGCAAGCTCTATATTGTCGGCAGCCAACGACTTGATGGACCTCTTCGTCAGGTATTTGAAGAATGAGCGCAGGGCGATGAGGTAGTAATTTTGAGTCCTTTTCTTGAGAGTTTGGTTATTTAAAGCATATTTTGAGCCGCTATCCCGGGACCCGACGACCTTTCTGTTCAGCCACAGGCGATATTCTCTCAAGATTTCAGGCGTAATCTGAGCTGGATCAAGGGAACCGAGGCCCTTGTCATCTTTCAAATACCCAAGAAACGTTGATATATAACGGTCATAATTCTCAATGGTCTTGATGGACCGGCCTTTTTCAATCTCCGTATACTCAAGAAATTGCCTCTTAAGTTGATTTAAATCTAGATTTTGCGACATGCTCGATACCAGTATACCAGATATTGCCTTATTTGAGCTTGTGTGATAGTATCACGCCATCATGCTTACAAAGACTAAGAAGCAAAAAGTTATCAAAGCCGTAGCCATGCACGACGAGGACACGGGCTCTGCCGCTGTTCAGATTGGCATCCTGTCTAAAAGAATCGAGGAACTTACAGGTCACCTCAAGACTCACAAGAAGGATCAGCATTCTCGAAGAGGCCTCCTGCAGCTTGTCGCGGACAGGCAGAAACATATGAAATATCTCCAGAAAAAGGACATGAAAGCATATGAGACTGTCATCAAGAAACTGGAGCTCAAGAAAAAAACTTCATAGTAGCCCTGAAAACCTGCTGTCCGCAGGTTTTCGCTTTCATCGCTGAACCGCAGCGGCCAGCCGGGTTGTTAATAAGTCAGGCATGCAAGCATGAGTCAGGTGTATAATTAAGAAGCGCGAAGCCGAGAAAGCTTGGCGCGAAGAAGGCAAGCGAATTGCCTGCCGAACGCATTTTCATAAACTTTGACAGGACCAGGAAGAGAGTCGGAACGAACGGCGCATCTTTTTGAAGATTTTTAGCAAATTTAACTAATTTAAATATAATGACAGTAATTAAACATAAGGAACAGCGAGTTGGCATCTTCATAGATACGCAAAACCTGTACCACAGCGCGAAGAACCTATATCACGGACGAGTGAACTTCGGAGCGATCATGAAGGAGGTGGTTGCGGGAAGAAGCCTCATTCGAGCCGTCGCATACGTAATAACGACGGAAAGCGGGGAAGAGAAGAACTTTTTCGAGGCGCTTGAAAAGATAGGCATTGAGACGAAGACGAAGAACATTCAGATATTCAATAGCGGCGCCAAGAAGGCGGACTGGGATGTCGGGCTTGCCGTTGACGCCATCAAGATGGCTCCGAAGCTCGATACGATCATAATCGCATCGGGAGACGGGGACTTCATACCGCTTGTCGAGTACTTGCAGACGAATGAAGGGTGTCAAGTCGAGGTGATCGCATTCGGCAAATCATCGTCGGGAAGACTCAGGGAAGTTGCGGACGACTTCATCGACATGTGCCAGAATCCCAAGAAATACATCATCCAAGGCCATTCTCCTCAATATTCCGAAGAAATGCCGCCGCAAAGAATGGCGCAGGCATCTCAAGCAAATGGAAATCATCCGACGGCGCGACAGCAGAATTCGCAAGCGTCGACCGTTCAGCGTCCGGCTCAGCTGGCCGAAAAGGCAATCCGACAGCCAGTCAAAAGACAAATGGGTCCTGCGAAGAAGCCACTGACCAGGCCAACAAGAGCTCCGAAGAGTCAGGACGACGGGGAATTCATAACTTCAGCGGATTTAAATACAATTTTTGAAGGAAAAAAGAGAAGAAGAGGATAATGCACATAATGTTGAGAGAGAAGTTGGTGTATAATGGCAAGGAACATTATGGACGATCGCTCAACAAATCCACAAAGCAAATATTCGTTTCCGAATTCTGACCAAAATATTCCGGGCGCGTCTAATGAGCGAAATCTGAATCCGTACATTCCTTCTCCTGACGAAATAAGAGATGCCATGGAACGAAAAAGGGCTGAGGAGCAGAAGCCCGTAGTGCACATCTTTGACGCGCTTCGGCAAGAAAAGCAGGAAGAGGGCGGAGAAAGAAGAATAAGGACGTATCAGGCAGACATAGCCGATTCAATCAAGAATGACAACGTCTCGATGATCAAGATCGCGATGTCTGAAAAGAACAGGCAGGACCAGCGAGGCACGCTTGACCAGGCAATCGAATCCCGAAAAATAAGCAGCTTTGTCTTGTTCGGGGGAATAGCAGTATTCTTTCTCCTAATCCTCATCGGGGTGGGCGTATATCTCATGCTCGGAATCGAGAAGCTGACGCCCCTTCAGATACAGAATCAGCAATCGATGGAACCCCTGATTTATACCGAGGATCAAGTGCAGATCAGCATCGACGACAGGGAACGGGACGACATCATAAGCCTGGTCAAGAAAGGCAAGGATTCTGACGTTGAATACGGCGACACGAGAAGACTGAGCATGACTACGGGCCTTGGCACGAGCACCCGCTTCATAACGACCGCCGAATTCTTTGGCGTCCTGCGAGCCAGGGCATCCGACGCGCTAATCAGGTCGCTTGATCCGAATTTCTTGCTGGGAGTATACGCGTTCAGCCCGCCGGACCTCTTTTTAATATTCAGGACAAATTTTTATGACGGATCTTTCGCATCAATGCTTGAATGGGAAGCAAGCATCGAAAGCGACATCGGGCAGATGTTCATAAACAAGGTAATACCGAGAGAAGTAGTCCAGACAACTTCGCCGACAGCAATCACCGACGGAACATCCACGGACGCCACGAGCACCGTCGACAGCGTCGAATATACCGATCAGAATTCTCCTTTCTTCTTCTCGCGAAACAGGTTCGTGGACAAGGTGATACAGAATAAGGACTCAAGAGCGCTCGTTGACGAAAACGGCAACGTCTTGATGCTTTACACGTTCATCGACAAGGAGACGCTCGTGATAGCGTCAAGCGAATCAGCCCTCAAGGAAGTCATGTTCAGGGTCACGACAGGGAGAATAATACGATAAATCAACGCGCGCATGTACGCAGAGGATTTCCTCACGCTTGCCCGCAGGCCGGATACAGTCCTCATGCAAAATTCATTGGAATCTCATGCCCGGTTTGATATGATAGATGCATGAACCTAGACTTACACCATTTCAAAAATCTATTACTCGAGGAGAAGAAAGTTCTTGAAAAAGAACTGGAGCCCATTGCCGACTCCAAGGCTCCGGGCGAATGGGAAACAGAACCTGTCGAAGGAGTAGACACGGCGGACCGCGAAGACGTCGCGAATTCGATCGAGGAATACGTATCGAAAGATGAAACGGTGAGAATTCTGGAAACGCAGCTCAACGAAGTGCTGAACGCGCTGCAGAAAATTGAAGCGGGAACGTACGGCATTTGCGAAATAAGCGGAGAGAGCATCGAAGTCGACAGGCTTGAGGCAAACCCCTCGGCAAGGACGTGCAAGGAACACATGAACGCAGCGCATTAAAAAAACGCTCGCATCTCCAAACATTGATTAAAATATTTAGCATCGGTCACTTCAAGAGTGACGTTTTTCCCATTGAAATCGAAATTGACATTTCAAGGGGAATATTCAGGTTTGACATCATCGGCCTCGGAGACAAGGCGGTGGAGGAATCCAAGCCGAGAATATTGTCCGCCCTGAAAAACTCCGGATTCAAGATAAACAAGGCAACGGAAAAAATAGTAGTCCTCCTCAGTCCGGCAAACAAGAAGAAGGAAGGCTCGCATTTTGATTTGCCCATTGCCATGGCTTTTCTTGAGAAAAAGAAATTGCTCGGCGGCGCATTGAAAAATAAGCAGGCGAAAAGCCTTGCGAGCGGTCCCGAGAGCGAGTTCGTCATTCTCGGAGAATTATCCCTGAACGCGCAAGTGAAATCCGTGCAGAGATGCCACGAGTACGTATTCCATGCCCTTAAAAACAAATTCGAACAGATCATCATCTCCAAAGAAGACGAGGCGAGCGTCTCGAAGTGCACCGAGGCATACAGGGCGGTTTCGAGCAGGTTCAGCATTTATTCAGCAGACAATATCCGAGATGCGATTGCCGTGCTGAGCGGCGAAAGACCTTCGAAAGAAGCGTTCATGAGCCATGATTCGAACATTGGTTCAGATGAGGAAACAGGCAGGATGTCGTCCGATGCCGAACCGCATGCCGACAGAAATCAGTCATTCAGGGAATCCTACAAGATCGATTCTGTCCGGGGCCAGCATCATGCCAAGAGAGCCTTGGAAATATCCCTTTCAGGAAACCATCACCTGCTCATCTGCGGAACGCCGGGCACGGGAAAGACGATGATCGCGCATTCTTCCGAAGATTTCATCGTGACGAGATCGCATTCAGACGACCGCGACGAAGAAGCGTTCGACAGTTTTAATGAGATATCGCGAAACTTGGATGCTGAAAAATCTTCGCTCGGAAGCGCAAGCCGTCCGCACCATACCGCAAGCTACAGCGAGCTTATCGGATCGAGGGCAAAGCAAGGCCTCATCGGCAAGCTTGCCGGCGGCATGCTCATCATGGATGAGTGGACCGAGTTCGACCGAAGAGCAATCGAAAGCTTGAGACAGCCCCTTGAGGAAGGGAGGCTGTTCGGCAAGGACGTGCATTTTATCTGCATAGCGACGGCGAATCCCTGCCCGTGCGGATATTTCAATTCCAGGAAAAAATGCAGCTGCGCGAAGCCGCAAACCGACAGGTACAGAAGCAGGCTGTTCGGACCTGCTTCTCAAAGGTTCGACATGCTTGTCTACACGAGCGAATTCAGCCGCTCGAACTTCGATGCTGATTCGAAAAAGATTGCCGCGGGCATGACGGACATCACAGGCAGAAGAATTCAGGGGTCCATCTATGCGGCGGGCAAAATCAGGAAGCTGAGACTCGACCGAATAAAATCCTCAAGGCCGAGCGTTTCAGGAAGAAAAGAAATCAGGAAGTGCGTCGCCGAAACGGCGCATGGCGAGCTGAGCGCCGACTCGAAAGAGTGTTTCCATGAGCTGGCCGCGGTCCACAAATTAAATCCGCGGCTTTCAGACGCGCTGATTCTTGTCGCCAGAACCATAGCCGACATCGAACGAAGCGAGACAATAGAAAAAGACCACCTGCTTGAGGCGGCCGGCTTCATATTTAAATCGCAGTAGAATCATTTGCGGCCCTCGCGGGGGCGGCGGACCTGAGTCCAGCCTCGCCGCTGGTCGAGCCCGGAGAGGCCGGCGCCGCATCGAACAACTAGAGATTAGAACGGGTTTCTGCCTCCTCGAACCTCGAAGTGCACGTGCACGCCGGTTGATCGGCCCGTATTGCCCATCTTTCCAATAGCCTGGCCCTTTGAGACAGTCTGACCGACGCTCGTATCAACCTTGTCCAAATGCGCATATAGAGTCTGCATGCCGTTAGAATGCTGAATCACGATATAGCTGCCGTACCCGCCGTTCCAGCCGCCTTCTCGGGCAATAACAACCTTGCCGGCAGCGGCGGCATAAATAGGAGCCCTAAGCGAAGAAGCGATGTCGACTCCGTTATTTCCGTGAATGCCCTGCGTTCTGATGCCTCCCGAAACAGGCCGAGTGAAGTAACCCGTTGAATCAACGATTTTCGAAGCGACAGTGCTTATTTTCTGCGACGAAGCCTTCTTGCTGTCAGCAAGCTTCTTGTCCTCCTCGGCCTTCTTCTTGTTTTCAGCCAATGTCAGCGAGCCTTCAGCGTCAGGAATGATGACGGCGTCTCCGACCGCGAGCTTCGCATCCTCCTCAAGGTTGTTGAACCGGGCAAGCTCGCTGATATCGCTTCCGTAAGCTTTTGCCACCGATGCCAAAGTATCGCCTTTTTTGACGGTATATTGAACGCTTGAGATAGGCATGATTACCAGAACCTGATCAGGCTGAAGGGCGACGCCCCGCTTCAGGTCGTTTGCCCAAAGAATGGTGCTGACATTGACGTTATACATGCGGGCAATCTGCTCAATAGTGTCGCCTCTCCTGACAGAATACAGACTTATCCGATCTGAATTGATATTCTTGTCGAATAAGTCCGTTTCGCCCTTTACTGTAGCGGTATTTTCATTCGTTAAGGCCTTCCCGTCAACGATGGATGACTCCGCCTTGAGCTGCTGCCGAATCGCCACGGAAGTGGACGCCGAGACATCGGGGATGCGCGCCGCGCTCAGAAGGCTCATGGTCTGGATATTTCTGTCCACAAGCCGTATCTCGTCTATTTTCTCGACGCTCCTGCTCTCAAAAACCGAAGACAGGATGGAGAACATGTCAGCGGAAGACTCCTTCGGGAAAAAAGTTAATCCGAGAACCGAAACGGCCAAAACAGAACAGATGCCGACAGCGGATTTCGTTCGCCATAGAACATGTTTCGTATTTGTCGCCTGAGGATGTGGAAAAGAGGAGTTATCCAGAGGGTCTTGAGGGGGTTTTAAAATGCGTTTTAGGTTAAGTTGTAAGCTCTGATTTCTGAAATACAGCCTAAAATAAAGGCTTTATTGGAACTGGATATGCGGTTACAGTACATGGTATTGGATAAAGGGCCTATTTGTCAATATCTTGCTAAGGGGGTAAAATATTGGGGAATATTTATGTCTGAACGACCACCTCACAACCCTGGATTAAAAAGCTTCCAAGAGCTGGATTTGGACCTCGCGGACAGCAAGGAAAAGAAGGGTCAAGCGTCTCTCGAAGAGGTCGCGGAATCGCTCGGGGCGCTGAATGACGCCATTGAAGGGCAGGATTTTTACTCAGCTCAAAATCTCGCAGAATCAATGCGAAAGCTTCTAAGCCAGGAAATCGTGGCCGCCATGGCCGCGGAAAGCGAAGACGAGGAAAGCAAGGCGGACGAGGAAACCTTGAAAGACCTGCGGAAAGGGCTTCAGGAGGCCGTATCCAAACTGCCAAAGCCGGAAAAGGAGGGCGAGCTCCAAGACGTGCGGGAAATAGAGCAGGCACTGGAAGACATCGCGGGCCGAGGACTGTCCCTTGACGACAAAAGGAGCTTGGGAGGAAAAGTTGAGGGCGTTCTCGCAAAGGGATTAGTTTTCAACGGCGAAACTCTCATTTCCAAGAAAAAACTCAACGCGCTCACCAGAAGAATGACCGGATTGAGGAATGTGGTCAAAAAAGCAGTCGAAGATGCCGAGAAGAAGGGCAATCGTGCAAAGACAGACCCAAGTTCTGGCAAGCCGGCAAAAAACGAAAGCGACAAGAAGAAAGCCCTGAATCCGTATGAAGGAATGCCCATGGTCCAAGGCGAAACGGCGGAAGCTCGATTGGCAAGAGAAGAGAAATATTTGAAGATGCCAGGCGCTGACAGACCGTCTTTCAAGGGACCGGATTTTGGAGGCGATGAAAAGAAATACCTCAAAAAGGCCAGGAAAGTTGGGGCCGGACAGGGTTCTGATGCCGTCGATCAAGTTCCCATGCCTGTAATCGAACAGTCGGACCGATCGATGGAAATATCTCCACTTTCAAGTCCCGAGGGAGCTGAGACGCTGGCCAGCATGGGATATAAAACTCCGCGCAAAATCAAAAACGAAAATAGGGGAATCGGGGTAGAAAGACCTATAGGGCTTCAGCCTGAGAATGACCCTGCAATGAACGAAGCGCTTGAGGCTGCCGGATTCAGAAACATCGCAAAGGAAGAAAAGCAGAAACAAGAAGAGGAGCGACAAAAGCAGGAAGAGGAACAGCGGAACAAGAAAATCGAAAGGGAAATCGAGCTTGAGAGAGAGCGGGAGAAAGAAAGGGTCAGGCAAATAGAGCAAAGGGAAAAGGCCGAGACCGAGGAAAGAATCTCAGTATTCTTGACGCCATACTCAAAAGGCGCGGAAGGATATGCAAGCGTGCAGGAAGCGCTTGACGACGACGGCTTCGTCTCATACTTGCAAATCATGGACGGGCAGAGGGAGAACACCGAGAACATGGACGCCGTAGAGGCGATCGGAAAAGGAGGAGAGGCGATAATCGCGGAAAGGGCGGAGAAATATGCTCAGGCGCGGTTTGTTGCCGAAGAAATTACAAGCATCCACAACGAGGACATCGCCGAAAAGATAGGAAGCGGGTTCAAGCTGCCGAAAGCGGCCGAAAATGAAGTGCAGGCATACGTAGGGGAATTGCTGTTCAGTTACCGGGGCGCGGCGGAACTCAAGCAGCTGCACGATTCGATCAAGCTTTTCGCGGAACTCCCTGAAAATATCAAGGCTGCCGAGGAGAATATTCAGAGCGAAATCGAGGCTCATAAAAAGAAAATGGGCGCCGGCGCAGACGCCGACATAAATTCTGTCAGAGAAAATTTGCAAAAGGAAATTGAGAAGAGGGAGAAGCACATATCATACGCCGACAAGATGGGACAAAAGCCCAAAAGCAAAGCCGGACCGGCAAGACAGGCCGGAATCCAGGACGGGAGAGCGGGCGAGAGGGAAGAAAAGTTCGGCTATTTCGGCAAATTGAAAAAGATCAACGAGCTGATCGAGGACGGATATCTGACCAAGAAGGAGGCTGCGGGCGAATCGAAGATATTCGGCAAGACATTCGGATGGGGAATCATAGGAAAGTCCCTCTTCATGACAGCGACCATCAAGCGCGCCGCGGAAAGAATTCGTCATGAAAGAAATCAGCACCGGCACGCGCTCGAGCAGCTTGACGAGAAGGAAAGATACGAGATTCAGACAAGGCAAGACTACGAGCTTCTGCGAAAGAACCTGCTCGTGCACCTGAAACCGAGCAGGGAGATACGGAGGCTGTTCAACGAGGACCTCGCGAATCAGATCAGGAACAAGATAGAGGAAGTGAGCGGAGTGGAAGGCGACCCTAAAAAGCTCGGAACGGAGAAAATGGAAGATCTCGACCGGCAGCAGGAGCTTCTCAAGAAGATAAAGCGAAGCAAGGAAGAGGAGAGAAAGAGAGTGAGAGGCATCGGGTACACGAATCCGACAGCGCCAGGGGACGCCTTCGCGCGAAGCCAGAACAACAAGGAAATATCCGGACTTTTGGATGACGACTCGATTGATGAGATTCAATCTCAGATAGACGAGTCTTTCAAGGTCACGCTGCATCGAAAAATTGCCCGGATGATCGACAAGGAAGCAACGCACACGAGCAAGGGATACGCGAATTTCGAGGGAGAGCTTATCAAGATAGCGAGAGATCCGTTCAACGGGGACACGACCTACGGATCAAGGCAGAGCAAGGAAGCTCGGGACATGATCGCTCAAATCCTGAAGGACAAGCGCGACAAGATCAAGGCGGAGCATGAAGCCGGCAAGAAGAAAGGGAAAGAGGAAAAGGGCTATCAGAAGACGCCGGTCGACCTCAGGATTGTCCGAATCAGTCAGATACTAAGCAAGCTCGAGTCAATCAAGTAAAGCGATATGCCAAAACACCTCAAAAAAATCAATTCGGTCGCGCTGAAAGAATCCGTCGCAAAGGGAGATTTTAAATCTGCGAAGAAGCTTATCGACGCGTTCCTGGACCAGGAGCCGACCAAGGAGGACAAGGGCAAGGTCTTCACTGAAACGGTCCACCTCTATGTAGACATGGTCAACTCGCTCAACAGCTCCTACCTGATTCAGCTCAACAAGACAGCCGAGGCGCTGAAAGCTATCGACGCGGGAGAGAAGGAAGTCGACGATGCCATGCAGATAATAAAGACGAGGAAAAAGCTCAGGTCCGTGGTCCAAGAAGACGATCTGGACGAATAGCAAAAGCTCCCTTTATCCGCGAGAGATGAAGGGAGCTTTTCAGCTGTGATATAGTGTGTGAACATTATGTCAGAAAGCACGAATTTCAATGCAAATCAGCAAGAATGGGACGGGAACAGAACGGGCCATAACGAAGCAAGCGTCCTGTCGAGCGATTCATCAGCCGAAGCGTCTTATCTAAAAGGCCTGAATCCGGAACAAAAAAGAGCAGTCCTGACTACGGAAGGACCGCTGCTTATCTTGGCCGGCGCGGGCGCAGGGAAGACCAAGACAATCACCCACAGAATACTTCACCTTATAAAAACAGGCGTTCCTGCGGAACAGATCCTGGCCATCACGTTCACGAACAAGGCTGCCAAGGAAATGCGAGAGCGAGTGATGAAGCTCATAGGCCAGGACAGCTTCCTGAACCTTCCCGTATATGCGTATGCGGAAGAGCGAGGCAGGCCGATGATGTCGACATTTCACTCCTTGGCCGTCCGCATTCTCAAAGAATCCGGAACGAACGTCGGCGTGCATAAAAATTTTGTCATTTATGACCGAGGGGATTCGAAGTCGGCGGTAAAGCAAGCGCTTGTCGAGCTCAACCATGATCCGAAGAAGATCGAGCCGGGAAAGATACTGTCCATCATCTCGAAAGAAAAGGGGAATTTCATATCGCAGCAGGAATACGAGGCGCTGCACGGCGATGACTATATAGGAGGGATAGTTTCCGAAGTATGGAAAAAATACGACGCGGCGCTGGAAAAAGAGAAGGCTCTGGACTTCGACGACCTCCTGTTCAAGTGCGCCCACCTGCTTTCGACTCAGCCGAGCATTCGCGAATACTATCAGAACAAGTGGAAATACCTTCATATCGACGAATATCAGGACACCAACCAGGTTCAGTACAGGATCGCCGAGCTTCTGGTCGGAAAAGGCCAGAACATCGCGGTGGTGGGAGACGCGGACCAATCCGTATACGGATGGAGAGGCGCCGACATCAAGAACATCCTGAAGTTCGAGGAAGATTATCCGAGAGCGACTGTCATCCTGCTTGAGGAAAATTACAGGTCGACGCAAACGGTCCTTCGGGCCGCGAACAAGGTCATAGAAAAGAACATCTACAGGAAAAAGAAGAATCTGTTTACCAAGAATGAGGAAGGAGAGAAGATCAAGATATACACGGCATACGACGAAGGCGACGAGGCGAACTTCGTGGCGAACACGACAAGGGAACTTTTGGACAAGGGAAACAGGGGTGGAGAAATAGCTGTCCTGTTCAGGGCGAATTTCCAATCGCGGGCGCTCGAAGAGGCCTTCCTCCGAAAGAACATTCCGTACACGCTGCTTGGAACAAAATTCTTCGAGCGAAAGGAAGTGAAGGACACGCTTTCATATATCCGAGCAGGCCTTAATCCCGACTCGACTGCCGACATCAAGCGAATCATAAACATGCCGACCAGAGGCATCGGCAAGACGACGCTGCTCAAGATCCTGGAAGGCAGGGAGCACGATCTTCCGTCAGGCGCGCAAGCGAAGCTTCGGGATTTCAGGGCCATTCTCGGAAGCATCGCGAGCAAGGCGCAAAAAGACAAAGCTTCCGAAGTGGTCAAGTACGTGCTGCTCATATCCGGCCTGGAAAAATTCCTCAAGGAAGACGTGGACGAGGAGAGGCTCGAAAACGTGCGGGAACTCGCGACGCTGGCCATCAAGTACGATGACATGCCCGCGCCGGCCGGCATCGAAAAGCTCCTTGAGGAAGCGGCGCTCGCAAGCGACCAGGACGACATGGACAAAAAAACGACGGCGAACAGCTCAAGGAAGAAGCAGGCTGATCCCGAAGACTCGGTCAAGCTGATGACCGTTCACGCTTCGAAAGGCCTCGAATTTGATACCGTGTTCATCACGGGATTGGAGCACGACCTGTTTCCGCACGCGCGAAGGGCAAGCGAAGAAAACATGACGCCGGAACAAGAGGAAGAAGAGCGCCGCCTGTTTTATGTCGCCTTGACCAGGGCCCGAAAGAAACTGTACCTCTCTCATGCCAATGTCAGAACAATATTCGGCAGCAAGCAGGTAACGATGCCGTCCGAATTCCTCGCTGACATAGAGGCGGATCTTGTCGAGGAAGAAGCCCCGGTATCGGGCATCAAGTCCATTTTCATAGATTTTTAGGCATACATGAGGTATATTTCACGTATTGCGCGAATAGCCCAAAATGCATTAATGTTTCAAAAAAAATCACTCGGTCAAAACTTTCTGAGGTCGGAAAAAGCCCTAAGCCAGATAACCGAGGCTGGCGATATTCAGCCTGGAGAAGACACCGTCATAGAAATTGGTCCCGGCGAAGGCGTGCTGACTGACAAGATTCTAGAAAAGAGGCCCAAAAACCTTGTTATTATCGAGAAAGATGACCGGCTTATACCCATGCTATGCGAGAAATTCGGGCTCAAAGCTTCGCCTGATGCAGAAAACCGGTACGAAAACGATGTTTCGGACCCGAAAGAACCTGTCAGCACAGTCGAAGAGTCCGGCAAAACTGACAAAAAAGCGGCTCGGGCTGGCAGAAGCACGAAAATAATCTTGATTCATAAGGATACTACCGAAATAGAGTCGTTCAGCGACCTGGCAAGAGGCCTTTCGCATAAGCTTTCGAATAAAACCGATCAGACGGCGCGAGTCCCCCTAAAAGCCGCGGCAAAAAGCTACAAAGTCATAGCCAATATTCCATATTACATAACAGGACTCATCATCAGGCAGCTCTTTTCGCAAGAGACATTGCCGGAAAAGATCGTGCTTCTGATGCAAAAGGAGGTCGTGGACCGAATAGTTTCGCATGGAAGCTCGAACGAAGACAAGGAAAGCCTGCTTTCGGCCAGCATCAAGTTTTACGGAACGCCCAAAAAAGTGGCCGTGGTGCCGAAAGGCGCCTTTGTACCGGCGCCGACGGTAGACTCCGCCATACTTCTCATATCCGATATCAAAAAACCGGAGCCGAGGCTTGAAAAAGCTTATTTTGAAATAATAAAAAAGGGATTCGCGCATAAAAGGAAGCGCCTGGCCAAGAATCTCGAAGGCGTTTTTTCATACGATTCAAAAAAATGGGAATCCGTGCTCGCAAAAATGAACATCGGCACAAACGCGCGGGCAGAGGAAATATCATCCGAAACATATGCGCGAATCGCGCAGCAAGTCCTGAATGACAGTTTTTAATCTGGTTGCTATACTGATTCTTAGTTATGGCTATCGTGCTTCCTCATAAAAAAGTCTTGGTGCTTGCATCCATATGCGCGTCAATAATTTTGATCGTCTTCTCATTTCAGCTGTCAAAGGAAAGAAAGGCTGTGGCGGCAAGAACCGCGTTCAACAGCGGGCAGATAGTGGCAGGAGAAAGCGTCGAAAACACAATTGCGGACAAGCGCATTCTCGAAGCGCTGCAATCCGCCCAGCTTGAGGCGCTCAAGGCAACCTCGACAAACCCCTTCGCGCCGGTGCCGACAGACACGCTCAGCGAGAGGCTTTCCAAAGATGTTTTTTCCACGTTCATGAGATACAGCACCGACGACAGCATCGACCTGGATGCGGTCTCGCAAGACGCAATCAACAACATCAACACGAGCGATTTGCCGAAATACAGGTACACGATGGCCGATATCAATATTTTTGTCGCGAAAGACACGAACGATGTTAAAAGATACGGCGACCAATTTGCAAATCAATACATAACGGGATTAAAGCCCGTAGGTGAAAACCCGAGCAGATATGCCGTTTTGAGCAACCTGGTGCCAATATACGCCGATACGGCACGAAGAATACTCAGCGTGCCCGTTCCGGACAAAGTCGCGACGATACATCTCCAGCTCGCAAATACGTTCCAGCTTCTCAGCGAGCTGCTGCCCATTGTCGAAAGCCAGCAGAAAGACCCTCTCAAGTCGCTGCTCGCGCTCAGCATGGTTCAGCAAACCATGGAACAGCAGGTGTCCTTATTCACAGACATGAAATTATTTCTAAATCAGAATGGTATAATCTATTCCAGCGAAGAGATGGGCAGAATCTGGAACGGCGGAACGCCCAATCAGCAACAATGAAAATAGCATCAAAAAAAATAATTGCAGGTTTTCTCACTTTTGGCCTTTTTTTCAGCCCTTTTTTAACTCCTTATGCGCATGGGCAAGGCGGTGATGCGCCGGCAAATACAAATACTCAGACAACGTCCCAGCAAAGCACGAGCCAGCAGAGCGGGGTGACAACATTTGGCACCGTGCAGCCAGGACAAGGAACCGCGTATCAGGGCGGAGCCCAAGCGGGAGGAACGACCATCAGCGCTTCGGGCATCGCGACAAACCTGGCAGGCTGCTCAGCCGGAGCATTGCTCGGGCAGCTTGTCTCATACGGCATAAGCAATCTCCTAAGCAGCCTGACGGACGAAGTCGCAAGCATGCTGGGCGACAAGGTGCCGACAGATGAAAAAGGACAGGTCACGAAAGACATCAACTCGAATACGACAGCAAACACCTCGGCAGAAACGGGGCAGCTCATCATGGGAGTGCCGATTGGCGCCAGCTTCAACTCAATCGCATGGTGCCTCATTAACGGGACAATCGAAGCAATAGCTGACGCCACGATCGCCTGGGCGAACAGCGGCTTTAACGGCAGTCCGGCATTTCTTGAGAATCCAGAATCATTCTTTCAGGAATTAGCGGATATCGAGGCCCAGAACTTCATTTCAAGCCTTGCATACAACACGGCCGGCTACAATGTCTGCGAGCCATTCAGGATAGAGCTCTCCATAGGCTTGGCCGAAGCATACAGCGCCAAAAACGGAACGAACCGATTCAACAAGGTCGCAAGCTGCTCGATGGATCAAATGCAAGCCGCCCTCATGAGCAGCTCTGTAGGATATGGCGTGAGTGTCGGCGGCGGACCAGGAAAGAACCCTAAAAACCTTGATGGATACTGGACAGCATGGAACAACGTAAGAAGAGACGAAAACAATGTATGGGGATCTTGGATCATGGCCAACGATTTTCTTTACGGGCAAATTGAAAAGAAGGGAAATACTGCAAAGTTCGAAATCGGCCTCAACAACGGCTGGCTGAACTTTTCAAAATGCGAGAACCAGGATGCTGCAAAGAAAGGGGATCGAAGCAGCTGCAAGACATACACGCCGGGCAGCCTCATCCAATCAACCCTCGAGCAGAATCTTAAAATACCCAAGGACAGGCTCGTAGCAGCGCAGAAGTTTGACCAAGTAATCGAAGCCGTAGTCAACAACCTTATCAAGGTCGCGCTCAATAAGGTGCTCGAACGATAGCAACGTCCGACATGAATGTTTACTTAAGCCCAGATTCGGGCAGAACCAGTCTGAAATTCATTAAATAAGACCGCTTGTACACATAGAGTATGGGCGATTTTATTTTATTTTAATGTATAATATGTGCATATATTTCCAGGGAACCTGGTTGTAAACTCACATGAGCTTTTTCACAAAAAAAATCAAGAGAATCGCGGCCTTGGGATTCTTGCTGGTCGGCTTTGCGATTTTGAGCATGGGTATTTTCAACCCCACGACAGCCGCTGCAGCAACATTCACCCCGGGCGGCAATGAACAAACCGCAATGATAGACGGCAAGCAGGTTAAGCTTCTAAACAAGAAGATCAGCGCCGCCCCGGTTTCATTGGGAAGCGGGCCGGATACCCAGACGCATTATTTATATCAGGACGAACAAGGCACTGTATACATAGTCGGGCTTGATAATTACACGGGCAATAAAAGGTATTCGGCCGGCATAGCTTCAGACAAGGACAAGCAGGCTTTTACGAGCCCCTCGACCGGATTTTTTTCAACAGGCCAAGTAGTTACCGATGCTAACGGAAACGTTGTTGCCGCAGCCACGACCGCAACAGGCATAATGGATCCGAATGCGGCACCTGACAAGGCCGAGGCTTTCAGATGCGTTATATGGGACTGGACCGGAGGTACATGGAATGCCTGCGTAGGGCTTGCAGCATATACGTTTCTCGGATTCTGTTCATGGTTCGTATTTTTCGCCGCTATCGCATTCAATGCCTCGATTGACTACGGATTGAACATGGCAAATCTTATTAACGACATTCCGATTGTTGAATTGGGCTGGACAACATTCAGAGACCTCACGAGCATATTCTTCGTCTTCATAATCCTCTACATAGCAATCAACACCATCATTGGAAATAGCTCGTACGGCGCAAAGGCATTGCTTGGCAAAGTCATAATAGGGGCCATTCTCATTAACTTTAGTCTCTTTTTCACGAAGGTGATTATCGACGCATCCAACATCGTTGCCTTGCAATTTTATGCAAAGATAACGCTTGATGCCAAGCTCGGATCAGCAAACACAGGGAACAGCGGACAAAGAGTCGGCATTGATAACCCTACCAACCATTGGGATAGCGGCATATCCGCGCAGTTCGCAGACGCCATGGGCCTTCAAACGCTTTGGAACGGTCCGGATAAGAGCCAAACCTCGGGAGTTAAGAGCCTGGCATTGAACTCGAAGAATTTGACCATCGTAGGCGTAATGGGAGGAACTTTCCTGCTCATAACGGCGACTGTCTTCTTGGCCGGAGCTATCATGTTTCTAATACGAAGCATAGTCTTTATATTCTTAATGGTGCTCTCGCCTCTTGCATTCATGGGATCAATATTGCCTTCAACCAAAGGCTATACGAAAGTATGGTGGGATAAGCTTTTTGCAAACGCCATCTTTGCGCCTGTGTATATGATTTTCATGTATGCGATTCTTTCAATGGTCTTGACGGCGGGCAAACAAAAAGTAAATTTTATAGACATGTTTAAGGAGAATGTCGATTTTACGCAGACATTCATAACTTACTTCGTGCTCAATGCGCTGATGCTCGCGTCGCTGTTAATAGCGAACAAGCTCGGCGCGGAGGGAGCAGGGTGGGCAACAGGCATAGCTTCAAAAGCCACGTTCGGAACAGCGGGTTGGCTGGGCAGAAACACATTCGGAAACATTGCCGGCAGAATGGCTCAAAGCGAAAGTACTTTCTTTGGAAAAAATGCACAGACCGGCATCGGCAGAGGGCTCTACAGGACGCTCAGCGGAGTGTCGAACAGGAGCTTCGATTTCAGAAACCTGAATAGCAACATGAATAAGAAGTTCAATCTCGGGGCCGGCGCGGAGGGAGGCTACAGCAAAGACCTTGATAACGCAATAAAAAGAAAGACCGCATATGCCGAAACGCTCGGCGCGGAGGGAAGGAGGGCATATGCATCCAGCCTGCACAACCGTTCTTGGCTGCATGGCAAAGGCGCAAAGAAGTCGGCAGAAAAAGCAATGGGCTCCAGCCTAGCTGAGGGAGAGAAGGAAATCTCAGAAATGATAACTGAAATCGATCAGGATCCTGATATCAAGAAGTACAACAAGTACATGGAGAAAGTTGCAGCAAACAAGGCGCTTGGAACTGAGGAGCAAGCTGAGTTCTTTGGAGGCATAAGCCCGACGAGAGGGCCGTTGCGAGGACTTAAATCAGAGGTGGAAAGCCGCGACGAGATTAAGTACAAGAGGTTCGACGAAAAGACTGGTTCATGGACTGGAAAAAATTCAAGAGGCGATGATCTTAAGGCGAAGCCGGCTGACGCTCTCAAGGCGATGAAAGCAGAGCGAGCGAAAGCTCAGCAGTACAAGAGATCCAAGGCTTGGAAATAGTAGACATTGGAATTTTGTATTACAATAGTCTCATAAGGACATGTCAAAAAATATGAATAGACCTGATATCGATCAATTGATGGAAGAAAAAATCGAATCGCTGCCTGGAACAGTGAGAGAGATTATATTTTCTGATGAAATTGGCGACAAGGTCGATTCTATCGGCAAGAATTACGATTTGACCGAAGACCAGCATGATTCGCTCATTGAAGAAATCGGCTACGTCCTCTTCCGGGTCTCGTCGTTGGCGTCATTCAAGAGAAACCTGCAAGACAACGTGGGGCTGGTTCCAAGCAAGGCGCTGGCTATAAGCACGGAACTATATGGTTCGATTTTCCAGCCGGTCAAGAAATTCCTCAAGGACGTCGACGAGCCTGAACAAGAAACGGTGTCCATTCCGGTAAAGCAGGCGGGCAGCGTTGCGCCGAGCAGCCAGCCGACGAGCCAGCAAGAAGCATACGTCGATACGGGGTCCCTGAGCCATCATGACATATTGAGCGAAATCGAGAATCCATCTTCTTCAGTATTTAAAAGCGAGTCAAGAAACGGCGCTCCGGCCGCGCAAGCTTCGGAATCAGACGCGTCATTGCTTCCGGAAGAATCGCTCGTGGAAATAGAAAGCGAGAGCGGAAAGGGGGCAGCGCAGGCGCTCGCATCTGTCATGCCGACTTCAACGGCGAACTCGACTCCGGCCGAGGCGCCGCGAAACATGATGAGCACGGCCGCAACCATCGCGCAGCAAAGGATTAACCTGTCTGACAGCCAGATGTACAGCCGCATATCTCAAAACTCCATTCATCACGATATCGTGCCGAACCTGAACGGATTCAAGCCGATTATCGTCGGCAACCAGGAACCCATAACCGGAGTTCATCTCAACACGCCTGTCACGGACCCCCTCGCGAAAGCTTCGGATACTGCCGACAAGCTCAATGGAGCGCTTTCCGGACCGGTCACGAACACGCCGACAGAGGTCTATGTCTCGCAGAAACCCCAAGCATTGAAAATGGATCCGTACAGAGAGCCGATCGAATAACAAAAAGGGTTACGCAGACTGTCTGAAGGATACCGATAGTTGAAGTTAAAAATTTGCTATACTATATCGCATGACAAATTCCCTTGAACAGATGAGCGAGAAGTTCCAGCAATTGCCGGATGACGCGCAGATAGCCATCAGCCAGTTCGACTACGACAAGGCGCTTCGGGACGTTCACATGAAATACAAGCTCCACATAGACCAGGCATCTTCGCTCGAAAAGGCGGTTGCAAGCGTTGTTTTCGGAGAGATACGGCCGCAGACCCTGATTCAGATCATCCAAAGCGAGCTCAGGCTTGATGCCGAGCTGTCGAAATCCATCGCGTTCGACATCAACCAGTCCATTCTCTTGCCGATACAGGAACTCATGCGAAACATACAGCGTGAAAACATGGAAAGTGCTGTATAATAAATGCAAATGAAGTATCAAGTACCGCAATTCATCGAGGTCGAGGACAAGATTTTCGGCCCGTTCACGTTCAGGCAGTTCGTCTACATGGTCGGATCGCTTGGCATTTGCTTCATCGCGTACAGGACGCTCCCTTTCATCCTTGCGCTGCTCATCATGATTCCGGCCGGAGGGATGGGAGCCGCCCTGGCTTTCTACAGGCCGAACAAGAGGCCGTTCATCGAAACGGTCGAGGCCGCGTTCAATTTCATGCTGACAAGCAAGCTGTATATTTGGAAAAAGGAAGAGAAGAAAGCGGAGCCGAAGTCCGCCGAAGACATCATCAAGGCCGCGAAATCTTCCATCGTCGTGCCCCGGCTATCCGAAAGCAAGCTGAAGGACCTGTCATGGAGCCTCGACATCAACGAGACGGTTTACTCGAGGGAAACCGGAAAGCTCGAGGGCAGAAGGGAAGCGCAATCAAAAAGCCCTTTTTAGCGCGCTTCCGGTCGTTCCGGCAATCGTGTCGCGTTTTGAAATACTTGGTATATAATGACAGCAAGCAAAGCAGGATAGAACATCTAAATCTATGGCAATCGACGCAAAACCAACACAAGCATTCGTTCCTATAAAAGAAATCCGAGACGGCGTCATGGTGCTCAAGGATGGAGGCATGCGAACGATACTCCTTGCCTCATCATTGAACTTCGCGCTCAAGTCAGCCGACGAGCAGCAGTCGATCATCTTCCAATTTCAAAACTTCCTGAACTCCCTCAACTTCAGCGTCCAGATTTACACGCAGTCGCGAAGGCTTGATATACGGCCATACTTGGCCCTCATGGAAGAAAAGCTCAAGGATCAGACGGGCGACCTCATGAAAATGCAGACTCGGGAATACATCGAGTTCATCAGGAGCTTCACGGAGTCGAGCAGCATCATGACGAAGAGCTTTTTCATCGTCATTCCGTACAGCCCGCCCATCGCGAGCGGAGTAAACGCCGTAAAAAAAGGTTTTTTTGGAAACAAGTCCAATGTCAGCGATGAAAAATCCACGTTCGAGGAGAACAGGAGCCAGCTCCAGCAAAGAACCGAGGTGGTAGAGCAGGGCCTGGTGCGCTGCGGAATCAGAATCGCGGAACTGGGCACCGAAGAGCTCATCGAGCTCTTCTACAAGACATTCAATCCGGGCGACGTGGAGAAGCCGATCAATCTTGGTAACAAATAATTTTTGGTGCTATACTTTGAGGGAATATTATGGGACTTTTAGATTTTTTAGCGCCAAAAAAACAGCACGACAACCCGATTGCCTCCGTCCTTCCTCAGGAAATTTACCAATCAGGCGTCCTTGAACTGCAGGACATCATCGCCCCATCGGCCCTTAAGGTAAGCCCCAGAGCGCTGAACCTCGGAGACAAGCTCGTCCGAACTTTTTTCGTAATTTCATATCCTCGGTTCCTCTCCGAAAGCTGGTTCGCGCCGATCATCAACCTCGACAAGATTTTCGACATCTCGATCTTCATTCACCCGATCGATACGGCTTCAGTGCTCCGAACATTCCAGAAGAAGGTGGCGGAAGTACAGAGCCAGATTCACCTTCGAGAAGAGAAGGGACTTGTTCGAGATCCTGTTCTCGATACCGCATACCAGGACCTCGAAACTCTTCGAGACAGCCTCCAGCAGGCGCAGGAAAAGATTTTCGATGTAGGACTGTATATCTCCATTTATGGCGAAAATGAAAATGACTTGGACAAGATAGAATCTGAAATCAAGTCTATTCTCGAATCAAGCCTCGTATACCTGAAACCCGCCCTTTTCCAGCAGGAACAAGGGTACAAGAGCGTTTTGCCTATCGCGGACGATCAGCTTAAAATCCACTCGAAGCTCAACTCCTCGCCGCTTTCCAGCATTTTCCCCTTTATCTCATTCGACCTTACCTCGGACAAGGGCATCCTGTACGGCATCAACCGGCACAACTCAAGCCTTATTCTTTTTGACAGATTCTCGCTTGAAAACTACAACTCGATCACGTTCGCCAAGTCAGGTTCCGGAAAGTCATACATGACGAAGCTTGAGATTCTCAGGTCAATGATGTTCGATACGGACGTCATCATTCTCGACCCGGAGCGAGAATACGAATACCTGGCCGAAGCTACGGGAGGCAGGTTTTTCAATATTTCCCTCACGTCCGAGCACCATATCAACCCGTTCGATCTTCCGGTGCCGAGAGAGGATGAGTCAGGCGCCGACGTCCTTCGGTCAAACATCGTGAGCCTCGTGGGACTTTTCCGAATCATGCTCGGAGGCCTTACGCCGGAAGAAGATGCCATCGTGGACCGAGCCATCACCGAAACATACGCCCTCAAGGACATCACGCCGGAGTCAAACTTTGCCGCCGTGGAGCCGCCGCTCATGTCGGATTTCGAGCTTGTGCTCGCAGGAATGGAAGGAGGGGAGTCTCTCGTGCAGAGGCTTACGAAGTACACGAAGGGAACCTGGTCAGGATTCATCAACAGGCCCTCGAACGTGGACATCAACAAGAAGCTCGTGGTGTTCTCGCTTCGAGACATGGAAGACGAGCTCAAGCCGGTAGCGATGTACATCGTGATGCACTTCATCTGGAACCAAATCCGAAAGGAGCTCAAGAAGCGGCTGATGGTCATTGACGAGGCCTGGTACCTCATGAAATCCGAAGATACGGCTTCATTCTTGCTCGGCTTGGCAAAGCGAGGACGAAAATACTATCTCGGCCTGGCAACAATCACGCAAGACGTCGAGGACTTCCTCAAGTCTCCCTACGGCCTGCCCATCATCACCAACTCTTCCATCCAGATTCTTCTCAAGCAATCGCCGTCGTCAATCGATGTCGTTCAGAAAACCTTCAACCTGACGGATGAAGAGAAGTATCTTCTTCTCGAATCAGATGTGGGGGAAGGCATATTCTTCGCCGGACTCAAGCATGTCGCCATCAAGGTTATCGCATCGTATACGGAAGACCAGATCGTAACGTCTTCGCCGTCTCAAGTGCTCAACATGAAGAGGGCCCGGGCAGACCTCGCAAACAAAGGTCTTGTCGGATCCCAAGGCATCAATCAGGCATTGGATCAGGGCAATTCAACGAGCGCTTCAAGCGTCAATCCCATAAACACAAGCAATGCTGACGCTTCGCCGCAGCAAGGCCAGACCCCGTTCATAAATCTCATGAATTCCGCGGCGGCCAATCCGGAAGAAGCGCCGCTGGATACCGACTCCATCGTTCAGCCGGATTTCCTCAACAAAATCAACCAGCAGGGATAACGGGACGGGACAAAAAAAAGAGATTTCAATAAACTTTCCGCTTAAGGGCGGCTGGCTTAGACAAGCTCTTATGTAGAAAAAGCAGAAGCAGGTGTATAATACTGGCATATGGACGAAGAAGTACAAGAAGATGACAGCCTTGAAAGCAGAAAAATGCGCATGCAGGCGTACTACAAGTCTGGACAAAGGGTCAGCAGAAGGGAGTTTTTAAGAAACGGCGGCTTGGGCGAGACAAGAAAGCAGCTTGGACTGGACAAGGCGGGCGAGAAAAAGAAGGGTGATTTTTCAAGAACCGACTTCTTTTTCATGATGGGCATTGCCGGCTTTTATGATTTGCTGTCAGCCTTGCTGAATCTCATACCCTTCATCGGCGGCGTTTTTTCATCGGTTTTGGTGACGCCCGTCGCGCTGCTCAATCTCTATATCATGTATTCAAAAAGAGGAATCTCATTCAAGTCCACGAAATCAGTGATGAAATTCGGAGGGGCCAGCCTGATAGAATTCATACCCGTGCTGAATTTCTTGCCCGGATTCATGCTGAACGTCGTCTTGAACTACCCGCCTCCGATAGTTAAGAACACGCTCAATAAGGCGAAAATAAATTAGTTTTGATATACTGTACGCATGTCACGGTTCTCATTCAAAAGAACAACTGCGCAGGCGCTGCTTCTTGGCTTGCTGGCAAGCGCAGCATACGTTTCACCGGCAAAGATAGGCAATGTCGCAAGCGCCCAAATAACCCCGAACTTTTCTGACACGGAAATGACCGCGGACAGCGCCCCGATGTCTTCAGTCATGCCCAATCAGCTCTCCATCGACGTGTATCCGGAATCGCCGATGCCGAACGACACCGTAACCATAACCGCGCGAACCTTCGGCATAGATACCAATACGAATACGTATACCTGGATCGTGAACGGAAGGGAAGTCCTGAGAGGCGTCGGGCAGAACAGGTTCGCCTTTACCGTCGGAATCACGGGCACCGTCACGAACGTGAAGCTCTATATTGATCCGGTCGACGGAAAGCGCATAGAGCGCGACTTCACGTACACGCCCCTCGACGTGGACATTCTTTGGCAGGCAAATACGTATACGCCTCCTTTCTATAAAGGAAAAGCCCTCTACACGCCTGAGTCCGAAGTAACTTTCACGTCGCTTCCCAACATTGTCGTGAACGGAGCGAGAATCAATCCGTCCGATGTCGTATACAGATGGAAAGTAGGCTACAAGCTGCAAGATGAGCAGTCGGGATTCGGCAAGAACAGCTTTACATACAAGGGCACGATCATCCTTCGAGAAGACCTGATCCAATCGGAGGTGTACAGCGCCCGCAATCCGACAGTCAAGGGCATCAACGGATATACGCTCAATCACGTGAACCCGCAGATTTTGACCTATGAAGACCATCCGCTGCTCGGAGTTCTCTTCAACAGAAATATTTCAGGCGAATACTATCTCAACCAGCAGGAGGTCAAGCTGGCCACATTTCCGCTGTTCTTCAGCGCGGAAAACAAGAACAGCGCGGTCACATACAAATGGGATTTGAACGATGGGCAAATTGACATACCTCAAAACCAAAATTCCGCCGTATTTCGAAGGAACAACAACACGGCAGGAGCCTCATTCGTGGGCCTGACTGTCGGAAACCCTTCTCATATTCTCCAAAGGGCGCAGGCCGGCATCTCGGTGATATACGAAGATGCGAGAACGGCGACGGCAATTCCGTTTGGCTCAAACTAATTACAAGGTTACAATTAGCCCATGCATAAATTTGCCTGCTCCATACTGCTCGGATTAATTTTCTGCTTGGCGCTTGGAACTCACATAGCTTCCGCTCAGACTGCCGAAGAGTTCGCGACCATAAGCGCCGGCATCAGGCTCAACGACAGCAGCAAGAAAACGAATACCATGCGGCAAATAGAGCAAGGCTTGCTTGAAATCAGCAATCTCAGAGGGGCCTTATACGAAAAGGGGGTGCAGGCCATCGAAGTGGCAAAATATGAAGAATCCCTTTTGAACAGCTTAAGGACAGTGGCTCAGGCAACGCATAGGCAAGAAAACATGAGCGTCATTTGGGATATATTTTCTCAGAACCAAATAAACAGCAATTTCGTGCAGTCGCTTGCGAACTTTCAAAACACGGTCGCCAACATATACATTCAAAACGGCATAGAAGACCAGGGGCAAAATTATAAAGACGGAGCGGCGGCGCAAGCGGCACTAGCAAGCCAAGTGCAGCAAGGCAATTATCCGCAACCAGTACGAGATAGCGCCGTGAATCTCGAACCCTCCGGCACCGTCGGGTCGTCGAAGCCGGCAGCCACCACCTGCACCTGGAAGGCGGGCTCCGGGCCGGACGCCGGGAAGTACTGCCTCCTGGCGCCGCTCGGGGACCTCCTCGGGGGCGAGAGCGGCAGGATAGACATCGTCAACGGGGGCATGGCGGCGTACCTCGAGGGCATGTTCAGGGCGGGAATCGCCATCGCGACGGGGCTGACCCTCATCATGATCGTGATCGGGGGGCTTCAGTACGTGTCCACCGACGCGTGGGGAGGCAAGAGCGAGGGAAAGGAGAAGATTACCCAGGCGCTCCTCGGGCTGCTCCTGGCCCTCGGGACCGTGCTCATCGTCCAGGAGCTCAACCCGACGCTCCTGCGGAGGGACCTGGACCTGAACGAGAAGATAACGCTGCAGAGGATCAGCGGGCCGAATGTCGAGAATCTAGGCGGTGATTTGCAGTACGTCCCCGATAGCGGGGTCTTGCAGAACTCGGTGAACCTTATAGATCCGGCGCGAATAGGCATAACAGGAAACCCGAACCTGAACGTGGCCGGCCGCATCGTCGAATCCGCAAGAAAGAACATCGGATTCGACACATGCCTTGTCGTGACCGAAAACGGCAGAAAAGGCTGCGGATACGCGTTTGGAAAAATAATGAAAGACGCGGGGGTGGATATCGGCCTGTCAGACACCGCGGTTCTCGGAACTCGCGCAATTTACAATGCGCTGGCAAGCAGCAATAAGTTCTACCTGGTACCAGGAGGGCTGTTTACGTCCGTAGCAGGAGACATCGTCATATCCCCGACGGGAGAAAAGTCAGGTCATGTCGGAATAGTCGAGACAATGGCCGGATCATCCATCATCTCGAACAGCAGCGCAGCCGGCGAAGTCTCTCGAAACTGGACAGCGACAAGATGGATCAGCTATTACGAGGGAACGCAGGGATTGAAAACGTATGTCTTCAGGGCAAAGATATAAGGACACCGGTCCAATCTGTTAATCAGACTGTTAACAGACAGCAAGTGTACAGCTTTGTTTTTGATATACTATGAAATGTGAATAAAGTTTTCTTAAAAATTGCCAAGCCCCTCCTTTGTCTGATTCTTTGCCTAACATTCATATTCCCGTTCTTCGCGAGCGCGGCCATCGGCGGCAATTTTAATGATCTGACGACAGGAACATACACGGCGACCATAGAAAACTATCCTGCGCCCGGCCAAAAACAGAGTTTTGACCTTGTCTTGATAGCTGATTATAACGGCCGGATATATGTCGACGAGGAGAAGTCAAAAATACCGGTAAAAGACACGTATGACGAGCTGTTGCCCAGAGAATTAACCTATCTAGGACCGAACGGATCGAGCATGACCATCGACCTCATGTCGAGGCAGAAAGTAGGAGACGGGGTAACAGGAGAAATCAAAAGCGATGGGCAAGGAAACACATTATCTCCAGCAATCGTGGCGACAAAGTCTGAAACCAAAGCAGCCACCACCTGCACCTGGAAGGCGGGCTCCGGGCCGGACGCCGGGAAGTACTGCCTCCTGGCGCCGCTCGGGGACCTCCTCGGGGGCGAGAGCGGCAGGATAGACATCGTCAACGGGGGCATGGCGGCGTACCTCGAGGGCATGTTCAGGGCGGGAATCGCCATCGCGACGGGGCTGACCCTCATCATGATCGTGATCGGGGGGCTTCAGTACGTGTCCACCGACGCGTGGGGAGGCAAGAGCGAGGGAAAGGAGAAGATTACCCAGGCGCTCCTCGGGCTGCTCCTGGCCCTCGGGACCGTGCTCATCGTCCAGGAGCTCAACCCGACGCTCCTGCGGAGGGACCTGGACCTGAACGAGAAGATAACGCTGCAGAGGATCAGCGGGCCGAATGTCGATTCTCTCGGAATCGACATAAGCCAATACCCGACAGTAGATAACATCGTAAACAACGCTACGAATTATAACTATCAAGTGACAGGTACGACGAAGTTCGCCTTGAGCGACTTCTCGAACATGGAATGGAGAGCATACGCCCTCAATCAGATAAACAACACGAGGCTGCCTTCCATGAAACCCATTGACGCTGACAAATTTTTTCCAGGCGGAGTGGTAACAGCCGAGGGATGGCTTAAAATAGTGGCCGGGATAGTGAAACTTGAGTCCAGCTTCAACCCGAGACTTGTCTTTCCTGAACCGCCTCCATTGAACAAGAACTCGGTTGGACTGATGCAATTATCTTATGATGATGCCGAGGTTAGGGCGCGAGGATATTCGGAAGAAGACTTGAAGAATCCATTAAAAAATCTTGAGGCCGGCATAAAGATACTCGAGAGGCAGCTCATAAGGCACGGCTGCATATCCTGCAAGTCGGCAGAAGGGTCATGGAGAGGCGGAGCCCAATACTGGTCTACCTTAAGATAAGGGGGTTTTCAATTTTTAAGTTTTAAGACGGCGCGGAAGCCGCGCATAAAAATCACGATTAGCCCTGTCTACAAGTGAAAAATATTTGATATACTGTACCTAACGCATGAACAGGAAAACCGCTTTCATTATTATCGTGGTGGCGCTCAGTCTCATCATCGGCGGCCTCATCGGCTTTTATTTTTATACCATAAGAAATAATCCGACGGCCACTTTCTTCGGAAGGGACATCTCCGGAAGAAACTTCGCCAACTACGATCCTTCAAGCCCGAATACCGGAACCTCGACCGCGACGCAGGACACTCCGGTCATAGTCGGAACAAGCACGTCTCCGCAGGACATGCCAAGGCTCAGGAAAATAAGCGACAATCCGGTAGCCGGTTTCAGCTTTGTAAATAAGGACATTATCGCAACGAGCACGAGAAACATCGAGCCGCCGGACCTTTCCCAGACCGGAGGAAGACCTGTGGCAACGCCGGCGCCTCGGGTTATCGGAAATGTTGAAGTCATCAGATACATCGAGAGAGCCACTGGACACATATTTGAAACGAGCACGTCGACGCCCATAACGACTCGTATCTCAAATACGACTATCCCCAAGATATACGAGGCCTTGTTCGCAGAAAGAGGAGATTCGCTTATCTTGAGAGACTTGATAGGCTCAACGGACATCATAAGAACGCAGTATGCATCATTGGTACGTTCCACTACGACAAACTCGGAGGAACTCGAAACTGTAACAAAAGACCTGACCGTCAATTTGCTCCAAGCAGTCTTGTCTCCGACTAAAAACCAGCTGTTCTCCATTCAAAAGGAAGGCGTTACGGGTTTCCTGTCGACGCCTGACGGAGGGGGAATACAGACCGTATTGGACATACCTTTCAAGGAATGGCTTGTTCAGTGGCCGGAAAGAAGGGCTATCGTACTGACAACAAAGCCGTCAGGTTTCTTCCCTGGCTACGCATATGTTCTAAACCCTGAAAACAGGTCATTTACGAGAATCCTGGGAAATATAAACGGTCTTACCACAAGCATGTCTCCTCAGGACACGAATAAGCTCATATACAGCAGAAGCGACGCGGGAACATTCAGCCTATGGGCTTTTGACAGAAGAACAAGCGAATCAACAAACCTGCAGGTCAGGACGCTGCCTGAGAAGTGCGTGTGGGCCAACACGGAAGCTGACACCATTTACTGCGCGATTCCGGACGACATCGCATTCAATACGTATCCCGATGTCTGGTATCAAGGAAGGATAACGTTCTCTGACAGCATCTGGAAAATCAACATATCAACAAGAGAAGCACGGCTCATATCAAGGCCTCAATCAGAGGTTTCGGAAATAATCGACGTGGAGAAAATAGAAATCAATCCAAAGGACGATTACCTTCTCCTCACGAACAAGATCAACTACGATTTATGGGGACTAAGACTGGTCGAGCCAGCCAGACCGCCCGCAAACCCGTTGGATTCAATAGGAACATCGACCCCGAGCGAGACTTAGACAAGAGATGTCACCAAAGAAAAAGACCCTTCCAAGAGAGAAGGGTCTTTTTCTTGCGCATCATATAAAATCCCGAGAAACAATCCTTATAAGACCTTTTTAAGCGTCTTCCTGAAGTAGAGTTCCTGACCGATAGTAAACAAGCTTCCAGTAATCCAGTACAAAGCCACGGCGCCAGACACTGTTAAGCAGATCACGAACATTATGACCGGCATCACATATCTCATCTGCATGTTCATGTTTCGAGCCAGCTCTTCGGAAAAATCCCTTTCCCCCATCTTTTTCTTTTCGCTGCCTTCTTTCGGCTTATAAGCAGGGACAGAAAGCCTTATCTGCACGAACTGTGCGGCGCCGGCGAGAACGCCGAGCACGACGCTTACCTTGGTAATGTCAATGAGGCCGAGAAAGAGGGTGTTTATCGAGCTTGGAATCTTGACGAATGAATAAAGCAATTCGGCATTTATTTCCGGAAAACCCCCTCTTGAGAAGATAAAGAACAGTCCGAGAATGATGGGAATCTGAATGAGCAGCAGGAAAAAGCTGGCAAAAGGGTTCAAGTTGTTCTTTTTATAGAAATCGAGAGTCTTTCGGGCAAATTCCTCTTTGTTTGCGCCGTATTTCTTCTTAAGCTCGGCCAACTCCGGCTCCAAAGCCTTCATGATGATTTGAGTTTTGGTGGCCTGCTTGGATAAGGGGAAGAGGATGAGCTTCACGATACAAGTGAGCGCGATCGTGGCCAGACCAAGGTCTCCGCCAGGAATATAATCAAGAAGAAGAACCAGACCGTTATATAATGGGTTGTAGATGAGTGTTGCAAACATGTTTTTTATAGCTTAAGCATACCACTTTTTGAAAAAAGATACCTCATTTCCGAGACCAAATCAGATTGCCTTATTTTCAAAATGCCGTCAAAGCACGTGAACGTGACAAGCTGATTCTTATCCTTGAAAAGCGCCGCATCTTGTTTTTTAAGGACAGTCAGCGCGGATTTAATCTTTCTTTTAGCCTTATTTCTCTGAACCGCCGTTTTGAAGATTTTTTTTGAGGCAATTACGGCAATATTTCGAGAAACCGGCTCGCCGCCCATAAAAACCTTCAACAAAAAAGAGCTTGATTTGTAAGCTCTTCCTTGCGTAATTACTTTTGTAATATCTCTATTGTTCATAGGTAAGATAATACGAGACCGCCGAGTTCCTTATGCCTATTTTGAAAGCCGCTTTGAAGCTTTCACCGTAAGCTGAGCTCGTCCTTTTCGTCGTCGGGCCTGTAGAGTTCTTCTACCCCCGTGAGTTTTGGACCGAACCAAAAAACCGTGAGTTTTTGCTCGTTTTCTCTTTTTAGGTTGGTATGTTACTGACATGCCGGCAATAGTACATTATATATTCATATAATTCAAGTTCTTTTATATGCCCCCCGTTATATAATGTTCGCATTATGGATAGCAAAACTTTATGGGACACAGTCTTAATTCAAGTTGAATTAGAAGTTACTAAAGCTACCTACACCGCATGGTTCAAGGATACGTTCATCTCAAAGATAGATTCCGGTACGGTTTACCTCGCAGTTCCCAACACATTCGTTCGGGAATGGCTCCAAACCAAGTTTCATAAGGTTATTCTTCAAAATCTGAGAAACTCACTCGAAGGGGTGCGAGCCGTGGAGTATATAATCGCTCAAACTAACAAGAAAAAGGAGGATTATGTCACTGAAATACCCACCCAGACAAAAGAACTTCCTTTAAACACGCTCCTTATTAACCCGGAAGACAACCTGAATCCTCGCTATACATTCGAAACCTTTGTTGTAGGCCCTTTTAACGAGCTCGCATATGCCGCTTCTCAAGCTATCCTGAAGAAGCCCGTTGCTTACAACCCCTTATTCTTTTATGGAAATACAGGCCTTGGCAAAACGCACCTCATGCAGGCGATAGGAAATCATATAAAGACGCATCACAAAGACAAGCGTATTCACTATGTAGCATCAGAACGGTTCACCATAGACTACATCAACTCGGTACAGGCTAACAAAGTCCACAACTTCAAGGAAAAGTACCGAAAATACGACGTTCTCATCATGGACGACATCCAATTCCTGTCGCAGAAAGAGAAGACTCAGGAAGAACTCTTTCACTTGTTCAACTACATGTATGACGGAAACAAGCAGATCATCTTTTCATCTGATCAGCACCCGAACTACCTTCAAAACCTGGAAGACCGCCTAAAATCAAGGTTTATGGCCGGCATGATCATAGATATCTCGCCCTTGGACACCGAATCAAAAATCGCCATCCTTCAAACTAAGGCCAAGATGAACAATTTCAACCTGGAACCTGAAATTGCTTACTATATAGCATCCGTCGTTCATGGAAGCATCCGAGAGCTTGAAGGGACCTTAAACGCCGTTATTTGCCAAGCCCAGCTCAAAGGCAAGGACGTAACGCTTGCTGACGTGAAGCAGATAACAAAAGATTCCACCAAGCCCCAGAAGAGCATTTCCGTTAAGGACGTGGTCAAGGCCGTTTCAGCATTCTATAACATAGAGGAGGAGAGCATTTACAATAAGACAAGGAGACAGGAGGTTGTTAAGCCGAGACAGCTGACCATGTATATCCTGAGAGAGGATTACAACATATCCTTCCCAGCTATCGGACAAAAGCTAGGAAATCGCGATCACACGACCGTCATGCATTCATGCGAAAAGATTAGAAACGAGCTGAAAAACAACCCCGACCTGACATCCGAACTCAACCAAATTCGCTCCCTTATTTAAGACTCCATATAGGACTTTTTACATGTCTTATACACAGTGTGAATAAACCTGTGGATAACTGGTGAATACCGTTTAAAAAATGGTTGATAACCTGTTCAAAACCATGTGCTTTATCACTAATAAAGTGTGGAAATTTAAGCCCTTTTCCCCAACCAGGAAGTTATCCACTTTTACTTTCCATAGAAACTCCCCAGCATCCACAAACCAGCCTTCCAGCCCCAGCCTTTCCCCTCGTCAGATTTGACACTTATCCACTTATCCACCGTGCTAATAGTAGTAATAACTTTTTTATTAAAAATAAGATAAGATTAAGACACCATGAAGATAGAGAGTTTAAAAGATAAGCTTCTTGCAGGCATCCAGAAAGCTGAGAAGGTCACATCGAAGAACACTTCGCTCCCTGTCCTTAAGTGCGTCTTATTGGAAGCGTCCAAGAGCAGTCTCATAGTCAGGTCGACAAACCTGGATGTTGGCCTTGAGATAACCATCCCAGTTAAGTTGGAGATGGAAGGAGTTCTTGCTGTTCCAGGCGGAATCGTTTCAAGCGTCATTTCCCAGCTGTCGTCAGACAAGTCCGTTACGCTCGAGTCGAAAGAGGGTAATCTTTGCATATCGTCCTCGAAAAACAGCACCTTGATCAAGACGTTTCCTCCAGATGATTACCCTTCGATACCGAAAGTCGACGAAGATACCTCCAAATCCTTTAAAATTGACTCTGCAGCGCTTGTTTCCGGCTTGAAGGCTGTTTGGTATAGCTCTGCCAATTCGAACATCAAGCCGGAGCTTTCAAGCGTTCGGGTGTATCCTCAGAACGGTAAGCTTGTATTTGTGGCGACGGACGGTTTCCGTCTGGCGGAAAAGAAGATTTCCATGAAAGAACTGCCCGATTTCACCCATGTCCTTATTCCGGTTCGAAATGCTACCGAGATAATAAGAATATTCGACGGCTTGGACGAGGAGCTGACTGTTCTTATTGATGATAATCAAATTGCGGTCAAATCAAGCAATATTTACCTGGTTTCAAGGACGATAGAGGGCAATTTCCCTGATTATAACGCCATTATCCCCAAGGAATTCAGCACTGAAGCTGTTATTTTGAAGCAGGACCTCGTTAATAGCCTGAAAGTCAGCACTATTTTTAGCGACGTTTATTATCATATAAAATTCCAGATAAATGCGGCTGGCGGCAAGTTTGAGATGATAACCAAGAATTCCGAAGTTGGCGAAAGCGTTACTGAGCTGCCAGCCGTCCTTTCAGGGCAAGACATGGAGGTTAATTTCAACTACAAATACATAAATGACTGCATATCCGTTCTTTCGACGGACAGCATGACGTTCTCTTTTGGCGGCGGAAACAAGCCTCTTGTCATACGGCCCGTCAGCGACGAGTCTTTCCTGTACCTCGTGATGCCGATGAATAGATAGTGTTTAGCACGAGATTGATCCCGTTTTTAGTCTGCGGACGTCTGCTTAATATCACTGAATATGCAAAATTTATCCGACCTTCTCGCACGATTCAAAGCAATCGAGAACCCTGTTGAAATAAAAAGGAAGGTAAAGGACAGCGTTGAGAGGGTTTTGATGTTTAAGATGAGGGAAGACAGCATAAAAATTCAGGAAGGGAAGGTTTATATCAAGACGAATCCGGTACAGAAAAACCTCATCTTCATGAGAAAAGATGAGGTTTTGACTGCTATTAATAAGGACTTTCCGGAAATTAGGGTTTCCTCTATCGTTTTTGTTTAAGTTTTTTATTGGACTGCGAAGAATATGGTTGACTCTTGCGATTTTCCAATCGCGTCCGTCGTGACGGCTTTCAGGGTGTTTTCATCCTGTATGCCTGGAATGACGCCCGGTATGAATGAGAATGAGAAAGGAGCTTCTATTGATTTTCCTATGGATGAATCGTTTATGAAGTATTCCACCTGAGTTGTTTCGCTTGTTATCCCGCTTACCGATATGACAGTCCTGTCATTTCTGCCAAGCAGGCCGCTTGAAATGGGGGATATGATCCGGAAACCGTCGCTTTGGCCTTGGTTTTGCTGGTTCGAGGCGCCTATCAGGTTGATGGCTTGCGCAGTTCCGAGCCAGCTCTGGACGCTGTATTCCCATAACCTGAACAGAGGATCGGTGGAGCTGTTTCCGGGCGCTTCTCCTCGGGGGTTGCTTTTGTTAATCCAATACAGTTCAGAGTGAACTTCGTTTTCTGGACCCCTCCAAACGCCCCGGAGGAACGGTTTCGTGCTGCTTGATGTTGGTTCCGGCTCTTCGAACCGCTCGTCCGGAACTCGGGAGAGCGCGAAGTCGGTGAATTCTTTCCATAACGGGCCGACGATTCGAGCCGAGGCCTGCTGTGCCATGGGGGTATTGTTGTTATTTCCCATCCATGCGCCTATGGAGATGCTCGGAGTGTAGCCAACCATCCATGCGTCCCTTGAGTTGTTTGTCGTACCTGTCTTGATGGCAACCTGCCTGTCGCCGAAATATCTTGATCCGAAGATGGCCGCCCTGGCATACTGGTCAGATAATATGTCGTTTATGAGCTGGGCTGTCTGCTTCGGTATGACCTGATTGGTCGTGGTTGAATACGTCTCGAGCTCGACATCCTGGTTCGTCGTTATGTTCAGGATTGCGGTCGGCCGCGCTCTCAAGCCTTCGTTCGCAAAGACTCCGTATGCCGAAGTCATGTCGAGAAGCGAAACTTCTCCGCCTCCGAGGGCGAGAGACAAGCCGTATTGGTTCGCTGAAGAAAGGTTCTGCACGCCCATGCTTTCCGCAAGCTTGAGCGTATCGTTTATTCCCACGATATGCAGCACTCGCACGGCCGGAACGTTTCTTGATTCAGCCAATGCTGACCTTACGCTCATCAGTCCTTTGAATCCTCCCTCGTAGTTTTGAGGGTTGTAGCAGTCTGCTCCCGAGCTTACCGGCCTATTGTTCGTGCCGCAAGAGGCGTTGAATTGGGTAGGAAGGTCATAAACCGGCGTTTCCGGGGTAAAGCCTTTATTGAACGCTGTTGCGTAAACAAACGGCTTGAACGCTGAACCTGGCTGTCTTCGGGCGGTCGCTACATTAAAATTTCCTTCAATCTCCTGGTCGAAGTAGTCACGAGAACCCACCATTGCCAATATTTGACCCGTCCTAGGGTCCGTGGCGACAACTGATGCATTGCTCGCCTTGTATCTTGTTTCGTTTGCCAGCACGTATTTTTTGGTGATTTCTTCGGCTTTCTGCTGAAGTTCCCAGTCCAAAGTCGTTATCACGTTGAATCCGCCCATTTCGAGCAGCTTTTCGCCGTATTTCTGTTCAAGATACTCTCGAACATACATCACGAAGTGCGGCGCTTTTATGCCCCCTACCGATCTTGGCTGGAATATGACTTCTTCCTTGAGCGCTTCGGAGTATTCGGTTTCAGAGATCATCTTGTTTTCGTACATCTTTTTCAGCACGAGATTTTTTCGCTCGACAAGAAGGTTCTTGTTTTTCCCGTACGGAGAATAAAGGGAAGGTGCTTGAGGCAGCGCCGCGATGTAAGCGGCTTCGGCAAGCGTTACATCGGAGGCTTTCTTGGCAAAGAATGCTTGTACTGCTTCTTCTACGCCGTATATGTTGCCTCCATATGGCGAATCGTTAAGGTATAGGTTCAAAATGCTGTCCTTGTCGGTACTTTGCTCGAGCTTCAGGGCGAGAATCCACTCCTTGAGCTTTCTTGAGATGTCCTTGTCTTTCGTCAGCAATGAGTTTTTGACAACCTGCTGCGTGATGGTCGATCCTCCTTGGCTGAATCTGAGGGTCGTGATGTTGGCAATGACCGCTCGGATTATGGAGGTCGGCTTGATGCCGTTGTGGCTGTAAAAATCAATATCCTCGATGGCGATAGTGGCTTTTTTGATGTGGGGGGAGATTGAATCGAAAGGAATGACCGTTCGTCGCACCTTCTGGCTCAGGTCATACAGGAGAATTTTTCCAGTTCGGTCATATATTTTCGCTGATTGTCCGAGGAGCCTGTCATCGAATGACTGCAAGTCGGGAGTCTTGAGGCTTGCCGCCCATAAAATAAAAACAGTGGCTACCAAAATAGCTATGATCGTGGCTAGAAGGAACAGGTCTCTGATGACATGCTTTTTAGCCTTGTTTTTCGTCACCTTCTTGAACAGATTTTGAAATTTCCACTCAATGAGCGACACCCCGCGGTCTAATAATTTGAAAAAGCCGGCTATTTTTTTGTACATAAATGTTGTTTTTATTTTTTCAAGGATGATGAGAAAATAGTAGTGTTAGGATACCAAAAATAGCCGGAATATGCTAGATTTAATATATGTTATATGGTCTGATAAAAAAAGAGAATAAACCAGCTAAAAATGAAGATTTGGTGAATTCCGTGCTGGCGCGCGGAGTGCAGGAAATCCTGCCTTCAAAAGGGCTGCTTGAGTCAAAGCTTGGCGATCAAAAACTCAAGGTTTATGCCGGCATAGATCCGACCGGCCCGACGCTTCATCTTGGTCACATGATCATTTTGAGAAAGCTGGCCCAATTCCAGGCTCTCGGACACGAGACGCTGCTTTTGGTCGGCGACTTTACGGCAATGATCGGCGATCCTACGGACAAGGCGGCTGTCAGAAAACCGCTGACTGAAGCTGAGGTAAAGAAAAACTTGAGGCTGTATGTAAAACAAGCAAGCCGATTCATCAATTTTACGGGAAAGAACAAGACGAAGGTCGTTTACAACTCATCTTGGCTCAAGAAGATGAACATGAAGAGCGTTCTTGATCTGACATCGCTCATGACGGTTGACCAGATGATGAAGAGGGACATGTTCGCGACGCGGGCGCAGGAAGGAAAGCCTGTGTACATGCACGAATTCATGTACCCCCTTCTGCAGGGATATGACAGCGTGATGCTGGACGTGGACGTGGAAATAGGCGGAAACGATCAGATGTTCAACATGATGGTCGGCAGGGATTTTCTGAAGAAGCTGAAAAACAAGGAAAAGGTTTGCGTGACAATGAAGCTCCTGACTGATTCATCGGGCAAGAAGATGGGGAAGTCGGAGGGGAACATGGTTTCGCTCATGGATTCAAATTTTGAAATGTTCGGAAAAGTCATGAGCTGGAGCGATGACATGATAATGAATGGCTTTGAGCTGTGCACTGACGTTTCACCGGGCGAATTGGAAAATATTCAAGGGCAGCTGGCTGACAAAAGCAGGAATCCTAAGGATTTGAAGCTGAGGCTTGCTCGGGAAATAGTGACCGTTTGCCACGGAGAGGACAAGGCGAAATCGGCGGAGGAAAATTTCGTGAACACGTTCTCAAAAAAGGAGGTTCCTCAGGATATTCAAGAAATAGGCGTTCATTTGAACACGCCTCTCGGCCTCATTCTTCAGAATGAAAAGATGGTCGCTTCTGCGGGCGAGTTCAAGCGGCTGGTAAAAGAGGGCGCTGTCGTGACGATGGAGGGGGAGAAGATAGAAGACTTTAATTTTCTCGTCGCGAAGCCGATGGTCGTCAAGGTGGGCAAAAGAAGATTCCTGGACATAAAGATTCACTAAAGGCAAAGCGAAGAAACAAAAAAGCTGTCCGGCAAAGGATAGCTTTTTATTTAGATTCGGCTCGGTGCTTATTAGTACGAGTCAGCCTCCAAGTCCTCCTCGAGAAGGTCGTCTTCCTCGTCCTCATCATCTCCGTAACCGACTGGCGCGCCGATGCCGTACGGGTCCAAGTGGGGATCTTCTTCCACTGTCGGAACTGCATTGAAGCTGCTGTGCGGATCCTCGTCTTCCGGCGAGACGCTGTCGTCGTCGAACGTTGATACGGGCGAGCCTATTGCAAAATCCGCCTCGCCTTCGATTTCTTCGGCACCTCCTTCCGGTATGTCGGCTATCTCTTCGCCCTCAGTTTCCTTGTCCTCTTCTAGTTCGTCAGCGTCAGTCATGTTTACGTTGAATTTGTTATCTTTAATGTATGGTCATATATGTAACATATGCGTAAAAATATGCAACTGTGTATAAGTTCATGAGCCCGACCAAATTTTTTAAAATTTTTCGTATGCGAAAAAAGCCAGTCCGATGGCTATCGCATCGTACTCGTCATCAAGCGCTTTCTGCTTCAAGTCCTTCACGAGAAGCTTCACCATTCTGATTATCTGGTCTTTGGAGCTTTTTCCGTCTCCCGTGACGGCTAATTTTATCTGCAGGGGCGTGTATTCATGTATTCTTAATCCGTGCTTCATCGCGATGTATAAAAGCGCGCCGCGAACTTCGGAAACCCTCATGGCGGTCTTCTGGTTATTGGATATGAACAGATTTTCTATCGAGAGAATCGACGGCTGGTGTTCCTGAATCAGGCTCTCCACCTGCGCGCCTATGCTCAGAAGCCTTTCGCTGAAAGGCGATTTTGCGGAAGTCCTGAAGCAATCTGAAAACATGACCTTTTCTTTCTGGCCTTTTTCTTTTTCTAAAATTGCGACGCCTAGTCTTTCGTAGCCCGGATCGATTGATATGATTTTCATTTTTGCAGACCGGAGTTTTATTCCAAGCTCATCTTCTTTTCATCCGGATATTCGACTCCGATATGCGAGTATCCGATTTCGGTCACGACTCGACCTCTCGGCGTGCGCTCTATGAAGCCGAGCTGGATGAGATACGGCTCGTTGAATTCCTCGATCGTCGCTTGGTCTTCGGAAAGCGAAGCGGCTATGGTGTTCAAGCCGACCGGGCCGCCGTTGTATTTCTGAACGAGCGTCTCGAGTATGGTCCGGTCTGAATGCGTGAGTCCTTTGTGGTCTATGCCGATGAGCTTCAACGCTCCCGTGACCGACTCCTTGATGAGTTTTGTTTTTTGGATTTGCGCGTAGTCTCGGCATCTCTTGAGGAGATAGTTTGCCGTTCTTGGCGTTCTCCTGCTTCTTTTTGCAATTTCCTTCAGCCCCTCTTCATCTGCCTCTATGTTCAATATCTTTGATGATCTCTTGATGATCTCTTCGATTTCTTCTTCCGTATAGAATTCAAGCCTGAAGACTCCTCCTGAGAATCGGGATCGAAGAGGGGATGAGACCATCGCGATGCGCGTCGTGGCGGCGATGAGCGTAAAAGGGGGCAGGTCGAGCTGAATGCTTCGCGCCGAAGGACCTTTGCCTATGATGATGTCTATCTGGCCTGATTCCATTGCCGGATACAGAACTTCCTCGACGGTTTTGTTCAGCCTGTGGATTTCATCAATGAAAAGTATGTCGCCTGGGGAAAGGTTGGTAAGTATTGATGCGAGGTCGCCTACTCGCTCGATGGCGGGACCTGATGTCACCTTCATCTGAACGCCTGTTTCCTTTGCAATGAGATGGGCAAGCGTCGTTTTTCCAAGGCCGGGCGGACCATAAAAAAGAATATGTTCCGGCGGATGGCCTCGTTCCTTGGCCGCGGTCAGGAGTATGTGGAGGTTGTCTTTTATGTTCTTCTGGCCGATATAATCGTCGAACCTTGAGGGCCTGAGGGTCTGGTCGAGCGAAATGTCGCCTGTCGTCTCTAATTTGTCACCCTCGTCACCATAAATAGAGTCATTTTCAGCCATATTTTGAGGGTCTTGAGAAGTGCTTGACATAAAAAGTATTTATGCTATGATATCAATCAGAATCGCACAGATGCAGGAAGTTCGGCCGCTACGTTTATGACGTAAAACTGAACGGACTGGCTATGTGCGATTATCTCTTTCGTCAGTCAGAGATATCTAAAATAGCCCCTTAAATCTCTAAGCAATAGAAACTGCAAAGTTTCAATCGGTTTTTCTTAAAGGACGCTTTGGTGCGAGCTCCTATGCCACGTTCCTGGGGCTATCCTCAAAGAACTGTCGGGCTTTCGATCTCAGGATTGAAAGCATTGCTTAGAGATTTAAAGGGCTATTTTTTTGTTTGATTCAATATCAAGTTACCCTATAAGGATAAGCGCAGGGGGTAGCAAAGTCAATTGACATTTACACCGTCGGAGTGTCTTGCTTAACAATAAAATCATCCAGATTAGGGATATTTTCCGCTCCAGTTTTTATATCGGATATTTCTGCCGGCATTTCGATTGGCGCCTCTTCTGTTTCAGTGAAGCCGCTCGCCGGGCCAGGTAAATTAGGCGAAAGCGCCTCGGAATCTTTCAAATAATCCGGGTTCTCAGCTACTTTCTGTTCTTCTGACATGACTTCTATTTCTTCGGCAAGGTCGACCACTCGTTCCAGCTCGTCGAATGTCGTGATGCCTTGAAGCACCTTGATGAGCCCGTCCTGCTTCATGGTGATATTTCGCTGCGGAGCGGCGGCTCTTCGTATTTCTCTCTCGCTCGGATTTTCTCGAATGATGTATTCGATGTTTTTGTCAGCGAGAATTATTTCATATACGCCCATTCTTCCCCTGTAGCCCGTGTTATTGCATTTTTCGCACCCTACGGCTTCCCACATTTCAGTCGGCTTTTCTGGAAAATAGGCGGCTTCTTCATATCCTTTCAGCGAAGCCAGGAGCTCGTCAACGAGCGGAAGCCTTTCTGCCGGAATCGGAACTTTTTTCCTGCAATCCGTGCATACTTTTCTGAGGAGCCGCTGCGCCATGGCTACTCGGATGGCCGACGTGAGCACTTTCGGGTCCACTCCGAGGTCAACAAGTCGGGTAAATGTTCCGGCTGCGTTGTTGGTGTGAAGCGTCGAGAGAACGAGGTGACCGGTAAGCGCTGCCTGAATGGCTGTCCCTGCCGTTTCGCCGTCTCGAATTTCTCCCACCATGATAACGTCGGGGTCTTGTCGAAGCGCGGCGCGGAGGCCAGATTCGAAGTTGTAGTTTTTCCTTTCTTCCACCTGGGTCTGGACGATGCCGGGAAGGTGATATTCCACCGGATCTTCGATGGTTATGATTTTCATTTCCGGGCTCTGAACTTTCCTGAGGAATGAATAAAGGGTCGTCGTCTTACCTGAACCGGTCGGCCCCGTCGTGAGGATAAGGCCGTTCGGCCTGTTGATTTCAACTGCGAGGATGTCGAGGAGCCTCTTTGAGAACCCGAGCTCTTCCATCGGAGTCGAGATGGCCTTCGGGTTCAAGATTCTCATCACGATGGATTCGCCGTACGTGCTCGGAACTGTCGAGGTACGAATTTCGATGTCGCTCATGTAAATCTTTACCGTGAACCGCCCGTCTTGCGCCGCGTCCTTTATGTTCAATTTGAGGCCTGAAAGGAGCTTGATACGGGAGAGAAGGAGTCTGTATGTCTCAAGGTCGAATTTTGTGACCTGAATCAGCACGCCGTCGAGCCTGTATCGGATAACGGCATAGTCCGTCTCCGATTCTATGTGAATATCGGAAGCTTTCGTCGAGAGGCCTCCCGCCATCACGATCGCTATCAGCCTCGACACCTTGTGGCTTTTCTTGATGGTGAGGGCTTCCTCGACCAGGACTGAAATGTCCCCGAGCTTCTTCGTCTTTTCGATAAGCTGCTCGATTTCTTCGTTGGAAATGTCGAGCGATCCGGCTTCGGTCTCGAAGGCGAACGAGAGGTCCTTGTACCTGTCCCATGCTTTTTCGATGCTGTGAATTGATGCGAGGAAAACCGCCGTCGCGTAGCCTTTTTCCTGCAGCTTCTTTATCGAGTCAACTACCGCCTGGTTGTTGATGGTGTGAACCGCGATGGAGATTCTTTTTCCGACGATGTCGAACACCGCCATCTTGTTCTGCCTCGCTTCAGCTTCCGGAATGAGCCTCAAGCCGTCGGTATTGATGGGCACCCTGCTCAGGTCGATGTAAGGCAGGCCGTATTTCTCGGCAACCATTTGAACGGATTTTTCCTCTTCTTCGCCGCGAAGCGCGCGAAGCCTCTGATTCTGCTTGTCTTCATCGAAATGTATGGTCATATTCGAATAGTATTGTACCTTGTTTTTTAACTCGATGCATTAGATTTAGCTGTTAATTATTGTTATTATTCAGCCAAATGATGCGGGAATCTGTCACATACAAAATAGCCGACCTCGGGAAGGTCGCCGGAGGCCTGATTGATTTTCTAAAAAGCGAAAGCGAGAACCGGGGCGCGGATCAGGCGGCGGTCGTCGTAGGCCTGCACGGAAACCTCGGGGCGGGCAAGACGACGCTTGCCAAGGAAGTCGGCAGGCAGCTCGGCGTCGAGGAGGTGATGACGAGCCCGACATTCGTCATTCAAAAAAACTATGCAACTCGGGACGAGAC
>CAZKAF010000002.1:0-115552 GCA_964550955.1 uncultured Candidatus Saccharibacteria bacterium
GGGATTTTTCATATTTGCATGCGAGACGGCCAGGCTTACCTGACGCGCACGACATCGCCGGCTTTTACTTCGAAGAAGTCGCTGAAGCCCGCGGACGTTTCAAGCACGAACTGGGCTTCGACAGGAGCCGAGAATGACCGGGGATACGTGTCAGGACTGACGCTCTTGTCGACATGAACCACGGCGCCGAGCGAATCGATCCAGACGATGTCTATGGGAAATTTCATGTCCTTCATCCAAAAATTGTATGAGCCTCGGGCCGGAAAGGCGAAAAGCATGGCATTGCCGTCAAGAAGCCCTTCCCTGCCTGACAGGCCTTGCGACCTCGACTGTTCCGTATTCACGACTTCGGCGGACAAGGCGGCGCTCCTTTCTGACGAGCGGATCTCGATTCCGACGACGCTTCTGTCCGCAACGGCAAGCAAGTCAGATAATTCGCGCGCGGCTCCGGAAGTCTCCAGGGCAACGGGCTGAGCGACGCCCTCATCGGCGCCCTTCTTGTCCTTCAAATAAAAAGACGCGGCGAGAATCACGAAGATGCAGACGAGGACGACGGGGTATGTTTTGTTGAAATCTTTCATTTGATATTTTTTGAGCAATCTCCACGCAGTTTTTGCACAGTTTTTTGCGTGGTTTTCGCGCGGCTTTCATGCAGGAAGAGGCGATGCGCCCGGCAAGCTAATTTTTCCTGGCGGCGAGCCTTTCGACTTTCCGAAGGAATGCTTCCTGCTGCTTCTCGGTGCTCTTGAACTTCTTGTATAAGACTTTTATGTTCTGGACCTTGTATCCGCAAAGCCCGAGGATGCCGAATCTCCAGATGGTCATGAACGGAAGCCCGATCAGGCAATATAGCCAGAAAGCTCCGTCGCAGGTGATGAACACGCTGGCAGTTTTCCCTTTCATATGGCCCACAGGCCGCCCGTTTTCATAATGAAACGCGAAGCGTGCCGAAATGTTCACGTCTACCCAGTTTTTTAAGATGGCCGGCATTCCGATCCACCATAGGGGGTGAACGATGACGAGATTGTCAGCTTCAAGCAGCTTGGCATGCATGATGTCGCGCGTCGGATTCGGATTGCCCATATCCGCGCGCTCTTCGTATGCGAGATAATCCTGCTTCAGGCCCGTCTTATACAGATCGAGAATTTCGACGGAGTCGCCTTTCGATTCTTTCCCTTTCTTGTACGCTTCGGCAATCCTGTGAGTAAGGCCCTTGGAACTTGGATGCGCGGTAACTATAAGTGTTTTTTTCATAATGCTAAATGCGCGGCCTAGTTAGCCAAGTCTAATGATTCCTGAACCGGAGCAGGACCGTATTTCTCGCCGGAAATGCAGAGATAAAGCCACATGCCAAGTATCGCGCCCGCAACGGGAGCAAGAAGGTACACGAGGCTGAGAGAGCTGAGGCCGAAAGCCACGGCAGGATTGATAATTCCGTTCGAGCCGAGGCCGCCGGCGGTCATGATGCCCAGAACCAGGAAGGCGCCGAGTATAAGAGAAGGCGATATGTCGGTCGTCGTCTCATCCGATGAGTCCGAAGGAATCTTCCTGAAGACGAAGGAAGCGACTCCGAATGCGAACAGGAATGTTCCTACGAGCTCGGCGATGAGCACGCTCCAATTGAATTCGAGGAAGGCAATTGAAGTCGGCGCGATAGGCGCCGAAACGGAGAGCCTCACGAGGGCGAGAGCGAGGGCCGCGCCGGCAAATTGCGCCAAGACATGGAAGCCCGCTTCCCGTATGTCCATTTTCTTGAAAACGACGAAGGCTGCCGTTATTGCAGGATTAAGATGCACGCATGCGAAAGGTCCCAGCGCGTATGCGAGAAGTCCCAGCGCGATGCCGGCCATGATAGGAGTGCTCACTCCCCCTCCGACCAGCAATGAAGTTAATATTGCTAAGGTAAATACAAATGTCCCGAAAAATTCTATGCCGTGTTTTTTGATATTCATATGCATGAATTATATCACAGCGAATCCGAACATTCAGCGCCGAACGCCAAGAACGTGTGGAATTTGCCCGAGCCAGCCAGCTGCGTGGCCGCTTCGGCTATCGAATGTCCATGCCTCGAAGCGCGGCAATTCTCTCCTGCGCCGGCGGATGCGTCATGAAAAGCTTGTGGAAGCCTTTCAGGGCCTTGCTGCCGAACGGGTTCGAAATATATAAATGGGCCGTCGCGTCGGAAGCCCGCGATAGCGGCTGCGAGCTCTTCGAGATTTTCTCCAGCGCCGAAGCAAGGCCGTCAGGGTATCTTGTCATGAGGGCGCCCGTCGCGTCCGCCACGAATTCCCTCTTTCGGGATATCGCGAGCTGAAGCATCGTGGCAAAAAGCGGAGAAAGGACGACCAGCACGATGCCGATTACCATGAACGCCGTGTTTCCCTTATTGTCGCTTCTGTTATTGCCATAGATGGTCGATCTCAGCATGATGTCGGCAAGTATCGTGACCAGGCCGACAAGGATGACCACGACAGTCGCGATGAGCGTGTCCCGGTTGCCGATATGCGCGAGCTCGTGCGCGATTACGCCTTCAAGCTCCGCTCGGTCGAGCACGGCAAGAAGGCCGGTCGTGACCGCGATGGTCGCATGGTCCTTGTTGCGCCCCGTGGCGAACGCGTTCGGAGACGGATCTTCTATCGTGTATACGGCGGGCATCGGCAATCCGGCAGTGATGGCCAGGTTCTCGACGATGCGCAGCAGTTCCCTGTCCCGCGAAGGGTTCGTGCTCGTCTCAAGATTGACCGGCTTTGCGCCCGACATTTTCAAGGCAATGGAATCGGAGAACCAGTACCCAGTAATGTTCATGACGACGCTCAATATGACCGCAATGTACAGGATTCCGGGATTTCCATAGTAAACGCTGGTGAAATAGCCTATCGCCACGATCATGGACAGGAAAACGCCCATGAGAATCCATGTTTTCGTTACGTTTTTTGATTGTTGGGTATAAAGAGTTGCCATATGCGTACGATTTGATTATATAATAGGTTAATGAACCAAGAAACCCAAAACCAGGACGAGCAGGCTGATAGGACTCCCGCTCCGCAGCCCGAAGAGCACCCTATTCACTATCCGAGATTCATAGACAAGTTCGGCGTCTGGCCGGTCAATATCGGCTTATTTTTCTTCTATAACAACATAGTCAGCCTCGCCGTGCTCATTGCCGGCCTCATCATCATGACTTCGACCGGCGTTACGGACCAGGCGGTCATAACAGAAAAGCTCGGAGGCCTGTCCGTCATCTCCACGCTCATAACGCTCGGGCTCACGCTGATTTACAGCAGGCGATTTTATTTCTCAAGAGATTAGCGCGACCGGCGTCATCGAGCCGAGGAAACTAGAACTTGACCTCCACGTTCTGCTGCGCGACATCGTTGTCAGCGAGATCGAACAGGTCCATTTTCTGGAACTTGAAGATCGAAGCGATGATGTTTCCAGGGAATGATTCGATGCCGATGGCGAGATCCCGAACGTTCGCATTGTAGAATCTTCGCGCCGCCTGAATCTTGTTCTCAGTGTCCGAAAGCTCTCTCTGCAATTCGAGGAAGTTCGTATTTGCCTTGAGGTCCGGATACGCTTCAGAAACCGCGAAAAGCGACTTGAGCGCGCCGGTAAGCTCGCCTTCGGCTTTTGAATGTTCAGCCGGAGTCTTTGCCGACATGGCAGACGTTCGCGCTTCCGTTACCTTTTCGAACGTGCCGCTTTCATGCCCGACATATCCCTTTACCGTGTTCACGAGGTTCGGAATGAGGTCGTATCTCCTCTTCAGCTGAACCTCGATGTCAGCCCAGGCTTCTTTCGTTCGGTTTATTAATTTGACGAATGAGTTATAGCTGGCAACAACCCAAAGGACGAGGACCGCGAGGACAATTAATATAATGTATACTGGAGACATAGTTATTATGAAATTAAAGGATGCTATTGCTAATACCCCAACATTATACCATACCTTGCAAGCAGCGGGTATCCTCTTGCTCGTCGGGGCATGCCTCGTTTTGAGCCTTAAGATTTCAGGCATTTTCCTTTTTTCAAATTTTTCAGGCTCTTTTTCAGGCCCGGACGGCAGCGCCGCGGCAGGATTGCCGGCAGATGCGGGCGGCATGCCGATTACGCATGGACAGGTGCCAGAAGCTGCTGACAGCTTCAAGGTGCTGTTTGTCGGAGACATGATGCTTGACCGCGGCGTAAGGTCGGTTGCAAACAACAGGGGCTTTGATTACATATTCGGACCTGCGACTACGACTTTCAGCGAGCACGACGTCGTGATAGGCAACCTCGAGGGAACTATCACGAGATATCCATCGAAGCTCGTATTGCCGAACAACAAGGCAATATCAGGCTTTCAGTTCACGTTCAGCACGTCAGCGGCTCCGGCTCTCAGGAAGGCCGGCATCGACGTGGTGAGCCTTGCCAACAATCACGCGCTCGACTTCGGCCAAGACGGCCTGAATCAGACGCGGGAAAACTTGGATGCCGTCGGCATACAGCATTTCGGCAGCTACATGAACAACTCCATGCTTTCAACTACGACTTGTCCTCGTCCCGACTTTTGCATCGGACTTGTCGGCTGGAATGAGTTCGGCTATGCAAATGATGAGAAAATTATTCAGGAGATTCAATCGCTCAGGCCGAACGTCCAATACCTCGTCGTCTACCCGCACTGGGGAGTCGAGTATGAGCCGCAGCCGACATCAAGGCAGCGAAGCTTGGCGCAGAGCTGGATTGAGGCAGGAGCGGACGCCGTCATCGGAGGCCATGCGCATATTGTCCAAAGAATAGAGCGGCATGCGAGCAGCGACGGCAGAATCGCCCCGATATTCTATTCATTGGGCAATTTCATATTTGACCAATACTTTTCGTTTGACACGACGCACGGCGTGGCGCTTTCGATCGAATTCAAAAAAGGCGGCGAACGGGACCGCGAGCTCGACGGCACGAAGCCTGAACTCAAGCCCGTGCCCGGCGATAAGAATAATAATGCATACGAACCAAGATACTCCCTCATTCCCTTTTCAAGCATAGGCTCGCGAGTCAGTCTCCCGACGGAAGAAGCCCGAACAAGACTCCTGAATACCATCGAGAAGATATCCGCAAGCGGCACGAGAGATTGGCTCAGTTTTTAAAGCCCGAGACAGCCAAGAATCCTGAAATCCTATCGAACTTCCCAGCCCACCTGAGCGCCCAGCGCATCAGCGACAGCTTTCATGGCGGCAACAACCTCGTCTTCGGTCAGAGTTCGAGAGTCGGACTGGAATACGAGCCGATACGCGTAAGAGGTCTTTACCGGTTCCCCTTCCTTTCTCTTGGTGAACACGTCGAACAGCGTCGCCTTTGCGAGCAGCTTTTTCTGATCTTCCGTCAAGGCGTTCAGGATTACCCTGAGAACATCCTCGGCCGCATGCTCCTCTCCCGGAACAAAGACTGCCACGTCGCGCGCGGAGAACGGATATTGAGAAATGAGCTTGAACTCGGTTTCTTTCAATGCATCCATCTCAATGTCCTGAGTCGGATCAGCCTGAGCTTCGATGACAGTATCGAGGTCAATTTCGGCGACAAGTCCGTCGCACGGAGTCTGCGCGTCGCCTGCCACATTCTTGAACCGGATGTCAGAGACGGCCGGTGCGCCGATTCGCCCAATGACCGTGTCAACGATGCCCTTCATCTCAGCCTCGAAGTCATGGCCCTTCGGATTCTTGGACCGGGCGATGCCTATCGCGAGAACGTATCTTTCCCCGTCAAATTTTGAAATGCTGCCTGAAATGCCGGCGACGTTCGAGCCGGAAAAAACTTTTCCTATTTCAAATACTTTCACTTCCTTCAGTCCGAGCAGGTCCAGGTTGCGCAAGTTCAGCAGCAATTTCTTTGACATCGTTTCGGACAGCGAGCCGCGCATGTACCCTTTCTCAACCGTGAGCGGATTCTGAATCTCGACGGTCCCGGCATCAGTGAGCGTATACGTGCAGATTTCAGAGAAGCCTGCCTCCTGAAGCGTTTTCCTGATGAGGTTGTGATTATAAAAATTCTTGTTGATTCGCCTCTCCTCGACCGGCACAGGCTCGACGCCCACCACCTTGTGATATCCATGGATTCTGCCGACCTCGTCCATGACGTCCTCGACAATCCGTATGTCCGACCGATGCGGCGGAATCGAAAGCAGCAGCATGTCGTCATTTTCTTCATGGTATGACACCGACAAGCCGCATCGAGTGAGAACGTGAGCCATCTCATCTTTGGAAATATTCAGTCCGAGCTTCTGATTTATTTTCGAAATGTCAGCATGAAGAATCCTGTCCGTATCTGGAATAAGGTGAACGTCCACGGCTTCGCCTATAACCGCGCTCGGATTCAACTCATATATATGCGCAGTAACGGAAGACATGCCCAGGCCGGCTCGTTCGGATGTTACCGAGTTTTCAAATCTCTTTGACGAATCGTTACGGATGCCGGTTCTTTGAGAAGTCCTCCGGATTGCGGAACCGTCGAAGCATGCCGATTCGAGAATGATATTTTTAGTGCCGCTTGTGACCTCCGCCCTCTTCCCTCCCTTGACGCCGGCAATGGCAAGAGGCCCGGCATCGTCCGCGATGACCATATCGCTTTCAGTCAGAGCAATTTCAGTTCCGTCCAAAATGATTATCTTCTCGCCCGGCGCGGCGAATCGGACCTGAATGGAACCTTCGATCAAGTCAGCATCGAACGCATGCAGCGGCTGGCCAGTTTCGAGCATGACATAGTTGGCAAGATCGACTACGGAGTTGATTGATCTTTGGCCCAATACCTCAAGCTGACTTCTGAGCCACAAAGGAGAATCCGTCACGACAATGCCTTCGACGGCACGGGCGACGTATCTTTTGCAGAATCCTTTTTCCTGCACTTCAGGGGAAATGCGAACGTCGACGACTCGCGAGATCGGAGTTACAGGAACATGCGGAATGACGGGCACTTCGGCCTGGACGTCGAGCAATGCGGCAATTTCCTGCGCCACGTATCGGTGAGACAGGCAGTACGGATTGCGATCAGGAAGAACCTTGACGTCGATTACGGTATCAGGCTTGCCGCCCGCAGCCAGGCTCTTTTTTTCGACGGACTCAACTTCGAACACGCCCATCGTTATGATGTCGGCCAGAGCCTCCGGCTCCGGAAGAGGGTCCTTGAAATATTTCTGCAGCCAATTGTATGATACGAGCATTGTTTTTGTCTTTAATTCCTTCTTAAGCTTAAAATTGATTAACGAACCGCAAATCCCCTGAATACAAGTTCCTGATATCCGCAATGCCGTACTTGAGCATGACAAGCCGATCGAGTCCCATGCCGAAGGCAAATCCCTGCCACTCGTCAGGATTCAAGCCTCCCGCCTTCAAGACATTCGGATGCGTAAGCCCTGCTCCCAAAACCTCCAGCCACTTCCCCTTGAATTTGACGTCGACTTCAATGCCCGGCTCCACGAACGGGAAATAGCTTGGCCTGAAGCGAATCTCGGTCTCCGGTCCGAAAAATTCCCGGACAAATCGCTGGAGCGTTCCCTTAAGGTCCGCCATCGAGACTTTTTCGGCGACCATCATTCCTTCCACCTGATAGAAATCGGCCTCATGAGTCGCGTCAGTCGCCTCGTTCCTGAAAACTTTGCCCGGAGCGATGATGCGAAACGGCGGCTTATGAGTCTCGGAGAAGCGGACCTGCACGCCCGACGTATGCGTTCGCGGAAGCAGCCGCTCGCCGTCGTCCCCGACAGCCTTCAGCCAAAACGTATCCTGCATGTCCCTCGACGGATGATCCTTTGCCGTGCCGAGCGCGTCGAAGTTATAAAATTCGGTCTCTATTTCCGGACCCCCGGCAACTTCAAATCCCATTTCCGCAAAAATCCGGTTAATCTCATTTATGACCTGCGAAATAGGATGCAAATGGCCTCTGGAAGCATCGGCTTGAGCCGGCATCGCCGCGTCCGCCGGCCGCGAAGAGGAGCCCTCGCCTTGATCCGTCATGTCAGGATTATTCATTCAACCAGTATACCAGAAAGGGCCGCGAATTTAAGCGCCCGATTAACTTGAAAAAAACCTAAAATATTGCATAAATATCGCATGTTCCATGCGATGCCGGCTGCAATTCCGAGGATTAAGGGCTTAAGCCAAACTTCCGGGCAGCACGGAACGGGGTTCGGACAAATCGGCTGCTTTTGCCAAGGGCGAAGGCACGAGAATCCCTGACGAGATAATTCCACAAAATTCATATTTTTTGGGCGAGAAAGTATGGCGGCATATGCTATACTTTTTTCATGAAAAAAGTATCAAGATTGCTCATATTTTCCCTCGCCGTTTCCGCAGCGTTCCCCGCATTGATTGTGGCGCAAACCATTCCGTCCGGCTTCAGATTTAATCAGAATCTCACGCATGGAAACACCGTCGATCCGGACGTCAAATACTTGCAGCTGTTTCTCAATTCAAACGCGCAGACCGCCGTGTCCGCGACAGGCGCCGGCTCGAACGCGCAGCTGACGAATCATTTCGGGCAGAAGACGAAAGACGCGGTCATGCGCTTTCAAAGCCTCCACGCTTCCGAAGTCCTGACGCCGGCAGGACTCACCCAGCCGACCGGAAACGTCGGCACATATACGCGAGCAAAAATCAACTCGATGCTCGACATCTTCTTCGGAAGCGCGGCCAATCAGACGCAGCAGACAAGCGCGAATCAGACGACCAATACGGCGGTTACCCAGCAGCAAACAAGCCAGCCGGCGGCAACTTTGAGTCCGACAGACCTCTATTCGATCATTACGGACGGCGGCGATCCCATCTTCACGCTTCGCCCGGACCAGATGCAGATGGTTTCCAGCGGACAGACTCCCATAACGGGCTTTTCAGTCTACAAGGCCGTTCCGGGGCAAACCGTGACCATTTACGGCAACGGATTTCACCCGACCCAGAACGTCTTATACATGGGCCAGTTCCCCATTCCGAACCTGCCTTCGAGCAACGGGAACGCGACCATCGAATTCACGGTGCCTCACGCGCTTCCGGACGGCTATTACCATTTGGCAATCTCAAACTCATACGGAATGTGGACTTCCGGAAACCTGGTCCTCACGGTTGAGCGGGAAATAACGGCCGTCGCCAGCGTCGCGCCGACCATAGCCAAGGTGAGTCCGGCCACGTCAAGATATTACAACGAGCCCATAACCGTCACGGGAACCGACTTCAGCCTGTTCAACAACACGATAGCCACTAACCTCGGAAATATCTCCGGTCTCGCCTCGCCCGACAGGAAGACCCTCAGATTCATCATCGCGTCGCTGCCAAGCTACAAGCGAGCCCTCCAGCAGTATCCGGGCATGGCCATAAACCTGCTTGTCAAAGTCAGCAACGGCGCAGGCCTGAGCAACGAGGTGACGCACGTGATTCAGATGCCTTCGGGCGATCCGCTGATCACCACGGACGCGAACTACATCAGATGGCTGCTGAACGGAGACGTATCGACAAGCACCGCAACGACATCCCAGCCGGTTCAGCAGCAAGGCAGCAGCAACGGGCTGAACAGCTCGTCAGGCAAGGTTGAGACCGAAGGCGACAGCTCGACGACGGGCGGAATCGAGAAGCTCATCGAGCTCAAGAAGCAGCTGAACCCCTTGGCAAAGATGAAGATTGAGAACAGCGAGAAGCTCATGGGCCTCATCATGGGCGGCGGTTCCGGCGGCAGCGGAGGAGGAGGCCTGGGCGGCGGAGGGAGCACCGGCGGAACCACGGGAGGAGGCGAAGCGGGCGGCGGTGGCGGCACGGCTACGCACTTCGGCGGGCAGATAAGCCAGGTAACATACTGCACGTGCAGCGGCTCGATACTTCTCGGCATTCAGGATATTGCTACCAGCCAAAACATGCAGGTCATGTATCAATACGGACAGTCGACATTGCATTCAAACTACAACATCTTCATGAGCGGCATCAATGTCATAGGGGGCGTCAACCAGAGCGGAGGCCAATGCCAGGTATACAGCGGAACGTCCTGCACCACTGAAGGCAATGCGCAGTACACCATAGACACGCTTCGAGGCGTGGGAACTGCAACATTGCCTGCGGGCGGCGCCGGTGGCGCGGGCGGTGGAGCCGGAGGAGTTTAATAATGTTTAGCAGACGACTCTCTATTTCTTTTAAGTCACGTCAACATAAAAAAACCTCCATTCGCTGGAGGTTTTTTTATTGCTTTCTTTTGGAGCCGCCTCCCAGATTCGAACTGGGGACCGACTGTTTACAAAACAGTTGCTCTACCAACTGAGCTAAGGCGGCATGTCTTAAACCATGCATCTGAACGAATCGCGCGATTTATTCAGTAGTTACGATTCTAGCAGAACTATATTTTTTTGCAACGGCCGGAATCGGCCGACATCCTGCTTTTCTTGCTCGCTTCGACATTCTTGAGGAAGAACGAAACGGAACCCCTGTTTTTGGGAATGTCCTTGCCCGTGATGATGTCGCTCACGGCCGCGAACCGGTGATTCAGCTTTTCAAACAGGCTGATCATGAGCTTTTCCGATGACAGCAGGGCCTTCCTGAAAAGCTGCCGGGTGGTCTTGACGCTCGCATGAGTAAGCATGTATATGACGAACTCGACCGTGTCATACACGGCCGTGTCCAGTTCGGGACTGCCAAGGGAAACCCACGGCTTTCCTCGCGCCACTTCCCTTCTCTTGTTAAGCAATATCAAAGCTGCCAAAAGGAATGCGATTGAAAAAATTGTCAAAGCTAAATTCATAGATTTGCCCTCTGGGCGTTCCGACTACTTGCCGATCTTCATTCGAACGAATCGGGCTACCTCGATTCGTTCGCCGAACTTCTGAGTGGCATTGTCAATCAATTGCTTGATCGTGAGATCAGGATTCTTGATGAACGGCTGCTCGAGGAGAATCCTGTCCTTGAAGTACGCGTCGAGCTTGCCCGCGAGAATCTGTTCCTTGAGATTCTCAGGCTTTCCTTCGACTTCAGCTTGGAAAACTTCGACTGCTTTCGCCTTGTCAGCTTCGCTGATTTCCTCAGTTCGGATGAACTCGGGATTAGCGGCCGAAATGTGCATGGCGATGTCGTATGCGAGAGTCTTGAACTCGGCGTTGTTCGAGACGAAGTCAGTTTCCGACACGAGCTCTACCATTGCGCCGATAGTTCCGTTTGAATGAATGTACGCCTGAACCACGCCTGCGCCGAATTCTCGGTCAGACTTCTTCGCCGCGATTTCTGCGCCTTTCTTTCGAAGAAGGATGAGGGCCTTTTCCTCGTCGCCGCCCGCTTCCTCGAGAGCTTTCTTGCACTGCATGACGGAGATGCCCGTCTTGTCTCGCAGCGCTTTCACTTGTTCCATTGATACTTCGGATGTCATAGTTTTGGCTTAGGTATATTATATCAGATTTATAAGTAAGATAGAAAACAAAAAAACAGGCAGCGACATGCGCGCCCGATTGATTATTTGACTTCCGGCTTGACTGCTTCAGGCTTCACGGCAAGCTTCTTTCCCTCAGCATAGGCTTCGGAAACCTTGTCCGTAAAGTATTTGACGCTGTCGATTGAAGAATCGTTCGCCACGACAGGATAATTGACGACGGAGACGTCGCAGTCAGATCCCGCGAGCGCGATGACCGGAATCTTCTTTTCAATGGCTTCAGCGACGGCGATATGCTCTTTCTTTGAGTCGACGACGAAGATTGCTCCCGGAAGATGAGGCATGCCGGAGATGCCGCCGAAAAGGTCGTTAAGTCGCTCGATTTCTCGGTCGATCATCACTCGTTCCTTCTTAGTGTACTTCGTGAGCTCGCCTTTTTCCTTCTGGCTTGTCAGGTCGAGAAGCTTCTCGACTCTTTTTCGGATAACGTCGAAGTTCGTGAACGTGCCGCCGATCCATCGGCTTGCAACGTATGGCTGCGCGATTCGATCCGCAGCTTCCTTTATAGCCTGCCGCGCCTCGCTCTTGCTTCCGATGAAGAGAACCTGCTTGCCGGTGCTCGCGACTTTCTGTACGAAGTCGAGGGCCGATTCAAGCTGGCCTTCCGTCTTTTCCAAGTCGAAAATCTCAATCTTGTTCTTAACGCCGAAGATGAAAGGCTTGACCGTCGGATGCCGTCTTGATTTGATAAATCCGTAATGAGCGCCGATCTTGTACATGGCCTCGATTATAGGGTTTTTTGATTCTGTATGTGCTGACATATGTAAATAGGAGTCTATCACAGGCCGTCTTTGAGTGCAAATACGACCGGAGGCCCGAGCAATGGGCTTAATTGCGAGTTTTTACATCTTCCTGACAACAAGGCGTTTTGCGGCAAAAAGGCGCATCAGGCAGGCTTCTTGCTATTTCTGCGTAGCAGATATGCATCGGCCCGAAGCGAAAGCGCCGGCAACTCCCTGTCCCCGCTCGTGCACCTGCTGGAACTGGCCGGAACTATTTGCGACCGAAGTGCCTATGAAATACAGGAGATACTCCTCCCTTCCCGAAACAGGACCGCAGTCATAATAGATGCCATCGATGGGATTTACGTGATAATACACGTCAGGAGACGATAGAAGCGAAACTGGCATGACAGGAGCAGCCTTAATATATTGCGACAGATGCGTATTCACGAGAGCGGCGACTGATATTCCCTCCCCGTCGACGCCGGACGGCGGCAAGGACTTATTGTCCTGGCGGTACATCTCTATAGCTTGCGAGATTGCGCCGTACTCGCTCTGAACCTTCGCGACTTTCGCCTTCTCCCTTGACTGAGACAGCGAGGCAGTTCCCACGCTGGCAAGAAGTCCGATGATGGCGATGACGACGATAAGCTCCATGAGCGTGAAGCCCGCTTCCGACTTATTGTATGCTGAGTATGTTTTCATGTTCATGATGATTATCTGGACCGCCGCGAAGGCAGGGAGTTCAAATAAGCCGCCCGGTCCTGGGCAGGAATCAGGCGCAGTTCCGCCTCGGTAACGTCTTCCCTGTACGTCGCGTTCATCTCGTTGATCGCGAACGGATTATAAAAAAATTGAATGGCGACGGCGCCGGCCACGCAGACAATCGCGAAAAACAGCATGAATATCTTTTCCCAGACAGGCTGCGTCGCATAATTTTGAAGCCTGAAGCTGACATTCCGCACTTCGGCTATTTCCTGATCCTTTTCCAAATCCCGCTGTTCCTCTTCAAATACGATAGGCATACCAATATGGTACCATACCGGGATTAATTACTCATCCGCGTCTTCCCCAGCGGACGAGACCCCTCCGTTCGCCTCGGCGTCGAGGACGGCCTGCACCATCATATCTATGTTTCCGAGCATGATGCTCTCGATATTGTGCCACGACTGCTTGATTCGATGGTCGGTAACCCGGTCCTGGAGGAAGTTATAGGTCCTGATCTTTTCGGACCTGTCCCCGGTCCCGATCTGATCTTTCCTGTCTTTTGAATATTTCTTCGCCTCCTCTTCTTCCTTGATGACCTGAAGCTTCGCGGCCAGAATCTGCATGGCCTTCTCCCTGTTCTTCAGCTGGCTTCGCTCCGACGTGCATCGAACATCGACGCCTGTCGGCTTGTGAATGAGGCGCACCGCCGTTTCCACCTTGTTCACGTTCTGGCCTCCCGCTCCGCCCGATCGCGAAAGCTCCATCTCGACATCGCCGGGACTTATCTCAAATTTAACTTTTTTCCGAATGGGCAAGATGGCGACTGACGCGGTAGACGTATGGATTCTTCCGGACTTTTCCGTAGCGGGCACTCGCTGCACCCGGTGAATGCCGGTCTCGTATCTAAAATATTTGTATATCTCCGGCCCCCTCATTTCATACGAAGCCTGCTTGAAGCCCCCAAGGGAACTTTCCGACGAATCGACGAGCCTCGAAGACCAGCCCTTCATGATGGTGTAGTTCTGATACATCGAGGAAAGCTGCTCGGCAAAGAGGGCCGCCTCTTCCCCGCCGGTTCCCGCTCGGACTTCCAGGATAATTTCGGAAGGATACTGGTCCGCCTCCTCGTCCTCTTTCGTGATCAGATCGATTTTCTCGACGATGCCCTTCAGCTGCTCGTCGATGACCCCGAGCTCTTCTCCTGCCAGATCCGCCATCGACGCGTCAGCCGCCATCTGCTCGACTTCGAGCCTCTGGGCAAGCAGCCTCTCGAACTCATACGCGAAAAAGCCCGTCTTGTGATTCTGCTTCAGCTCGTCGAGCTCGTCTTTGGAATATTTTTCATGGAAGTTGGTTTCGGTCATTTTTTGCTGTTTGTTGTTTCGTCTTTGTTTCGGGGTTCCTGCGCCGCAGCGCGGGAATGCGATGATGCACATGATACCACCGGCAGATATTCATGTAAAAGAAAAAACTGCCCTGGCTGATGCATGACGGCAGTTTCTTCCCTGACAAGCTACTTCTTCGAAGTCTTTGCGGCCTGAGCTCGTCGAGTGTTGAACTTGTCCACTCGTCCGGCGGCATCAAGCACCTTCTCTGTGCCGGTATAGAAAGGATGGCACTTTGAGCAGATTTCAACGCTGACAGACTCCTTGGTTGAACCCATGGTGAACACCGATCCGCATGCGCATGTGAATTTAGCTTCTGTATTATATGTAGGATGGATATCTGATTTCATGACCGCTACTATACCGTATTTTAGTTTTTAAGGCAAATCAAGGCGGTTCCGAGAACGCCTGAAAGGCGCAGCGGCATCGTCGCCCATCGCCGGAGGCAAAAAAGGACGGAAAAGGCTCTATAAGCCGGCAAGGATGTCTATATTGTCCTGAATGGACTTGACCCGAGCCATTACCTGGTCGCCATAGAACACGTTCGTGCCCGAGCACGTTCGTCCTGAGTAATACCTGCATGCGGCATTGCGCTCGGTCGTATACGTCTTGTTATGCGCGCCCAAGTCGCCGAGATACATGGATGATGCCATGAACGCGTCCTGAGGATTCCACGGATCGGAAGCGGGCTTGCCGAGGGCTACGGCGATCCGCTGGGCAAATATCTGCCATGTGGACGGGATAAACTGAGCCGGACCCATGGCTCCTCCGTACCCGGTACTAAGCGGGCATGAGACCAGGGTCTTGTAAGGGTCGCGTCCCAGGTCAGCGGTGATTTTCAAGAAAGGCTGAACGTCCCGGTTCGCTTTCATCAAGTTTGAAAACACGGTGCCTGACGTGGCCCCGACGCCCGCGCCCGTTTCAGGGTTCGTCAGGTAGCACCGGCCCACGTTCGCGCCAAGATTGCTTTCCTGCTGAATGATGGCAAGCACGAACGCCGCGCGCACGCCCGTCCGAGCCTCGGCAGCCTTCGCATATGTCACCGCGTCGCCGAACTTGATAGGGCCCGCATCTCGAAGCTTGAAGAGCTGGTTTCTGATCTTGTCCGCTTCCTGCTTCTTGGTCGCTATGACCGTCTGATAGCCTTTCTGCTGATCCTTGTTCAAGCTCAGCAGGCGCTTCTTTTCGGCTTCCGCCTGCTTGATGACGTTCGTCTCCCTCTCGACGCTTACCTTGATGTCGATTTCCTTGTTTCTCTTGACGTCCAGCTCCTTCTTCACCGTCTCGTTTTCGGATTTGGCATCCTTGATGCCGTCCAGATGCGTCTTCAGCGACTGATTAATCGACGCGAACGAATCGAGGTCGATAAAGAACTTCGAGATGTCCTGGTTGCTGAGGATTGCCTCGACCATGCTGTAATTGTCTATTTCCCTTGTCTTCTCGATAATTTGCGCGAGCGAATCCTTGCCGCTGTCAATTCTCGATCCGAGAGCGGTAATGGTATTGTTCTTGACCGAGATGTCCTTGCCGAGATTGTTTATGGTCAGCTCATGCTGCCGAATCTTCAGCTGCGCGGTCTTGATCTTGGAATTCAAGATGCTGACGTCTCGCTCGATGGACGCGCCTTCGGATTGCCTCTGCTTGAGAATCGTTTCCTGGTCCTTGATTTCAGCCTCGATTTGGGCGAGTTCCGCCCTCAGCTTTTGCTCCTGTTCAGGAGTCAGGTCCTGGGCAAAAATGGAGCCGACGTGAGCTGTAAGGAAAACGAATGCTGAAAATATCGCGATTAAAATGTATGACTTGCGGATAGTGCCGAACATGAGTTTCATTATATGCTACTTGGCGACATATAAAAAGAGCATGATTATGAAGAATCATGCTCTTTTATGAAAAACTGCTGAACTTTTGAGGGAAAATCCAGAAAAACTGTGGATTACTCGGCAACAGGCTCGCCTTCTTCCTCTTTCTTGCCTTTCTTTTCCGAGATGCCGATGGCAGACATGTCGATAGCCGCCGGAGCCTCTTCGACTTCTTCCTTGGCCGCATTCACGAGAGCTACGACTTCGTCCGCATCGATCATCGCTTCGACTCCCTTTGGAAGCTTGAGGTCTGATACCTTGATTTGAGAATCAAAATCGACGATGGATGACACGTCCACTTCGATAGTGTGAGGAAGGTCTTTCGGAAAGGCTTCAATTTCGAGCTCGTGCATGACCTTGATAAGCGATCCGCCGAGGTTCTTGGCAGCTGGCGCCTCGCCGACGAATTCGAGAGGGATGGCAACCTGAACCTTCTTGCCCTTTTCAATTACGTAAAAGTCGACATGCTTGATGATGTCCGTAACCGCGTCTTTTTGGATGTCGTGGATAAGGGCGTCATGATCCTCATCTACTCCCGTAAGGGTGATGACTGCGGATTCTCCCGCTGATTTCCAAATTTTATTAAATTCTGATGCATTTGTGGCGATAGAAGTAGGCGTAACCTTCGGACCATAGAAAACACCCGGGATTTTCCCCTGTGATCTTGTCGTTGCCGCGTCACCGCTTCGCTTTTCAATAGTCAATTTCATGGTCTCCTGATTATATATATATTTGTCAAAAAGGCAAATACTAAAGGATTTGAGGCTCGGCGATGCCTGATCAGGCGATGATTCGGTTCGGACCTACGGCGTCCAGACCCCTCCCGGCTGGCCGGTTGAATCCCATGTGCACTGGTAGTCGCCTCCGTCCTCCGGATACCAATTATTGCAGGAATATTCCCCTCCTCCGCCCGACGTCCAATAATAGCCGCAGTTGCCGTAGTCATCGCTCCATTCGGTACCGCACATGGCATTTTCGCATTCATAGGGATCAAGGAACCCAACCTGGCTGCCGCTCGAAGAATCCACGCAATATTCGTACATGTCCTCCATGCACATCTCAGACAGGCAGGAAGGCTCGTCGCCGTGCCACGTCACGTTGAAGCCTTGATCTTGGCAATACCCGCCGCCGCCTCCGCCGCCGCACATGTTGGATTCGCAGGATCCCTGATCAGTCGAGTATCCGTCGCTGCACACGTACACTTCGGACTCGCACTCTTCCTGCGTTCCGTATTGCGCATCAGAGCATCCGCTCTCGCCGCCGACGATGCCCCCGTCGGAATCTTCCTCGATGCCGCTCGTTATGCCGAGCACCTTGTCAGCCACATACGGGCCGCTGCAAAAGCTGCCTCCGGAACCTGACGGATTGAAAACTGGATAGTAATCGAGGTTCGCGCTGCCGGTCACCTCGCAGATTGACCGCAAGAAATCGAGCGAAGCAGGATCGGAATTTTTAGAAAGCACGAAGCCGATTTTCTTGTTTGCATGCGTAAAGACGTAGCGCTCTTCAAGATACGTGTAAACCGTCAGATTGTTCCCGTCAGACCAGGCTTTGTAGCAGATGCCTGACTCGGGGCTGTTCCTCGGATCTCGCGGCACGGAACCAAGATTGCCGGCAGCCACCAGCGTGTCGGCCATCGAGTTGAACCTGGTGCAGCCGGCTGACAGGGACTGCGCGTACGCGACAGGCGTGATCTTGGACAGGAAGCTTTGGACCGCGCCAAACGGCTTGGCCCGAGCGCCTTCGCCTTTCTCCGGCAGATCCGCCGCGAGCGAGCCGACCTGAAGAGCGTCGCCTTGAGAGAGGGCGGGATAGTTGCCCCTGGCCGTGTAATACACTTCCAAGGCAATTTTCAGCTGGGCCAATTCCTGAGACCTCTTCGAGTCATTTGCCCTCTTGCGGCCCTCCGAAAGGCTGCCTATTACCGCGGACGAGAGGAGTCCTATTATGGAAATGACGACCAGGAGCTCGATGAGCGTGAAGCCGAACATGCGCGACTTGGATGCGGCTTTCTTGAGGCATGAATCTTTCCCCGCCTTTCGTTTTCCAAATATAGGTATTAGTTTCATTGAGATTCGTATCCCCTATTGCAATCGTATTATGCCTGAATTTGATGAGGTTCTGTAAAAAATAATAATTGTGATTACAATGACGATTACCAAAAATAGTATAACAAACAATTGCGCCTGCGTCTCGGTCTTAACAACACGGGTCTTGAGGATGAGCCGGATGATCATCGGGGGGGGGTTATCGACGCTCTGAAAACGGTCCTGCTGCATCGAGCGCATGTCGGTCTGATATCCCCTAAAACCCGCTTGCGGCGGCCTTGTCGGCAAAATCGGGTCTTCTTCGAATTGGAGGTCGGAGCTCATTAGTGTCATTGTATCAATCTATTGATACGGAGCCAAACAAAGGCGTTCTCCGCAATCGCGCGCGATTAGCGCGACGAGCTTTTCCTGCCCGAATCTTGTGCAAAACGATGCCGAACCCCGGCACATCTCTGTGCTATACTCAATTAATATGAATATCTTCAAAAAAGCACCGGAATTCGTAGCTATCGGAGACATAGTTATCGACGCATTTATCAAGCTCAAGGACGCGCACGAAACCTTGAACAAGGAAACTCAGAAAACTGAAATATGCATGGTCTTCGGCACGAAGCTTCCTTTCGAATCGGCAGAAGAGGTCGTCGCGGTCGGAAACAGCGCCAACGCGGCCGTTTCGGCATCCAGACTGGGCCTCGGCTCGGGACTTATCGCCCATCTTGGCGATGACGAGAACGGCAAGAAATGCCTTGCAAAATTGAAGAGCGACAAGGTCGACACCCGCTACATAACAAGCCACAAGGGACTCAGGACGAACTACCATTACGTGCTTTGGTTCGGCAGCGAAAGGACCATCCTCATCAAGCATGAGGACTTCCCCCTCACGCTTCCGGACATCTCGTCGAGCAAATGGCTGTATCTCAGCTCGCTCAGCGAAAAGTCAGTGGAATTCCACCAGCAGCTTGCCGACTATCTGGAAAAAAATCCGGGCATCAAGCTCATCTTCCAGCCGGGAACATACCAGATCAAATTCGGAACTGAAAAGATCAAGCGCGTCTACGAAAAGGCGGAGCTTTTCTTCTGCAACCTCGAAGAGGCTCAGATAATACTCAAAAATAACACGCAGGACGTACGGGCGCTTCTCGAAGGATTGAAGGCTCTCGGCCCGAAGCTTCCGGTCATAACTGACGGACCGAACGGCTCTTACGTCATCAACGAATCGAACCAGCTCGTGCACATACCCATCTATCCGGACATTGCCCCTCCGGTAGACCGAACGGGCGCAGGCGACGCGTTCGCTTCGACGTTCAGCACCGCTATCGCGCTCGGAAAAAGCCCCGAGGAAGCAATGAGATGGGGCTCGATAAACTCGATGAACGTATGCCAGCACGTCGGCGCCCAGGCAGGACTGCTTTCAAGGGAGCAGATAGAGGAATACGCCAAGAAAGCTCCGGAGAGCTGGAAGACCGAGATTATAAGCTAGCCTCGCGCAAGAATTTTAAAAGCACATGAACATTGAAAGCAAGCCATCGGCTGATCTGATACATTTTCTTGCCGCCAAGCAATACGACTTCAGCATGGACGAGTCGGTCCTTGACTTGCATTCCAAAGACGCGAGCGTCTTTGTCGTTCCGCCATCCATCATCGTGTATCCCCGGAACGATGTCGAGATACGGGCCCTGGTACGAAAAGTCGGCGAAATAGATGCCGAGCATCGAAAAAACGCAAGCGGAAAGAAGTCGAAGCTCGAATCATTTTTCGAGTTCCTGAATCTCGGCACGCCCAAGCTGAATCAGGCTGCAATAACGCTTTCGACGAGAGCGGGAGGCACGTGCATGTCGGGAGGATCGCTGAGCACGGGTCTCATACTGAACCTCACCAAATACATGAACGCCTTCAAGGTGGACTACGAAAACAAGACGGCCTTAGTGGAAATGGGAGTGATGTACCGGGACCTGGAAACGGAGATGAACACCCGCAACCTTTTCTTTGCGGGATACACTTCGTCGAAAGACATCTGCGGCATCGGCGGAATGATCGGAAACAATTCATCCGGCGAGAAGAGCCTCCTGTACGGGGCGACCATCGAAAATGTCGAGTCGGTCAAGGTCGTTCTCGCTGACGGAAACCTGTACTCATTCGGACCGATCCGGCCGGAAGAATTCGTGGCAAAAAGAGAGCGAGACGATGCCGAAGGGCTGATATACAGGAGAATCGGGGAAATTCTAAAGGAATATTCGTTCGAGATTCACGGCCTCAAGCATCCCGTTCCAAAATGCTCGTCCGGATACAGGATCGAAAAAATTTACAATAAGGACACGGGAGAATTCAACATCGCCCCGCTCTTCGTCGGAAGCCAGTCCACTTTGGGAATCGTCACCGAGGCGAAGATCAGGCTGCACGAATCGCGGAAGGCGCATGCCCTGCTCGCCATACCGGTCGAGTCGCTCGGCGATCTTCCGAAGATTCTCGGATTGACCATGTCATACGGGCCGGAATCAGTCGAGACATTCGACATAAACACGCTGAACAGCGCCCAAAAATTCAAGCCGAACGAGGCGGGAATCGCGCGCACGTTTTTCAAGCAGAACACCGAGCTTATCATCCTTGCCGAGTTTGCCGGCGACACGATCGAGCAGGTTAACGCCTTGGCGGAAATCGTCAGGCAGCAGCTGGCGGTAAGCTCGACCGCATCCCCCGCTCATGTCGAGGACGTGCTCACGTACAAGAGCCTGTGGGCCATCAGGCGCTTCAGCTTCGGCGCCATGAGAGATGACGCGGACGGAACGCATCATGCGGTGCCCTGCATTGAGGACATCATCGTGCCCATTCAGAAGTTCGACGTGTTCATTCCCGAGCTGATCTCGATACTCAAGGAAAGAGGCATCAAGTACGGCTTTCACGGGCACATAGGCGACGGGGCCCTTCGCGTCATCCCGATATTCGACATGAGCCGGCCCGACGTGGTCGACCGCATCGCCGATTTGTCCAAGGCAGTCTTCGGCCTGGTCAGGAAGATGGGAGGAAACATGAGCGCCGACCACAGCGACGGAATAATCCGCTCTCCTTTTCTGAAGGCATTTTATGGCGCGCGGACATACAAGCTGTTCATGGACATAAAGAAGACATTCGATCCGGACAACATATGGAATCCGAACAAGAAAGTCGGAGGAACTGTCGCGGACATAGAAAAATACATCATCAGAAAATAGCGGACAGGAAAAAGCCCGCGACATGCATGGGATGCGCGGGCTTTTTTTATTATTGAAACTAAGGACAAACTAAAATCTACTTTCGGGCCAGCGCCTTGCGCACCGCCTCCTTTATATGGCTTTCCCCCATCTCATAATGCTCGATAAGCTGGTCCGGAGTTCCCGATTGGCCGAACTGATCGCGCACTCCGACAAACTCCAGGGGAATAGGCAGGGACTCGGCCAAAAACTCGGCCACCGCGCTTCCCATGCCGCCGGCAACCTGATGCTCCTCGACGGTGACGAGCGCTCCGGTTTCCTTGGCCAATTGGTAAATGGCTTCGGTGTCCAGCGGCTTGATCGTCGAGAGATTCATGACGGTGACCGCGACCCCTTCCGCCTTGAGCGACTCGGCAACTCGGATTGCCTTGTGAACGAGCGACCCGCAGGCGATGATGCCCACGTCATGCTTTATATTGTGCTCGCCGTCGAGCTTGAAAGTGACGGATCCGCTGCTTTTCCTTGACTTGGTCTCGACGAACTCTTCCTCGCTGAGCGAGTACAGGATCTGAGCCTTGCCGATCTGAAAAGGAGTCTCGTCCGTCGTTATGACCGGAGTCTTCTCGCGGGCCAGGCGCAGATACACGGGCGTCGATACTCCCCCTTCCTCCGTGGTCAGCGCCGAAGCCTCAGTCGCCTTGCGCGCCTCGATGGCATCGCACGGCACGATGACGGTCATGTTCGGAATGACTCTCGTGATGGCGATGTCTTCTATTGCCTGATGCGTTCCGCCGTCCGGACCGACCGACACTCCGGCATGAGATCCGGCGATGATTACCTTGCGATCGTTGTACGCGACGGTAGTCCGTATCTGCTCCCAATTTCTTCCCGGACTGAACATCGCGTACGAAGTCATGAACGGAATCTTGCCCATGGCCGCCATGCCGGAAGCGACGGATGCCATGTTCTGCTCAGCGATGCCTATCTCGACGAACCGCCCGGGAAATTTCTTCTTGAATTCGAGCATCTGAGTGGACTCGGTCAGGTCCGCGCAGAGCCCGACGACAGCCGGATTCTTTTCGGCGGCCAGCACGAGCCCTTCGCCGAACCCCTTTCGAATGGGAACCTGCTCGATGTCTTCGTCGAATATTTTCGGATTTAGATTTTGCTTGTTGTTTTGCATGAGCGTGATGATTAAAATTCTAAACCTTCAAATCTTCCAGGGCCTTCTGCACCTGCTCGGCCTTGTCCGGCGCGCCCGAAACGTTCGAGATGCCGGGAGGAGTGCCGTGCCATTCGTATCTCCGTTCCATATATGAGACGCCCTTGCCGGGAATGGTATGAGCGATGATTACCGAAGGTCGCTCAAAGACGGCCTGAGCCTCCTTCATCGCCCCGACGATGGACCTCATGTCATGCCCGTCTATCTCCTGAACATGCCATCCGAATGCTTTCCACTTGTCATAGACCGGAGCCAAAGGCATCACGTCTTCGGTGTATCCGTCAATCTGGATGTTGTTCCTGTCGACTATCGCTATCAAATTTCCCAATTTCTCCTTCGAGGCAAGCATGATGGCTTCCCAGTTCTGCCCCTCATTGAGCTCGCCGTCGCCGAGAGAGCAGTACACGAACCGCGGAATCATTCTTCCGAAATCCATCTTGTCCGCGATGGCCATGCCGACTGCCTGCGACAAGCCCGAGCCGAGCGGGCCGGAGCTGTTTTCGAGCGCCGGCAGGAATTCCCTATGAGGATGACCCTGAAGCCTGCTTCCGAACTTTCTCAAGGTCTTCAATTCTTCCACCGGAAAATAGCCCGAATGAGCCATCGTCGAGTAAAGGACCGGGCAAATATGACCGTTCGACAGGATGAACCTGTCCCGTTCCGGCCATGACGGATTCTTCGGATCGTGCTTCAGGACATTGAAGTACAGCGCGGCGAAGACATCGGCCATGCCGAGCGGGCCGCCGGGATGTCCCGACTTCGCCTCGGCGAGCATTTCGATGATGCTCACCCGAATGCCTCGGGCTTTCTCTTCCAGCTCCTTTACTTGTTCGTCCGTAAGAAACATATTGCGTACAGTATACCAACAAAACGCGCAGATATAAAATAATTCATGAAATGACTCGCGATGATTCGCGCCGTCAAGGGCAAATATTTAAAATTCCATGTCGCCGCAGACTTCTTCAAGCCGCTCGATAGTATCTCTCGGCATTTCAGATTCGAATATGAGCGATCCCGAGACAAGCCTCGAAGCGCCCGCGTCGACAAGCGCCCGGGCATTGTCCAAGCTGACGGCGCCGTCAACCGAGATGAGGAGGTCCGGCCATTCCTTATGGATGTCAGAAATGAGCTTCAGGACTTTCGGATTGAATTCCTGATTCTGAAAGCCGACCCTGTCGATGCCCATGCACTGTATGCCGTCAAGCAGGCCGTATCCCGCCACGCCGTCAACATAATCCCTGACCGATTCAATCGTTTCGCTCGGCTCGAATGCGATCATGAACTCGACGCCCTTGTCCTTGATGACATGCGCCAATTTCAGGCATGATTCCTTGTCGATATTTCTCTTGTGCACGATTACCCTCGAAGCGCCGGCGGCAATCCATTGGTCGACTGCGAATTCAGGATTCTGCGCCATCACGTCGACTTCGAACTCGACGTCTTCCCAGCGGGGAATGCCGACCTCCTGCCGGACTATTTTTGAAAATTCGCCCTTTCCGTCGCCGGCATCGCCTTCGGTAAAGGGCCAGGTCTTGTTCGTGCCGAATGACCCGTCGACGACGTCTATCTGCACCCAAGGGACGATGTCCGCGACAAGGTCGAGCTGCTCCGTGAAATGCGCGTAGCTTCTTGCCATCACGGCCGGGATAACATGCCTGATTTGCTCTTTATTCATACAATGGTTTGTGTTTTATTTCTTCTATGTCGTGTAATCTTCTGACATGCCTCGAATCCCCGGAAAAAGGAGCGTTCAGCCACTTGAGGACGAGCTCCAGCGCCTGATCGCTCGAAAGGAATCTCGCGCCGAGCGACAGGACATTCGCGTCGTTATGCTCGCGCGAAAGGGTCACGATGTCTTCGGCCGGCTCGCCTCCGTAGCAAAGCGCGGCCCGCACATGCGGAAACTTGTTCGCCACTATCGCCTCTCCCTGTCCCGATCCTCCGATGACGATTCCGCGCGTAACATTCGAATGCCCCGCCTCTCTCGATTCCGCGACCAGGCTCGAGGAATCGTCATCTGATTTTTGAATCGCTTCGGCTTCTGATACGGCGCGAGCCACTTTTGAAATGAAAAGCGGGTAATCGTCAGTCGGCTGATAGGCATATGCGCCGCAGTCTATGACCCGATATCCGATGTCGCCCAAAGACTCCCTTAAGAATTCCTTAAGCTCGAAGCCGGCATGATCTGATCCGATGAATATGTTCATGATTTATTTTAATTGGCCGGCAGGCTTGGGCTAATTGTCGAGACCTTTTTCCATGGCCCGGCGAATCGCATCCGCCGCCGCTTCCTTGGCATCAGCGGTCGTCGTCTCCGACAGATATGTTCGCACGAACTCGTTAAATCTGGGCGCATGCTCGTCGGGAATGAAGGCGACTTCCGCAGGGCTCCTTCCGGTAACTCGCGCGAGCGCGTCAGCTATCCGCTGCTGCGTCTCGATGTCAAGCTGCTTCCAGCTTTCGGCAAGGCGTCCTCCGACGTCATCGAACATGCCGACTTTTTCTTCCTCCATCTTTCCATCTTCCTCTTCTGCGGGTATGTGAGATTCAAATCTGCTCATTTTTTTTCGATTCGTGAATTTGATGAATAAGAAAACGGCAGCCTGCACTATACGAGCTTCGCCGCCTCGACCACGTGCTTTACGAGCGCGTGAGTATACCCCGCTTCGTTGTCATACCACGCAAGAACCTTTACGAGATTGCCGTCCACGACTCGAGTCATCTTGAGATCGGCGATGGACGCATGCGGATTGCCGATGATGTCCCTTGAAACCAGCTCATCGTCAGTCGCGTCGAATACTCCTTCCCATCGGCTTTCCTTCGCGGCCGTCCGAAGCAAGTCGTTCACCTCATCGACCGTCGTAGGCCTCTTCGCGATAAATGTCACGTCAACAAGGGAACCCGTAATGACCGGAACCCGAACGGCGATGCCGTCGAACTTGCCCTTGAGGTCCGTGATGACTTTCGTGGTCGCGATAGCCGCGCCTGTCGAAGACGGAGCCATGTTCATGGCAGCCGCCCTTCCCTCTCTCCAGTCTTTCTTGTTCGGAGCGTCGACGAGCGCCTGGCTCGCGGTATATGCATGAGTAGTATTGAGGATGGCTTTTTCGATGCCTATCTTCTCATGCAGGATGGAGATAAGCGGACTCGCGGCATTCGTCGTGCATGACGCGTTCGAAGAGATGGGGCATGTTGCCATCTCGGCGACATTGATGCCCATGAGCACCGTAGCGGCTTGCTGCGCGCCCGCCTCATCCTTTGTAGGGGCGGAAATGACGACTCGCTTGGCGCCCGCCGCTATGTGAGCGCTGGCTTTTTCGTACGAAGTGAAAAGCCCCGTCGATTCGAGCACGATGTCAACCTCCAAATCTTTCCAAGGCAAGTTCGCGGGATCCTTCTCGCTCAAGTACTTGACCTCCGAACCGTTAATGACGAGAATGTTCTTTTCAGTGTCCGCCTTTATGTCGAGATTGCTTCTTCCGTATGCGCTGTCATATTTCATCAAGTATGCGATGTTTCCGATTTCGGCGAGGTCATTGATAGCAACTACTTGCAAATCCGGATTTTCAACTGCTAATTTCAGGAACGCTCTTCCGATTCTGCCGGCACCGTTGATTGCTATTTTTTTCTGTGACATGAGTATTTCTTGCTATTTTAAATTATTATTCCGAAGTTGAAGTTCCCTGGCTGGTCGAGTTTGAGCTAGTCTGAGTCGTGTTCGTGCCCGAAGCAGCTCCGCCTTGAGGCCTTTGAAGGACGACAGGAAGAATGTTCACGATCTTGTTCCTTGAAGGACTGTATACGATCGCCTTTCCGCTCGTGACATATAGGAGAATCTTGTCGCCCGTGATGACGCCGGCAAGATTCGGCTGCTCCTTGATGGCCAATTCCGCATCGTTGATAGTGAGGACTTCAGGAACCTCGTCTCCTTCGGGAAGAAGGGCTATCTGCGAAGCTTGAGCCGCGACCTCAACCGCTTCCTTTCGCGCAACTTCAGCTGCCGCAGCGGGATCCCTGAGCATCTTCAGCTCGTTTCGCTTTTCATAATACATGTATCCGAGCGCCGCGACGGCGATGATTAGGATGATGTTCAGAATCTTGCCAAGCACCCTTTTCGGCTTCTTCTTTTTCTGGCTTGCAATGGGCGACCCTGTTGTCTGCGATTCGACTTGCGAAGGCATGACCGGTTCTTTTGATATTTCTTGAGGTGACATTTTTATTTCAATAAATAATTAATAAGATATGCATACAATTGTATCATATTTCCTTTTTGAGAGCCCGCAAATTGTGAATACAGCCCGCAGCGCGGCGCGCGTCTTATGCAGACGGATTATCCGGTCCGGACGCCGGAGCAGGAGTCGGCTCCGGAGCAGTAGCTGGAGTTTCAGGACCAGGAGCCGGTTCCTCAGGAGGCGTGGTAAGCCCGGAAGCCGGAGGCGTCACGGAATCCCCGCCCCCTTGCTGGTCCTCGTCGGCAAGCTCGTCAGCTTCTTCTTCAGCCGGAATTTCCTCAGGCTCGTCAGGAATGGTCACCGGGTCAGGCGCGACCGTCGGCGCAGGAGCAGGGACAGTTCCGCACTTGCCCGGAACGCTGACCATCGAGCCGCCCTTCATCTTCAAGCAGTACGGCTCGTTCGTCGTCTCGTCGTAGATGGTGATGCCGGCAGGCTTCTCCCGGCTTCCGACCGTCAAGCCTTCGACGGATATCTTCGCGAAGTAAACGATGCCGTTCTTGACCTCCTTGGCAATTCCGTCCACTTTCACCTTGAGCTCCTTCACCGCCTCTATAAGAAGACCGACAAGGTTCGCGATCTTGACCGACTTGTATTCGCCGCCTGATGACACCACTTCCGGAACCACCTGCTCCACTTCCTGGGCGATGACGCCTATCTCGGTGGAAGTGCCGAATCGCGCCTTGTCGAGCCATTCGTATGAGACTCCCCTGAGCTGCATCACCTTGTCGAGCGCCCCTTCTATGGTATTGATATTTTCCTTGAGCGACTCGTCCGAAGGAGACCGGATGATGTTTCCGTTCGCGTCCGTCGAGAGCGTCGTCGCGCCTCCGAGAAGGTTGGACGCGAAGATGGTTCCGGCCACGGACAGCTTCTGCGCCGGAGTGGACGTGCCTATTCCGACATTGCCTCCCGACGTGATCCTGAGCCATTCGGTGTTGCCGCCGGCAGCGAACGTGAGGTTCCCGGCGGATCTCATTCCGAATTCGGATGCCGTATTGGCCGCAATGAAGTAAGCGGCAGATCCGACGTATCCGACATCGGAAGAGCCGTTGTTCCATGTCGTATATCCGCCATACTGGCCCTCGAACCTTCCGACGAGGCCTCCCGGATCAAGAGTCTTGACGTGGAGCGGAGCGACAGGGGTCGAGATGCCTATTCCGACATAGCCGCTTTCGTGAATGGTGAGGTATTCATTGTCACCGCCGAGGTTGGAGAACTTCGCCGTGCCGGTAAACACCGAGCTGCCTGCCACCGCAAACGCAGTGGTAGGATCGGCGCTGCCGGTCAAGCTGTATGTCTGCATCTCGCAGCCTATCTTCGTGCCTCCGTCGTTACAGTTGGTGGCGCTCGCGGCCTTCGTGATGAATACATGGCCGTTTGCCACGAAGACGTCGTTGAAGGCGGCGGAATCAAATCCGGCATTGACGCTGCCCGATGCATCCGCGCCCGCAACATAGCGCGGAACGGCAGGATTGGAGATATCGAATACCATCAGCTCGCAGCCAGTGCCGTCCGCAAGCGAACATTCAGCAGCGCTCGCGCCTTTTGTAACATACAGATATTTGCCCGAGATGAACAAGTCATCGAATGCGAGGGTCGACGTGCCTCCATTTGCAGTACCCGAAGAGTCCGCGCCTCCCACAAGCACGGGATTGGCCGGATTAGAAACATTGAAAATCTTAAGCTCGCAGCCGAGCCTTACGAGACCGCAATCGCTGTTGTTTCCGGCCTGTCCCACATACGCGTATCCGTTTCGCACGACCACGGCATTGAATGCGATGCTTCCCGCTCCGGAATTTGTCGCGCCGGAGGAATCAGCACCGCTGACAAAGACAGGGCTGGCAGGGTTGCTGACATCCCAAATCTGAAGCTCGCAGCCGTTCCTGTTAGCGCCGGCATCGCAGGTAGTAGCGTTCGCCTTCGCGATATACATGTAGTTGCCCGAAACGAACACGTCATTGAAGGCGCTGTTCGTCGTTCCGGTTGCCACCTGACCGGACGCGTCGATGCCGGTAACGTAAGACGGCGCGGTAGAAGAAGAGACATTGTAGATGTGCAGCTCGCAGCCTATCTTCGTGCTTCCGTCGTTACAGTTGGTAGCGTTTCCGAGCTTTGCGACGAACGCATAGTTGCCGGAGACGAAGACGGTGCGGAAAGCGAGGCTTCCCGCGCCTGAATTAACCGAGCCGGACGCGTCGATGCCGCTCTGATATACCGGGTTGGAGGGATCGCTGACGTCCCAAATCTGGAATTCGCAGCCGGCCCGGTTGGCGCCGTTATCGCACGTGGTAGCAGCAGCCTTTCCTATATATGCATAGTTGCCGGAGACGAAGACGCTGTTGAAGGCAACGTTGCCCACGCCGGCGTTCGCGGCACCGGCCGCGTCGGCTCCGCCGACATAGACGGGAGTCGCAGGATTGGAGACGTCATATATCTGAAGCTCGCAGCCCGCCTTGTTGTTCGCAGTGTTACAGTTGGTGGCAAGGGCAGCTTTCGCCACGAACGCATAGTTGCCGGAGACGAAGACGTCGGACAAGATGCCGCTGACGGTTCCGGTCGCTGTCAGGCTCGAAGCGTCCACGCCGCTGGCATACGCAAGCACCGGCGGTTCGGACAAGGAGCCCTGCACGGAAAGCTTTGCCGCAGGCGAGTCCGTTCCGATTCCCACGTTGCCTGCATTATAAGAAGCGATGTCTACTCCATGAGTAATCCACTGCGCCGCGCCTCCGTCCGCCGTGAAGAGCACCCCATTCTGGTAGATATTGCCCGTGAAGTTGATGTCGCCGGCGACCGTCAGCGTATGGCTCGGGCTGCTGGTTCCGATTCCCACGTTGCCGGTCGACCTTAATGTCATGACCTCGGTCAGCGAATTGCCGAGCTTGAAGGCAAGGTTCCAAACTCCGCCAGTTCTCGAAAGGGCTTCTATGGAAGCGCCGTTATACGCTCCCGCGCCGTTTGATGAGCCCGTGAACAATATGCCAGGACTGCCCCAGCTTCCCGATGAATCTATCCTGATGGCATGCGTCGAGGAAGCCGGCTCAAATCCGTAATTCGTAGGATCGACAATGGTCAGTCCGTGCGTAGGAGTAGTTGTCCCGATTCCGACATTTCCGTTCTGAGTTATGGCAAACAGGCTTGTTCCGGTAGAAGACGCGACATTGAACGGATTGATTCCGGCGAGGCCTTTCTGGTCGAATGCGTACTGAGGGCTGTTATTGTTGACGCCGACTCTTCCGAACCTGTTGACCGTAAACGCCTCGGAGCCATGATCGTACGGCCTGACGTTGAACACGCTGGCTGATCCGAGATCGATGTTGACGGCGCCGCTGTTGCCTACCCCAACTGTAGTATTCGCTCCTCCCTGAAGCCTCATGACATTGCTTGAGGCTCCGACATATCCTATGTCAGTTCCGGCTGTCGTAAATAGGACCTGATTGAAGCCGAGAGGATTGCTGTTGACCATCATGAATCGGGTATTTGCACTTCCTCCAAAGCTCATCTGGGCATCGTTCTCAATTGGATTGACCGTAAAATACGTGTTCGTGTTGCCCGCATTGATGCTGAGACGCGCGCCCGGAGTAGATGTTCCGATTCCCACGTTTCCAGTGCTCTTGATGGTAAAGAGCCTCGCGTTCGTAGAGGACGCGACGGTAAAGATGTCGGCCGTTCCAGCCGTTCCCGTGATCGCGAGCTTCGCGGACGGGGTGGTGGTGCCGATTCCGATATTTCCGGTGCTCTTGACGGTAAGGAGCTGCGCGTTCGTCGAGGAGGCGACGATAAAAACATCGCTTGTGCCCGCAGTGCCGGTAACGGCGAGCCGTGCCATCGGCGTGGTCGTGCCGATTCCGGTGAATCCGGTCGAAAGTATCGTGAGCTTCGCGCTGTTGTTCGGGCCTATCATGAGGCTGCCCCCGGTGGAGTTCGAGATATTGCCTCCGAACGCGAACGTGGCCGAACCGCCGTTCACGCTATTTCCGTATCCGAACGCGTAAGATGTCTGACTGTAAACATTATTTCCGTATCCGAACGATCCCGAATAAGCACTGTAGACGCCGTTCGCGTATCCGACTATCGTGGAGTAATCGACCCACCCTGACATGGCATTGCTCGTGCCGATGACCGTAGGCGAATACGTGCCGGATACCGAGACGCTGTTTCTGTAACCGATCGCGATTCCTTCATATGAATGCAGTACGTTCTGATAGCCGATCGCGATGGTATAGTCATCGGATGTCTCATTGAGATCTCCTAATATGTATGAATAGGAAGCATAGGCAGCGTTACTGAATCCCAAGGCAATTGAATAGACGGAATCGGCTGAAATCGTGTTGCTCTTTCCAAATGCATAGGACACGTATCCGTGCACCGTATTGGTTGATCCGATAGCGCTCGATTCGGTCCCGCCGGCATAATTTCCATATCCGGCGGCAAGTCCGTACGTCGACGCAATATTCTGAACGCCAAGAGCGGTCGCGTACTGTCCGGCAGCTTGGTTCAAGTGGCCAAGAGCCGTAGCCCCGAGGCCCGCAGTGGTGTTCGCCGCGCCGAATGCCGAAGAATCGGTACCGGTGACCGTATTCCTATTTCCGACAGCCGTGGATCTGACGCCCGAAGCAACCTGGCCGGCAGATACTCGGAAAGCCTGCATGTCAAGCGAGTTCGTATTGCGCGTATTGCCAGTCACGTCTCCGATGATTACAGGACTCGTGCCTGTTCCCATTCTGAGCGGACCCGTTATGTGGGCATTGCCTGCCACAACCAGCGTTGAGCCGGGCGTCGTAGTTCCGATGCCAACCGCTCCGGCAAACGTGCTCGTCGCCGTCGTGGAAGTGGCGACGAAGAAGGCGGCGCGGATAGCGTCAGTCGAAGTCGCCGTGGCGAGGAAGCCGCTGCCGAGCGTCAGGTAGTTTGAAGATGATCCGCCGGAAATGCCAAGCGTCGATGTTGCGACCCACTTGGTGCCGGTGCCGGTAGTCTGAAGCACCATGCCGGCGGTGCCGGCCGATGAAAGCCCGTCGTAAAATATCCCCTGAAGTTCCATGTTTCCGTACACCTCAAGGCCCACGGTGTCTACGCCCTGTACGGATACGCTGTTTCCCAGGAATCCGAGAGCGTTTACGTAACCAGTAACCGTGGCGCTTCCCGCTACGGTCAGTTTATCCGTAGGAGTAGACGTCCCAATCCCGACGTTTCCAGTGCTCTTGACGGTAAAGAGCCTCGCGTTCGTAGAGGACGCGACGGTAAAGATGTCGGCCGTTCCAGCCGTTCCCGTGATCGCGAGCTTCGCGGACGGGGTGGTGGTGCCGATTCCTACGCTGCCTTGAAAGTAATTTCTTCCGCCTTCCGCATAAACTGAGTAGCCGCTTGAATTATCCTGAAGGGCATAAAGCGCCTGGCCTCCCGATGCGTTGCTGTAGCCGGAAACGCCGATATGGCCTTCTCCTCGCACGCCCTGGTACCCGCCGGTACCCAGCACTCCGGCAGATCCGAAATAGATGGACGGAGCGTAGCCGTAGATGGCATATGTGCCTGGCCCGTCGCTGTCAGCATCCGGCACTTCAGCATACACGCCATATGTACTGCCAAAATCCCCGACATTGCCCGATATGATGGAGCGTATGCCGGACACGGACTGGTCAGGAATTGCCGAAGTCACGACAACCAGCTTCGAGCCGGGCGTCGTTGTTCCGATTCCGAAAGACCCGTTTGCCGTAACAACGCTTAGCGAACTCGAAGCCGCATCCTGCCATTCCTGGAGGTTCGCAGTTTGAGAAGTGAAGCCTCGAACGATGAGGGCTCTTTGTCCGGCTGAAGTGGTATGAATCTCAGCTCTTGCGATATTCGCCACGCTCTCGCTTGAAAGAGAACTTACGAGCTTCAACGTAGCGCTTACCTCAAACGCGACCCTGCCCATCGAGTTGGCGATGAGGGTCGTGCCGGCAACTCCAGCATTGCCGTCCAATCGAGTCGGAAGATAGAGACCGTTGCTGAACCGGACAGATTCCGCTTGAAACCAGATGGCGCTTTGACCGCCTGCGCCCAATGTGTATGTCTGAATTGACGCCTCACGACCAGTACTGTCCGTAAAACGTATTAATTTTGTAGCGTTAGCGAGATTGGATCGGAACAAAGTTCCATTTCCCTCCACAGCAAGAGTTGTGCTGCCGTTGGACCCTTGCCATTCCTGAATATTTGAAGTCTGAGTCGAATTAGCTCTTACTATTAACTGAGGTATGTCTGTTGAACCCTGGATGTGAAGCCGTGCGGCCGGAGTAGTAGTGCCTATGCCTACGCTGCCGTTGAATATTCCGCCGTGCGCACTAATGGTCGCAAACCCAGAATCATCCGCGAGTCGGAAATCGATTCCTGCTCCATTTCGCTTGATTGCAGGGAAAGACGAAGTCGTTCCTCCAAACGAAAGTCGTCCGAATGAAGTGCCTGCATTATCGTACAGCACTATATTGCCCACTCCATTAGGCCAAATGGAGGCATTGTTCTTGAGCAAAAGACCTCTGGTTTCTCCGACGGTTATATCCCAATTTGAAACAATGGCCCCAGATGAAATGGACAATGAGCTAAGTGCACCTGTAAAAGATCCAGTACCCTGAACGGTGAGATTGCTGCCCGGCGTCGTTGTTCCGATTCCCACGTTTCCAGTGCTCTTGATGGTAAAGAGCCTCGCGTTCGTAGAGGACGCGACGGCGAAGATGTCGGCCGTTCCGGCCGTTCCCGTGATCGCGAGCTTGGCTGATGGTGTAGTACTGCCGATACCGACGTCGCCCGTATTGTAATAAATATTTGCGCCGGAGGTTATCCACTGGCTGCTCACCTTGCTCGCCCACTCGGTCGTAGACGCGGTGAGAGGGATGGTATAGCCGACAGCAAGAGCCAGATCTCCCGTACCTGCAGTGTATGTCAGCCCTGTCGCAGAGCTCGAAAACATATTCCGGATAGTCGTGCTTGCAAGGCCTATTCGAGCGTCAGCTCGTTCGTTCGTGAAGTACAAGTTCGTGCCTTCTGCGATGTCAGTCGTGATGAGCCCGAGCGTCGAAGTCGAGATGGCGGAAACGGAACCGTTCGTGCCAACGAGCAGTCCTGTCAGCGAGCTGATTCGAAGCGTGCCAGTAACATTCGTAGTGCTTGCCGTGAGATTCGCCGCGTAAAAATTAGTACTCGTCGCATTCGTCGTCCTCAAGTTAGTCGACGTCGCATTCGTCGCATCAAGAGCTTTTGCAGTGTCAGCGACAAAGGCAGTCGGCACGGACGCGAACTTCTTTCGCGGAGACATCTCGCCGTCCCATGAAGGCGAAGCCGTTCCTCCGATATTCACGCCGAGGTAGATTGCCTGATCGAAGTTGATGCCGGCAAGCGAGCTCACTGAGCCGAGAAGGACGCTGAAGAGTCCGTTCGTGACCTGGACCCTGTTGCCGCCCGTTCGAGTCTCAGTCCAGATGGCAGTTCCGCCGGAAGAAACCGTATAGAGCTTGAACTCCATGTTGTAGATGCCGTCAGGCACCGCGACGTTCGAAGACGTCATGAGCTTGCCCTGATAGTTGATCTCGGTCGCCGCCTCCGCGCTTCCCGCAAGCGAAGGATGAACGAGGCTCGCCAGGATGATGACATTTGAAAAAATTAATAACACCGCACATAAAAAATGGGCAGTGAGAGTCTTTTTGCTTTTTGGTGAAAAAATACCGTATTTCATGAAAAGGTTTCCGGCCGTTTTTTCGCAAGACTTTGATACCTGCTCGGTTATCATTAATCTTTTTGGATGTCAAAACTGACTACTCGCGAGACGCTCTCTTTTGCAAGAACCGTATAGCTAAAACGACTATGAGAAGAAGGAACGAAAATGAAAGAATCTTTCGAAAATCGATTCCAAACAGGGCACTTTGTCGATCAGCGCTTGAGTGCTGCTTGATTGTAAATTCTCCGCTGGCCAAAACGGTCTCTTTACTCTTATATTTTAGCATTCCGACGTAAAATTCATAGCTGTGCGTGCTGAAAAATGTGGGTATCTCCACTTCAAATTTTCGCGTTGCCGTGTTGTAAGAAAACATGTACCCCCTGCGCACTTCCGGAATGCGATTATTGATGCAAAATGCCAGCGCGCGAGCGTCATCGAGCGCCGCGTCGGTCGCATTCAGCTCGATTCGAACGGGCAGATTCGGTTCCAGGACAATCCTTGAATTCGTGAACGATATTTTCTTTCCGGCCTGAGTGATGGACAGGTCTTCGATCCTGATTTCCCTCAATCCCTTGTTCGAAAATCCGCCTTTGGAATTGCAGAACGTGTATTCGTAAAACGGATTGCTGTAATCGGGCACGACGTACGGGAAATTGTCATCGAGAAGAGGATCGTATGGCACGCCGGTTCCGTCAGGACCCATGCCCGGACCCGTGACAGGATCGGACGAATCGTCAGGATTGATCGGGTCAGTATCCAGATTCGTTTTCGGACCCTTGTCATCGGGACTGAGCGGATAATACACCGCGGCTATGGCGGGCGCGGAGACGTTGCCGCTGCGGTCATACGCGAAGAGCGAATAAAAATACAGCGTGCCCGGCACCAGGCTGCTGTCAGTCACCTGAGTGCCTCTTCCTTCGTACACAACCTTTCCTTCAAGCGGAGTGCGCGGATAGAAGATATCAGACCTCACGAGCCTCACGTACGAGAAGTCAGAGTCCGTAGGAACTTTCCAGTTCAGGACTATCTGGTTCGCATTCAGATACGCCGCGAGATCGGCCGGGGCGCTCGGAGGCGAGACGTCAGGCAAGCTCAGCGTGGTGAACTGGCCTAAATAATTTATCGTATCGCCGAGAGAATCCTTCAGGGTCAGGTTGAAATAATAGCGAGTGCCTGGCTTCAGGTTCTCTATCTTGACGTTGAAGTCGTTGTGATACCAGGCCTCGGAAAGGCTTCCTATCTCGTAGTCGGGAGTCTCTCCCCACGAGATGGACGCGATCGAGGCGAAAAGAGTCTTCAGACTCAGGGTGGCGCTGTAAAAATCAGGCGAAATCTGTATGTTCCTGATTTCGTTCGGAGTGGTGCTTGTCGAAGACGTGACCGTTGAGCCTGACCCGCCTCCTACGGGCGGCGTCGAAGTCGGAGCGGGCGGCGCGGGACAGTCGCTCGGACATGACAGGTAATCTTCGCCGATAACGTCTTCGCATATCGCATTGTTGTTGCAGATGAGGACCTGAAGCTGCACCGTGGTCGAATTGGCGGCAGCCTGTTTCGGGCTGACGCCGCCGAAGGAAGCCAGGCCGATGAGAACGAGAAAAAAGCAAGCGAGCAGGAAACCTTCGAATTTTTTAGCAAGCTTGTCAGGCACGAAAACAGTATACCATTCGAATAATAAAAATATCCAATTGCTTTTGCGGAGCGAGCTATCGATGTCCGGAACCGAAGTCGGAGTCGGCGGTCCTTGCTCGCCGGCAGGGCGCCGAAGATTAAAGCGCGGTCGCAGTCACGGTAATCGACGCCGAATATCCGGAAGACGAATCCTGAATCACGTCAGCGCCGATATGCACCCTGTACTTGATTGTTGTCGTCGCGCCGGAGGGCTCGTTTGCCGTGGCGCCTTGAGAAATAATTTTCGGAGTCGTCGAGAATCCGTCCCAGCATGCATTCGCGGTATCGCCTGAGCCGAAATTGCAGACCGATCCGTTGTCCTTATACTTGCCGAGGATGTCGACGCCTTCCGGACTGAAGCCGAAAGAGCTCGATGCGGTCGAGGCGCTGTATGCAAAATCAGGATCGGCCCCTGACGGAGAATAATCGGCAATGCTCGATTGGCTCGCCCGCAATGCCGGGTTAGTCGAGGCTGAAACCGTCAGCTGATACCCGAGCGCATTGTTCGTGGTGACGTTCCATGAAGAAGAGCTCGTGCTTTGACCTCCGATCAATCCGCTGATAGATCCAAGATCGACGTCATCGACCGCGTTTATGGAAACGTACGTGTCCTCCGGTATCCAGTATCCGGCCGACATGCGGTAATTGGTCGAGGATGAAAACCCGGTGCCCGCTTCGCCGACGGTCGAGCCGAGAGAGTAGCTGCTGCTTGTCGAGAACGATGTCCCTCCGGAATTTATGCTGTCCGTGTCGATGCGATAATTGGAGCTGCCCATGGTGTACGCGTCGATGCAGAAAGGAAGCAGCCCGATAAGCGAGAGCACGAAGAGGACGTATATTTTTCTAAGCAGCGGAATGTTCATATTTTAAAGCCGGCCCTTTTCGCCCGTCAATTCGCCCGGCAAGTTCTGACAAAAATCACGTCTTCGCAGGCCGGAGCGAGTTGGCGGCAGGGCCTATTTTCTCTTGAGCTCAAACTTCTTGCCGAACAGGTACATGCCAGTCACGACCAGGAAGACGACGAGAACCAGGCCTGCGACGTATTTCCATGGAATTGCCCAGAAGGATATTTTCTGCTCGTCAACGACGTCGCCGTAACCTCGATTCAGGGAAAGGGTCGCGGTATATCGCCCGAAGAGAGTTTCCTTGTCCCAATTGACCTGACGATACCTGAGCGAATCAGGAAGCGAGAAATACGCATCTACGGGAACCGCGGCAACTTCCCTGCCGAAGATGTTTCTCACCTTGACCATGCCGTATGGCACCAAGTGCACGCTTCCCTCGTTCTTGTAAAGTATTTCGAAAGTAATCGGACCATTTTGAATGATTCCGGGCTTCGGACCCTTGGCCCTGAAGTCTTCGAGCCTTCCTGATTCGTTGACCGGGCCGTTTACCCTGATGAAGAAGAGGACTCCGAGTCGGGAGACGATTCTGGTTCTGCCCGCCGAAACGTCGGATGCGTTATCGGGAGGGATGCTGGCAACGATGACCGAAGAGTAGTAACCGCCCGGCGCAGTTTCCGCAGGAACCGTTATGGTCACGGGAATCTGAATTCTCTGGCCCAAGTCAAGGGAGAAATTGTCAACGCTGGGATTGATGTTGTTTCGGAAAGAGTGAGGGCTCGAGTCGTCGTCAAGAAGAAGCACCGGAGTCTCGGGATCCTGCGTGCCGACGAAGTCTTCAGTCACCACTTGGAATCGCGTGTTCGGCGCGAGGCGGCTGATTACGGAAATGTTCTTAGTGACCGTCTCCCCCGGATTAAGGAAAACCTCTATCTTTCCGGGCTCCAGAACGAAGTCTCCTCGCGCGTCGACGCCTGTCGGAGTTATGGCCTGGGCGAAAGATTCGCTAGCCGCCGAAAACAGCAATGCGACCAAGAGTGCGGATGTTGCTATTTTTCGGAAGGGGTTCATATGTGGAAGATTATACCAGAAACTTAGCTAAGTAAAGATTGCCCGAAGAGCAGTCAAATACTCCGGATTGGCTTTTAAGAAGCGGTTGCCGTCGCGGTGATTATCGCCTGATACGTTCCTGACGGGATATAGAATGTGTTCTGTCCGACGGCATAGCATACGGTCGTGTCGATGCCGGTAGTAGTTGTCGTCGAAGTTCTCGTGAGCACGGTAAAGTTGGACGTAGTGAATCCCTTATAGTTCAAGGTCGTTGACGGGATATGGGCACCGCCTGATGCGCAAGTCGAGCCAGTTCCCCATGTGCCGGTAACAACGCCCGTTCCGAATACTGAGTATCCGAACGCCGCCGCGCCGGGAGAAACGGACCATGTGTTAGGCGATCCTGTCTGGTAGTCCGCAATCGAAGCGGAAGTCGTGGCTTCCCTCATTGCCGGAGAAGTGGAAGCTCGGAGGGCCAGGGTATAGCCTGCCGAGTTGTTCGTCTTCACGTTCCATGTCGTCGTGCCTACGGCAGTGTCGGAAGAGACGCCGAGCGACGTGCTCATCGTTGAGTCAGCAGGAGAAGTGATTGAAATACCAGTCGTAACATTCAAAGTAATAACGACGGTGTCAGTAGCTTGAGCCTCTGACAGCGAAGGTTCAATTAAGGTAAAGCCCAGCATCAGGCAGAGCGTCGTGATGAGGGTTGAACTAATTATTTTTTTCATGTTTTTTTTCATTTGTAAATGCAACTTGGTAATTTATAGTAAATATTATACCCGATATTTACTATGATAGCACCCCCCCCCCCCGCAAAAGAAGCGTTTACCTGTGGACAACTGCAGCGACCTGTCAAAGCTCTCTCGATTCAATCCTTGAGCCGCTCATCAGGCATCAGGCGCGATTGCTTCAATTATTTATTTAATTTTTATTTAAAAATTCTACAACCGCCTCTTTGGCAAGCTGCGGATTTACCGAGCCTTTGCTCAATTTCATGATTTGCCCGACAAAAAACTGAAGCGAGGCCTCCTTGCCGCCGAGATAATCTGCCACGACTGTCGGATGAGCGGAGACGAGCCCCTCAACCATCTTTTTCAGGGCTTCCGGGTCGTTTTTCTGAATCATCCCCTTCTCTTCGGCAATCTGCGCCGGTTTCTTTCCAACAAACTTCTCGCCATCAAGAAACGCGTCCTTAGGGTCCGTGACAGCCACTCCGTATTCGGCAAACAGACTTGCAGACCACAGATGCGCCAGAAGATCCTTGGCGCCTCGCGAAATGATGTCGCCTTTCTTGAGCATTTCCACTATCTGCGCGAAATCATCAGTCGAAACGCAAATGTCACCGGCATGCTTCGCGCCCGAAGTCTTGCCGGCAGTTTCGCCGACAAGCTTCGTCGTCTTCGCAACAAGCCCCGCGATGTCAGACGTGATGTAGTTGACCGCCAGCTTGGTCTTCTCGACGCCGGCAGCATCTGAGCCGAATGCGGCCGCGACAGTTTCGAAAAATGTCCTGAACTTCTCATTCTGCACGAACATTTCCGCGTCCTCTTCCTTCATGCCGAACGTCTCAACGTATCGGGACCGCAATTCCCATGGCAGCGCGGCCATCTCGGCCCGAAGAAGCTCGGGCTTGAATTCCGGAATCTCCGAAATCATCAGCTTCGGAAGATCCGGGTCCGGAAAATATCGGTAGTCATGCGAATCCTCCTTCGCTCTCTGAGAAAAGGTTTTTCCTGTCGTCTCATCGAAGCCCCTTGTCTCCTGGACAATGACCAGTCCGGCTTTTTTCAGGTCATCTTCCGTCACGGCGCTGCCACTCCCCGCGCCAGTACTTGCACTTGCATCAAGCTCGACAGCCCTCCGTTCAAGGATGTCTATATGTCGTTCAATTTCGAACTCGATCGCCCGTTCGACCGACTTGAACGAGTTAAGGTTCTTGACTTCGACTTTTCTGCCGAAATTTTTCAGATCGTATGGCAGCTGATGAGCAAGCGGATTTTCCGAAACGGAAATGTTCGCTTCCACGCGCATCTCTCCCTTTTCCATGTTCGCATCGCCCGCTCCGAGCGACCGGAGAAGCAGCTGCAGCTCTTTCGCGAAGTTCGCGGCGGTCTTGGCATCGTAAATGACAGGCTCAGTTACAAGCTCCATCAGCGGAAGTCCGGCTCGATTGAAATCGACGAGGCTGTACGAGCTGCCATCCGTATCTTTCGGCGCGTCGTGAGACGAGCTCGCCGTATCTTCTTCCAAGTGGATGCGGGTCAGCTCGACTCTCTGAAGCTTGGCCTGATTGGTTGCAGGGTCGACATCCTTAGGATCGCCCTTAACCAGAAGAGAGCCTCCTTTTATGAGCGGATATGCGAACTGGCTGATCTGGTACCCTTTCGGAATGTCAGGATAAAAATAATTCTTTCGATCCCATTCCGTGTAATCCGCAATTTCAGATCCGAGCGCCAGGCCGGCCTTGAGCACGTGCTTGATCGCCTGCTTGTTCAGCGTCGGCAGCGTTCCGGGATGCCCCATGCAGATGGCGCAAATGTTAGCGTTCGGCTTTTCTTCATCCGGGTCATTCCTGCAGCTGCAAAACATCTTTGACTTGGTCTTGAGCTCGGCATGTATCTCGAGTCCGATGACCGGATAATATTTTTTTCCGTTTGGCCTGATGATTACCATTTTTTTATTGCGTTATTTGGGATTACGGCTGATTTTGGCTGCCCTGATCCAATTGCCCTCGATTATATCTTATTTTTTGTTCGTAATATATTCCCCGAACGTTTTCAGCGCCTCGATGTCATAAACTGATATGGCCTGAACCTCCTTGCCTTCCCATTCCGGAACGGCCTTTCTGATCGAGACCAGCCGAGCCTCAAGCTCGTCGGGAGGAACGACGTCAGTTTTCGTGAGAAGGATGATTTCTTCCTTCTTGCCGAGTTCAGGGTCATACGACTCAAGCTCGTTCCTGATTGTCTTGTATGCGCTCGCTATCTCCTCGGCCGTTTCGTGCTCAAGCGAAATGCAGTGTATGAGTTTTTTAGTCCTTCTAATATGTCTTAAAAATTTATGCCCGAGCCCCTTGCCTTCCGAAGCGCCCTCGATGAGGCCGGGAATGTCCGCCAAGATGTATCCGTACAGGCTTCCGAGGTTCGGCTCAAGCGTCGTGAACTGGTACGCGCCGACTTTCACGTTCGCTTTCGTCAGCGCGTTCAGAAGGGATGACTTGCCGGCATTCGGCAGCCCGATGAAGCCGGCATCGGCAATAAGTTCCACCTCTATATAAAAAGTCGCCTCCTCGCCGTTTTTGCCCGGAGTCCATTGTTCAGGCCTCTGGTTGGTCGAACCTTTAAAGTGCTCATTGCCAAGCCCGCCGTTTCCGCCCTTAAGAAGAAGGATCTCCTGGCCCTCCTCGTCGAGGCGATACACCTCGTCCGTCGAAAGGTTCTTGATGATGCTTCCGACAGGCAATTCTACGTACATCGCCTCGCCGTTTGCCCCATGCTTGCTGTTCCCTCCTCCCGGCTCGCCGTTCTCGGCCTGAAACTCCTTGGTGTTCTTGTACCGTACCAGCATCAGGGCATCATGAACGCCTCGTACATATATATGTCCGCCTCGGCCGCCGTCGCCTCCCGAAGGACCGCCGAATTCCTTGAACTTCTCGTGAAGCCATCGAACGACGCCGTTTCCCCCTCTTCCAGCCCTCATATGAACCGTCATTTCATCGATAAATGCCATAGTTGTATGACTATATCATATTATCGGGAGAATTGGGCTTTTTGACATGCGCGTGATTTCCGAGCGCCGAAAATGCCGCTTTGAGGTAATTTCCGACAGAAAAATCCAGCAATTCGATTCCCACGATTTTTGATTCTTCATTGAAATCAAGAATGACTTTTTCAGTAAGCGCCTTCGTTCTCTGGATGGAGTCCTTTCTTATTTTTACATACGCGCTTTTTGTCTCCTTATCGTAGGTTATGTTCATATGTAGTATGACGTGATTATAATGTAAGTATTACCCATTTTATTGGCCACAACAAGCAGGTTTTCATCCCCAATTCCCTTAATAAACCTAAGTTTTGATATATCTTTCCTGTCGACCTCCACTGAGTCTGGCTCCTTCAAGCATTTCCTTATCTTTTCAATGCTTATGCCCCGCTCGAACAGCCGAATCTGGGCATGATAGGTCAGAACGAGATTCATCCCTGATACAATAAATAACCAGGATTAAGAACGCATAAATTGTAGATGAAAACCGAATCCAGCGGCCATCCATGGACAAAAGAAGCGCCCTCTGCTAATATGGACACCAACGATGGAAACGCAAGCCATTCTGCCTATTATTCAAATAATCCTAGCGATACTCCTAACGGTCGCAGTCCTTTTTCAGCAGTCTGAAGCGGGCGCTGGCGGTGCCTTTGGCGGCGGAAGCGATTCCGTCTCTTCATGGAGAACCCGACGAGGCTTTGAAAAAACTCTGTTTACCGCAACAATCATCCTTGCCGCCCTTTTCGTGGCGTCAGCAATAGTTGCCCTCAGAATCGCATAGCCTGACCGCCCCGAGCGGGCTGCAAGTCAGCATTTGTGAAAATAGGTAAATCAACCCCGTTTCTCATCACATTCAACCGTTCGTAAGTACAAATATTGCGTTCTTTCTGCTGTACTCTACCTCCTCATTACTATAACAACCCACCTATCGTGAAAAAACTGATTAACGCTCTCCGTCCGACGGAAAGACTTCTCTTCTTCGCATGCGGATTCCTTCTGGTCCTGAGCGGCCTTTACATACTCGACCGAGTCAATAAGAACTATTCCGTGGAGATTCCCGTTCAAGGCGGATCTTACATCGAGGGAATCGTCGGATACGCGCGATACATAAACCCCGTCCTCGCATATACTGATGCCGACAAGGACATGATTCACCTGGTCTACTCGGGCCTCCTCAAGCCTTCGGCCGAAGGGCGGCTCGTGGGCGACCTTGCCGAATCGTGGAATATCTCCGAAGACGGGCTGACATACTCGTTCAAGCTGAAGCCGGACCTGACTTTTCACAACAACGCCCCCCTGACGACCGAGGACATCGCGTTCACGATCGAGAAGATGCGCGATCCCGCAACCAAGAGTCCCAAGGCGGACATCTGGAACGGAGTCAAGGTAGAGACGATCAGCGATCAGGAAATCACCTTTACCCTGAAGACGGCGTATTCGCCTTTTCTTGAAAACCTCACCTTCGGCGTCCTGCCGAAAAGCCTTTGGAGAAATATCCAGCCAGAAGCGTTCGACATCAACACCCTCAACCGCGAGCCTGTCGGATCGGGACCGTACATGATCAAGAAGGCGCACAAGAACGCCGAGGGAATTTATGAATACTACGACCTCGTGCCGTTCAGGAAGCACAGCCTCGGCACCGCGTACATCAAAAGCCTGAGGATCAAGTTCTTCAAGAGCGAGCAAGACGCTCTTGCCGCGTACAAGGAACGATCCATCGACGCGCTCGGAGGAATCGATCCCAAATCCGCGTCCGAACTGAAGGAAGCGGGATACAACGTCACGAGCGCTTCCCTGCCGAGGACATTTGCCGTCTTCCTCAATCAGAGCGAATCTCCGGTGCTTCTCAACAAGGAAGTGCGCGAGGCGCTGAACGTTTCGGTGGACAGAGGCGAACTGATAGACACCGTCCTCAGCACGTGGGGCGTGCCGGTGACAGGACCGATACCGGTAGACTTGGTGAATCAGGAAACCGGGCAATCCCTGACGAACAGCTCTTCGACGACCTCGTCGGACTTCGTCGAAGCAGGAAAATCAATCCTGGCTCAAAAAGGCTGGACGGCGAACGAGAACGGAATCCTTCAGAAGCAGGTCAGGAACGGGACAAGGACCGACACCCAGCTGCTTCAGTTCTCCATCTCGACTTCGAACACGCCCGAATTGAAAGCGAGCGCGGAATTCCTGCAGCAAACTTGGACAAAATTGGGAGCCGATGTTAAAGTTGAAGTATTCGAACCATCTGATCTGACCCAGAAAATCATTCGCCCGAGAAAATACCAATCCCTTCTCTTCGGAAACGTGATAGGGCGAGACCTGGACCTCTATCCGTTCTGGCATTCATCCGAACGAAACGATCCCGGCCTCAACATCGCGCTTTACACGAATATCAAGGCAGACAAGGCTCTCGAGACGCTCAGAAGCACTTCGGAAGAATCGAAGAAACTGGAATCAAGGCAGGCTTTCCAAGCAGAGATGCAGAATGATATCCCGGCAATATTCCTCTACTCGCCAAGCTATATCTACGCCACGCACAAGAAGGTCAAGGACGTGACGCTGACGAACATGACTTCGACTTCGGAGCGGTTCATGAACGTCGAGCAATGGTATATCGAGACGGAGCGAGTCTGGAATTTCTTCCTTGCGACGAAATAGAGAGCGGAAACGGGCAGGCGAAAAGCAAAGACGGATGGAAAAAATTTAATATTACAAGATAAAAACACTTAACAATCATGAACAACAGAAAACCATATCACGGCCGACCCAATGACAGCCGCCCCGCAGAGCGAGGCGGATATTCGTCAGGACCAAGAAGGCCGCGGATAGACAATCGACCGCAAATCGCCCCTATCACCGCGCCGGTGCTTACTCCTCCGGCCGCAAGAAATCCGAGCTCTCAAGCGGCACCTCGGCAGAATGCTCCAGCTTCAAGCGCGGCAAGCAGCCGAGCGCCTCTCGGGCGACCGCTCCTCGTTCCGACAAGGCCGAGCGCGAGGCCTGCCAGCCAGGCAAATCGCGGCGAGCGCCCGCAAGGCGCGGCAGGCAATCGATCTGACAAGAAGCCGTCAGGAGGCGGAGGCAACGGCGGAAACCGAAGAAGGATGATGCGCCGGCCCGAACCGCCTCAAAAGCGGCTCACGGGCGTCGTCAACCGGCCAAACGAAACCGGCCACTTGCCGAAAGTAGCCGAAGGAAACATCAGGATCATTCCGCTTGGCGGAGTGGAGAAAATCGGCATGAACATGACCGCCATTGAAATCGGCAATGACATCATCGTCATTGACGCGGGCTTTGCCTTCACCGACGAAGGAACGCCTGGCGTGGACTACATCCTTCCGAACACGAAATACCTCGAGGAGCGAAGGGACCGAGTCAAGGCCATCATCATCACGCACGGGCACCTCGACCATATCGGAGGCATTCCGTACATCATGGAGCGAATCGGCAATCCTCCGATGTACACGAGAAACCTGACCGCCCTGATGATCAAGAAGAGGCAGACCGAATTCCCTCACCTCGAGCCGATCGACTACAAGATCGTGGAGAAGAACGACCGGATCAAGATCGGAGAGGTTTCAGTCCAGTTCTTCGGCATCACCCACACCATCCCCGACTGCATCGGCATCGCCATCAACACGCCGCACGGATACATCGTCACTCCGGGCGACTTCAAGCTCGATCACGTCGACGAAAAGCCGACGGACGAGGAAGAGAAGGCGTATGCGTTCTTCGACGACAAGAAAGTGCTCCTGCTTCTCGCCGACTCGACGAACGTCGAGAACCCGGGCTTCTCTACCCCGGAACGAATCGTGCTTGAAAACCTCGACACCATCGTGAGGGACATAAAAGGACGGCTCATCGTGGGCATGTTCGCGTCGCATTTCCACAGATGCGCGGCCATCATCGCGTCTGCCGAGAAATACGGAAAGAAAGTCATCATCGAGGGCAGAAGCATGAAGAACAACGTGGACGTTGCCATTCAGGCAGGAATGCTCATCATCAAGAAAGGAACGATCATCGCTCCGCAGGATATCGACAGCTACCCGCCTGACAAGGTAGTGGTGCTCGCGACAGGCGCGCAAGGCGACGAATTCGCCGCGCTCATGCGAATGGCCACGGGCAGCTACAAGCATTTCAAGCTCAGCAACAAGGACACCGTCCTTCTCTCCTCATCCATCATTCCCGGCAACGAGCGGGCCGTGGACAAGCTCAAGGACAGGCTGGCGAGAATGGGCGCGAAAATTATCCATTACAGAACGTCTGAAGTTTTCATCCACTCTACGGGACATGCGAACCGGGGCGAGCTCGAATGGCTGCACCGAAAGCTCAAGCCGAGATTCTTCGTTCCGATTCACGGAACCCACTACAAGCTCAAGCTGCACGCTGAGCTCGCGATGCAGCTCGGCATGCCGGCCGACCACATCGTAGTTCCGGACAACGGAACGATTATCGAAGTGCGGGACAACGGCGAAAAGCTCGTCAGGCTTTCTGAAAAAGCTCCGGACAACGTCGTCATGGTTGACGGATTCACCATCGGCGACATCCAGGACGTCGTGATCCGGGACCGGCAAGTGCTCTCCCAGGACGGCATCTTCGTCGTCATCGCGCTCATAAACGCGGCGACGGGAAAGCTCAAGAAGTCTCCGGACATCATCTCGAGAGGGTCAGTATACCTTCGGGAATCTCAGGACCTTCTTCGGGAGACGCGACACCTCGTCAAGCACGTGGTCGAGCAGACAACCGAGAACATGCATCCTATCAACATCGATTACGTCAAGGATTCCGTATCCGAAGCCCTCAGCAAGTTCATCTTCCAGCACACGGCAAAGCGGCCGATTGTCATTCCGGTGATGATCTGCGTCTAAGGCTGACAATATTTACAGAAAAGGGTCGAAAAGCGCGCTTGGCTAAAACTTGCCAAGCGCGCTTTTCGCTTCCGGAGGAATTTCTCAAACAGGGGCCATGCTGTGAACAGCCGGGACGGCGCGCCATGCTACAATACTGGGCATGGAACACGTATTCGGAAAGCTCAAGAACATTCAGGCAATGGTGTTAGTGTTTATGTCAGTATTGCTACTTTCATTCCATTACTCTTTCGTCTATTTTATAAACTCAACTTATTTAGCAACGTATTTCGGGACCGAGAACATCGGATACATATTCACCGCCGGCGCCATTCTCAACATAGCGGTTTTCCTGTATGCGCCCAAATATCTCAGGAAGCATGGAAATTTCAAGATGACGGTGATATTGACGCTGCTGGAGCTGCTTGCGCTCCTGGGCCTGGCCTTCATACCGAACGCCTTCGTGGCAGTAGCTCTTTTCATAATCCACCAGGCCGCGGGACCGACCCTTTTCTATTGCATGGACATCTTCATAGAAAGGTATGCTGACATCAAGGAAATGGGCAACGTCCGAGGCGTGTACCTCACGATGCAGAACATACCGCCGATCATCACCCCCTTCATTTCCGGGCTCATACTGGTCCGGCCGGAATACTGGAAGCTCTATCTCATAGGCGTCGTGTTCCTCATACCGTTCCTGATCGTCGTCGGACTGAACTTCAGGCAATTCAACGACCAGAAATATCCCATCATCAGCCTCAAGGAAGCGGCGAAGAAATTCTACGCGGACAAGAACGTGTTCGACATCTTCGTGGACCATTTCCTGCTTCACATGTTCTACGGCTGGACCGTCATCTACATGCCGCTGTACCTGAACCGATACATCGGCTTCGAATGGTCTGAAATCGGCATCATACTCAGCGTCATGCTGCTTCCTTTCATCCTGTTTCAGATTCCCATCGGCAGGATGGAAGACAGGTACAATGACGAGAAGCAGGTGCTCATGATCGGATTCTGCATCATGGCGGGAAGCTTCATGCTCATTCCGTTCATTCAGGAGAAAAGCATCGTCCTCTGGGCGGCAGTGCTCTTTATCAGCCGTATCGGCGCAAGCTTCGTCGAGGTATCGAGCGAGAGCTATTTCTTCAAGCACGTGAATTCATCGAACGCGGGATTCATCAGCTTCTTCAGAATGACCCGAGCGCTGCCGTATCTCGTAAGCCCGATCATAGTCGGCATCACGCTCTCGTTCCTCGAGTTCAAGTACATATTCTTCGTGGCGGGAGCGATCATGCTCATCGGAGTCAGGTACACCCTGCTTCTCAGCGATGACAAGAAATCCGCGTCGGCCGAATAGCGGCAAATGCCTTATGCGGGATATTCTTCAAGCCCCGCGCACGTATTGAAAGCCCTGACGCTGGCGTTGTATTCGGCGATGCTGTCCTTCAGGGAGTTCAGCTTGAGGTTGTATTCCGTGACGAGCACGTTGTATTCCGTCGCGACTTTGGTGTATTCATCGCCCGTCGCCTTTTCCGTTTCGATTCTTTTGGCATTGATTGAGGATTCCATGACCACGATGTCCGACTTGATATTTTCTATGTGATTCTTGGCCGTCGCGTTAGGCGAAGAGCAGGCGGAAAGGGGCTTGCCGAACTGCTGCACGATGAGCCACTGCCTCCTTCCCTGATATGTCCCCTGCCCGACCGCCACTCCGATATCCTGATACCTGACGTCGAGAATGTTTTTCCTATGTCCGGGCGAGGCCATCCATGCGGCCACGACCTGATCGTCTCCGGCAAAAACCCCGAGCGCCAAGTTCTCGCCGACGACGATGAATTCATATCCGGCCCTCTTGGCGACGTCCGAGACGCTCTCGCCTTTCGGCGACACGTGCTGAAAATACTGATTCTGAAACATGTCCTGAAGCTTCATCTCGGCCGCCCTCGTAAGCTCGGAATCGCTCGCGAGAAATCCGAGCTTGGCTTTCGCGCGCTCCTGATTCGTGTATGAAATGATGTTCTTGACCGAAAGCCTCTCTTCGGCCTGATTCGAAGTGACCGGAAGCATCGAGGCGCCGTCATCATAAGCCGAGGCACCGGGTTTCGGCACGCTGCCGACCGTGGACACCGTTGACCCGTTGGTCTGCGTTACGGGAGTGATGGCAGGAACAGTGGTCGATCCGGTCACTGTCGAGCTGCCGAGAACCGAAGGAAAATAGTCAACCAGGCCGCCGAGCACCGACGTCGAAGAGGCATTTATGATTCCCTTGAACGTTTCCTTGAACGAGTCCGAATAATCCGAATGCAGGGCGCCGAACTTCGCCGGAAGGGCCTGCAAGGGCTCCCTGAAATAATAAAGTCCGCCGAAAAACACCAGAAGAATGATAAGCGGGCGGATTAAAAACATATGTACACTATTCTAGGCTATCCAGGGGCGAAATGCCAGCTTTTGCCTATTTTGACCTACACGGAAGTTTGCTTAAGCCTCTTCTTCGTCATACAGCCGCATCAGCGCGAACAAGACGCTGATGATGAGCGGGCCGAGAATGAATCCTTCCGGACCGAAGAACTGAAGGCCGCCGAGAATCGAGAACAGGATGAGAAGCGGGTGTATGTTTATTCCCTTGTTTATGACGTACGGGGCAAGGACATTGTCGACCATTCCGACGAACACCGCCGACCAGATGAGCTGGCCGAGCCATGCGAATCCTCCGAATGCAGTGCTGTAAAATGCAAGATAAATGATTATCGGAGCGGAGACGATGCCGGTGCCAAGACCGGGAATGAGCGCCGCGAGTCCCGCTACCGTTCCCCAAAGCACCGGATTCGGAACGCCGAAGATCATGAAGCCGATGGTGCTCAGGATGCCCTGAACGACGGCGACGACGAGCGACCCGAGAACGACCGACTTCACGGAGTTCTTGATGGCCGATTCGATTTTCTTGTCCTTGTCATCCGTAAAAGGGCTGATGACCTTGAGGCTCTTCTTGAACGCCTCGCCGTCCCGCAGGAAGTAGAAGAGCGCTATGAGAAACAGGAACGTCTTGAGGCCGAAATCCAGCGTTCCGGTGAATATCCCTCCGAGCCTGTCCACTACCCATGAAGAGAAAGTCGTCAGATACTGCCTCGTATCAAGCTTGAATTCCGGAATGAATTGCTGGACCAGCTCCTCGACTTTCAGGGTCGCGGCATCGGCGTTATATGAAAATCTGCCGGGATTCGACTGGACGACGCCGTCAACCGTCACTGTCTGGGAAGGCGTGGAGAGCCTTGCATACAGGCCCTGCGCCTCGCTGACAATCTGATTTCCTAAAAACCAAAGCGGCGATCCGACGAGCACGAAAAGGAGGAGGATGGTTATGACGGCCGAAATCCCCTTGAGCTTGACATAAGAAAGAATCTTCCTGTCTACCGGCGCGAGCATGATTGCCAAAACCGCGGCCAAGGACAAGATGACGAGAAACGGCCAGAATATAAGAGTGGAGGCGACAAGCGCAATTAATAAGAGGCTTACGTAAAAGACTGTCTGATACTTGGAAGTATTGCTCATGATGCCTATAGTATACGCTGTTCAATCGGTATTTCAAATTTCAGGCGCGAGCGCCTGCTTGCCACCGTCGAGGAAGCAGGCAGAAATCGGCACTGGCAGCAGAAAAGGCGCCGGGCAAATCTAAGCCCCGTGGCACTTCTTGAACTTCTTTCCGCTTCCGCAAGGGCACGGATCGTTCCTGCCGATATTCGCGTATGCGCCCTGGACGGAAGCTCCGGGACCGGATACGATTCTCGCATCTCTGACGGACGTGCCTGAGCCGGAACCGTTTTGAGCGTCAATATCCGGAATGCCCGTTATGTATTCGTCCGCGTCAGGCCGAAGCTCTATCACGGGCGTGTTCTGGCCCGCAGTGACCTCGCCCTGGACCTGCGCGAGAATCCGAATGATTTCCTGATCGACTGACTGTTCCATATCCTTGAACATCCGAAGGCCCTCCTTCTTGTATTCGACGAGCGGATCCCGCTGGCCGTACGCGCGCAAGTTAACGCTTGACCGAAGATGATCCATCATCTCAAGATGGTCAATCCAGAACAAGTCGATGGACTGAAGCATCACGCCCTTCGCGGTTCTTGAGAACGCCATGATTTCCCCCGTCTTGGCATCAGGCTGCTCGCCCATGCTTCTTGCCAGGTCATTGAAGCGGACCCTGTTCTCGGTGATGAGCTTCTTCTCCTCATCGGTCGCCTTCTCAAGGACAGCTTCGAGAACGGCATTCAGCTCGGCAGGCTCGCCGGTCAGAATTCGCATTCTTCGCCTGTACACTTTCATTCGCTGCTGGTTCAGGACATCGTCGTATTCGAGAACATGCTTTCGCGAATCGAAATGCATGCCTTCTATCTTCGTCTGGGCCGTTTCGAGAGACCGGCTGATGATTCCGTGCATGATGGGCTCGTCTTCCGGAATGTTCAGCCGGGCCATCATCTTCTTGACCGTGTCGCTGGCGAAGATTCGCATCAGGTCGTCTTCGAGCGAGACGTAAAACTGAGTTTCTCCGGGATCGCCCTGTCGTCCGGACCGGCCTCGAAGCTGGTTGTCGATGCGGCGCGCTTCATGCCGCTCGGTACCGATGACATAGAGGCCTCCCAGCGCCTTGATAGCCTCCGTTCTCTTCTTCGCGTCTTCAGCGGAAATATCGACGCTCGGAGCGCCGCCGAGCTTGATGTCCACGCCTCGCCCCGCCATGTTGGTGGCGATGGTAACCGCGCCTTTCTTGCCGGCTTCGGCAACGGTTTCTCCTTCGCGTTCCGCGAACTCCGGCTTCGCGTTCAGGAGCGCATGAGGCACGCCCGCTTTCTTGAGATGATCCGAGAGCATCTGGTTCTTCTCGATGGAGACGGTACCGACGAGAACCGGCTGGCCCTTTTCATGAAGCTCCTTGATTTTCTTCGTGATGGCCGCGAACTTGCCTTTCTCCGTCTGGAAAATGAAGTCGTTCTTGTCGATTCGGGCAATGGGCCGATGCGTCGGAACTTCTATGACATCCAGCCCGTATACCTTGAGGAATTCTTCGGCGCTCGTCATGCCCGTTCCGGTCATGCCTGCGAGCTTCGGATACATCCTGAAATAGTTTTGGAACGTGATGGACGCATATGTCCGAGATTCTTTCTGGATGGCAACCCGTTCCTTGGCTTCGATTGCCTGGTGAAGGCCTTCCGACCACCTTCTGCCGGGCTGAAGTCGTCCCGTAGAAGGGTCGACGATGATGACCTCGTTGTCCTTCACGATGTATTCGACGTCGTTCGTGTACAGCGCCTTGGCCCGCACGGCAGTCTCGAGATGATGCACGTACTTGATGCCGCCTTCCGTATAGATATTTGACACGCCGAGAAGCTTTTCCGCCAAGTCGATGCCCGCGTCAGTCATGGCGATGCTCTTGAATTTTTCATCGACAGTATAATGAGTGTCCTTTTCCAGCTGCTTGGCGATGTCAGCAAAAGTCTCATACAGCTTTTCGGAGTCCACGGTCGGCGCGGAAATGATGAGGGGCGTTCGGGCCTCGTCGATGAGGATGGAGTCGACCTCGTCGACGATGGCGAAGCTGAATTCCCTCTGCCTCAGGCTCTCCGCCGAATGCTCGATGTTGTCCCGGAGGTAGTCGAAGCCGAACTGGTTGTTCGTGCCGTACGTGATGTCCGCGTGATACGCGTCGCGCTTTTCGCACGGCCTCAGGAACTCGTACCCTACCTTATATGAGCCCATGACGTCTTCGGCCTCGTCGGCCTTCTTGATGTCCGCGTCATCGGCTGCGGAAGCGTCGGTTCCGTCAGAATCTTTCTTGCCCGCATGCTGGATATCGAATACGTATGAGGCGTTGTCATTGACGACGCCGACGGAAAGTCCGAGCGCGTCGTAAATCTGTCCCATCCAAGTCGCGTCTCGCCGCGCGAGATAGTCGTTGACCGTTACGAGATGAACGCCCTTTCCGCCGAGCGCATTCAGATACACGGCAAGAGTCGCCATGAGCGTCTTTCCTTCGCCCGTCTTCATCTCAGCAATGCGCCCATCATGAAGGATCATGCCTCCGATAAGCTGAACGTCGTAATGCCGCTGGCCCAGAGTCCTATGCGAAGCTTCCCTGACTACCGCAAAAGCTTCCGGCAAGAGAGCGTCAAGGGACTCTCCTTCGGAATGCCGCTTTTTAAATTCTTCGGTTTTAGCCCTGAGCTCGACATTCGAAAGGGCCTTGATCGATTCTTCAAGAGCATTGACCTTGGCAACGACCGTCCTGTAACGGTTTACCTGCCTTACGGAATTGGACGGAAAAAGTGTTTTAAAAATATTCATATATGACTGGATTTTAGCATATTTTTACCCCTGTTGCCCATGCAGAATATGTTGCATAATTTATCAAGGGCTGGCCGTGCCAGAGAATAAAAAAATCCCGCTCTTTCGAATGGGATTTTTTTAAAGATTTTGCTTGAGATTATTTTCTCTTAGCTGTTTTCTTCTTCGCTGCTTTCTTTGCAACTTTCTTGACTGCTTTCTTTACAGTCTTCTTAGCTGCTTTCTTCTTTTTTGCTGCCATGTTAGTGGTTGAAAGGAACAATTATTTGTAAGTGTTCAACATGCCGACTCGCATATGAACCATGTAGTAATTATCTTTCACATTTCACTTACTCGCAATATTTTTTTGAGAAAAAGTGTGGATAACTTTTTTTATTTAAAAAAGTTTTTTTGTTTCATTTATTTTATTTTTATTTTTTAGAAAGGATCTTTTTGTTTTTTAAAGTTTAATTTACTTTAATTTATCCTTGATGCGCGCACAGACGACCGCCAGCTTCCATCCGCGCAACTCTTGCACAAAAGCCATATAGCAAATTTGCTATATGGCTTTTGACTTAACTTAACTGCGGACATCCGGATGAGAATGCCGGGCTGTCGAAGAGAGACGGGCTGATGACATGGATGACGAAACCGGCAAATCAACGAATCGATAAGCCGGCGGCGCTAATCCAGCGATCCGTTTTCAGCCGCTTCCTTATATACGGATTCGATTCCCTGCCGAAGCCCTATGGAATGCTTCCAGCCGAGAGCGTGCAGCCTGCTTACGTCCATGAGCTTCCTCGGCGTGCCGTCAGGCTTCGTGGCATCAAACGCCAATGAGCCTTCATACCCGACGATGTTCGCCACCAATTCGGCCAAATCCCTGATAGTAATGTCTTCGCCTACGCCGATATTTATGAAATCCATGCCATCATACGCATTCATCAGAAACACGCAGGCGGAAGCCAAATCGTCCACATGCATGAATTCCCTGTACGGCGCGCCGGTCCCCCAAAGCTCCACCGTCGGCGCGCCTGACTTCTTTGCGGCATGGAACTTTCGCATGAGAGCAGGGAGGACGTGCGAAGTTTGCAGATCGTAATTATCATTCGGACCGTACAGGTTCGTCGGCATTACGGAAATGAAATTGTCGCCGTATTGATTCCTGTACGATTCGCACATCTTGATGCCGGCAATCTTTGCGACCGCGTACGGCTCGTTCGTGTATTCAAGCGGGCCGGTCAGCAGGCTCTCTTCCTTGAGCGGCTGCGGAGCAAGCTTGGGGTAAATGCACGATGACCCGAGAAACAGCAGCTTCTTTCCTTTCGAAGAATCCTCCTTGTGAATCAGATGAGTCGCATGAATGACGTTGGACTGGATCATCAGGTTCTCATAAATGAAATCCGCGCGATACGCATCGTTCGCGACAATTCCTCCCACCTTGGCCGCGGCAAGAAAGACATATTCGGGCTTCTCTGATTTGAAGAACTCAAGCACGGCAGCCTGATTCTTCAGGTCCAGTTCTTTCGAAGTTCGGCAGACGATGTTCGCGTATCCTTCGCGCTCCAAATGCCGCTTGATGGCAGAGCCGACCATGCCCTTGTGACCGGCTATATATATTTTTGATTCCTTATTCATGCTGAAGCGGAACGTCAAATCCCCCGTTTTTCATATGCAGCTCTTTTTCAACTTCAGCCATGTCGGAAAGGACCATTTCTTTTACTAATTCATCAAGGCTGTATGTCGGAACCCAGCCGAGCTTTTCCCGCGCCTTCGTCGCGTCGCCGACAAGCAAATCCACTTCAGCCGGCCTGAAGTACTCCGGGCTTACTTTTACGAGGACTTTCCCCGTCGCCTTGTCCGTACCGACCTCTTCAATGTCCGCGCCGCTCCATTCGATCTGAATGCCGGCATGCGCGAACGCCTTTGCCACGAATTCCCTTACGGATATCTTCTGGCCCGTCGCGAGCACGTAATCTTCAGGCGTTTCCTGCTGCAGAATCCTCCACATTCCTTCAACATAATCCTTGGCATGTCCCCAGTCCCGGAGCGAATTCAAATTTCCAAGATACAGGACTTCCTGCAAGCCGTGCTTGATTCGCGCGGCCGCTCTCGTAATCTTCCGAGTCACGAACGTCTCGCCACGAATGGGGCTTTCATGGTTAAACAATATGCCGTTTGTCGCATACATTCCATACGCCTCCCTGTAATTCTTCGTAATCCAATACCCGTACAGTTTTGCAACGCCGTACGGAGAACGCGGATAGAAAGGAGTCGTCTCTTTTTGAGGAACTTCCTGAACGAGGCCGTACAGTTCGGAAGTCGAAGCCTGATAGAAGCGGGTCTTCTTTTCAAGACCGAGAATCCTGATCGCCTCGAGAATGCGAAGCACGCCGATGCCGTCCGCATTGGCCGTATACTCGGGCGTTTCGAAAGACACCTGCACGTGCGACTGCGCGGCAAGATTGTATATTTCATCCGGCTGAACCTGCTGAACGAGCCGGATCAGGTTAGTGGAATCGGTCATGTCGCCGTAATGCAGGAAAAACCGCACGCCCGCTTCATGCCGATCCTTGTACAGATGATCGATGCGGTCAGTGTTAAGAAGCGACGAGCGGCGCTTCATGCCGTGCACGACGTATCCTTTTTCCAAAAGGAGCTCTGCCAGATATGCGCCGTCCTGTCCCGTAATGCCGGTAATCAGCGCCACCTTGCCAGTGCCGCCGCTTTTTTGTTCGGATGAATTCATGAGGACATTATAAAGTACTTGTGAATTAATACAAAAAGCCCCTCAAAAGGGGCTTTTTGTATTAGGCAACTTTTAGGCTTAATCGAATCCGACCATTAATCCTGACACTGGGCAGGATTGTATTGAGGGCAGTTGCTGTCGCAGGCATCAGCGTATCTGCAATCTTCCTCACGATCATCCTGACAATCAGGATCATCCCCGTCTACGTACCCATCGCCGTCGTTATCAATGCCGTCATTGCAGATTTCCCCGGTAGGCGTCGGGCAATCGCGCGTGTCGGCCCTGTCTATGAGACCGTCGGCATCATTATCGATGCCGTCAACGCATGCATGCACTTCCGGATTGTAAGGAACCGCCCGTTCATTTTTTTCAGATATAGGGTACTGCGCCATTGCGCCGTAAGAACAATAAATGACGTATTGCTGAGCGGTTTCACTGTCCGTTCGATATCGCCACCCCACAGTCTGACCTTGGGCCAAAGGAACCCACCCAGGGGCTTTATTGAAATCATCCACTGTTGTACCAAGAGGCATCCACACCAGCCTGTGGTTATTTATCATGGCACTGCAGTCAGGGACAACTAGCGGGTTATACGGAGTAGCGGGTACATTTTTAATATCATCCCATGTACCTGGCGGCGGCATGGAACCGTTGCCAGAACCGCCAGGACCTGAACCGCCCGCGCTATTTCCAGAACCGGTCGCCCCGGGATCCCTGAGAGAGACCTGTACGCCCGTGAGCTTCGCATACTGGGCCCGAAGTTGCTGAAGATATGCTTCTTCCGCCGTTCCTGCCAGCTGTATTGTCGCCCCGCCGCAGATGAATCCTCCCGAAGCCGCAAGCTTGGTTGCGAGCTTTGGCTGCTCCGTCTGCGCTTTCTTCAAATCGCCCTCAAGCTTCTTGAGAGCGGCCTTGTCGGCAGCAAGAGTCTTCTTCACCGCGGCAAGCTCGGTCTGCTTCTGCGCGACCTTCGTTTTGGTATCCGAATAATCGGCATAATAGAACTTGAGTTCCTTTATCCTGGCTTCAATTGCAAAAATATCAGATTCCGCCTTTGCAATCGCCTGCTTCTTTGCTCCGACCTGTGCCGGAAGGCTTGAGAGCTGTGACTGATACGCCTGAAGCGAATCGTAGTCAGCCTGCTTGATGCAGACGCACGACTTCTTTTTTGCATTAGCCAACTCAGTAGTGACGCTTGAGATTTGGGTCACAATGCCGTTTACCGCAGCCCTCGATTGAGCTGACTTGGCACGCAACTCCGCTATCTCCGCCTCTGTCGGCTGAGGAGGGCGCTGCGCCGCAGCCCGACTTGAGAGGTCTTGCATGGTCTTGATTTGCGCAGCCAGATCTCTTATTTCGCGATCGTCGCGCGCGGTCCTGTTCTTCTTTGCGACCAATTGGTCATGGTTTGCCTGCAGGCGATCCAAATCTCTCTGGATCGTGAGGGCTGGAGCGAACGCGGCATTCGAAGCCGATCGCTCAATATCCCTCAGACGAATCGAGTATCTTTCGGACTCCGTGGACAATTCCATGTATCTCGAAGTAAGCTCCGCTTTTTTGGACTCAAGCGCCGCTATGTCTGCGGGCGTGTAGCATGACTTGGCAACGCCTGCCACCATCGCCTTCAATGCGGTTACCGGATTGAGGCTTCCGCCTACCTGAGCGGAGACGAACAAGGCTGACGCCGTTATGCCGACTACCGCCCCTGAAAGGGCGAGCGCTTTGGAAATTTTTGATGTAAACATGATTATGACTTATTGGTAAATCTTCATATTAAATTCACAAGGAATTCATATGGGAACAACTGTGTCTAATAATAACGCCTATATCTGGCAAGCAACACCCTCAAGCTGTTGATAACATGCGAACCCCGGGCTTATTGTCCCGAAGACGGGTCCCTCCCTGCCTGAATGTCTCGGATGTACGCCTCGCCCTGCTCCTTGAAGTCAGGCACGAGCCCGATCACCTTCCGAATTTCAGCAATGGCATTCGCGGGCTGCTTCGCCCTGATGTACGCTCCCGCGAGCAGCATCTTGAACTGGGGATTGCCCGGTTCAGAATCCGCCTTCATCTTCGCGACCCTGATCAGCTCGGCAAAATTCTTCGTCTCTTCGAGCACGCTGAGAACTCGCGAGTCCGTCCAGAGGTCCGTGCTCGAGCCGAAGAGAGCCTGCGTCTCGCTTAATTTGCCGACGTATATGAGCGAGATGCCGTAGAGCGTTTTTGCCTCCGGATTTTCCTCATGCAGCTCGTACGCTTTCCTGAAGACGTCGGACGCTTCGGTCATTTTCTGCTGCGCGACAAGCGTCAGGCCTTTCTGATACAGGAACGACTGCTTGGTCGGAGAAAGCGCGATGGCCCTGTCGATGTATGTCAGGGCGTCGTCATGCAATCCGAGGCGCTGGAAATACATGCCGTAGAATATGAACGGCCGCGGGTCCAGCGGAGTTTCCTTGAGCGACTGCTCATATCGGGCGGCCACGAGCTGAATCCATTCTTTCGCGGTCGCCTCGTTCTCGCCCATCTGAATCATCTGAGGCGCGATTTCGGCAATTCGCTCATTGATTTCGGTCGAAGCGAACGTGTTGTACGAAAGGGCTTTCTTGTAGAGACCGAGGAGGCGTTCCGGCGTCGCGCTTGTCGGCATGGGCTTCCCCTCGCTCGCGCCCTGAAGGGCCTGCGCGACCTGACTCTGAAGCTGCAGGGCCTGGATGAGCGTCCTGCCCGCCATGTATGGCTTGTAAACTATGGCATATGCCCCGGCGAGGAAGACAATAACCACGACAGTTCCGGCCACGTACTGAACAGGCTCCTTCGAGACAAGCGGTTCGGCGGCGAGAGACCTGATATCCGCTTCGGTCCTGCCGTCATGGCGAGCCGTAACGTACGCAAGAACCAGGAAGAACAATATGTAGCTCGTGAGATTGTCGAACACGAACAGGTTGTGGACGAAGTATGCCGTGAGAAATCCGGTAATGATTGCCCGCTCAGTGATGGTCCATTCCGCTTCGGACGATCGCCGGATCCATATCATGTAGAGCACGGTTCCGAAAAGGCCGAGGTAGCTGATCAGGCCGAGAAAGCCGGACGCTATCAGCCAGTCCATGAACACGTTATGCGTCCGGTCGAACCACTGTTCCTGACCGTACATCGCGGGGTCATAGTATTTTGCAAATACGAATCCGAAGTTATCCTGTCCCCAGCCGACAAGCGGCCGTTCCTTGACGCCTTCCCAGGACATTGCCCAGAGCATCTTTCGGGCCTTGCCCTGATCCTCGAGCACGCCAGCAACGTCAGTGGTAATCAGCGAGCTGAATCGATACAGCAGGTCATTGCCCTTGATGAATGCCGTGTTTTTCGACGCGCCGAGAATGGCGACGAAGACGAGAACGAGCGCAAGCAGGCCGACAGCCGATTTCCTGTACAGCTTGTTGCCCTTTTCAAAGATCGCCACGAGAACGGTGGCGACGAAGAGGCCTGCGACAAGGCCGGCGAACGATCCTCGGGTACCGGTGCTGTACATCACGATAAGGTTGAACAATCCGATGGCGCCGACGCCGATGTATCTGCCGGGCGCCTCGACGAACGGCTTGACCTTAAGCAGGCATGTCACGAAGTAAATCGCGATGAAGACGTGCATCAATGAATATATTCCAAGATACGACGAGTTGCCGAGCGCCCCTGACATTCGGAACGATCCGAAGATGCCGTTTTTGTCCGCAAGCTCGGAAAATCCCTGAAGGCCGACGGCGACGCTTGCGAGAAGCGACATTGAAAACAGCGTCGCCCACATGGCCCTCGTCCTAAGCACCGAAGCCGAGACTACGAAGAATGCCAGCAAGTGAAGAATGGTCACGTACCCCTCCATTCGCTCGAAATTGCTCCAGAACGATTTGAACGGATCGACGGACGTCATCGTGGCGATGCCGAGGATTGCCGCGAACGCGATGACGGACCAAAGGACGATGCTTTTTCTCGGCAGGAAAGACCGGTCCCTCATGATGAGGATGAGGTATGCGGCGGTCGCGACGAGCACCAGGAGCCTGAAGAGATGCGCCTTGCCCGTTATGTACGGGAAGAAAAGCGAAGTGCTGACAACGAGCGGAACGAGCAAAGTCAGGAAAATCGAGGAGACTGACGTGTACTCCAGGATCTTGTTAAAGGTTCGGTTCATACGGTCTATATATGTATTACTTATTTAATATGACAAGAAGTATACCATACCCAAGGAAGGGCAAAAGCTGGTATAATGAAGAAAAATGGAATCTAATATGCATACTGAAGCCAATCCTGTCAGCCTGAAAAGCCGAATAATCAATTATCTGTCGCATGAAGGATTCCAGAAATATTTTTGGAATACCGGCTGGCTATTCATCGGCCGAATCGCGAGCCTTGTCGTATCTTTCTTTGTCACCGCCTTCATCGTCAGGAGCCTCGGACCTGCGAACTACGGCGAGCTCAGTTACGCGGTAAGCTTTATCTCGATTTTTTCATTCATCGCGACGCTCGGACTCGACACCGTCTTATATAGAGACATCATCAAGTATCCTGAGCGTGCAGGAAGATACCTCGGAACGGCATTGATACTTCGAATTCTGGCTGGCGCGATCGGAGTCATCACCTGCCTGGCATTCGCCTTCTTCTCTTCGGTACAGGGAGACGTTTCGTATCTTCTCATAAGCATCCTGTCGCTCACGTTCGTCTTCAATTCGTTCAGCATATTGGGATACGAATTTCAGGCCAAAGTTCAGTCGAAGCATCTTTCCATCGCCTCGTTCATAATCCTGATAGCGCTGAATGCTCTTAAGATTGCGGCAATCCTGTCCGGCAAAGGCGTCATATACCTCGCCTTGATCCTATTGTTCGAGCCGATACTTACCGGAATCGTATTTGTCACATACAGAGTCGCGCTATACGGCAGATTCAAGGATTGGAACTATGACAGGGCAATTGCGCTGGACCTCCTGAAAAACTCATGGCCGATGATGCTGGCCGGAGCGTTTGCGGTCATATATTCGCGAATAGACCAAATATTCATAAAGCACCTCCTTGACGCGTCAGCCGTCGGCTTCTATGATGCGGCAGTCAGAATATCCGAGGCGTGGCTTTTCATTCCGACAATCATCGTCTCCTCGCTGTTCCCGGCAATCATCAACGCAAGCAAGGTTTCGGACCTCGAATACTCGAAACGGCTCAAGCGGCTGTCCCTCCTGCTCTTCTGGATCGCAATCGGAATCGCGATTCCGATGACAGTTTTTGCGCCGCTTGTCATCTCGCTCTTATACGGGCCGGCATTCGTAAGCCAATCGACGATTATCTTGCAAATATATGTATGGGGCGGGGTCGGCCTGTCCGTCGGAGCGCTTACGACAAATTACCTCATCGCGGAGAATCTCAGAAAGGCCATTTTCGTATCGTCGCTCATAACGATGGCGCTGAACATCGCATTGAACATGATGCTCATTCCGAAGTACGGCATCGAAGGATCGGCATGGGCGACGGCGATCTCATACGCGGCGGTGCCTCTTTCGATCCTGCTATTCAAAATCCCGAGGCGGCGGATTTCCAGCATATTAAAGATATAAGATTTAGGTATATAATAGAAAACCATGACAAACTCAGACTCGCCGAAAAGATCAATCATCACGTCCGCTTCAAGCAAATTCTTCCCTTCCTTGCTGAATCTCATCGGTTCCATCAAGAAAAACTATCCCGATCATCCCCCAATATATGTGTATAATCTCGGGCTGTTCCCGACTTACAAGGCTGAATTGAAATCCATAGAGGGAGTCAGCCTCGTCGAGATGCCGAGGTTCTGCAGCTTTTGGAGAAAATGCTACACATGGAAGACGTACATATTCAAGCATCCGTTCACTTCCACGACCCTGTACCTTGATGCCGGAAACGAGGTTTTGAAGCCGCTGAATCCGCTGTTCGATCAGATAGAGCGAAACGGATATTTGGCCGTGCAGCAAGGCATAGAAAGCAAGGCGATAATACCCGAAGACTACGTCTCGCTTTTCGGCATCGACAAGGAAATTTTGGGCAAGAAAGTGATAACGGCGGGCATTTTCGGATTCGATACGACAAGCGCGCTCGTGAAAAAGATTATCGCCGATCTGCATGACGCGTCGCTTGCAGGACTTTGCCTCGGCTATTCCCGGACTGAACTTTGGAAAAACAAGCATCCCAACAACAACTTCTTTGTTCGAAACTGCGCCCATTTCCGGCACGACACGACGCTTCTGACAATCCTGCTATATGCTAGGATTCCGAACCTGATTTCAGAAGACGAATACAAGTTCGGGGCGCAGCGCGGCGAGCACAACAAGGCAGATCAGATTATCCACAATCTGAGGATGAATTATGACACCCTTCATAACATACGAAGGTCGGTTCTCAAGCCGAAGGCCGTCCTGGCGGCGCAGGCGAATCGATTCTTAATCAACGGCTTCTTCGTCCTGAAGAGAGCCAACAAGGCGGTCAAGGGCATCCTGCTTAACAGGAATATCTTCTCCCCGATATTCGGGGAGAACCTGAACATTGTCATGGATTCTTTTCATGAGTACCCGGGCGGACCTGAAAAGCTGTTTTCAAATGTTAGGCTATATCATCACCAAAAGGCATACATATGCAGCAAGTTCATCGAGAAGGAGGCATCCGCATCGGGAGCATTTCTTGATGCTGGCGCAGGAACCGGACCATACAGCAGAATAGCTTCGCCCTTGTACGGAAAGGTGTATGCATACGAATACAACGAGGCAGAACTCGAAAAGGCCAGGGAAAATTTAAAAAGCTCCCGAAACATCGAGTTCGGAGAGGTTGACCTCAGAAAGATACCTTTGGAGGACGAATCAATCGATGTTTTCATATGCTCGGAAGTGCTTGAGCACATACAAGACGAAGAACTCGCCGCAAAGGAGCTATTCAGGATACTTAAGCCGGGAGGCAAGGCCCTGATTTCCATGCCAAATAAAAATAGCATCTTCTACAGAAAGATAGCCCGGATGACTCAGGATCTGGTCTTGAAAAAGAGCAGCGGCGAAGAACTGTCGTACGGCGAATGGGAACGAATAAGGCACATAAGCTTCGGTTCGGCTGACATTGAAAAGATCGTGACGGACGCCGGATTTCGAATAACGAAAAGGCATGGGGCGAATCTCATTCCGCTTCCTACCCCCATCAGAAAGTTTCTCATGACGAAGATGCCGGCGCTATTCTACATTTGGGCGATTCTCGAAAGGAACTTGTCAAAGCTGGCCCCTTCTTCTTGCTCATTTTATTTCGTGGAAATCGAGAAATAAAGGCGTGCTATAATTCCACCATGAGAGCAAGCCTCATATCATCCCTCTACCGTACCGACGCCTACATACAGGCATGGCACCGACGAACGCGAAAAGTGCTTGACCAGCTCAATGCGTCAAATATTGAGGCCGAAATAGTGGTAGTGGCAAATGACCCGACCAAAAAAGAGATGGCCGTGTTGGAACAGCTCAAGGAGGATTCAAGATTCAAAGTCCTGATTGTCGGGCGAGAAAGCATCTATGCATCTTGGAATCGGGGCTTGTCCGAATCTTCCGGAGACATCTGCGGCTTCTGGAACGTGGACGACGTCAGGTTCAGCAAGGCGATCATCGATGCCGCGGAAAGATTTTCAAAGGGCGCGAGTCTCGTATACTTCCCTTTCATCTACAAGCGCTATGTCAAAGCGTTCGGTTTCTCAATATTGGCCAAGATAAAAATATTCAAACCGCCCGCGTACGATTCCGAAATTTTCAGAAAAGAGATGCATTGCGGTCCTTTTTTCATGTTTAAAAAGGACTTCTTCCAAAAAGTCGGGAATTTTGATGAGTCATATAAGATTTCCGGAGATTATGAATGGTGCACGCGCGCCGCAAAGATAAGCGCATTTGAGAAATCAGATACGCTTGGCGGAATCTTCACCAATGACGGCACGACATTGAGCGGAAGCAAAAGCAAGCTTCAGGAAGAGGAGAACGCGCGGGTAATCAGCGAGCAGCCGAAGAACAATCAAATCGCATGAACAATCAAGCAAATTCAATGAAAGTCATCGTGCTGATGCCGACAAAAAATGAGGAGTGGATAATCGATTCAACCTTGAAAACTCTCAGTGCTTTTGCTGATCACATCATAATTGCGGACCAGCATTCGACCGACAGGACTCGCAAAATATGCGCCAATTACCCGAAAGTCCGCGTCGTTGACAACCATGAGACATGTCATAGCAATAAAGTAAGATGGCTGCTTCTGGATGAAGCAAGGAAAATGCCGGGCGAAAACTTAATCTTGTGCGTGGATGCCGACGAGATGATTTCCAAATCATCAATTCAAAAAGTGCTTGAAAAGGCAGCCGAAGCCGGACCCGGTACGGCGTTCAGCTTTCCTTGGATTCAGCTTTGGAAAAACACCTCGCAGCACAGAATCGACGGAGCATGGAACAGGAATTTCAAGATTGCAGGATTTTACGATGGCCGGACAACGGATTATCAGAGGACTTTCGTAATCAACGATCACACGAACAGAGTGCCGCTGAACCAAGAGGCCGGGATTATCGCGATGGAAGCCCCCCTTCTCCACTTTCAGTTTGCCGCATGGAACAGAACCCGGATAAAGCAAGCGTGGTACAGATGCTCGGAACTCATCGCGACGCCCGGAGCCGAACGCCGAATCAATCAGAAATACTCGCCAAGCGATGATTCGGAGACGGTAAAAACAGAATCGGTGCCATCGAGCTGGACCGAGGGCATTTTCCTGCCCGAACAGGAAGTCCTTCAGGATACCGACGATGCGCGCAAAAAAGAGATATTGGGATGGTTCGACAAATACGGCATCTTATTTTTCGAAGGCCTGCAGATATGGCACGTTGACGAGCTTGAGCGGCTTTTTGTTTCAAGAATCGGCCGGCCGCCCAAACCGAAGACTTTTCCAAGAATGCTGGTAAAATTGAACGCATTGAAGAATTTCATTATAAGCAGGATAAAAGCGTAGACAATGCACAAGATAAAAAACATCATCCGAAACTTGGTCGAAAAAATGACGGGCAGGAAATTAATCTTCGCTCGAGACAAAGGCAGGCACACGGCCGCCCTGTCAAAGCTGGGCTTTTGGTATGCGGGAAACGTGTTTGATACCGCGGATATCGCATACGGCATATCGCAAAACGGCGTCGTCGAAGAGGAAGAGACGAATCTGGTAATACGAATAATGGATTTCCTGACGAGCAAAAATGCGCTGACATCATTTTACGATATCGGCGCGAACACCGGATATTACGGAATCCTTGCTGGCTACAGATATGGAGCGTCAGTCGAAGTCAATTCCTTCGAGCCCATCGAAGAACATGCGGACTGCATCAAGAAAAGCATGTATCTGAACAGGCTGGAAAGCATCATGCGGGTTCACAGCCTGGCGCTTGGCAATGAAAACAAGACTGAAAAGATATATGTTGCCGGATCCGGAACTTCCCTGAACAAGGATTTCATACAGGGCAATTTTGAATCGACCGCGCAAATCGAAGTCAGAAGGCTTGACGATATCGTCCTCGGAGGCAAAGAGGGTAAATCATCAATTAGGCTTCCGGACTTCGTCAAGATAGATGTCGAGGGATATGAGCAGCAGGTGCTTGAAGGAGCGATGACGACGCTGAGAGAAGGACTGCCCGTTCTTTATGTCGAAATCGCCAAAACTCTCAAGAACTTAGGAAGAGACGGTTTTGAAAGTTCTTCTTGCTTGGAAACATTCGGCCTCTTGAGCAAGCTCGGGTACGAGCCATTCATTCTCAAAGAATCCAAGATTGCAAAGTTTGATCCGGCAAACTTTGCAGACGGAGTGATGATGTATCTGTTCCTTCATGCGGCCAAGCACAAGGACATAAGGGAGATGCTCTTGCAATAACATGACAAGCCTCAGAACGAAAATCAAAAAGGTCGCATTGCTGCTGCCCAAACCAGCAAGGATTCTGGCGATAAGAACATACGAAAGTTTTTTCTTCCATAAGACCCTCTACAGGGTTCGGAATGAATTAAGCACGAAAGACCTGTTCAGCGCGCATGTGCAGAACAAGAAGCCTCGCGTTTTGTTCTACCACGTATCCGGCTTAAGCTTCGGCGGCACTGAAAAGTTTCTGCAGATTATCGCCAAGCACATAGACAAAAACAAATACGATGCCTATTTCATGTATTCGCCGAAACCGAGAGGCAGTTCCGGGAACATTCGTCTTGACGGAAGAAAAGAATACGTCAATGAGACAGACATCGAGCTCATTGAATTTGATTATCAGGCAATCGAGCTGGCATATCCGCATGTTGTCACGGAAATGAAGCCGAGCATTTTTAATATTTTGAAAGAAAGAAATATCGACTTATTAATCACGACAGGCGCCGGTTACAGCGAATATCCGTTCAATATAATTAGAAATATTCCGATAATCCTTATTAACATATTCGGATCTCCGGCAATTCAGGACAATATTTCAAAGCACATATCAATATCAAAAGCGGTGGATTCAAAAATAAAATCGATAATACCGACAAGCAAAAGAGATGTCATCTACATACAATCAGAGCGGCCCGATCCAAGTTACAAGGCGGCGGGGCAAGAGCTGAGGAAAAAGTTCGGAATCAAGGAAACTGACACGGTGTTCGGAAGAATCGGCAGGGCTGACGACGGCATATTTGATCCGATAGGAATAATGGCTTTCAAGTCCGTCGTAAGGAACAATCCAGATGCGCATTACATCGTCATGTCGCCGCCTCCTGTTCTTATCGAACTCGTAAAAACCGAGAACATTCAGAATGTTCATTACTGCACGACTAGTGCAGTAGAGCGAGATGTGTGGAGCTTTCATTATTCGCTTGACGCCCTGGCCCATTTCAGGCTCGACGGCGAATCTTTCGGGCTCAATATTGCAGAATCAATGATTGCCGGAAATCCGATCATCACGCACAAATCTCATATCTGGAATGGGCATCTGGAATATCTTGATTCTGCATTCAGTTTCGTAGCGGAAAAGGATGACGTGAAAAAGTATGCGGAACACATGGAATCAATCATCAAGGCGAAGAAGGACGGAACGATTGCGCAAATGAAGGAAGCATCTCTCAGGGCCGGAGAAAGGCTATTCCTTGTTGAGAACTCTATTGGTAAGATAGAAGGCCTAATCGACGAAGCCATAGCTAATTTCAAATAACCCATGCTCATCATCTACACTCGACCCAACGGCATATTCAAGAAAGAGCGCCTGAAGCACGTCCTTTCGCGCATTACCGGAAAGCTCCGGGGACCGAGGGCCGTGCTTGAAAGCATGAGGCGCGGATTGAATGCGCTTCATGTTCCCTACCGCGTCAACCCGTCGTACAGGAAAATACGGCCCGAGGATGTCGTTCATGTCGTGTCAGGCGCCGAAACCTTGAGGGAATGCGTCGAGCTGAAGAAGCAAGGCATCATCAGGAAACTGATCGCCGGGCCGAGCATCGCCGTCATTCCGAGCGAAGAGCAAGAACTGCTTCTTGACCCGAGCATAGACGCGGTGCTCGTGCCTTCGGATTGGGTAAAGGACCTGTACGCGCGCCTGAATCCTGAATTGTCGGGAAAGACATTCGCATGGTTCGCGGGCGTCAATGTCTCAAAGTCGAAACCGAGAAAGAATTCTGAAAAGGAAATCGACTATCTCATTTATTACAAGAACGCTGATCCGTCGCTCCTGACATTCGTCGAGTCGCAGCTCGTGAAGCGGCACAAGAGCTTCAAGAAAGTCATCTACGGAGAATTCGAGCAGGCTGATTTTTTCAGGAAGCTCAAGAAATCAAAAGCCATGATCTATCTCTCGCCTTCCGAAAGCCAGGGACTGGCATTGAACGAGGCCTGGATGCGCGACGTTCCGACGCTCGTATGGGACCGCGGATATTGGGAATACAAGGACGTCAGATGGGAACATGAGAAGATAAGCGCGCCGTACCTGACGGACGAGCTCGGACTGACATTCGGCGGAGAATCTGACTTTGTCCAGAAGCTGGAACTCTTCGAACTGAAGCTTGCGGATTTCAGGCCGAAAGAATATTCCCTTGAGCACTTTACCGACGAGAAATCCGTCCAGAACCTCTTGGGCATAATCGATTCAAATAACGTATAATGAGTCCCATATAACAAACCAAAGACCAATGAACCACCTTCTGCAGAATTCAAAAGAGCTTATCAAGAAAGCTATCAGGTACTCCCTGTCCCCCTTTATCCTCGGAGATTATTACGCATACAAGAAAGTGAGAGGGTCGGACCGCTTCATGGTCAGCCCCGCAGATTTCTACCCGTGCATCAAGGACAAGACGATCGCGACCGGATTCGACCGGCATTATGTGTACCACACTTCCTGGGCGGCGCGAGTAGTCAGGGAAATAAACCCCGAATATCATGTGGACATTTCATCAAGCCTGTTCTTTTGCGGAATAGTCTCCGCATTCGTTCCGGTTCGCTTTTATGACTACCGGCCGGCTGACCTCAGGCTGAGCGGCCTGGAAACGGAACGAGCGGACCTGCACGACCTCCAGTTCCCGGATGAAAGCGTCAAGTCGCTCTCATGCATGCATACCCTCGAGCATATCGGCCTCGGCAGATACGGCGACCCCATCGATGCCGAAGGCGACCTCAAGGCCATCGAGAGCTTGAAACGAGTGACGGCGAAAGACGGCTCGCTTCTGATAGTAGTCCCTATCGGCAAGCCGAAAATCGAGTTCAACGCGCATCGCATTTATTCATACGAGCAAATCATTTCATACTTTGCAGACGAAGACATGTACCTTCACGAATTCTCATTTATCCCCGAATTCGAAAAAGACGGCGGCCTCGTAAGAAACGCCGATCCGAAAATTTCCGAGAACGAGCACTATGCATGCGGATGTTTTTGGTTTAAAAAGAAAGCGTAGTCTGGTGGCAGCAGTCGAGTCGTGTCGTCGCGACAATCGCGCCGTCGCGTCCAGAACGCATGACAATGGACAAGGTCGGCCCCGAAAGAGCCGGCGTTGAAAGTTTTTACTTAGTGAACAGATAGTCGCATGCCTTTGACTCGACAAGCGAGAATCCTGCGTCCTGAATCAGCCCGATGCATTTGTCACGATTCCTGTCGCTGATTTCTATCATCATATACGAGCCCGCTGGCATTGCGGCCAGGGTCGCAGTCATGCCTGACAAGACTTCGAACTCGAAGCCCTCCACGTCCATTTTCACGAAGTCGATTTCGGATTGGCGCATGTTCTGGTCAAGGCACAGCGCGTCGACGGGCACGGCCTGTACGGTCACGACGGTGTCCCAGACAGCACCGGATTCCTTGTCCACGATTCTCCCTCCTCCCAAGTGCCGGGTATCGACTTCAAAGGTGACCGGGTCCGCATTATTGCTGACAGCTTTTTGAACGAGGGTGACTTTGTCTTCGAGATCATTGAGCCCGATATTTGCCTTCAAGACATCAAACGTAATCGGGTTCGCCTCGACGGCAACAGTTCTCTCATAGCCGAATGCCAGCGCGGCGAGCAGCGAATAGCGTCCGATGTTCGCGCCAATATCCAGCGCGATTCTTTTCTGCTTGGGCATGCCGACCCAGCGCCTCAAATCTGACTCGAAATACGGAGCGGAGATGGTGAAGCTGTCATTGAACGGCCGTACCAGAAATTTGCCGACGCTGTTTGAAATCACGAATCGCTTGGCCGAATTGTCCAGAAGATGCGCGACCGGCGCCGGAAACTTTCGGAGCGCCGACTTGGCAACATTCACGCCATGCGTGAGGAAAAAATAAAATATAAATGAAAGCTTGCCTCCTTTGATGACTTTGGTCTGGAATGCAGTGTCCCATATCTGGCTGATTTTGTTCAATTTCATGCCCAAATTATATACCATCGAGGGCGTATTGGCAGGCCCGGCAGGCCGTCGCGCCTGGCCAGCCGTCCGGCTTGACCTCCGCTTTCTTATGCTATGATATTTCCCATATGATAGTCCTCAAGCTCAAAGCCGGCCTCGGAAACCAGATGTTTCAATATGCCTATGCAAGAGCCCTCGCGCTTAGAAGCAACGCCGAGCTTGCCTTAGATTTAAGCTGGTTTAACAGCGTATCTGAACGCGACACGAAGCGGGAGTATGGCTTGCATCATTTCAACATAGGCGCGGACGTCAGGATCAAGGCTGAATTGCCCGGCAAGACCGAGAAAGGATCCGCCGGAAAACTATTTCACAGAATCTTAAATAAGATGCGCCGACTTGCGCTCAACAGAAGGGATTATGTTTTCTATCCGGCGCTTATCCGTCCGCGGAAACATGCCGTAGTAGAGGGATATTGGAATTCCGAAAAGTATTTTAAGGACTTCGCGGACGCGATCAGGGACGAACTTTCCATAAAGGCCCAGCTCGGGCGGGGCGCGATGGCCGCGCATGAAGAATTGATAAAATTAAAAGAAACAAATGCTCTGACATGCATCCATGTTCGGCGAGGCGACTACGTAAGCAGCAGCCGCGCTTCCGCGCATCACGGCCTGTCGGGAGTCGAATACTACGAGAAAGCCGTCGAGGTTCTGGTCGAGAAAATGAAAAATCATTCAGCTTCTTCAACAGCCTCAACGGCTTCAAGACCGCTGATGTTCATTCTGGCATCGGACGACATCGAATGGACGAAGGAAAACATCGTGCCCTTGCTCCCCGAAGGATCAGCGCACAGGGCGATTTCGAACCCTGCCGAAATAAAGGATTACGAGGAAATGCATCTCATGTCTCTGTGCGATCACTTCATAATCGCGAACAGCACGTTCAGCTGGTGGCCGGCATGGCTGTCGGAGAGCGCGGAAAAGTCAGGACAAGAAAAAATCGTAATCGGACCGAAGCGCTGGATCGCCGATCCGTCCGCAGACACGACAGATGTGATGCCCGAAAGGTGGATTAGGATTTAAATAAGCAAAAATGCAAACAGAATACAAAGAAATACTGGGCAATCAAAATATAAAAGGCCTGCTGGTTGATTTTGACAACACGATATACAAATACGACCCCTGTCACGACAAGGCAATAAAGGCAGTCCACTCGAACCATTTTTCAGATATTGAATTTGAGGAATTCAACGACTCATACAAAGCCGCCCAGAAACAGGTAAAGGCGAGGATACCGAATCAGGCAGCGAGCCATTCGAGACTTCTTTATTTTCAGAACCTGTTAGAAAAAATGGAGGGCAAGAGCAATCCAAAAAAATCCCTCGTCCTGGAGGACGAATACTGGTCTGCGTTCAGGGAGCAGATGGAAATCGATCCTGAGATAATTGATTTCATCGGACTTTGCCGGAAAAACGGCCTGAAAATATGCATGGTGACGGACTTGACCGCCTCGGTACAATTCCATAAGATGTGCGCATCAGGGATATCCGAACTCTTCGATTTCATCGTAACTTCAGAGGAAGCCGGCGCCGAAAAGCCTGGTAAAGCCATATTTCAACTTGCTCTTGAGAAAATGAGGCTTTCAGAGTCAGAAGTCGTCATGATTGGCGACGACGACACAAAAGACATATATGGAGCGAACACACTTGGAATTAAAGCATATTCTGTCAAGAATTGAGGCCACGCTCGCTGCAGGCAAAGAGGCCTTTTTGCCGATTTTAAGATCCCCGCTCTTCTTGATTCCTCTTTCGATTAAAATTATCGCGAGCTTTTTCTTTGCATCAGGCGCGGCCGTCGATTCCTTCATTCCTTTCTTGAAATATTTTGCGCTGGCAAATGTCGCAGACATATATTCGCATGCCGCAACGCTAAATCCGGAAATGCTTTTTCCGTATCCAAACCCGGTGCCGTGGATTTTTTCAATCGCATACGCGTCAGGATCATTCTTTTTCGGAACGGCGCTGGCTGCAGTGACACATTTGGACCTATTCTTGCTCAGGATACCCGTACTGCTGGCTGACACGGGCATACTTCTGATATTGGTCGCATGGTTCAAAAATAAGGAAAAAGCATTGCTCGCGCTTTACTGGTGCTCGCCGATTACCTTTTACATAAGCTACGTGCACGGGCAATTGGACGCAGTTCCCGTGTTTTTCTTATTTTGCTTTCTATACCTTTTCTTCAGGGAAAGAGATTGGGCGGCCCTCTTCTTCTTAGGACTATCCATTGCTTCAAAAACCGGGATGATCCTTGTCCTCCCTTTCACCTTCCTGTATTTCTTGAGAGAAAGGGGCTTCAGCATCAAGACTCTGTTAAAAATACTCCTGCCGCCGGCAATATTTCTAATGCTGAACGCGGCGAATCTGCTAAATCCGCATTTCATCGATTCGGCGCTCATCAACCAGCAGCAGCTCAGGATATTCGATTTAAGAATAATGTTCAACGAGAAAACCGTCTTGTACGTGCTGCCTATCGTATACACGATGCTCCTGTTTAAATTTGCGACGTTCAAGCGTTACAGCAGGGACCTGTTTATGACTTTTCTCGGATTCAGCTTTTTTACCATCACTCTTTTCATACCACCAATACCAGGGCTGTATTTTTGGATAATCCCTTTTGCCGTTTATTTCTTCGCGAAGGCGGAGGGCAGGCAAAGAACGCTGTACCACCTGCTTTCTTTTGCATATTTTCTCTTCTTCATCATGACGCAAGACTCGGACCTGATCGAATCCTTTCGTCCGTTCGCCGAATCCGATATTGAGAACGTTTATGCCTTCATGGAGGCAAATTGGTCTTCACCCGCAATCATAAGCAACCTGTCATTCACCTTTTTGCAGGGAGTATTGCTCGCAAACATATATTGGATTTCAAAGAAAGGCATAGAGCAGTATACGAGATACAAGATGCACTATAAGCCATTCTTGATCGGGGTTGCCGGAGATTCCGGAAGCGGAAAGAGCACTTTTGCGGACCTGATGGTTGACATATTTGCCCAAAAGCACGTTTCCGTAATTGCGGGAGATGATATGCACAAATGGGAACGCGGCGATGAAAAATGGACAAGGTACACCCACCTTGACCCTCAGGCCAATGAGCTGCATTCAGAGATAAACTGCCTCTACAAGCTGAGAGACGGGTCTTCCATCATCAGGCGCAATTATGACCATGCTTCCGGAAAGTTCGCATTGCCCAAGGTGCATGATTCGAAGAGGCTGGTTATCTTCGAAGGCCTTCATTCATTATTTTTGGAAAAAGCCAGGGAGATATTCGACCTCAAGGTATTTATCTCGCCGGAAGAGCAGCTGAAATTGCACTGGAAAATCATGCGGGACCAGGCAAAGAGAGGCTACACGAAAGAAGCGGTTTTGGAGCAGGTCAAATCGAGGCAAGGCGATGTCGAAAAATACATCAACGTGCAGGAAAAGCATTCCGACATATCGATTTCGCTAAAAAATACTTTTGATTTGGGCGACCGCATCGGCAATCAGGATGTCGAATTATGCCTGTATCTTGAGATTGGCTGCACGAACAATGTCAATCTGGCCCCGCTGCTGGAAGAGCTCTCGGCTCACTTGGACACGGATTTCAAGGTAAATGATGAAAGGCAGACAATGAAATTTTCAGGCAATATTGACCGGGAATCCCTTGACAGGATTTCAAGAATTGCGGTTCCAGAATTAGACGAAATCGGAATCAGCCAAAGAAAGTGGAGCGACGGATACAATGGTATAATACAACTGTTCACTGTCTTCTACATATTTGAATCAATGAAACTTCAGCGGTATGAATAATGAATTTAAGAAAATATTGGCTGAGATAGGCCGGAGGAAGGACTACTTCCAGGGAGCGGGAGGAAACGTCTCCTTGAAATCAGGCGGAGCAATGCATGTAAAATCCTCAGGGATACGCGTCAGCGACATGGCAGACAAAGATGGGTTCGTCAGTCTCGATTTCGCCAAAGTGCGCGACTTCTTCAGGACCGACAAGAAAACGCCGCTAAGCGAAGACGCGAGCATGGACGCGATCAAAAGCGCGATAACGTCTTCCAACGGAAAAAGGCCTTCGATAGAAACCGGGTTCCATGCAATGCTCGGAATGGCAGTATTGCACACGCATTCTGTTTATGCGAATCTGATCGCCTGCTCAGAAGAATTCGAGCTTCTCTTGAAGAGCCTGTTTGATTCCGGCGAGATAACCGCGACAAAAATTGATTACGCGAAACCCGGATACCAGCTAAGCAAATTAATCCAGGAAAATCTCTCTTCTGAAACGGACAATGATATCCTCCCGTCAACTCAGGCGATTTTTCTTAAGAATCACGGCATCATCATATCGAGCGACACCTTGGAGGAAACGCTTCGGGCGCACGACCGCATCGAGGACATCATAAAAGGTCATTTCGGGCTTGCCGATGAATTTCCGGCACCGACAGTCAATACAGGCCCGAACGGCACCCTCGTCTCAGGAACAGATTTTCTGCAGAATTTTATTAGATCAAATGCCGACTTAATTCAAAATATCGGAAGCTTCGTATTATTTCCCGACTTAATAGTGTATTGCAAAGAAATATCAACTTCGCAAAACGCCGATTCCAAGATAAGCATAAGCCTTGAAACTGGGCGCATTGCTTACAAGTGCGGCAGAAAGGAAGCCGAGTACATAGAAGAAAATCTCTTGGCATGGGCGTTCATCTTGGATACGATGAAGAAGCTGCGGCTGACGCCTGTCTATATCTCAGAAAGGGACGCTGAAATCATTCAAGGCATGGAGTCTGAAAAATACCGGATAAGCCTGGTATCGGACCGATGAACTAGGCTGACAGGATTTTTTTCCAAGTATCGATATGCCGCTCGTCAGTCATGACCGCATCGAGCCTGAAGGACAGAGATTTCATCGCATCCGCATAATTAAGAATGTCTTCGGGCCTCCCCCATCTGTCCGGCGACACCAGGCATGTCTTGAAATTTCTTAAGGCATGAATCGAGTTTTCATCCACGGGCAGCCTCGTATTCGTATCGATCCAAACCCAGTCAAGCAGGGTGGCGCTTCCGCGCATTTGAGCTTTCACGTTTTCTATCGGCTCAGCCTCGCTAAACCTGACGGCAATCTGTCTCATGCCGCAAACCCGCGTCGCCTTGTACAGATAAGGAAACTCAACATCGAGAAGAAAATATTGATTCTCGGGAATCTTGTGCTTGACCGCCAATTCAATCACCCTATCCTCATAACCGGCTTCTTTGATATTGAAAACGATGAGAGGGATATCGCCCCTTGAAACCAGGCAAGACAAGAAGGCGTCAAGAGAGACGCAAGCCTTAGGGTCGATGACAGGGTCATGATTGAGCAAGATTTCAGGCCCGTATCCTCGGATATCGATTTCCACTCCGCAACCAGAAGGGGTTCCCATCAGCTTTTCCAGGGTATTGACCCTGTGCGAGATTATGATAACTTCTTCTTTTGACATGCTTAGGCACGATTATACAGGTTCCCCGGGTTTTGGTATAGTTATGTCAATCTGTAAAATACCAAAATGAAGATAATCATCCCAATGTCGGGAATCGGAAAAAGGTTCATGGAAGCCGGCTATGTCAATCCGAAACCGCTCATACAAGTCTGTGGCAAGCCGATAATCGAGCACGTAGTATCGATGTTTCCCGGAAAACATGATTTCGTGTTTATCTGCAACGAAGAGCACCTGCAAAATACGCCGATGGCGTCAGTCCTTGAGAGAATCGCGCCCAATAGTTGGGTAACGTCAGTGCAAAGGCATTCAAAAGGACCGGTCTTTGCAGTTTCTCAAATTTTTGACCATATCAAGGATGACGAGGGAGTGATGCTAAGCTATTGCGACTATTTCATGAAATGGGATTTTAAGTTGTTCCAAGAAATCATCCAGCAAGAAAGCTACGATGCGGCCGTGCCATGCTATACGGGCTTTCACCCTCACCTGCTCAGGGGCGGCCTATACGCAGGGGTGCTTACTGACGGAAAGGGGACCATGACGGACATCAAGGAGAAGCATTGCTTTACGGAAAGTTCCCTTGACTGCCATCACAGCGTCGGCGCATACTATTTTAAATCAGGATCAAATCTTAAAAAATACTTCAAGGAACAGATGGACAAGGGGATGAGCGTTAATGGGGAATTTTATGCAAGCACTCCGTTTGAATTGCTCCTGAACGACAAATTAAAGATATATGTTCCGGAAGTGGAAAGATTCATACAGCTGGGAACGCCGGAAGATCTGGAAGAATTCGAATCATGGATGAGGCATGTCGCCGAAAAATCGGAACTTGCAATGCCCGAGACCGAAATACCGAGAGAACGCGAAGGGAAAATTGCAATTCCCTACCGGCCGGAATCCAAAGAATACCAGTCATGTCTTGATTATTGGAAGCCGGTTGCCCGAGAATGGCTTGCGCAGAAAAGCGAAAAATAAAATGACCACCGTAAACATCATTCCAATGTCCGGAAAAGGGTCCAGATTTTCAAAAGAAGGATACCTGCTTCCAAAGCCTCTTATTTCTGTTTCAGGACGGCCAATGATAAGAAACGTGATTGAATCGCTGCCGCCGGCAGATGCATGGATTTTTATAATAAGCAGGGAGCATCAGGATTTATATGGGATGGATGAGCTGCTGAAAAGAGAAATTCCGGAAGCGCTCGTGCTCGTTGACGAAAACCCCGTAGGCCAAGCGACCACATGCATGCTTGCAATGCCGCACGTCAGCGACGATGACTCTATTTTCATATCAGCTTGCGACAACTCATTTCTTTATAGTAATGAAGAGTACGAGAGACTTACGGGCAACGCGGAAATTGATTCAATAACGTGGACTTTCACCGACGACGATCTCTTGGAACAAAGCCCGGAATCATGGGGGTGGATCAGGCTTGCAAGCGACGGCTCGACCATAGAGGACATATCCGTAAAAACGCCCGTTTCGGATAATCCAAGACGCGATAACGCGATAGTCGGCTCTTTCTTTTTCAGAAAAGCTGCCGATTTCAAAAAGGCATTCGAGATGATGAAAGAAGCCGATCATAAGACAAACGGAGAATTTTATGTTGATTCCATTCCATTATTCATGAACCGCGCAGGAAAGAAAAACGTAATATTCGGAGTCGATTTATACGTGGGCTGGGGCAAGCCAAAAGATCTGCACCAGTACGAATATCAGGAGTTTGCCTACAGGCAAGACCTGCTCAAGGACAAAAAATGGATAGCATATTTCGAACAAAATGAAAAAAGAGCTGATTAAATTTATAATTGTCGGCACATCTGCAGTCATTTGCGATTTCATCGTTTATTTTTTGCTGCTTGAAATCACCACCTACTCCGTATCGAAGACGATTTCTTTCATCTGCGGGGCGACATTGGCCTATTTTTTCAATAAATACTGGACTTTCAACAAGGCCGACGGGAGACAGAATGAAAGACTCCTTTTTATGGCCCTGTATCTTTCGACCCTGCTGATTAACGTGACCATAAACAAGACGGGCTTATGGATTTTCGGAACCACGACCGCCTCGATAGCGCTTTCCTTTTTGGCCGCAACAGGAGCAAGCACGATTCTGAATTTTATCGGTCAGAAATGGGTCGTTTTTAAATGACGCCTTCGTTTGATATCATTATTCCATGAAACTATCCGTAGTCATCCCTTGTTACAATGAAGCCGGAAATATTCCGCTTCTTCTGGAATCCTATTCGAAAGAAGTAGCAGGCAAAGACATTGAAGTCATATTCGTAGACAACAATTCCTCAGACAATACTTCTGAGATTTTGGCCGAGCTCATACCCAAATACCCCTTCTCAAGGACGGTCTTTGAACCGAGACCCGGTTACGGATCGGCCATTGCGGCCGGACTCAAGATATCCGCCGGCGAGTATGCGGGATGGACGCATGGCGACATGCAGACTCCGCCCAAGAACATTGCGCAGGCCCTGTCGATTATCGAAAGCCTGGGATTTCGAAAAGATATCTACATAAAAGGAAAAAGATACGGGCGGCCTCTATTTGACAGATTTTTCACGTTTGGAATGAGCATTTTTGAGACTTTGTATTTAGGCTATTGGCTCAACGACATAAATGCCCAGCCGAACATCTTCCATAGAAGTTTTTTGGAAAATTTGCAAAATGTGCCGACCGATTTTTCATTCGACTTGTTTGCATTCTACGAGGCAAAGAAACACGGATTGACGATTATCAGGTTTGACGTGGAATTTCTCAAAAGGATGCATGGCGTATCTGCATGGAATACTGGAATCATGTCCAGGATAAAGTTCATCAAGAGAACCCTTTCATTCAGCAAGCAGCTTAAAAAAAGCATGGGCACCCTCCAATGAAACGCATTCTTTCAAAACCGCTGCAAACGATTTTCTTTCTTTCCTTAGCCTTGAGCTTTTTGATTCACTTGGGCTACAGAAATGACCATTTTCAAGACGTTGATTCTGCGATGGTCTTCAGCTTATTGCGGGATTTTCCAGCATCAGCCCTTCGCACGACGGCGCTGACATACCCTGAAGGAAGAATCTTCTCGACAAGCACGGCCCAGAAAATATTGGCCGACAAAAATGTCAGCGAAATCAGGGGCAAATATCTGCCAAGCATAAGCGATGAATTCATAATCAACCAGCTAACAAGGACCTCGTTTCCGGCGATGGCAAGATATGGCTTTATCCAAGCAGTCGAAATGCTGGATCCTTTTTTTCCAATAAAGTCTTTTTTCATCATACCCCTTTCTTCGACGTATTCTGCCGGCCCAGGACTCATCTACGGACTTCTGAGCACGGAACAAGCCCCATACGCAGATTTCATGTCGCGAGCTACGGCCTTGACGCTGGCGTTATTTCACCTGTCGATACTCTTGCTATATCTTATAAACCGCAGGCTTGGCGTTTCCGAATGGATCAACGTGCTCATATCGACAATCGCCTTGTTTTCAATCAGCTTGTATTCATCTGGGTACCACCTCGGAAGCACGGTGTGGAATTTCTTTACCGTATTCGTCTGGATATGGTACGTGCAGAAAAATAGCGGGAGGCAGGATTTTCCGAAGCGAGTTTCAATGACGAGCGGATTTCTAGTATTTTTCAACTATTTAATCGCCCTCTTCTGGATCGCATTCCTGCTCGCATCTTTCACCGAATCAGTGACCAAGAAGATGGGAAAATCATTGCCGACCAGAGAATCCCTGAGACTGGCATTCGATTGGCTGAAGATTACGGTTACCGAGCAAAGAATTGCCCTATTGCTCATCGGCTTGTGCGGCATCCTCTTCTTTCAATCAGGACAAGGATTCAGGGGATCTGCATCCTTGTCTGAACTGCCGGGTTATTTTTTCTATACTGTCTTGAACTTCTCAAGCTGGTATACAAAAAGCCATGCGATGGACATGATCCAGTTTGCCGGAGGACTGCTGCTGATTTTTTCCTTATTCGGCTACCTGATGAGAAGATCCGAAGATTCAGGCAAAATCATAAGGGATACTTTCATATGGCTTATCGCGATTTACGCCTTGGCTGTCTTTTTTAACAAGCTGTCTTTCCTTCCGACAAGGCATGTCCTTTTCTTGTCTCCGATACTCTTTATCGGAGCCGCCAAGGGAGTCGATGCGTTGCTAAGGCGATTCGAATCGCCAAGAAAGATTCTTTCCATCCTGCTAATCGCGTCTTTCACATTCTTAGGATTCACTTGCCTGCAGCTCAGGAGAGACGGGACCAACCAGCTGCTCGACAACATCCGCATTGATGAAAGCATAGAATCATATGAGATATATGATATGTCTCACGACCTTTATTATCATCTTGCTGATAAGAGCGTCCCGGTCAGATCAGCGGATGCAAAATCTTTCGTCGAAGGAAAGGAATACGTATACCTAAGCCACACGGCTCCTTTCTCGTTTGCCCTAGCCGAATGGCAAAGCAAGCTTGAAATCGAAATTGAAACCGAATGGGTCGATGAGATAGTGCTTGACACTTACTTTACAGCATATAATCCTAATTTTGAGAAATTAAGATACAGTCGGCCCAACAACCTATATCAATCAAAGTTTAAAGTCATCAAGCTGAAAACAAGATGAAAAGGAAGGATTTTAGTATAAATGATATAATCCAACCATGATTTCCGTAGTGCTCGCCACGAAGAATGGCTCAAAATACATAATACGAGCGCTTGATAGCGTCCTGAAGCAGGTCGACGTCGATTTGGAGATTATCGTCGTCTCCGACGGCAGTACGGACGAGACCGTCGCAATAGTCAGGGATTATATGGCAGAGCATGGAATGGTCCCCTTCCGGCTGATCGAGCTTTCGCAAAACATCGGCCCAGGGCTCGCCCGAAACCTGGCCATTCTCGGCGGAGAAGCGGAAGGGAAAACGTACCCAGAATGCAGCGGCGAATACGTTGCGATTATAGATGATGATGACATGTGGCTGAACGAGCAGAAGCTCAAGAACCAGCTCGCTCTTCTTGAATCAGACAGGGGGCTTGCATTGGTCGGATCACAAAAAACCGAGTTTATCAGAGAGGACGGAACCCACATATACTGGCTGAACAACGAGACTGATCCTGAAGCGATAAGAATCAGCATGCTTCTGCAAAATCCCGTGGTTAGTTCGTCCGTGCTTTTCCGAAAGGACATCTTCAAGAACCTTGGCGGATACAAGAAAATGCATCTCGCGGAAGACTATGACCTGTGGCTCAGGATAGGACAGATTGGAAAGATTTCAAACGCGGCAGATGCAGAGGTAAAATACACGATTCGCGCAGGCAGCGCATCGAAAGAAAAAAGGCTCGCGATGGCGAAAATTTTCATCAAATTGATATTCGAATACAGGAATTCATATCCGGGATTTCTTAAAGCAATCATTAAGGCGTATTTGCGAACCATATCGGATTTTATTTTTCTATCAAAAACGTTTCGCAGCCTTCTTTCCAAGCTGCCTCAAAAGCCTCTCGAGTTCCTCTTCGCTCGCTTCCCGGCTTTCGTTCTCAGATCCTGGTTCACCCGCATGTAAGCAATAACGCAAGAGTCATTCTCTCGAATCCGGCTTGACCCCTATCCCAGCAATTTCTTCAGCTCCTCTTCGCTCACCTCTCTTGATCCGGTCTCGGCCGATTCCTCCCGCTCTTCGCGCAGCCGATTGACCTTCTTTTCAGCGGCATCCGAGTCATGCTGATTTCCGCCCGTATGATTGTGACGCGAGTTATTCGAGCGGCGTTCTCGTTCTTGCGCACCCTCCCCGAACCTTTTGCCTTCGTTTTCAAACCCGACTTCGGCAACCTGCTCCCGGGTGTCACCGGACATCGAGCCGTCGATGCCAGCTGTCGATGCCGCGCCAGATTCCTTCTTTTCGGCGTCTCCTGCATTTTCTTCGATATTCAAAGCCGACGAACCCATCACTGAAAGAAGCGCATCGCGAAGAGCGTTCAGGTTTTCAGCTTTCGGAGCCTTCTGGTCATTTTTCGGCTCCTGCTCAGCCTTGAGATACCCGAGCGAAATGGCATTGCGGAACTTATTTTCCCGGGCGTTCATGTCGTTCAGCTTGGCATTGGCAGCTGCGCCATCCCTCCTTTGGCCGCTTTCAGGACGCGGCTTGGACTCAGTTTCGCCGGCAGGACGTTCCCTTCCTTGCCCGGATTGCTCAGGACGTTCAGCGCGCTCGGCGCGTCTTTCCGGAGCAGGATTCCGGCTTTCGCCTTGAGACGCAGGCCTCTGGCCATTCGCTTGCTGCGAAGGCTTATATTGGCTCTGACCGGCATCCTGAGACCTATTCTGAGGGGCTTGGCCGCTGTTCTGGGCGCCGCGAGAGCCCGCTTGCGGAGAATGAGCGCGAGGGCCGCCGTCGCCTCGCGGACCCTGCGAAGAACCCTGATCCCTTCCTGCAGCGCCATGAGAAGGCTTCGAAGCGCCTGCAGAGCTTGCGGAATTCGCAGAGCCTGAAGCACCTGACGAGTTTCCGAATCGGGCGGCATTTGCAGGGCTGGCCGGATTGGCAGGATTCTGCGGGCTTGATTTCCCGAATGCGCTCGGCGTTCCCGAACCGGCGCCTTTGCCGAACTGCGTATTGATCCATGCCAAAAGCTCGTCTTCGATCTGCTGCCGCGGCTTCGCATACTGAGCGCGGGACGTATCGATGATTTCTTTCATGTATGAAATTTCAGGTCGCGGGATTGGCGGCATGCCGGAAGCTGAAAACGGCGGAGACGTGACCCCGTCAATCATGAGCTTGAGGTACATCTGATGCTTTTGAAGGCTCACGATGTCTTCAGCCGTAAAGTGCGGCGCGAATTCTTTTTCAAGAACTTCAGCGTCATATGCGCCCACTCGGAAGACGCACATCGTCCCCACGTTTCCGAAAACGGCGGCCCTCACCTCTTCTGTCATCTGCTCGATGTATTGGTGGGCGATGCACAGGCTGAGCTTGTACTTCCTGGCCTCCGAAAGGATGTCCGCGAATGACTCGTTAGCGAAAGACTGGAACTCATCCACATAGAGATTGAAGTTCGGCGCGGCGGAAAGTTCTTTTTCCTTAAGGTCCGCGCGGCTCATGGCCGCCAAGTAAATCTTGGTAATGAGCATGCTTCCGAGAAGGTTCGCATTCGCTTCGCCCACTCTTCCTTTTGAAAGGTTGATGATGAGAATCTTCTTGTTGTCCATGATCTCTCGGATATCAAATGAAGATTTTGCTTGGCCGATGATATTTCGGATCAACGGATTCGCCACGAACTGCCCGACCTTGTTTTGGATTGCCGGCGCCGCTTCTGCCGCGAACTTGTCGGTATAGTTCGCGTATTCATTTACCCAAAAGGACTTTACGGAAGGGTCCGTGATATGCTCAACCACTTCTTTTCGGAAATCTTTGTCCGTAAGCATTCGGTTTACCCCTACGAGAGTCGAGCCCGGATACTCGAGAAGCGCGAGCATGATATTTCCAAGGATATATTCCATTCGCGCGGACCATGCATCGACCCAGATTTTTTTGAAAGCCGACATCATTCCGCTGGCAACGAGATATCGCTGCTGCGGGCCGACGTCCTCCATCACGTTGAAGGAGATGGGGTATTCCATGTCGAACGGCGCGAAGTACACCACGTCCTTGATTCGATGTTCCGGCACATATTCAAGAAGCAAGTCGGCTGACTTTCCGTGAGGGTCAAGAAAGCAGAGCCCTTCCCCGTTCTGAATATCCTGCACGGCCAAGACCTCGAGAAGATTCGATTTTCCCATGCCCGTCTTTCCGATGGCATACATGTGTCTTGATCGATCAACCTTCTTGATGCCGAAACGAAGTCGCCTGTTGCGAGCATCCGTTTCGCCGAAATACACTACCTGTTCGTCGTCATTATTCATAGAGCGTTATGTCGATATTATACAGCCAAACGCGCTTTTTTGTATATGCCCGGCACTGATCCTGCGAGCATTTCTCTCGCGGGGTCTTTTTCATTTTCCAAGCTTGAGATTTAATTTGCAAGCAAGCCGCCCGGAGTATATTTGTTCGAAGCGTCCCAAAGCAGCCAACCTGAGAGACCGATGTCGTATGTTGCTTGTATCTGCTTGCGGACCATGTCGGCTGTGTATGTCGCGCCCATGTTGAAATCCTGAAGCCAAGGCCGGAGCTTCTGCTGATTCAGGCCGAGCGCCTTGGCTCGATCGATGCCGCCCTGCATCGAAAGCTTGATGACTTCGTACGGATTTGCGGCCGGATTCTTGTATCCGTTCCAGTTCGGAGGATAGTGGGACGGATAGACCATCGGGTACACATAGTCTACGTACGGAAGCGCGAAGTCGAGCACCTGTCCGATGCCGAGATCGTCGACGTTCGTGGTCGTCATGCCGAACAGGTCCGCGGAAACTACCATGCGGCCGGCACCGACAGACTCGGTCCGAAATGCTTCTCTTCTCTCGACAAACTCGGCATCCGCCGAAGAAATGAGCTCATAGTATTCGTCAAACGTGGCGTCGGTCGCCTTTGCGCCCGGCTCGTACATCTTCGGAAGCCGTGCCTGAACCGGAGCTGGCGGCTTGGCGGCGCTTGCGGTTGACGTTCCCGAAACAGCGGTCGTGCTCGCGCTCAGGCTGACGCTCGCTGAAGCAGGCACAAGCTTTTCATATGTCCCCTTTCCCTCTCGCAGCTCCTTGTCCAGATACTGGAAGAAAGACTTGAAAACCTGAGGCTTCGGAGTATTGCCGGAAATGAACGCGATATCCCTCATGTTTCCGTCTGACGGGAATCGCACGTAGTCGAAGTTTATCTCGTCGAAGCCAAGCGAATATGACGCGCGGGCAATGTCCACGTTATGCTTCCATGCCTCTTCCGAACCCATGTCCACCCACGTCAATCCCTTGTCGTCTTTCCAGATGCTGCCGTCGCTTTTCTTCCGCACGGCAACCTCCGGGTTATGCTTCACATAACAGGGATCCTGAAAGACCGCTACCCGCCCAATCACGTAAATATTCTTCGCATGAAGAATCTGTATGAGGTTGCTTATGTCCCGAATGCGGTTCTCGATGCAGGGCGACGCGTCAAGATCGGCATTGCCCGTCCTGAACGCGACCATGCCCGTATAGTCCTTGATGTCGATTACGACCGCGTTCGCCTCCGTCGTGTCGAGAAGCCTGATAAGCCTGTCACGGATGCTCGGGGTTCCGGCAACCCAGCTGGTCATGTAAATGGCCTTGAGCGGAACCGGGGTCATGACATGACCGCTCGGATTCAGCTCTGTCCTTCCCGGAAACAATCGGCCTCCGGCAAATCCTCTCACGTCGATATCAGCCTGAGGAGCGGTGCCGGTCGCGCTCAGGGCGCTGGCGATGTGATGCCGCGCGTCATATTTCACGCGAAAGATGTCCGGACCGAAGATTGAAAAGACGATAAAAACGATGAGCGCGAATGCGAGAACGAATGTTGCGGTCTTTTTAAGATTGATTTTCTTCATTGACTTCTATGTAGATTCTTTTTTTCTTGAATGCAACGAAAGCAATGATCAGACCCGTAGCCACGATAATCCAGTTTTTCCACGTGCCGGGCAGGCCGAGCGACGGTATGAGAGCGACCCATAGGCCCAGAATGATAATCAATGTTCTCTTTTTCATTCCTCTATTATAGGCATTTACTGATTAATAACAAATGTGAATAAATGCAGCCGCCGAAACGCGAGAACTAGTATGCTGCCTGAACGCTCATGAAGCCGTCTTTCGTTATCACGATGTGATCGAGAAGGTTGATGCCGATGATTCGTCCCGCCTCGACAAGCTGCTTCGTGACTTCTATGTCCGAGAGGCTCGGCGTCGGAACGCCTGAAGGATGATTGTGAGCCAGGACGACGGATGCCGCGCCGTATTCCAAAGCCGGCCTGAATACTTCCCGAGGATGAACGATGTTTGAGTTTATAGTTCCGATTGAGATGACTTCCTGATGTATGACCCTGTTATGCGTGTCGAGATACAAGCCTCGGAGCTGTTCCTTCGGAAGATTGTGCATGTCCTGCAAATATTCGTACACGTCCTTGGCCGTTCGTATGACAGTCAGCCCGCAGCTGTCCTTCTTGAACAGCCTTCGGCCGATTTCTCCCACCGCGACGACTTGGCAGGCCTTGATGAGCGGTATGTCCAGATCTTCGGCCATGCGCTCCGGATTAGTCTGGCTCGTGAGCGCCTGAATGCCGTACTCTCGGATGATTTTCTGCGACATCTCCAAGACGCCTTCCTTCTTCGTGCCGACGTTCAACACGACAGACAGCAGCTCCTGGAGCGACAATGCCTTTGCGCCGCCGGAAACGAGCTTCTCGCGGGGCTTGGAGTCGTCAGGCAGGTCCCTCAGCTTGAGCGGATATTCCCGCAGCTCTTTCGTGCCGTATGATTCGGCATGCGCGGAAAGCAGAAGATCGTTGTCTTTTAAAACATATGGTGTCTGTGTCGTAGATTGCATGAAGAAATTATATCACGCCGAAATGAAGATAGGATAAAGAAATTATCAATTATTCCACAGACAGGAACGGAGCAAGGCTGTCGGATTGGATGTCAGTAAATATAAATGCTTCTTTCATGTGCCGCATGACCTGAGCAGGAAGCTCGAAGAAGCCGGCTTTCTGATTTTCAGGATCAATGAGGGCTTTTTCAAGCATCGCTTTCTTGGCATCGCCGGTTACATAGAAGACCGCATGGTCAACCCAATTCCTCATGAATGGGAGCGTCGTCGAGTCACGAAGCGGGAAAGGATTCTTTCCTGTCGCATCAAGCTTGCCTACAAGCCGATCGTCATTGTTGAACTCAAGGTCGAACGCCTCCTTGCTCAGGATGCCCGGGATGATTCCGGCAGTATGGCCATCCTCCCCCATTCCGTATACGGCAACGATCTTTCCATTCGGAAAATCCCGCTTCCATTCCCGGATATTACTCTCGAACCGTGCCCGATGGCCCTCGAACGTCTCGTCGTTGATAATCTGCGTATCGATGCACATTGCATCGACCTGGACGAGCTGATTGTAAAATGACTGCGCCTGGAGAACGGCAAAGTTGTTCTCGTCGAGTTCCTCAGAGTATCTTTCGTCAGTAACCGTGACCGTGAGGAGCTCGCTTAGGTATTCAGGACTGACATGGTCGTAAATCTTCACAGAAGAGCCCCCAGCAAGAAGGAGCAAGACGGGCGTATCGACGTACTGCGACAATAGGTCACCGACGTACTTGCCGGCCGCCTTAGCTGCCTTTTCAGAAGTGGCGGCCGTCTCGATCTTGAACTGCTTCTTGTTGGTTGTATTCATATTGCCCTACTCTAGCGTATTTGGCTGAAAATAACAAAAACCGCCCGAGCGCAATGATGAGCGGTTTTGCCGGCTGGCCTGAATAATCAAGCCCGCCTGAGAATCAAAGCCTGAGCGGACTAGATCTGCTCAACCATGATCATGTTCGTCTCCTCAGCTTCCTTGAACGGAGTTCCTGAGATGAAGACGAGCTTGTCCCCCTTCTTTACGAGCTTCTCCTTGAGGAGGATAGCCCTTGCTTCCTCGTGAGCCTCTCGGAATCCGACCTTCTTTGGCATAAGGATAGGATACACTCCGAAGTAGAGGCACATCTGGTTGCACGTCTTCTGGTCAGGAGTCATGGCGAGAACAGGAACCGAAACTCGCTGCCTTGAGGCAAGAGCTGCGGCGTTTCCGAATTCAGTAAGAGCCACGACGTACTTCGCTCCGACAGACTCCGCAGTCTGAGCAGCGGCCGCGCCGATAGACTGGCTGAGCGTTTCGGCATGAAGTCGTTCAGGATGCGCAAGGAGGATGGAATGTCGAACATCGTTCTCCATCTCAGCTGCAATCTTCGCCATCATTGAGACAGCTTCAACTGGATATGAACCGAGAGTAGTCTCCTCTGAAAGCATGACGGCATCAGTTCCGTCGAGCATGGCGTTCGCCACGTCAGAAACCTCGGCCCTTGTCGGAACAGGGCTCTTGATCATGGACTCGAGCATCTGAGTGGCAGTGATGACCGGCTTTCCAGCCTGGTTGCACTTCTCGATGATCATCTTCTGGGCAAGAGGAACTTTTTCCGCGGGAATTTCTACGGCAAGGTCGCCTCGGGCAACCATGGCGCCGTCTACGATCTCGAGAATCTCGTCGAAGTTCTCAAGAGCCTGGGGCGTCTCGATCTTGGCGATAATCTTCGTATGCTCCATTCCTCGCTTGTTGAGGATCTTTCGAAGCTCTGCGGCTTCGGAAGCCTTTCGGACGAATGAGAACGCTACATAGTCGACATTGTTCTTCTCGCCGAACTCGATGTCCTTCTTGTCCTTGGGAGTGAGCGCGCTGATGGAAAGGTCGGAGTCAGGAAGGTTAACGCCTCGCTTGCCCTTGAGCTCGCCGCCGTTCACGACTTTGCAGATAACCTCGCTCGCCTTGATGTCCGTGCATACCATTCGGACCTTTCCGTCATCGACGAGGACAGCTTCGCCTTTCTTGATTTCCTTCGGAAGCTTTTCGTAGTTGATGTAGGCTTTGGTCTCATCTCCGACAGTCTTGATGTCCGTGGAGAACGTGAACTTCTGGCCGGCCTTGAGAGTGACTCGGATGGAAGGGTCGTTATGAAAAGTTCCCGTTCGGATCTTAGGACCGCTGAGGTCCTGGAGGAATGCCACAGGAATGCCGGTCTTCTTTGAAGCGGCTCGGCCGTTGTCTACCTTCTTCTGGTGCTCTGCGAAGTCGCCGTGCGAAAAGTTAAGCCGGATAACGTTAAGACCTGCCTTTAGAAGCTTTTCGAGCTGTTCCTGACTCTCCGTAGCCGGTCCGATTGTTGCCACAATCTTGGTTTTCTTGCCTAGATGCATATCTGTATTTTAGTTAATTTATATAAATAATCAGAGGTCTAATATAGCATACCCCCTGCCGATGCGCCATATTTTCGGCTTTGCGCCGCCTCTCCGACAAGAGCAAAGCCGCCCTCAATCGAAGGCGGCTTCACCGAGCCCTTTCAGCTTGCAAATGAGGCCGGACTTGCTTACTTAAGCCCGCTCATTTATCTGGAAAAATAGAAGTTAGTATGATACATCTGATAGAAGGAGTACGGCACATTTTCATCCGGAGTAAGCGTGATTATGTCATGCAGATATCCATTGTGCATGACAAGATACTCGCGGACAAAAAGATTTTTTCCGCCCACATTAACGGTATAACTTACGGAGTAGCCGTCAACAACGTTGCCTATCTTGATTTCGCTTACGCTTGCGAAAGACCCGGTCTTCTGTCCAACCATGTAAGAGATGACAGTAGGAGTGAACAGCTGCGTGATTCCCCACCCTTCAAGCGACTGGGGAACCTCATGTGACATGATAACCACGGCAATCTTATTTGATTCAGAACTGGACACCACCGCACCGCTCTGCGGTTCGTATATAGATTCCCAGTCTCCGACAAACGCGGCGTTGAAGCTGGACGCATTGTGGGTGACGGAAGAGCCTGAGGACGAATTATCGACCCTATATTGGGCATTCATCGCAAGAATGCATGGCTCGCCATCGTACGAGCTGTATACGCCCGTAGCGGTGCACCCCAATCCGGTAGTCGCTTGATACCTCTCAAGCGACATGCTTGCCGGTACGACGTCTGACCGCGTCTGAAGAAGGAACTGGGAGGCGGTGATGTCTGCCGCAGAAGACGGAGTGGCAGCGCTTGAACCGCATGGCATCCCGCTCACCGTATTATATAGGGCGCCCGGAGCGCATGGAAAATTCGCAGCCGCCTGGGTCTGGCAAGGCATTCCGTTCATGTAGTTGTAAACTGCTCCTGACTGGCAAGGCAGAGCGGCGGCCTGCTGCGCAGTTGCTTGCGAAGTCCATTGCGCAGCAGGCCCGCAAGTGGCATCCTTGATGGCCTTTCGGGTAATCGAACCGACTATGCCGGAAGTCGGCTTGATTCCACGTGCTGTCTGAAACCTCACAACAGCGTCCTTTGTTTTCGAACCAAACGCACCATCGGCAATTGTTGTCTGTCCGACCGATGTAAGATAATTTTGCAAGAGAATAACATCCTGACCTCGAGAGCCAACCTGTAGATTACTCTTAAGGTCGATACAACCTGAAACTTGGGCTGATATAGGCGCTGGCTGGAGTGCAACAACTGCAAGCAGGACCAGTAAAATTCGTAATATTTTCATAATTATATTTTCGCACGGCGATAGCTCGGGCACAAGGTCTTACTAACTAACGCACAGGTTGACATATAAAATATGTGAGACCTTGCTTAGAACCTAATCACTTCCAACAATTCCTTTGTTGGCGCATAATTATCCGCACTCCCTCTTACACCTATCTGAAGAACCATTGGTGCAAAAGCTATCATAAGCAAAAGAAACATAATAAACAGAGCGAGTATGAACTGAGTCTCCGACTTCAACCCTATGTAGAAACGATACCCTTCTTTATCTTTATCCATTTTATATAACTCCTTTAGAGCAGCGTTCCAAAAGAAAGTAAGCATCGTCGTTACAAATACAATAATAAAAGATGATTTAAGGCCCATCACAACATGCATACCGATGATTACTAATCCTATAAACAGAGATGCCAGTATTGTGAAATTTCGATAGAAGAACATAGTTTCGTTCGTCGTGCGACTTGATTTGATTTATCAAATCAGAAGTGCCCTTTGTGGTGCGAGTACTAGGATTCGAACCTAGGACCCCATCAGTATCAGTGATGTGCTCTACCAACTGAGCTATACTCGCATTTAGACACCTATTTGCAAGGCTTGACCGCCTAAAACCCGCAAATACGTGCCCATTACCTTATCAGAAAAACAGGGCGAAAACAAGCCGGCTGGCGCGCAGGAAAGCCGCCAAACCTTGGGCTTATTATTCCTTGCAGGGCTTGCCTGTCGTCCAGCTGAAAAGCATGCCAGCGGTGCAGCCCTCAGGCAAAGACGGCGGATTGCACGCCTGGCCCGAAGTATAACTGTACGCAACGCCAGGGCCGCAGCCAGCAGGCCATGCGCTTGTCGACGAGGCGCTTTCAACGGAGACAAAGCCGTCAGAATAGTCGCTCATGGACCCTACTCCCGTATTGTATCCGATGATGTATATCTTAAGGCTGCCGCTCGTTCTAGTTCCGATATTTACATTCCAGTCGTAATACCCCGCATTCGGTATATTGTTTGCCGAATTTCCAGAGAACCAGCTGAGACTCCCCTCGCCGAATGAATAGCCCAGAGTAACCTTGTCGACATTCGCAGAATCCCATGTGATTCGATATGTTTGGCCAATTTTCAGCGTCTCGCCGCCGTTAGGAGACGTGATGCGGACAGTCGGCTGAGCATTTGCAGCCGGCGCGGTTATGGTAAACGGCGCATCGCTAAGATCTTCCGCGACCCTGTCATAGCATTCGCCCAATGAATCTGTATTAACTATGTTGCATCCGATCCTCAATCGATATGCGCCGGGCGCCAGGGTCTGAGGCATGGTGAAAGATGCGGATCCCGCATCGGCACGAATGCAACCGCCAGTCCTGTTGCAGTAACCTTCTGTCAGGTTGGCATAATTCCCGCTGGGAATAATCATGTTTCTAGCCCAATTTGCAGGAACGATTTGAATATTGACGACATATTCTTTTGGATTCTGACTCGTCCACGTGACATTAATGGGGTCCCCGGCCCTGTATGTTTGACCGCCATTGGGAGTGAGAAGATGAAGGGTCGTGGTCGCCTGCGACGTTGCGTTAATATTTATCTTAACAGTGTTGCTTACCCCGCCTTCTCTGATTACGGAGTTATTACTTGTCAGCCCGCCGGAAGTAACGTACAGGTTATATGTCCCTGAAGTAATGGCAATGGGCTGCTCGTATCCGCTATTTTCCGGAAGCTGTCCCTGACCGATAGTAGGCGGAACGGTGAAGGTTATCTTGCTGCCGTCATAATATTGGAAACCGTTATAAACGATACCCGTCGTGTACGGAACAAACCATGATTTGGACCCGTCCAAAGTTTTCAATGCGACGCCCCCAGAGTCTCCGCCGTTGGTGAAATATACCGTCATGGTCTGACCCACCTGAACAGGCTGAGGAGTTACCGAGGAAATGGACGGTATCAGCTTGGATTGATTGACGTTGGTATCCCCAAGCTTGTTCACCCTCACGCTGACAAGGTTGCTCTGCTCGCCGTCTGACACTACCGACAGATTAAAATCCCCGGACCTGATTATCTTAGGAACAATGAATTCCAAGCTGCCCGGATATTTATTTGCAGGAAAGATCTGATGTTCTTCAAAATTGCCTCTCAACAAAATCACTACGTTGTTGCCATTTAAATTAGCGCCGTAGGCAACCGCCCTGTACCCTTCGTTCAACACGTTGTCATGTTCCGCAGGGGCCTGAACCAGACGTACGGATGGCTTAAGCGCGATCACCGTATTATTCGTATTTTGACTGCATGGCTGGCCCGTAGTCGAACTGTATAATGCGCCAACGTAACAACCCGGAGGCAATGTTGCATTTAAAGCATTGCACGGTTGCCCGGTTGTCGGACTGAACAAGCTCGCAGCAGTACAACCAGCTGGCAGCGCCGTATCAACAATTTCACATGGCTGACCAGATGCGGTATGGAATCTTTGTCCGGCAACGCAGCCCGAGAGCAACCGTACTGGACGGCTCAGCCGGTCAGCCGCGGAAGCGCTTGAAGCAGGAATGGCCGGCGCATAAACCTGAGTCGAAGTCGACAAACTTGCACCCGCCCCGCAGGTCAGATTCTTTATGGCAGCCTGGGTCAACGAACCGACAAGACCCGACAATGGAGCGATACCCTGCGCCCGCTGAAAAGCAATGACCGCGGTTCTTGTCTGGTTGCCGAAGATGCCGTCTGCCCTTCCATTTAGGTCCCCTCTTTGAATGAGGAAATTCTGAAGACCAGTTATTTGTCCGCCTCTCTGGCCGACGCTCAAGTTAGACTGGATATCGAGGCACGCGCTTTGTGCCATGGTTACTTGAGGAGCAAAGAAGACGGCTGATAAAACCAGGATCAAGGAAGCCAGACCGACATGTTTAAAATGAGACATGAAGATTGTGTGAATTAAGAAGTAAGTATATTGAAAGACATGGTAATTGTCTCATTAATCCGGGCATGCGCATATTCGATTATGCACATGAAGCCGCGGCCCGTCCTTTCAGATCTTTCGGGGGTCGAAGCCTATCTGCACAATCTGTCCACCAGCACCCTGCTGAAGCCCGCGGTCGTGGTGCCGACATATCCCGTACTGTCTACGCAATACGTCGAAGCGCCATGGACAACTGAAACCGACCAGCCTGACGCGTCGGCGTAGCACATCATCTGCGAACCAGCCGAGTGGTCCCTGACGCCGTTCACGAGCGACCCCAAGCCGTAGCCATCGGTAGTGAAGAGAGTGCCTTTCGTCGTCAGGCACCCATTGCTCCATCCATAAGGATTCATCGTGTATGTCTCGTCGTTGCCCTCTACCGCATAATACAATTCAGCTTGCGGCCTCATGTTCGAAAGCAAATTCTGAATCATCGCCTCCGTCCCCCTCAATCTGAGGCTCGTCAGCTGCCCGTCGCCAATGCCGCACTGCTCGCCCGTCATGATATTGAAGGCCGCGCCGGCCGGACAGACTGATGCCGGCAGCGCGCTGCCGGCTCCGCATCTTGTTCCGTCACGATAATTGAAAAGTTCCCTCGAACTACATGGAGCTGGCACCGTAAAATTGTTCAAAGAGGCGTCCGCGCCTGAACATGGCATATCCTTTATCGCCTTTCTGGTTACCGGTCCGACAAATCCGGCAGCCGGCACGATGCCTTTGCTTTTTTGGAACGAAATCACCGCGGCCCTGGTCTGGCTGCCGAAAATGCCGTCGGCTCTTCCGTTTAAATGACCCTGATCCTGCAAAAAGTATTGCAATTGCATTATGTCAGAACCGTATCCCTTTTGTCCGAAAGACAAGTTGGATTCAAGATTGATGCAAGCAACATATCTTGGTGACAATGCCTGGCTTGTATCGGGAAACGCCAGGACCGAAAAAGCAAGAGCAAAAGCGAGAATCAGCGACGCACTTTTTTTGAATGATTTCATTTTGATTTGGTTATTTTCATAATGATAGCATGAAAAAGCACCGACCCTTTCGGATTGGTGTTTTTTCAGCTTTTTCATTGAAATTTAACTTCAGAATATTGTACAGTATCGATATAACCTTTGGTTCTATGTTGAGTATGGATCTTTCTCCACTGCCAAAGCGATTAAGTCGCTTAATCTTCCTATTTCGAGAGTTAGGAACTCTAGTTCAAATCCGCATATGCAGGACTCGAACGATCGACAAGTATATTAGTGACGGCCATAAAGACGCGTATAATATGAATTTCAATTGAATGATTCCACGAACAGCTTCCGCTACCCGTGCCTTGTTACGACTTACTCCCTGTCATCAAGCTTACCGTAGGCCCAAACTAGTTGAGACTTCGGGTACTCCTGACTCCCTTGAGTTGACGGGCGGTGAGTACAAGACTTGAGAACGTATTCACCGCGGTATGTCTGACCCGCGATTACTAGCAATTCCGGCTTCATGAGGTCGAGTTGCAGACCTCAATCCGAACTGGCGCCGTTTTTCTAACGATTTGCTCCACCTTACGGTATTGCGTCGTGTTGTAACGGCGATTGTATTATGTGTGTAGCCCAGGATATCAAAGGGCCATGCTGACCTGGCGTCATCCTCACCTTCCTCCCCCGAGAGGGGGCAGTCTCGTGTGACACTTGTAACACACGACGAGGGTTGCGTTCGTTACCCCACTGAAGGGAACAATTCAAACCACGAACTGACGACGGCCATGCAGCACCTGCCTACTAGTCTTGCGAGGGCTCCAGTTTCTTGGAGCTTTCACGTAGGTTTCAAACCCTGGTGAGGTTCTTCGTTTACCGTCGAATTAAACCACATAATCCACTGCTTGTGCAAGTCCCCGTCTATTCCTTTGAGTTTTAACCTTGCGCTCGTACTACCCAGGCGGACAACTTAACGCGTTAGCTTCGCCTCTCAGAGGGTCGATACTCCGAAAAGCAAGTTGTCATCGTTTAGGGCGTGGACTACTGGGGTATCTAATCCCATTCGCTACCCACGCTTTCGTGTTTCAGTGTCAGATATGCGCCAGTGTGCTGCCTTCGCTTTTGGTATTCCCCATAATATCAACGGATTTCACCCCTACACTATGAGTTCTACACACCTCTCGCATCCTCTAGTCTTGCCGTTTCGAACGCCGTCCCTGGGTTAAGCCCAGATCTTTAACATTCGACTAACAAGACCACCTACACACCCTTTACACCCAATAATTCCGGATAACGCTTGGGGCACTCGTATTACCGCTGCTGCTGGCACGAGTTTAGCAACCCCTTATTCATGAGGTACTATCAATAACTTTCTCCCTCATAAAAGACCTTTACATCCCGAAAGACTTCATCAATCACGCGACATCGCTCCGTCAGGCTTGCGCCCATTGCGGAAGATTCTCGACTGCAGCCACCCGTAGGTGTATGGACCGTGTCTCAGTTCCATCGGTGGGGGTCACCCTCTCAGGTCCCCTAGACGTCATAGCCTTGGTAGGCTTTTACCCTACCAACTAGCTGATGTCCCGCAGGCCGTTCCCAAAGCGTTAAAACTTTACTCCGAAGAGACTATCAAGTATTAGCTCATCTTTCGATGAGTTATTCCTGACTTTGGGGTACGTACCTGCGTATTACTACCTCGTTCGCCACTAAAACAAAATTGGAATTGATGTAATCGCGTCCAAAAAAGTTTCCGTTCGACTTGCATGCCTTATCCATGTCGCCAGCGTTCATCCTGAGCTAGGATCAAACTCTAAAATAAATCCACATGCTGATTGCCGAAGCAACCTGCATTAGATTAAAACTCAAACAGAAAAAAAGGAAATATGATGCTGTACAATATTCTGTTTTCAAATATCACTATGACATTGGTTTCCTGGACTGCGGAACGAACCGCTTCGTGCATGGCTCAAGTCAGTTAACCGAGCGACGACTGGACCAGAAGACTTATCTAAAAACGCCCCTTAAGAGCGTGCTATGCATTATACGCACGGCGGACCCTTTGTCAAATGCTTATTCGGACTTGGGCATAGCCGGCCACACTTACCCCCTGATGACAAAGAAAGGCTCAAAATAAGGACCGGGCGCAAGGCTTGTTTGCCGGCCCGGCGCGTTGATATAACGGCCGGTTTATGCTACAAGATACCCTGGGCAGTTCAACCAACAAACGAAAGGATACCAATGAAAAGACTCGGAATAGATATTGGGAAAGTGATCATCAACCGCTGGCAGGCAAAGGAACAGGGGCTCGGCAATGAGCCGGAGATACCCGGAGCCATCGACTCGATACGCTCAATCGTCAAGGCGCTGGGCCGGGAAAATGTCTTCTTGATATCGGCCTGCAACGATGAGGGCATGCGAAACCTTCAATGGTTCAAAAGGCAAGGTTTCTTCGAGAGGACCGGGTTTGACCCGATAAATGCCAGATTCTGCGACCGAAGGGGCAAAAAGGCCGGAATCGCCCACGGACTCGGTCTCACCGACTTCCTGGACGACAGAATCGGGGTCCTCCGCCGCATGACGAAGGTGGAAACCTTGTGGAATTTTCGGCCGAAAGAAAACACGGCCGAGCTTCCGGACCACGGGCTGGGAAATCTGAGAATCGTCGAAAGCTGGAAAACTTTCCTCGAGGCGTTCAAGCCTTCGAACAAGTAAAACAGCGAGGCGTTCAATCGAGGCTTAAGGGACTTAAGCCGTTATATCGGGCCAGCGAAATCAACAGATTCGCTGGCCCGCTTTTTATTATCAAAATCAGGCGTTCCCGAACGGACATGTCAGGCAAATTCGCGCTCGATCTCATCCGCAAGCCAGATGCCGAAATCTTCGATGAACGATATCAGTTCTGAAGAATTGTCGGTCGGGTTAATCGCAAAATTCAGCGCCCTCCGCATCTCGTCCTTTTTTTCCGGATAATGCCTGGAGAATGCCTCATAGCTCGGATACAGGTCCCGAGTGAATGCATTCTCCTTGTCCATGACCAGGATGAATCCTCCTCGTATCATCCTTTTCATTATCCATCGGCACCAGCCCTTTACGTCGTCGGCATCCGAATTTTCCCGAGTCTTCAGCACGGCGCGACTTACAAGCTTCGAGATGTCCCTGCTAAAATGCCTCGCCGTTTCCTTGTCCGCCTTGAAAGGACTGATTTCCGGCGACAGGTCATGGCCATGCACGCAAGCGCTCTGCGTTTTTATCAGAAACCTGGAACCGAACCCTTTTTCGCCCATGACTTTCTGAATCGAAACGAGGTCCAGCTCGATATCGACCGCGAAAGGATGCTTTTTCTCAAGACGCATCCTTGCTTCCTTGAACCAGGCCTCGTCTCCGGCTTCCGCCTCCCGATTAAGAACCGCGAACGTGTCGATGTCGGAAATTCCCTCCACCGCTTCTCCCCTCGAAACAGTGCCTCTCACATACACGCCGTGAAGCGCATCGCCAAGATTCCTGACATACTCATCCTTTATCTCTTCGACCGCTTCCTTCCAGGGCGATTTTAACTTGCTGATATCCGACTCGCTGATGATGTGCCCCTCTTCGTCTGTCCCGAGCATTCTGCCCATATTTATTATTTCTGTCATATCGATTGGATTTGATTGCCCAAACTATAGCATTTTAAATGGAAACGGAAAAAGCGATGGAAAAAGCGCCTCCGTCAGGAAAGCGCTCTTTCATGCCGACATGCCGACTTCGCGAGGAATGTTACCTCCCTGCTTTCTTGGCCTGCATCTTCTCAAGCGTCACGAGAAGCGGAGAAGCGATGAAGACCGACGAGTATGTTCCTATCGCTATGCCGAGAATGAGCGCGAGCGAGAAATTCTTCGTGGTCTCGGGCCCGAAGAAGTACAGGGCGAGAAGCGCGAAGACGGTCGTAAGAGTGGTGTTGATTGATCGCGAAAGCGTCTGAATCACGCTCTCCCCCACGATTTCCTCGAATGTCTTCTTGCCGCCCTCAGTGCCGAGATTCTCTCTTGTTCGGTCGAACACCACGATAGTGTCGTGAATTGAGAATCCGAGGATAACCAGAAGGGCCGTGATGAACAGGGCGTCGATTTCGTAGCCGCCGGCTCGTCCAAGATACGCGAAGGCTCCGATAGGAACTACAACGTCATGAAGGAGCGTTATGATGGCCACCGACCCGTATTTCCATGAGGAGATAGGCTTTGAGACTCGCCTGAACACGAACGTGATGAAGAGCACGATGGCCAATATCACGAACGAGATGGACCAGATAGCCTTGCCTCGAAGCTCCTGTCCGAGCACCGGCCCTACTGAGTCAAGCCGCTTGATTTCGCCGCCGAGAAGCCCTACTACTTCTTTTCGCTGTTCTTCGTCAAGCGCCGGAGTTCGAATGATGTATCCCTCCTCGCCGAACTGCCGAATGACGGATTCCCCGATTCCGGATGAGACGAGCCGTTCCCTGATGACCGCGGACGAAGGAGTGGTGGAAGCCTGCACCCCGTCTTCGTACATTACCTCTATGACAGAGCCGCCTGTAAAGTCGATGCCGAAGTTAAGTCCCCATTTCATCACTGACGCGAGCGAAAGCACCGTGAGCAGGATCGAGAACGCGTAAAATATTTTTCGATTTTTTACTATGAACATATATTTAATATTAGATTATTCTCGTTAATTATTTCGTAAGGCCATGGCCGAACAGGAACTTGTTAATGCCCTCGTACTTCTTGATGCCGAGAGAGAAGAGGAACGTCCTTGTTACCGTGATGGACGTGAACATCGACACGCAGACGCCGAGCATGAATATGAGGGAGAACCCCTTGATGAGAGGCGACGTGGCCGTAAAGAAGAGAATGAGACCGGTGATGATGCTTGACGTGTTGCTGTCGCGGATAGAAAGCCATGCCCGGGCGAAGCCTTCGCGCGTGCCGGCTTCGATGTCATGGCCTCTCTGGAATTCTTCTTTCATCCTTTCGAATATGAGAATGTTGCTGTCTACCGCCATGCCTATCGAGATGATGAATCCGGCAAGGCCGGCTGACGTGAGCACGATGCCGAACAGCTTGAACAGGGCGAGAGTGATTATCGTATAGAGCATGAGGGACACGATTGCCACGATGCCGGGAAGCCGATACCAGACAAGGAGGAAGATGGCGATGATAATGAGGCCGTAGATGCCGGCCTGAACGCTCGCGGCAAGCGCGTCCGATCCGAGCGACGCGCCGATGGACTGGGTTCCGATAAGCTCGATCGGAACAGGAAGCGCGCCATATCGAAGGTCTCGGGCCAAGTCGCGGGCTTCGGCAGGAGTGAACCGGCCGTTGATGACCGCCTTGCCGTCTCGGATAGGTTCCTGAACGACAGGCGTCGAGATGGGCTGGCCGTCAAGGAAGATGGCGACCGTCTTGCCCACGTTCTTCGTCGTAATGTCGGCGAAAAGCCTGGTTCCCTCCTCGTTGAACGCGAGAGCGATCATCGGCTGGAAGTTGGTCTGATCGAACTCAAGCTGCGCGCTCTCCAAGAATCGTCCCGTGAGCTCCGTCGCTTCATACTGAATCATTGGCAGCGTGGCGCTTGCCGTTGATGATGAAATATCAGCAGCCGAAACAGGAACGACGGATGATTCCGTCTTGAACTCGAGAACAGGAGTCTTGCCGATGAGTTCAATTGCCTCATCGACATTCGTGACGCCCGGAAGTTCAACTACAAGCTTGTAAATGTCCTGCCCGCCGCTGGTACTTTTTTCTGTCTGCACGATAGGCTCAGCGACGCCGAATGCGTTGATTCGCGTCTCGATGACGTTCTTGAGGCTCTCCATGGCGCCGGCAATGTTTTTCCCTTCGATAGCGGAAACATCTGCTTGATATACAAGGTATGTACCCCCACTTAGGTCAAGACCGAGCTTGTATGGAAAATTTGAAATAAAACCTCGGTCCGGCTTCTCCGAATAGTGGACGAACGCGCCGAGGAGCGCTCCGACCACGAGCAGTACAACTGCGTAAAATCGTATCTTTGTCATAATGGCGTAATTATACAGAGAAATGCAGGTATGGCAATTTAGGCGCCGGCATCTGGCCCCGATGAAACAAGGCCCTTATCCTGCTCATGAAATTCGCCTGAATTTCCCTAAGTCGAACTAAAACCTAAGCCCCGACCCTGGAGAGCAGGGTCTTTATCGTCTGAAGGGCAATCTTCAGGTCAAGCCAGAATGACCGGTGCTTGATGTAATACAAGTCGTACGCGAGCTTCTCCACGGTCTCTTCCACCGTATGAGGCGGCTTTTCATGATGAATCTGCGCCCATCCTGACAGGCCGGGAGTTATGAGGTGCCGGACATTGTAATGAGGAATCTCCTTTATATACAAATCGACGAGCGTGGGAAATTCCGGGCGAGGACCGATAAGCGACAAATCTGCCTTGATAATATTCCAAAGCTGAGGAAGCTCGTCGATGCGCGTCACTCGCATTATTTTTCCAAGTTTGGTTATTTTATTCGCATTCTGTCCCAGCTGATTGCCCGAGTCCATCACGCTCATGGTTCGGAACTTGTATATCTTGATTCGCTTTCCGCCCTTGCCTATCCGTTCCGGCGTATAGAACATTGCTCCGCCGTCTTCGAGCTTCATGCCGATCCACACGAACGGATACACCAGCAGAGAACCGAGGAACAAGGGTACGGCAAGGAACAGGTCCATCAGGCGCTTGACGGCCATGTACATGAAATCAGGCTCGATGGATGCATGCTTCAGGAACCACGTCTCGTCGATGAGACCGAGCGGGACCCGGTCAGTCGTTTCCTCGTACAGATCCTGTATGTTTATGAACTGCGCCCCCTTGAACAGGAGCGAGTAGAGTATCGGAAGGATTTCCTGAACATGCTTGTTGTACAAGTCGATGGCAATGATGTTCGTCTTCATTTCCTGCAGCTCCGAGACGAAGTAGCTCTCGACGCTCTCGGCCTTTGACGCAAGAAAATCTCCCGGATCGTATTTTTTAGAAATGGAAAACAGCGAGTTTCCCGCCTGAACCTTCTCGCACAGATAATCTATGTCCGGGCCGGACGCCAGCACGGAAAGCGGAGTGCGCGCGGTCTTGATGATTTTTCCGTAGAGCGTCAGCCTCCAGAAAACGAGGATGGCTGACGATATGAGAAGGTACAGGAACAGGGTCGTCTTCGGGGAAATTCCGAAGTACGGAACGGCGTAGAAAAATATGATGGCAATGACCAAGTTGAAGACATGAGCCGTGAAAAGCCGCGAAGGGAGCTTGCTCTTGATGAGAAGCGTGTACCTGTCGTACAGGCCGGCGATGAAGAATACGAGGGACCAGACCACGAATAGGAACGAAAACGCCTTCAAATGGCTAATAAAAAGGCTGTTTGACGGAACTTCGAGGTTTCTGAGCCCTAAAGTGACCCAAAGCGAGATGGTAAAAACGGCGAGATCTCCCAGTAAAAGCCAGGCAAATTCCTTTTTGCGTTTATGTACCATGTTATGCGATACTATACTATAAACTTCAGAAAAAAAGAAAATCCCCATGAAAATCCTATTCGTCATAACCAAGTCCAATTTCGGCGGCGCCCAGAGGTACGTCTTTGAGCTCGCGCACAGGCTCAAGACTGACGGAAACGATGTCGCAGTGGCCCTTGGAGGACAAGGCGCGCTGAAAACGAAGCTCGAAGGCGCCGGCATCCGGATATTCCCCATCGACGGGGCGCAGCGCGACATCAACCTATTGAAAGAAGCAAAGGTTTTCTTCAACCTGTTCAAAATCTATCGCGAATACAGGCCCGATGTCGTGCACCTGAACAGCCCGAAAATCGGCGGCACAGGCGCGTTGACCGCCCGACTGACCGGCATCAGGAAGATCGTTTACACGAACCACGGCTGGCCTTTCAAGGAATCCCGGCCTGAATGGCAGCTCATAATCATAAGGCTTCTGTCTTGGCTTACCGTCTTCTTGGGAGGCAAGACGATCGTATTGTCTCAGACTGAAAAGGATGACGTCAAAAGCTGGCCTTTCATACAGAAGAAGCTTGCCGTCATCCCGAACGGCATCTCTGAGTTCCCTCTCCTCTCGCGGGACGACGCATTGGAAAAGCTTCTTGGCAGCGACAGGTTTGCGAAGCTCGCAGGTTCGGAAAGCAAAGTGAAATTCATTGGCACGATTTCCGAGCTCCACAAAAACAAAGGTCTAACATATGCACTCGAAGGCATTAAAAGCTATGCAGACCAATACCCCGCCTCAAAGATATTGTATGTGATCATCGGCGAAGGAGAGCAGCGAAAAGAGCTCGAGGCGCTTGTCGCTCAATATAAAATACAAGAACACGTATGCTTCGCAGGGCATGTTGATGAGGCCCGTTCATACCTCAAAGCCTTCGACATGTTCTTGCTCTCTTCAATCAAGGAAGGTCTTCCGTATGCGCTCCTCGAAGCAGGCTACGCGGAAGTGCCAATCATCACGACATCCGTCGGCGGCATTCCCGAGCTCATTTCAAACCTCAAGGAAGGCCTGGTCATTCCCCCGCGACGACCGCAGGAAATCCAGAACGCCATCGTCTATGCGCTTGAGCACAAGAAAGAAGAGGAAAAGATGGTGCGGAATTTCAAAAAGAAAATAGAGACCAAGTATAACTTTGAGAATATCGTCAGGGATATCAAGGAGCTTTATATCTTATAACGCTCAGGCTCCGACGAACTCGTTATGAATCACGTCCCGATGCGTCGCCCTTGAGTATCGCTTCATGCCCATGAGCAGGCCGAGCCCCGCGAACTCCGTAATAAGGTGAGAGCCGCCATAGCTCATGAAAGGAATGGGGATGCCCGTTACCGGCATGATGCCGATGTTCATGCCGACATTGATTATGAGGTGGGTCATGAAGAATATTGCCAGGCCGATGCCGAACAGCGTTTCGAAATTTGTCTCCCCTCGTACGGACCACATGATGATTCTGCCGATGATGATGCTGTACAGGACAAACAGGATGATGACGCCGACAAATCCCCACTCTTCGGCAAACGCCGCGAAAATGAAGTCCGTCTCATGCTCGGGCAGGAACTCGAGCCGGGACTGGGTTCCGTACCCCACGCCCTTGCCGAATATCTGCCCGGAACCTACCGTAATCATCGCCTGGTAGGCGTTATAGCCCGTTCCCCGGACATCGGCCAGCGGATGCAGGAAGTTCATGATGCGGGCCTTCTGATACGGCTTGAACGCGAATCCCCAAAGGAGCGCGAACGTGAGGATTCCCGCCGCAAACACGAGCGCCAAGTGCTTTTTTGAAATGCCGGAAACGAGCACCATGCCGAACCAGATGCAGAAAATGGTAATCGCCGAGCCGAAGTCGGGCTGAAGCGCGACCATGACGAAGACTATGGCGGTGTAGATGGCCGACACGATGATATGCCTGATATGCGCGATTTCGATATGCCTCCGGGAAAAATACTTCGCCAGGAGAAGCACGATGACGAGCTTTACGGGATCGGCCGGCTGGATGGAAAAAAGGCCGACGTTCAGCCAGCTCTGCGACCCCTTGGCGGCATGCCCGATGACGAAGAGCGTCGACAGGGCGAGGAGCGAGGCCACGTACAGTCCGACGATGATATACGTTCGGCGCAAGAACCTGAAGTCGATGAAGCTGAATCCGAAAAAGACGGCGAATGAAATTATCGCCCAAGTGAGCTGCCGCGTCGCGAGATCCCGCTCCCCCGTGAAGGAATTCATCGTCAAAAGGCTGAACGTCAATATGGGAATGAGCGCCCCGACGATATACCAATCGACATTTAATCTTTTGATGAATGAAAGCATTTTCGACGCGACTTAAATTGGCAGCTTCGGAGTTATCTCGATTCGAACGACGTTGAAATCAAACGGCTCCGGCCATGTGAATATGAGAGGCTGGCTTTCTCCGCCAGGAAGGACGTCCACGAGAGTCCTGGATGCCGCTCGGGCGTTGTCAGCGGCATCATATATGATGGCCACGACCTCAATGTCCCGATACCTGTTGATCGTCTTGTTTTGAATCATCGCGTCGATTCTTGGCGACGAGCTGGCATTCCTGAGCCGCTCGTCATAAACGAGCAATTCAGGGACGCTCGTCTCGAATCTTCTCCAGATGGCAGGCTGGGTGAATTCAAAAACTGCCTTGGCCGGCTGCCTCTCTCCTGCGTTGAAGGCTGCCTCGAAAATCGGAAATGACTTGGTCGGAGGAACGAGCGCGTATCCCTCCCGAATCCCGAGAAGGACGTTTTCGGCGTCATAAACCCTGAACAAGTACTCGATAGGCTCAGCCGTGTAATTCACGTTCGGGTTCTGAACGTATGCCACGAGGTTATGCAGTCCCCTGGCGACCGAAAACGGACGCGACCACATGACGATAGGCTGAGGCAGCACGTCCTGAGTGCAGGCGCGAACCTGGGCGCAGGCGCCTCCGCAGTCTATGCCCGTCTCCGTCCCGTTCTGCTTGCCGTCAAAGCAAGTCGGCTGCCTGTTGAAAAACAGGAAGTACGTCGGGGTGCCGATGATGGCAAGCAGGAAAAGCAATACCGCGGACCCGTATAGAAGCTGCCTTTGTTGCGCCCATGAAAACATGTCACCATTCTATCAGATATGCCGTACGCCCGCACGGCTGGCAAAAGAAAGCCTCTTCCGCGCGTCGTCCGGCCTCAATCAAAATCAAAAGAGAAACAAAAAAAACACCGCATAAACGGTGCTTTCTTGTTTTATATTGACCACTCTGTTCTGGCGACGAGCTACTTTCCCCTAAAAGAGTATCATCGCCTCTAGAGAGCTTAACTTCTGAGTTCGGAATGAGATCAGGTGTGACCCCTCTGATGAGTCACCAGAACACAATGGTCAATATATTTAAAGTCTTGCGACTTTATCTCAAGGTATGAGGTCTTGTTTCTTGTGCAAGTAACAAGCAAAAGTGATTGTGATAATCATATTTCCTAATAGAATCGATGCATTAGTACACCTCAGCTCAACGCATTACTGCGCTTACACTTAGTGCCTATCAACGTGATCATCTCTCACGGATCTCAAACGATACCTTATCTTGAAGCTGGCTTCGCTCTTAGATGCTTTCAGAGCTTATCCATTCCCGACATAGCTACCCTGCGGTGCCACGGGCGTGACAACAGGTACACCAGAGGTCAGTTCACCCCGGTCCTCTCGTACTAGGGGCAAATCTTCTCAAGTATCAACGCCTGCAGTAGATAGGAGACCAACCTGTCTCACGCATGTCTTCATTCATTACTGAATGCATTGGACTATAGCTTTATCTTTCTTTTTGTCATGAATCGACGCACTTTTTAAGCACGCTTTTTCGTGACGAATGAGGTTAAGATAATTAACGTTTAGTCTCTACGGGCATCTCCTTGTTGATTCTTGCGAATCGTCGCAGTCGATTTCCCTCGGTATTGTCCTTCTGCGCATTTGCATGCCAGATTCGGATTCCACCGATATAAGTTAATTTGATGCGCATATATTTCTACATGCGACCGCCGTGATATTGCAAACTTAATTGCAAATGGTTGTGTCTAACAGTTTTAGTTCTTCAAATAATTAAGTTGAACTTAATGTTTCTAAGAGTTATGTATGCCTCGGGATTCAAACGGGTTCAAATGTTGAGTTTTAACACTCCACACCTGAACGGTTTGAACCCAGCTCGCGTGACTTTTTAATTGGCGAACAGCCAAACCCTTGGGACCTTCTACAGCCCCAGGATAAGTCGAGCCGACATCGAGGTGCCGAACTCCGCCGTCGATATGGACTCTTAGGCGGAACTAGCCTGTTATCCCCAGAGTAGCTTTTGTCAGATAATCTTTGGCCGCGTCTAAAGCGGACCGTCGGTTCACTATGTTCTGCTTTCGCATCTGCTTGACACTGACGTCTTACAGTTAAGCCGGCTTATGCCATTGCACTATCGGCACGGTTTCCATTCGCGCCTAGCCGACCTTAATAAACTCCTCCGTTACTCTTTAGGCATGATTGTTAGCTTCATATCGCTATGAAGATCGGACTATACGTTTATCCGTCATGAGATTCATGCCGGATAGTTGGGTTGTAGTCTCTACGGGTGCTCCAGGCTTTTGCAAGCATGTCGCGTCCCTCGGGATTGTCTCACTTGCATGAGAGTTTTTCCGATATAACCAACTTTGCTCATAGCCATTGCTGACTACGGTCCCCCTTTTTGTTTGTTTCGAAGTATGACGACTCCTGGAGGCGCCACGGATCAGGATACAAAGTCTAATTGCTTAGAATTTACATCCTGAAGGATAGCGCCCCACCAAAACTGCCCACCAGATACTGTTCCTGCCCGTTTTTTCCGTGCAGGTTAGAATATACATTTTCAAAGAGTGGTATTTCACTGACGAGTCCGCACCAGCCGAAACCGATGCATCAACCTCTCCCACCTATGCTACGCAGTGAACATATATATTCAATACCAAGTTGCAGTGAAGCTTCTGGGGTCTTTTCGTCTAACTGCAGGTAGGAGGCATCTTCACCTCCATTGCATTTTCACCGAGCGAGTCTTCGAGACAGTTCCCCAGTCATTATACCATTCGTGCGCGTCTGAACTTACCAGACAAGGAATTTCGCTCTTCTATTCCCTTACAGAAGGACTCTATCTTCATCCTTTCCATCGATCGGCCTTTCGGCCGGATAAAATTGGGATGCATGGCGTTGGTCTCTTGCTAACCATGTTTGGACTATAGATGCATTACTGCATCTTAGGTAGCTTGTATATGACTTTGTTACTATCTCAATCCTGTTAACTGTTTACTAAATCCTACAACAGTCCCAGTCCTTCACCGCACTTGCTTGCGCAAATGCAGTGAACCTTAGGACCGTTATAGTTACGGCCGACATTCACCAGGGCTTACACCACTCAGCCACATATTGCTATGGGACCGTCAGCGTTTGACCTTCTGGCATTGGTCAGGCATCACCCCCTATACATCCTCTTACGAGTTCGCAGGGAGCTGTGTTTTTGGTAAACAGTTGCCAGGGAAACTTTTGTTGCAACCCTCTTTTTAGGGAGGGCGAGCCTTATTCCGAAGTTACGGCTGCTTTTTTGCCGAGTTCCTTGAAGACCTCTCACTCGTTCGCCTTAGTCTACTCGACTTGATCACCTGTGTCGGTTTTCGGTACGGTTTTCGCGTATATTAAGTTTAGAAGATTTTCTCGGAAGCGTGCTTTATCTAATCGGCAGAAGACGAATCCTCCGTTGTATCACTCTGCTTGGAATCGGGCTTTAAACCCAGTCTCCGGATTTACCTAGAGAACATCCTTACAGCATGAACGCAAATCCTTTTAATGCGCTAGACATACTACCCTTCGTCCCTCCATCACTATACGTGAAAGTTATGGAATATTAACCATATGGCCATCAGGTCCGACTCTCGTCATCCCCTTAGGACCGACTAACCCTTCGTCGACAATCGTTGCGAAGGAAACCTTAATCTTTCGGCGTCGGGGTTTCTCACCCCGATTGTGGTTACTTGTGCCAACATTCTTACTTCTTGACGCTCCAGCATGGGTCACCCCTTTGCCTTCATCGCGGACAAGAACACTCTCCTACCGCTTAAACGTCACGAATGACATTTAAACCCTCAGTTTCGGTACCATGTTTTAGCCCCGCTTATCTGCGGCGCAGAGTCTCTAGATGAGTGAGCTGTTACGCTATCTTTCAAGGATTGCTGCTTCTAAGCAAACCTCCTCATTGTCTGTGAAACTCCACCACCTTAAGTGCACTTAACATGAATTTAGGGACCTTAAATAGAGATCTGGGCTGTTTCCCTTTTGACCAGTGTAGCTTAGCCCACACGGTCTGACTGCCACGTTATTAATCTTCAGTATTCGGAGTTTGATAGGACTCGCGAGATTTCTCCCTGTCGAGTCCTTCCAGTGCTCTACCCCTGAAGGGAACACGTGACGCTAACCCAAAAGCTATTTCGGAGAGAACCAGCTATTACCAAGCTCGATTAGCTTTTCACTTCAACCCACAAGTCATCCGAATGCGTTGAACGACATATCGGTTCGGTCCTCCATCTGTCTTTCGACAAACTTCAACCTGCTCATGGGTAGCTCGCTTTGGCTTCGGGTCTGATACATACTACGTACGCGCTATTCACACTCGGTTTCCCTGTGGCTCCATCCTCTCGGACTTAGCCTGCAACATGTATCAACTCGTTGGCTCATTCTTCAATAGGCACGCCGTGACGGATCGCATAAATGCGTCCGCTCCGACTCCTTGTAGGCATATGGTTTCAGGTCTATTTCATCGTCCTTAACGGACTGCTTTTCACCTTTCCCTCACGGTACTAGTTCACTATCGATCACAACATATATTTAGCCTTAGCAGTTAGTACTGCTGGATTCCTCCGAGCTATTCATGTCTCGAAGTACTCAAGAATGACGATAAGAGATATTTTGTTTTCACATACGGGACTATTACCCTCTTGGGTCGCACTTCCCAGTGCGTTCTGTTAACAAAACATTTTGTAACTCTTTGAATATAAATATTCTATCATCACCTTACAACCCCGAGCTGCCCAATAGATAGCACAGAAAGAAAAACTTGCGTTTAACTAATTGTACTATCTATGGGATAGCTCGGTTTGGGCTCTTTCCTTTTCGCTCGCCGCTATTTGGGAAATATTTCTCTTACGAGATTGTTTTCTTTTCCTCCAGGTACTGGAATGTTTTACTTCCCTGGGTACGCATCCGAAATAAATTCAGATTACAGATCAAGTCTGTAGGGTTTCCCCATTCGGAAATCTCCGGATCAAAGATTGCTTAGCATCTCCCCGAAGCGTATCGCCGCTATGCTGCGTCCTTCATCGCTCTGTTGTGTCAAGGCATCCACCATACGCCCTTATATTTCCATTAGGAAATATAAAAACCACAATCACTTTTGTTTATTACCTGCCCCGTCATCCCTCTTGAGAAAGAAATGACGGGATGCTGAGACCGGAGAAAATCTCCAATCTCAACTCTACTTCTGATATGAAAAGACCTCCGTAGGAAACGCATCGTCCCGCGATGTCTTGCGACACCTCATGACAACTTGTCTCCAAACGAATCAGAGTAGAATTTAGTTTTCAAGGTGTAATGTTTCCTGAATGATCTTGAGGAAATTGATTTCACTTAGATTTCTCTAAATAAAACTGCTCTCTTGCGAGAGCGAGCTTCTTAGAATAGCGTCTTGTTTAGACGTTACTTTAGGATGCCCGGTTCCTTAAGACGATTAACATAACTGATATGGGCTATTATACGCACAGCAATGCCTTTGTCAAATATTTAACCGTAGACAAACTGACTATTGCTTGTATATGCAAAACAGCCCCATAAAAGGGCTGTTTTGCAGGTTTTAGGCAAGATAAAGCGTATCGAGCCCTGACCTGTTTTTTTGGGCAAAATTCACGGGAATTTTACGCAAAATCACGATTTATTAGTCTCTTCGGGAAATTTCATTCATGCCTCTCTCCAGAATCTTGGCAGCCACGTCTCGTCCGCCCAAGCCGAAGGCAAGGCCGAATGCGAGCGAAAGACCTACCACGACGCCCATGAACAGGATCTGCACGAGCTCAGCCGCAATGTTCAGCTGAACAAGCGCGGTAAGAACGGCGAAGATAATGATGGCCCACTTCGTGATGGCGCCGAGAGCTCGAGAGCTTCGAAGATGCGCCGCGGACGACGCGCCTATTACGACCTTCTGGGCAACTTCAGCAATGACGACGGAGACAAGAAGAATCAGGATGGCAATGATCACGTGCGGAAGATATCCAACGATGATGTCTTCGAGATACAGGGTAACCTGATTGAATCCGAATACTCGAAGCGCCGAAAGGAAGAAGATCGCGATGATGAACCACTTTACGACCCCTCCCACGAATGCTCCCGAATTCAGCTTGATCTCCCCTCTCTTGAGCATCGATTCGACGCCCGCCTGCCTGAGAACATTGTCGACTTTCAAGCTGTTAAACAATCTTTCGATAACCTGTCCCAAGAAAGAGCCGGCAATCCAGCCTACGACAAAGATGATAAGCGCAATGAATACATATGCGGCCATCTGAATTGCAATAGGAGCAAAGCCGGAGAATGTTGATGCGAGCGCATCGCCCCATGTTTGAATAATCATAAATGTCTAATGTTTGATATTTTTAAATTGAAGAAGAACGTCCGTTTGGGCATTCGTGCGGACCGGTATCCGCAACGCCCAGCCGAGTCAATTTCTCCAAAGAGAGCGACTACCCTCTTATGCATTCATTATATCATTTAAAAAAGGCCGAGGCGGTCAAGAACGACTTCATGGGGATAATCCAAAACGTCCCGTATGAGCCGGTCGCCCACTCCGAGGCGGTACTTGAAGTCTTCGGTATCGAGCACCGCGAAGCGAATCTCCTTGCCGATCTCGGCTTCGATGTTCGCCATTGTCGTGTCGGCGGTGCTCTTTTTTGCGCCCTCCGCGACGATGAGTATGTCGAGCCTCGCCTCCCACTGATCCTTGAATATTCCTGAAAAAACGACGAGCTTCAATCTGCCGATTTTTGCCAGCTTCTTTATGATCGGCTGCTTGTGCACCAGGCTTGTCTGAAGCAGCAGCCTTTGGAATTCGGAAAGATACGGAAAATTGTCATTCAGATACCAGACCGTCTTGGTGCTGTTTCTTGTTGATTTTTTTATGAGTCCGACCTTCACGAGGAAATTGAGCTCCCTCCGCGCCCTTCTTGAATCCAGCTTGGAACGAGCGACGACGTCATCCGTAAAAAAGTATAATGTCGAATTGAACAGGAACAGTCTCATCAATTTTACGCGCGCGGCCCCTCCGAATATCTTTTCTAATGTATCCATAATGGATTTACTTTAGCATATTTAAAGGCCTCGTTTCTAGGGCTGTCCGTAAGACAGCATTCAAAACGAGGCCTGGCAATGCTGGGTTTGAGGAAAAAACGACAGGGCGGTCAAGATACGTATGCCTGAGTCGTGATTCGTAAAACGGGGAATGTTTGATTGCTTGAGACCCGGGCAACCAAATTAACCACGGAATTCTCTCCGGCAATGACAAGGTCCGCAGACAGCGAGCCATCGTCATGGACGACGATATCGTGCAATCTATGTCCACAGCTGTCAAGATACATGCCGATAATCTGGCCTATGACTCCGATCTGCATCATCTCAAATTGCATCGAATCTTCCATGGCGCATAACTCGAGGTCGAACGCTATTTCCAAGTCCAGCTCAGGAAGAAGTTCCAAAAAAGAACCAGCCTTCAGGGGAACTTTATGTACGGGAAACACGGTTCCGCCAAAGATCGATTGCATGAACTCGTCCAACTCGCAGTCAAATTTTCTATTTTTCATCGCAAATTAAGTTGAATTTCAAATTCCTATACCTACGGAGAATGGTACTCCGTACTTCAATATCTGCAAGGCCAATTTTAAGGCAAGCAAAAAGCCCCTCTTTCGAGGGACTCCCTGCAAACCAGAACGGCTGGATAATTGAATATTACTTCAATTCTACCTTTCCTCCGGCTTCTTCAACCTGCTTCTTCAAAGCGTCAGCTTCTTCTTTCTTAAGTCCTTCCTTAAGCATGGATGGAGCCGCGTCTACGAGATCCTTAGCCTCCTTGAGACCAAGTCCGAGAACTTCCTTGACCACCTTGATGATGGCGATCTTGTTAGCGCCGGCATCCGTAAGCTGAACGTTGAACAAAGATTTCTCTTCGGCCGCCGCGCCAGCCGCAGGAGCTGCAACTGCAACTGCCGCCGCAGACACGTCGAATTTCTTTTCTAGAAACTTCACGAGATCGTGGAGCTCGAGAACGGACATCTTTTCGATAGCGTCGACGATTGTCTTGAACTGCGCAGGAGTTTCGATAACTTCTGCCTTTACTTCTGTTTCAGTCATATTGTTTAGAATGATTTGATTGATAAATGCTTCTTATTGCTTCTTCTCCGCAATTGCGTCGAGAGCCATGACGATTCCCTGAATTGGAGAGTTGATAACGTTGACGAACTGAGCGTATAGAGTTTTCTGAGAAGGAATGGTAGCGATGCTTTCCATTTCTGTCTTATTCTTGTATTCGCCGTTGAAGACGCCTCCAAGGATGGATACTCGATCCGCGAATTTATTTTGGAATTCGTAGATTTCCCGAGCCGGCGCAAGAAGATCCGCACCGTATACCAGTGCAAGTTCCCCATCGAGCGAAGGCATTGCGCCTGTCACCGAAGCCGCGTCGAGCGCTCGTTTTGTCAAAGTTTTTTTAGCAACAGTGAACTGTACATCTTTTGACCGAAGCTCTTTTCGGATAGCCGTCGATTCAGATACGGGGAGCTTGTGAAAATTCACGAACACCACTGACTTTGAATCTGCGAGAATATCCTTGACTCGAGCTACGATTGCATGTTTCTGATCTTTTGATATTGCCATAACGTATTGTTTTGCTGCGCAAAGGCGCACGAACTACTGTTGATTGATCGACCGAAAGGTTCTTTTTATAAGACAAAAAGCTCTTGGATTCAGGATATCCTTGCCGCCGCGGCCTTCAGAACGTCCCTGCGCCTTGAGCTTTCATGAGAGTAGATAGGACGCCTTGCCTGCGCTGCCCTGTCACGATGTGACCAGGCCTGCGACCAGCTCGATGTCCGACCTCTGCATAGGGTTTTATCGGGTTTAGCCGTACCTATGGTCTCTGAAGCCTTTCGAGTGTTAGGATACTACAAAATAAGCATAAGTCAATTTGCGTCCGTCCCCCCGGCTCGCTCCGATTTCCAAGGCATAAAGGCCTGTGCAGCTCAGGCCAATTCTGGGCTTAAAGGGTCTGAGGGGTAGCAGGCGGGATTGCCAGATTCTTCACATATGCCTCAGCGACCCTCAAAAACTCCCTGTACAAAAACACCGCGTCTTGAGCCTTCATGCCGCCCCTGTAAATCCCCTTCTTCTCGGAGCTCAAATCTGAAAATATGGCCGTCAGGCTTGCCACGTTGCGCTGCAAATACGTGAACGACTTTGCAGATAACGCCTCAGGGGTCGAATTGCTTGTCGAAGCCAGCCGTAAATCATCCGCGCGCTTTCGCTCCAGAGCCTCGGCTTTGCGATAGTATCGCGACTTATAGGGTTCAGAGACCGTACTGGCCGCCAGCCGCATCTTGAGACGATTCAAGGCCAGCTCGAAGCTGATATTTTCTTCCGAGTCCTGCTCTATCACGAATACGGCGGTTGACCCATCTGAAGCGCGCACCTCAACAGCGTCAGGTCGAAGCGTCTCATCTGATATTCCGTCCCCTTCCTCGTCTATGCCCAAGAACGGCACGGAAGAAGTCGGAGAAACCGATTGAATGGAGCTGGATGAAATGGAGGTGACGATGCTCAGGAATGACCCCTGAGCGACGGCAACGCTCGGATATGAATAGGTCCATGTCTCAGAGGCGGGAGTCGGCGAAACCGGCTGGGCTGACGAGGAAGGAATGCTGTAAGAAACTTTCACTTCAACGGGCTGCAAGGCATTCGACGAGACATTGATCGATATCGGCTTTATTTCGGAAATGAAATACGAAGCGTCTCCAATGGTGATATATTCTGAATTCGGTATATTGTTTTGAACTGAAAATGAATCCCCTATCTTGATTTGACTGAAGGCGTTTCCGGTTTCAATCGTTCCGCCATGCGCGCCGATTTCATACTCCTTTCCATTTGACATGTACATGTCTCCAGTCACCGTAATCCATTGCAAGGGCTTCGCATTATCAAGAAGCTGCGCCTGATCGCTCCCTTCGTCATGTCTTGCCAGAAACTTGGGGGTCAGAGCTGCGGATTCTTCTTTCAGGATATGATCGATTCCGGCAAGCACCGGCGTGGCAGAAACCATGTTCGCATGGGAAAAGTTTTTCCCGATGAAGGCGTTGTACGCGCTCATGTCAAAAACGTATTTCCTGCCTGTTTTCCAATTGATGTTTCCGACCCGGACGACACCGTCGCCGCCTGTATCAATCAAGGGCTTTCTGCTGAATGCGCATGTCATATCGGAACTTGAAAGCGCGACGGCCTTTATCCTCTGAAACAAGGTGTCGCATGCATTCTCATACGCGAGGCCTGCCAAGGTCGGCAGTCCCGTTCCGATTATCTGGTACATCTTGAGAGTCGAGCTTGCACCTTCGTGACCGTTCCCGCCCGCAAGCGATTGATAGCTCAAGCTTTTTTCCGTCACCCTGGCGTTTCGATGCATGAATTGATTCACGAGTCGCAAGTTGCCCTGAATCGGGACATGAATATCGGACATGCTCTTCGGAATCGAGAGGCTGGCAAAAGAGCCGATTCTCAGCAGAAAGCTTTTCAAGCCGCTTGCATCGACCACCTCGTCCGGGCCCGCTTGGCCTGCCGCTGCCGCCCGGATTCGTACCAGCGAATTTTCCATTGAATCAAGCTCGATGTCTGTCGGCAGCAGCGAGTACGCGGCAGGCAGATTCAGGCTGAATTCTCGAGCCGTCTTCCTGCTTAAGATGAGACCCGAGCCAATTTCCTGCCCTTCCCCATGAAGAAGGGAGATTGCCGCTTTCGGCGACCCGTGTTCCGGCACGCCGACAAATATTGCCCTATCAAGCAGGCCTTCTAAGCCCTCCTCCTTCAGCATCGCAAGCAAGGATTCGAAAACCAAGCCGCCATAGCTGTGCGCTACGACCGCAACTTTTCCGGTTTTTGAATTTTCTGACAAGCTTTTCACGTCGGCGATCAGCCTTGACTTGCCGGCTGACACGACCTTTTCCGGATCGAATCTCCAGTCATACGCGAAGGCATTCCATTCCCTGATTGTTCCGCGGCGTTTCAATGAATTCAGGTGCCGGATGAAATCCGCATAAATGTCCTTCTCGCTGAGACCGCCGGTGGCATTGGTCCGCTCGATAATGTCCCTCGTATAAATGCCCGCAAGCTTCGAATGCCCGTTCTCATTGAGAAAAAGCTTTTCAACGTCCGCGTTTCGATTTGGTTCCCAGAGCTGATTCTCAATGCCGAACGATTTTCTATACAGCCGGCTTCCCTGGAGGCCGGGCAAAAAATATACGCTCGAACAGCAGACATCCTTTTTGGGCTTCTCGAAGAGCCAGGGGTATAAGCTGACCCAAGGATCACTTTCGACCACTTCGCCGGTTCCCGGCGTGTTTAATATGGAATGATACGGGCCGCTGGCAGAATTCCACCAGTTTCCGGCCGCATGCACCGTTCCTCCGTACGCGCTCAGGGAATTTTCCGTGTTTAGCTCGAAAATGTTCTGATGAATGGTCGAGGACGAATTATACGACTCGATGCCGATAGCGTTTCTTTCAAACGAGTTCGACACGATTTCAACCTGGCCTTCGCTATGGATAAGGATGCCGGAACCGGTGTTTTCGACAAATGCATTGTCCCTGGCAGTCACGAGCACCTTTCTGAAGACTTCGAGGCCGTGCTTAAGACGGGTAAACTTGCTTTCCGACACTTCATGCAAATCCAGCCGATACGCCGAGAGGTCGCCGCCTTGGCTTTGCGCAGTTGAAAAAATGCCCAGCCCGATTCGCTGGTATTTCCCTTCCGAAGAATCGCGCGGCAATCCCGTACCCTTGAATTCATTCTCCGTAAAAGCGGTCATTGAATCGAAGACTTGCACCATGTATCCGAATGAATCCGCAGCGGAAAAGACATTGTTCGTGAAGCTGCCGGTCGATCCGTCGCGAACGGTTACATATGAAGATGAATAATCGGGCTGGGAAAATGTTGAATTCGTGATGACAAGGCTGGTCTGCCCTGAACTGTCTAGCGCGCGCTGGCCGCCGCTCATATCGAGATGGTTCATGTATGCATCGGCGCCGCTCAGAACCATGCCGGACGACTGGCTGTCCGCGATGATTCGTACCGGCTTGTCAGGCCGGCCCATGATGTCCAATCTTCCGTTGACGATGAGGCTGCCCGCTTGAAAATGAATGACCGTGCCGGGCTCAATCGTAAGCGTTGCGCCTTCAGCAACCCTGACCCAGCCGGATACGTAATAAGGACCTTTTGACGCTTTCCAAGTCTGATTGCTGGAAATATTTGCGCCGACAAGGCGAACCTCCGCATGAACGGACAAGGGATACAGAGGAAACAGGACCAGGCTCAGCGCTTGCAGTAAAAAATAAAATGCCATACCGCAGTATGACAAGCTGACATTAAGGCTTCCTCAACTGCTTATGAACTAATTTATATACGTATGGGCAAACCCCGTAGCGATGAACAGCAAGAAGCCGATAATAAGAATGCTCAGGAAGCCTATGATTAGCCTGAATGATGACTGGTCGAACATGCTCATATTTTAGCATGTATTTTACGGTAGCTCAGCTATCCGAGCTGTCTCTGGAAACGGTATCTCTAGCTTCTAC
>CAZKAF010000003.1:0-86250 GCA_964550955.1 uncultured Candidatus Saccharibacteria bacterium
TGATGACGAGCCCGACATTCGTCATTCAAAAAAACTATGCAACTCGGGACGAGACGTTCGAGCGATTCGCGCACATTGACGCATATCGTCTCGAGGAGTCTCGGGAACTGGCCGTTCTGGGGTTTCAGAAGCTTGTCGGCACTCTAAAAACCCTTATTTTCATTGAATGGCCTGAAAAGGTGGCAGATATTCTCCCGGATAGTACAATACACATATATATCTCCTCGGCGGATGAGGAAACTCGATTGATGAAATTTCATGACCAAACCAACTAATTCAAAGGAAACCAAGGCCGCGAAGGCTGGCGCGAAAAAGGCCGAAGGCAAGGGCAAGAACGACAGAAAATTATTGGTGCTTTTGGATTCCCATGCGATCATCCATCGCGCGTATCATGCGCTGCCGGACTTCGCTTCGAGCAAGGGCAAGGCGACCGGGGCGCTGTACGGACTTTCGACGATGCTCTTCAGTCTCATAGAGAAATACAAGCCCGACTACATTGTCGCGTGCTACGACCTTCCCGAGCCCACGTATCGGCATGAAGCGTATGAGGGGTACAAGGCCGGAAGAAAGAAGACTGACGACGCCTTGATAGAGCAGCTGAATTCTTCCCGGGACATTTTCATCGCATGCGGAATTCCGATGTATGACCTTGCCGGCTTCGAGGCTGACGACATGCTCGGCACGATCGTTCATCAGGTGATTGAAGGAGGAGCCTTTGAAAACATCGACGTGCTCATCGCGTCAGGAGACATGGACACGCTGCAATTAATACAAGGCGACCGGGTCAAGGTCTTTACACTGAAGAAAGGCATCAAGGACACTGTCGTTTACAATGAGCAGGCTGTCATGGACAGGTTCGGTTTCGGCCCGCTGCAGCTTCCTGATTACAAGGGCCTGAGAGGGGATCCTTCCGATAACATCATCGGCATTGCGGGCATTGGCGAAAAGACCGCAACGACGCTCGTGACCGCTTTCGGAACCATTGAGGGCATCTATGAAGCGTTGGAAAAAGATCCAAACCTGGTCAAGCAGGCGGGCGTTTCTGACCGAATCATAGATTTGCTTGAGAAGGGCAAGGAAGAGGCGCTGTTCAGCAAGATGCTGGCGACGATCCGAAGGGACGCCCCGATTAATTTCAAGCTGCCCGAACATCCGTGGAGGGAAGGCTTTGACATAAACACGGTCGAGGAGCTGTTTCGCGAGCTGGAATTCAGGACGCTCATCAGTCGGCTGAAAGTCATCAGCGGGCAGGAGACGAAGGCGGGCCTGTCTGCTCAGAGCATGAGTCCGAAAGGCGGCGACGCGGAGCTTGACCAGGATCAGGCCGACTCGGATTTGGGATCGGCCGAGATGGACAAAAGCTCCGATTCCAAGGCTAAAGACAAGGCTGTAACGGAAAAAAAGCCGGAAGTCCTGATGGATCCGATTCTTGCCGAAAAGCTGAAAGTCGGAGTCCATGTCCTCAATTCGACCATTTCGAATCCGACGCTTGAAGATGTTTTCGCCATAACCCGAACCGAAGATCCGCTGATTGCCGAGCAGAAGCTGATCGAGGAAATTCATCAGAAAAATCTGGACACGGTCTTTTTCGATATCGAGCTCCCTTTGATCCCTCTGCTTCAAAAGATGCATGAAATCGGCATAAAGATAGACGTTCGCTTTCTGAGGGATTTGGGCAGGGAATATCACAAGAAGCTTTCAGTCCTTGAGAAAAAGATATGGGAACAGTCCGGAAATGAATTCAACATAAAATCCCCGAAGCAGCTCGGAGAAGTGCTGTTTGAAAAAATGGGCCTTGGCGGAAAGAAAGTAAAGAAGACTGCCGGGGGGGTCAAGTCGACGAAAGAATCGGAGCTGGAAAAGATGAAGGACGAGCATCCGGTGATCGGGCTCGTTCTCGAATACAGGGAATTGGCCAAGCTTCTTTCCACGTACATAGACGTGCTTCCGACGCTTGCCGATGAGAATGACAGGATTCACACCCAGTTCATACAGACCGGCGCCGCGACAGGCCGAATGTCATCGCAGGATCCGAACCTGCAGAACATTCCCATCAAGACGGAGCTCGGCCGGGCCATCCGAAACGCGTTCATATCCGAAGACGGATATACGCTGGTCTCGTTCGACTACTCGCAAATCGAGCTGCGCATCGCCGCTTTCCTGTCCGACGATGAGAAGCTGATAGAAATCTTCGCGAAGGGAACGGACGTCCACACCGGCGTCGCGTCGCGAGTATTCGGCGTCGAGGAGAAGGACGTGACGAAAGACATGCGAAGGAAGGCGAAGGTCATCAATTTCGGTATCTTGTATGGCATGGGCGTAAATGCGCTCAAGGCGAACCTCGGAAGCACCAGGGACGAGGCTCAGAAGTTTTATGACGAATATTTCAAGAACTTCAGCGGCCTGGCCCGGTACCTGACGCATACGAAAGCCGAAGCGTCGCGTCTGGGCTTCACTGAGACATTTTTCGGCAGGAGGAGGTACTTCGAGGGCATTCATTCGAGGCTGCCTTTCATCAAGGCCGCGGCGGAGAGAATGGCCATCAACGCTCCCATACAGGGAACGCAGGCGGATCTCATCAAGATAAGCATGAGGCGAATTCATGACAAGCTGAAGGAAGAAGGCCTTCTGGAAAAGGCGCGGCTGCTGCTTCAGGTGCATGACGAACTGATATACGAGATAAGGACTCCCGAGGTCAAGCGGGTCGCGACCATAGTAAAGTCCGTCATGGAAAACGTGCTGACTCGCGAGCAGACGAAGAACGTGCCGATCATCACCTCGGCCAATGCCGGCAAGAACTGGGGAGAGATGGAGGCTTTGGAATTTTAAGCGGCAGGTTTAAGTCGCAAAAGAAAAAAAAGGGGGTGTTCAGGCCGGCAATCGGGTATAATCAAACAAAATGCTTTACGTCATTCACGGATCTGATACGGACAAAACGAGGAAAAAGCTGAGGGGGATGCTCGATGTTTTGCAGTCCAAGCGACCGGACGCGACGCTTTTCAAGGTTACCTCCGAGTCGTTCAATGTTGCCTCGCTTGAAGAAATGGTTTCCGGGATGAACCTTTTCGCGCCGAAGAACATCATCGTTATCGATTCGCTCGTATCGCATAAGGAGCATGGCGACGCCGTGCTCGGCAAGATTGCCGATTTCGCCGCATCGGACCATGTCTGCATTCTTTTTGATAAAAAATTAACAAAGGAACAGCTGAAGAAGATTGAAAAAAAAGCTGAAAAAATTGAGGAGCATAGCTTGAAATCAGACGAAGACGGCGCTTCGAAATTCAGCAAGAAAGCGGACAGCGGCCATAATCCTTTCACGTTTGCCGAAGCGCTCGTTGCCAGGGACAAGGTTCGGAGCTGGTCATTGTTTCAGGGCCTGATGAGGGCGGAAATTCCAGCCGAAGAAATACATGGCATCTTGTGGTGGCAGTTCAAATCCATCTTTCTTTCATATGAATATGAAAATGCCAAAGATGCCGGTCTGAATCCGTATGTCTATAAAAAATGCGTTGACGTGCAAAAGAAGTGGACGAAGGTCGAAGTTGAAAAAGCGCTGGACGCTCTCGTTGCCATGTATCATCGGGCGCATCGAGGGGAAGCGGACTTCAAGGCGGAGCTGGAGATGCTGTGCTTGAGGTGATAGACGGATTTTTCTTTCTTGTAAGTTGACACTGATTCTCTTTTTGATAGTATGTTTTTACATTCGGCACTTGCCGCGGCCCCGCCCTCAAGGCGGGGAATATTATTTATAAAGTTTGAGAAAGGAGTCTTTAACTTTGTTAAAATCGCCTCTGGTAACTTGCCCTAGACGAGATGAAAGCCGCCGATAGTCTATGGTTCTGACCTGATGCAGGCAGGCATGCATTTCTCTGTTTTCGTGGCCGATTGGCACGTACCATGAACCTTCCTTTTTCTGCGAAGTCATTGGCGCTACAAGGTAAAAGTTCCCAGTCAGCCTTTTGATTACAAGCCCCGGTCTTGAGAATAAATTGCTTTTGCCATTAATTTCAGAACCTATATTTTCTCCCAGGCTCATCCACCAAAGATCGCCTTCCTTGACGAAGGGGGCTTTATGATTAAGGCTGTCTAGTTTTTCTTTTAAGCTCATCCATTTTAAAAACTTGCCGGTCATTCTTTCAATTTGACCTAAGCAATGTTAAGAAAGGATAAAATTAAAATGCTATACTTGCTTTATGAATGAATTGCCGCCAAATGAAAAGCCTGAAGTTGGAAACGAAGACGAAAATAAGGATGAGGGCTTGGTTGAGAAAGAAGGGACTCTGCGGGAAAAGATAGCCTTGGCAAACATCCGGAAAGCGGGAATGTCTTCATTTTGCCGGTCGCGAGCGATAATGTTGAGATGGACAGTTTTCTTCCGAGCAAGCTGGGCGTTGCTGGCGACATGGATGAAAGATTGAAGAGACTGATTGAGCTGGATGGCGGCGACAGCGCCGAAGAACTAAAATAAAAAACAGCTTGCGGCGAGGCAAGCTGTTTTTTATTTTTACTGTGCGTCCGGTAGGAATCGAACCTACGACCCTCTGCTTAAAAGGCAGGTGCTCTACCGACTGAGCTACGGACGCATAATTTGGCATTCGATGGTTGCATGGGGTTTTGCGGCGGTTTCGCTATGAAAGCAAGGCAAACCAATAAAACCGAAGGAATACCAAGAAATATATCAGAAAATCTTAAAGTGGCAAATCAAGCGCCCAAAGTCCGGCTCCTGAGAAAAGCAGGCTGAGGGAGATGAGGAAGAGCATCCCGTATTCCATCCACGTCCTCATCTTCAATTGCGGTTCGCGCACGGAGACGATAAGGGAGACGAAGCTGATAATCGCGCCGATAATCGCGCCGATTTGCGTGAACAGTCCGATGAACAGGCATGTGCCGATGATGACTTCCGTGTAGCCGAGGGCTTTGACAAACGCGCCGGCGGGCCTGATCTTGATCGAATCGAAGTAATCGACGAGCAGCTGCCTGTTCTGGGCGAATTTTGAGTACCCTAATATTATGAAATAGACGCCGGCCCCGATCCTGATAAGTGTCGGAGCAAGCGCTTTCAGGAACAATAGTTCCGGGAATGGATTAAGCATGCCTCTATGATATCACACATAATGGTGCTATAAAGATGTCATGAAGAGCGTCATGAAGACGGCGGTCATACTTCCAGACATACGAAGCGCTCATAATGTCGGCTCGATTTTTCGTACCTGTGATGCAGCCGGAATTGGCCAGGTGTACCTTGCGGGCTACACTCCTGATCCGCTCGATCGGTTCGGACGGCCAGTAAAGGAAATCGCAAAGACCGCATTGGGCGCCGAAAAGACTATCCCGTGGGAGCATCATGCGGATGTCCGGGCTCTTATAGCTGAACTGAAAAAGGAAGGATGGTTCGTGATTGCCGTCGAGCAATGCGAGCGGTCGGTTGATTATAAGGAGATTGATCTGATTAAGCTGGTTCAGCCGAACGGTAGGAAGCGAGACGGAAAAGACGGAGTCGCTTTTGTTTTTGGAAATGAAGTCGAAGGACTCGATTCTGAAACTCTCGCCCTGTGCGACTGCGTTGCCAGCTTGCCCATGAAAGGGGAGAAGGAGTCGCTGAATGTTTCGGTTGCTGCGGGAATTGCACTCTTTAGAATCCTGGGCGTATAGCATTTTTGCTATATCATCCGAAAGATATCCTGAAAGGGACTTCGGACTTCGGACTTCGGACTTGGCGGGCGGGCGCGGCACCCCCTTTTTTTTCTTCATTTCTCTGCCCGACCTTTAGATGAGCGTCTGATGCGCGCTGCAGAAATGCGCGCTTCGGCCGCCGACCACTTTTCTGAGAATGATTCCGGCGCAGCCTTTCTTGGTGCACGGCTTGCCAGTTTTTCGATATGCATTGTGATGCGCCTGAAATTCGCCCCGCTCGCCATTGATGTTTCTATAGTCTGACATCGAGTCTCCGCCGAAATCAATTCCTTTCTTCAGAACTTCTTTAACTGCTTTATATAACGCTTTGAGCTTTTCTTCGGGTACTTTTCGCGGCTTCTCTTCGGGGTGGATGCCGGCAAGCCAGAGAGCTTCATCGGAATAAATATTGCCAACGCCTGATATAAGCGTTTGGTCCATTAATACATTTTTTATCCTGCCTTCAGGTCGTTTGAGCAACTGTCCGCTAAATACTTTGTATGTGAAAGTGTCCTCAAGGGGTTCCGGCCCAAGATGGCTCATGTGTAGGCTGTTTTCAATATCAGCCGTATCGATGAGCGTGACCTTTGCAAATTTGCGCATGTCGGAAAGCACGAGATGCTTCTTGTTCGAAAGCGAGAATGCTAGACGAATGTGTCTGTTGAACGGATCAAGCAACGCTTCGTTCTCGGACTTCGCCGGTTTCCACGGATCTTTTGCGTCCTCGGGCTTTTCGCTTTTTACATACTTTCCGTGCATGACATGGCCGGTCATTTTCATGTGAATCAGAATTGTCGACCGCTTTCCTTTTCCCTTGCTCAGATGAATGAGGATGTTTTTGGCGCGCCGCTCCGCCTTGAGAATTTTTCGGCCGGAGACGGCGCGCCTGAATTCCTGAAAATACGCCGGGTCTTTTATGTTGTCCTTGCCCTCATGATGCCTGCTGTCATAGCTTGTCCAGACATCGGCAATGGAAAGGCCGGCAACCGTTTGGTTGATTCCGTTTACTGTCGTTTGCACCTCGGGAAGTTCTGGCATATGGGCACATAATAAGCGAGCGGGGACAAAATGCAATCGACAGCAGGCCAGAGATGGGCTTAAGCCGCTTAAGCGCCGTTCGGCGAACTGGCCGTTTCCTGCTAGCGGCTCAGCTGCTTGAGCGCGTGCTTGATTTTCTCCGTTGTTCCTACGATATCGGCCGGTATTTTCTCAAGAGAATCCTTCGCTTCTTTATGGTTGTAACCGAGAGACTTGAGCGCCTCGATGACATCGATGTCTCCGTTGTTCGAGTCGGATGCGCCCCATTCGGCGGTTCCGGCCTTGCCCTTAAGTTCGAGGACTATTTTCTCCGCGACTTTTTTGCCGATTCCTCCGATTTTCGTGATGTAGCCGGTCTCTCCCGTAACGATGGCCTCTCGCAGGGTTGGAACTGTCGCCGCTCCGAGGATTCCGATGGCCGATTTTGGCCCTATGCCCGATACTGTCAGGAGAAGCTCGAAGAAGGAGAGGGTATCCCGGTCCTTGAAGCCGTAAAGGTCCAGCGCGTCTTCCCGCACGACCGTATGTATCCAGAGTACTGCAGGACTGCCTTCGGTCAGCTGTCCCAACGTGTCGAGCGTCGCGAAGACCTTGTACCCGACGCCTCCGTTCGTCTGAATGACGGCGTATTTTAGATCTTTATGCAGGGTTATTCCGCTCAGGTATGAAATCATGGCTCCATTTTAGCAGATTTTGGCTGCATTGGGCTAAATTGCGCCGAGGCCGAAGGCTGCGGCAGACCCCTCATCCTTGCTTGATTGGCTCAGCCGCCCGGCTTGGCGGCATATTTGCTAAATATCCAGTAATCTGGTACATTCTTGTCTACATATGCCAATTATTCAATCAGCAAAAAAAGCTCTCCGAGGCTCTTCAAAGAAGAAGGTTTTCAACCTCCGAAGGCAGAAGAACGTGGACGAAGCTATCAAGGATATCAAAAGGCTCGTTTCCGCGAAGAAAATCAAGGAAGCCGAGAAAGCGCTCCCGACAGCTTACAAGGCGCTCGATAAGGCAGCCAGGGCTGGAACTATCAAGAAGGGGGAAGCTTCTCGAAGGAAGTCTCGAATGTCAGCACTGATCGTTCGAAGCAAATAATATCAGCAATAAGAAAAAGCCTCCGGCAACGCGGAGGCTTTTTTGTGCCAAGGCTTATATTGAATTGGAATGACGCGATTCTTTCACGGCTTCCGCCCGCTTCGTGATCTCGTCTTTTGCCGCTTGCGGATTGGGCACGTCATGGAAGGCGAAGCGGTGCTCGGCCCCGGCGGTCTGCACCTCTATGTCGCCGTAACCCATCATCGTCGGAATCGCGCCCTCCATCCTTATCGATATGTCCTGAACGTTATGAAGGCTCAGCTCGGAAATTCTCCTGTCAAAGAATCCGCACTGGACGCTGTTTATGACGCGCATGTTCGTCACGATCCATGTTTCCAGCGTATACATCGTGAGTATGTAAAAGAGCGCGAACCAGAGCGCCATGTAATAGCAGGAGCTCAGAAGGATGAAGACGGAAAGGAGATTGTTTTGGATGATGATTTGCCCGAAGACGATGAGCGCTCCGAGAGGAATCAGCGCTCCCACGAAAAGATATGCGACCTTGCTCGCGATGGTGAACCAGTGCCTGTGCAGAAAAAGATACACGACCTCGTCGTCCTTCTTGCCCTCGAACGTGTATGATGTCTTGCTTATGAATGAAAATAAGTTCATGGATTTTAGATTAGACTGATAAGACCGCCTGGACGTAAAAGAGCGTCGTTATCAGGGAAAGAAAGATCGATCCCGCCAGGAAGGCGATGGCTATCTTTTTCGGCTGGCCGCTGACGCCGAAGCGGATAAGATGATAGAGAATAAAGAAGGCCGCGGTCCAGTAAATGAGCATCGCGAGCGTGAAGACGAAAGTTAAGAGGCTCGTAGTGCTCGCCAGCGAAGATGTTTCTGAAAGAAGTTCAAGCGTCGGATTGTTCATACGTTTAAAGTATATCAAATGGTATACTTTAGTCATTCAGATTATGTCTCAATCTGCGTTAGAAAAAATAATACAGACCGCCCTGCTCGTTCTGACCCCGCTTTGCGTCGGCATATTCGGCACCTATTTTGCAATGTATTTCATACGGCCGCCTGTCATTCAAAATGCATTCGCCCTGGAAATGGAGGATGAGACCGACATTCCGGACGTGCCCCTTGTAGGAAGGCTGGATTTGTCCGAAGCGTCATCTTCGGCCGAAGCTGAGATGCTGTCCTTGGAAAACATAGGCGAAGAGCATCTCGGAACGACAACTGAAATGCAGGGCGCGCCGTCATCGGCGCCAGCTGCCTCCTTGTCAGCCTCCGCCACATCTACGGCGGCATCCGCTTCGACGCCTGCGCCAAAGGCCGCGACCTCCACGACGGCAGCCTCGCCTGCGGTTTCTGCTGCCATTGGTCCCGTGCTTCCGGCTTCAGCCCCTTCGTCCGCGCAGTCTTCACAGCCATCTTCTTCGACTCCTCAGGTTCAGCCCGCTTCGACCGGCTTCAAGCTCAATGTCCCGTATTTTGCGCAGCAGTATGTGAACAGCTGCGAAGCCGCCGCGCTCCGCATGGCGCTGGCCTTCAAGGGCGTCTTGAAAAATTCTGACATAGAGATAATAAGCGCGATGGGATATAACCCGAGGCCGAAGGATACCGTGAACAACATCTGGGATGATCCGCAAGAAATGTACGTCGGCGAAGTCGATGTCGTTGATATCTCGAAAGGGTATGGCGTTTATGGAAAGCCGGTCGCAAAAGCCGCTCAGGCCTTTGGAAGGCAGGCGGAATATACGAACTCCATGACCGCATCAAGAATGGCGCGGGAAATCAGCAACGGAAACCCTGTCATCTTATGGGGATACACGAGCCTGACGGGCGAGCCTTATACGTGGACTACGCCGGCCGGGAAGACGGTCAAGGCTTTCAGGGGCGAGCATGCCCGCGTGGTGGTTGGGTTTGAGGGAACAATCGAGAACCCGACGGGCTTCTACGTTCATGACTCGACGACGGGCAAGCAGAACCAGTATTGGAGCTCCAATGTCCTGATGGCCCAGTTCCATGCGATTCCCGAAGTTACGAATCAGGCGGTCATAGTCAGATAGCCGCTTTCTGCAGGAATCCCCGACTGCGCCGGCGGGCGCTCTCCTCATCCTGCCAAACTGAAAAATAAAAAGACCCGCGCAAAGGGCGAGTCATTTTATTTATGTGCTCTCGACAGGAATCGAACCTGTATTTTAGCTTCCGCAAAGCTATGTCCTATCCATTGAACGACGAAAGCGTATGAGGCGTCGACTGCTGCCCGCGCAGCCTGCCGACACGTATTCGCGGGCCGCACGCATGCTTACTTAAGCCCACGTTTGCGCCGCCTGCGAATAACCTGAAAATATCACAATTCATCTAAAAGCCAAAGTATTCGAGAATCTTCTGTCCAAGCGGTTCCGGGTGGTGGTCTTCGAGCAGGTTGTCGAGCAGGAAATCTCGCACGTCGTCCGGGTCTATGCCGTCGAGGGGAATGGCGATGAGGGGAACGATGGCCTTCCTCGATTTTACGATAAGCTTTGAGGGGGTGCCTATGTGACGATTGTCCTCAACCCAGAAAGAGTCGAGCGTCGCGTACGGATACAGCGTCCGCTCGATCATGATGCCTTTCTTGCTGACTTCGAACCGGACGACGTGAGGCCGCTTCGAGGCGAAGAGGGCCAGGGCGAACGTGCTGATGAGAATGAGGAGCGCAAAGAGCGTGTCGCCGAAAATCATCGCGAGAATCGCGATCGAAATGCCGATGATGCCGACCACCCAGTACCAGTCAGATGTCTTCTCTTGGAAATAGTATTCCTCCGTTTCCCAAATGAAAGGATCTTTTTTTGCCATGCAGATATTCTACCATATAAATAAATTTGTTAAGCGGGAACCGCCTGGCGGAACTGGGATTAGCTAGTCCTTAAAAACTTCCTGCTTGCTGGGATTGAAAAACACGAAATACATTGCTGCCACGGACGACAAGGCTATGATGACAGCGCCTGTCCAAAAAGCTATGCCTGCGATATGCGGGGTGTATTGAAGCAGGTCCAGCCGCGTCAAGATATAATTCCAGTCATGAATGGCCGCGTCGCCCCCGAGCAAGGGAAGCTCTTTCGCGGCGGCATCCCTGATGTAAAGCGACGCGTTCACGATGCTCTGTCCCGTCCAAAGGGATATGATCGATCCTGAATAGTAGTCTCCTCTGGCAATAAAATAGAGCGCCACGAAGACCGGTATGCCTATCTGAAAAATAGTTCCGCCGAGCACCGACATGAAGTCTCCGAAGATGAAAAATATTGAGTGCCCGGCTTCATGGAACATCAGATTTGCGGCATCCAGGACAAAGCCCGTTTCGGGATTGACGGCATATGAGAAGAAATAGGCCGCAAGAAATAAGGTTGCGAGTCCTTGTATGGCGGCAAACAAAAATTCAAGAGGCTTTTTCATTGTCTTTAGTATATTGCCTAAGCCGAGTTTATTCAAACTGCCCTGGTCGGGCATCTAATATGTATGATGGAAAATAAAAAGCACCGGCAGGTTCGAACCTGCCGGTGCTGAATTTCCGAGCAATCCGAGCAATCCTCGGATTGCTCGGGCCGCTCGTCGTCACTTCGCCTTGACCCAGCTGTCCTTGTCGCATAGCGCGACGAAGGCAGGGAACGGTGATGTTCCTTTGGTTCGGATTATCACCATGAACTTCTCCTTGATCGCATATGCGGGAGGAGCCATTCCTCTGGTACGAAACACGACGGCCGAGCTTGCCTCGATGCCTGCTTCGCTCAGGTTAAGCTTGACGAACTTGAGCGCCTCGTCCACGGAGAAGGCGGGCGACGCCATTCCTTCGAGAAACGAGATGTCAATCTCTTTCTCGAAGGCGACCTTTGGAATTATCACCGCCGAAAACTTGCCGCTGATTTCGCTTGGCTTGAGGTCGGTGAGAACCTCGTTTCCAAGCGAGAGCAGTTCCTTGTCTTCGGAAATTTCTCCCTGATACTCGGTGATGAAGATTTCCCAGTCTTGCGACAGGGGCTTCATCTCAAAGACGGGCTTGTCATGCTTGGGTGACGAATGAACGCCTCCCAATTTATCAAAGCTCATTTTTGCCGCGGCGAACATGTCGTCCCCGACTTTTGTCTCGCTGGCCGCGCCTGGGACCTCCCAAGCGAGCTTGAGGTCAAAGACTGCCGCGACCGAACGGTCTCCGCTCGGCCGGACCCAGAAGCCTTTCGTTTTCAGCCACTCGTTGATGGCCGCTCCGCTTCCGGCTTTTCCTTCAAGCGCCCCCGAGTCTTTCATCGCCTTGATCCATTGAGGAGTTTCCTCGGAAGAATAGGCTTTGAAGAACTCGGCTTGCGCGGCATTCATCTGAACCCCGTCAAGGGCAGGGAATGCCTGGCTTGTAGCCTCAAGTACTGCCGGGAGGCAGTACGCTCTTGTATTCTGCGCCTGGACATTGCCAAGGCAGAAGATATTAATGATCATGGTTACGGCTGCAAGAGATGCAGCCCTGACTTTGATGTTTTGGTATGCCCTCATGGGACCAGATATACGAAACATGTTCATATGGCTAGTGCCATGAGGGATGAAACTCTATTATATATAATATCATATATTTACATATATGTCAATGTAGAATGGGGGTCTTAGGCGCTTTGCCGTGGCGTACCGAGCGGCGGAACATGACTCGCATCAGGCTCTCAGGAAGCGGCCTTTCTTAAGGACAGATACATTCTGATTTTGGCTATTCCTACCGCAAAGCTGATTGCCGCGACTATGGCTATTGATGCGTACCCCTCCCGGTTTGAAACGTCATTGATGTTTATAAAAAGAGGAATGATGAACGCGACGGCTCCCACGAACAGGGTCGCGCAGAATCTTACCCAAAGAGACGAGATGAAAACTTTGAACGGATTGCCTCCCTCGACGATCTGGGCGACTTCGTAACTGGCCCTGAAGGCGGGGAACCATGTCGTCCATATTCGATGGCTTACACGGTAATCCTCATTTTCTTCCAGCCTGATTATCTTTTTTCTGTATATTTTTGCCAAATATATGTTGATGATTCCCGAGATGCTCCAGCCGATGAAGATAAGGAATATCGTGATGAGGGAAACAAGCATTCCTTTCGTTTGAGATATGATTGCCAACAGCAAGACCAGGCTTGCGCCGGGGAAAAAGCTGCCGATAAAGTACAGCCCCTCGATGAGTATTGAAAAGAAAGCTGCCAGATAAATATACTGGTCATCTATAGTGCCTAAGAAACTGATTAGGACTTCGAGGCCTGGAATGTTTGCGTTTTGAGATATTAAAATGCCATAAATCGACAAAGCCAGGCCTGACAGCATCCAGATGATGCCGGAATATAAGACGCCTTTTGCTTTGTTGTGTTCGACGCTCATGGTTTCTTGGCAGGGATATTATACCGCAGAAAGGCGCGGCTGCTTGAGGGATTTCGAGAGAGGGTAAGGCGGGTGCGGTCTAAATTTGTCTCAGTTCAGTCTTAATTTAGACGAAAGACTTCTATATGTTACCGGGATTTCGCTTTTTCTGAAATAAATGCAATTTCCCGGTTAAATCTGCCAAAATAACCTTTAAACACACCGGGAATTATGGTAAATTGCAAAAAATACCAAATCCCGGTAGTATCTAAGGCACATGCGGATACATATACCCAACAGCGCCTTCCTGGGCAATATAGATTCTTTTCTAAGAGGATTCGATCCTGCTAATCCTAATATCTTGGAATTGACTGCAAATAAAAGCTGGATTCATGTTCACCCGGTCGTATTGACCATGCTTGCCTCACTCGGTCTTAATGTTTCAAGGGTAGTGTGTGAGAAAATAGAGGCTCGCTCAGGACATTATTTGGAAAGAATGGGTCTGTTTAATGCTCTTGGGGTTGATTCGGGTATCATTGTTACGGAACACGAGCCGTCGGGACGGTTCATTCCGCTGACCTTTATCAAGAATCCGAACGAGTTGGCGGGTTTTATAAAGGAAATGATACCTTTATTGCATCTTGAGCCGAGACAGGCTCAACCTATACAGTACATAGTTAGCGAACTTGTAAGGAATGTTTTGGAACATTCTCAAGCAGAGCATGGCGCGGTTGTTGCTGCCCAATACTTTGCAAAAAGCAATACTATACGGATAGGCATCACCGATGTCGGCGTGGGAATTCGACGAACAATCAGCCGCTCGCACAAGGCCGATTCAGATACGGAAGCGCTAAGGCTTGCTTTGACGCCAGGTGTTACGGGCACTACGCCAAAAGAAGGGGGCACTGAATTCAATGCAGGCGCTGGTCTCTTCTTCATCAAGTCTGTTGCGAATGTGAACAGGGGCTTCTTCATGATATACAGCGGATCATCCATGTATAAATTGCTGAAAAGAGATTCGAAGTCCAAGCATTTCGCTCTGGAAGCTGACCCGTTCGAAGACAGGCACTCAAAGTCTTCCGATCTTCCATACTGGCAAGGTACGGCCGTGGGGATAGACATTCCATTGGATACGACGGAAGACTTTTCAAAATTACTCGATTTAATAAGGGAAACCTACTCTCATGCAGTCAAGGCGAGAAAGAAAGAGAGGTATAAAGGGCCTCAATTCATATGATTACAATTAATTTATTCGAAGAAGTCGGCAGCTTTGCGGAGGATAAGGATAAGGCGAGAGAAATCCGTCTCGGCATCCTAATGCCTTCAATCAAGGATGGGAAGGAAATAGTTCTTGATTTCAACAAAGTTGATTCGGCGACGCAATCTTTCGTCCACGCACTCATTAGTGATGTAATCAGGGTGCACGGCATCGATGTCTTGGAAAAGCTCTTTTTCAAGAACTGTACGGATACCGTTAAGAAGATTATAAATATCGTTGTTGAGTACATGGTCGAGAGTCAGTAAGGGATTTGGAAAGGTGAAAAAAAGGAGATGAGATGCTTGCAATCTCACAAGTCTTTCCGCGGGCATAAAAACAAAAACCGCCCTTGCGGGCAGTCCTTGTTTTTATGTGCGGAGGAGGTGAGATTCGAACTCACGGGCCCCGTAAAGGGCCTTCTGTTTTCAAGACAGACGCATTCGACCACTCTGCCACTCCTCCGAGTAAGACTATATATCAAAGCTGGCATTTTTTCAACTTTTTGACATACTGAGGACGAGAGCGCCAAAAAGCTTCTATTTATGAGATATCTTGGAATCGACTACGGATCAAAAAGGATAGGCTTGGCATTGTCCGACGAGTCGGCTTTCTTTGCGTTTCCGAAAGGGGTCATCGAAAGCTCCAGGAATGCGGCCAATGAAATAAAGGCCATATGCCGGAAAGAGGGCATCTCGGAGGCGGTGGTCGGGGAGTCCAGAAACTTCAAGGGGCAGGAGAATTTGATAATGACCGATACGAAGAGGTTCGTGTCCGAGCTCGAAGCTCTCGGCCTTACGGTCATATACGAGCCGGAAATATTCTCGACCGTGCAGGCCCAGCAGATACAGGGCGACAGCAAGGACCTGGACGCGTCAGCTGCTGCCGTAATCCTTCAAAGCTATCTTGACCGACTCAGGTTCAGGTCAGCCGGGGAGGCCGCGGCGGATGCAGAATAATTTAAAGACTAAATAATGAATATGAACGAAAACAATATGAATGCCAGTGAAACTAAAAATGAAGAAAATATCGCCCCTGCTTCCGCGCCCGCATACGCGTCCATAGACGACTTCTGCAAGATAGAGATGAAGATAGGGAAAGTGCTTGAGGCCGTTCCTGTCGAAGGGTCCGAAAAGCTTCTCAGGCTGAGCGTTGATTTCGGCGAGGAAAAGCCGAGACAGGTCCTCTCCGGCATTGCAAAGTTCGTCGCGTTGGAAGAGTTGATAGGAAATTCATTTCCCTTCGTGACGAACCTGAAGCCGAGGCCGATGATGGGCATGGAAAGCCAGGCAATGATACTTGCGGTCAATGACGATCAGAATTTTGCGTTGCTCAAGCCTACGGCTGAAATAAAAATCGGAACTCAGCTGAAATAGGCTTGCGCGAATCAGCCGCGCGCGTGATATTTCCAAGAATGCATTCCGTTTGCCCGGTCCGGGCATCGGCTGACCGAAGTATTCAACAGTCGGCTCATATTTAATATGAGCATTTTGTCGTATAATGAAGCGACATGGGTATCGCTCAAAAAATATTCAAACACTTTCCTGCTCCGAGAATCATCTCGATGCCGAGGGTCGGCGTCGAAATCACGTCAACTTCCGTCCGATACATGGAACTCGTCAAATCCGGACGCGGCTTGAGGCTGGGAAGATACGGCACCCAGGACATACCGAACGGCACCGCCGCGGGCGAATCGCTCTTGGCGAACAAGGACCTTTCTGCTGCGCTTAAGAAAATTCAGCGGGCAAACCGCTTCCAGTTCGTCGAAGTGGCAATTCCGGAAGTGGACTCGTATCTTTTTACCACCGAAATTCCCTTGGGAGATGACGATTCCATCCGAAGCCACATAGAGTTTCATCTTGAGGAAAACGTGCCGATCAATCTCGCCGACGCGGTTTTCGACTATTACATAATTCATGAGGACGAAAAGAAAAAGACCGGCTTTGCCTCGGTCTCCGTCGTTCAGAGGGCCGTCATCGAGCAATATATAGACCTGTTCGAATCGTGCGGAATGACCCCCATATCTTTCCTCATCGAGAACCAGGCTCTTTCCCGGGCTGTCGTCTCCCAGGAAGACAGCTCCATGTGCCTTGTCGTCCACATCGGCCTGACAAAGACGGTCCTGTCCGCCGTAAGCGAGGGGGCCGTTCAGTTTACCTCGACCATCAATATCGGAGGCAACGACCTCACGGCGGCCATCTCGAAGGAATACGGCATCACGGCGGACGAGGCGGAGAAGATGAAGAGGGACAAGGGGTATGTCAAGAACGCCGAAAACAACGAATTTTTCATGTCATTGATCAACGCGGTCTCGGCCCTCCGGGACGAGATTCAGAGAGTCTACATGTACTGGCAATCGCACGGCGAGAAAAGCGGAAAAGATCAGAAGAAGCAGATGAAGATAGTCTTGGCGGGAAGGGACTCTTCCATCATCGGATTCAGGGAATATCTCGCCCTGTCGCTCAGGGTTCCCGTCGAGCTCGCCAATGTCTGGGCCAACGTGTTCTCTTTCGAAGAGGAGATTCCTCCGATTGAGTACTTGGAATCGCTCGATTACGCCGTCGCGGTCGGATTGGCTCTACCAAAAAATGCAGACTAGCGTACAATAAAAATATATGCTTCATCTTCTGACCGAAGAACATAAAAAGAAAATAGTAAGGCAATATCGAATGAGGATCTTGATCGTTCTTTGCCTCGGCATCGTCGCTACCGTCGTCGCCAGCGCCGTTTTTCTCATTCCTTCTTATGTCATTTCATTCGGAACATACGCCGAAGTCGAGAATGAAAAGGAGAACCTGAACAGGCTCATCGCCGCGAAGCAGACTGACGAGGCTGCCGGCGACATCAAGGCCGTGTCGGATACCCTGAATGCCCTGAAAGCTCATACCACCAAGCGCGACCCCACGAGGATTTTCGAGAGAATCGTCCAGGATAAGCCAAGCGGCATCTCGATCGTGAGCTTCAATTTTACTCCGGAATCTGACGCGGGCGTGACGGTGGACATTTCCGGAAGGGCGAACACCCGGTCGGCCCTCTCGGCATACGTGGATGTCCTGAAGAAAGACGCGGCCTTCGCCGGGGTCAGCATTCCGCTTTCAAACTTTGCCCGGGAGAGGGATATCGGATTCAACCTGAAGCTGCAGGTCAATACGAGTCCCGAATTCTGGATCGTAAGCTCGCCGCACGCGCTTGAGATCGACCTGAACGATGACGCGGAAGCAGTTATCGGGAATCCTGGCGCCTCCGAAGAAAATCAAAATGAATAAAACATCCCAAATATTTACATTCAGCCTGGTCCTGATGCTCGCCGCGGTCGGCGGATATGTTTATGGCGTGCGATACGTCGCCAGCTTGTCCGAAAGGACTTCGGCCTTGAAAAAAGACGTCGAGGTCATCGACATCAAGTACAGCCACATACTTTCTCTTGAGAAGGCTGCCAAGGAGACGGGGGATGAGACATTGAGGGTTAACAAGATCCTGATTCCGGCAAACGGCGCGATAGACTTCGTCAGCCGGATAGAAGCCAGCGCGAGCCAAAAGGGCCTGACATATAATACCGACTCGATCGAAGCCCGATCCGTTCCTGATTTGGAAAGCCATGGCAAGGAGCTCCTCGTCGTCAGCTTCACGGCAAGCGGGCGGTGGTCCTCGGTCGTTCGCCTGATAAAGAGCATCGAAAACATGCCGCACGCGATCAAGTTCGAGAAGCTGGACCTTATCATGCTCGGCGAGAGCCAGCCTGCCGCGGGCGCCTCATCGACCGCCGCCGCCATAGACAGGAGCTGGAAGGCGTCCATCATCTTCACGGCAATAAAAGTAAAAGACAACTAACATGTATCAAAGCTTCCTGGAAAAAATAAAAGGCATCCGAATCATAAGAAATGAGCCGGAACGGGACTGGGGGATAATCTTCTCCGTGCTTGTCGCGTTCGTCGCCGTGTCGCTGGGCTGGAGCGTCACGTTTTTCTTCAAGAACCTTAGCGACGTGAAGGCGAGCCGCGCGACGGTCGAGAAAAACGTGCAGAGCTCGCTCGGAGAGACCGAGGTTGAATTAAGAAGCGTAATCGAGCTGTATGAGGCCAAGGAAGCTGAAAATGCGAGGGTTCAGGGAGGAGGGGCCGTACTTGGCGACCCGTCCATATTTTGATATGGTACACGTGCCAGCTGTTCGCGGCTCATCCGCGTTCCTCGGTAAAACAAGCGCGTGCCTCGGCGCTTGAATCGTTCAGCGAAGATGGAGGACAGCCATATCCGTCCCGACATATAAATGCCCCTGTAGTTCAATGGATAGAACTGCGGACTTCTAAGCCGTTAATGTAGGTTCGATTCCTACCGGGGGCACATACAAAAGAAAGAGTGTCAGCGAAAGCTGATGCTCTTTCTTTTGTATGTCGTATGCAGGAGCGAGCCAACTGCTTGGCTCGCGTTAGGAATCGAAAAGGTTGAGCGTATCGCACGGAACGCAGTGAGTACGATGCGAAACCTGTACTGCGCTCGTAGAGCGAGATTCCTACCGGGGGCACCAGAAAAAGCAAGGCGCACCTGCCGGTGCGTTTTTGTTTTGTCACTGGGCTACTGGGCCTAGGCAAGTATCAAGAATCTGCCTGTGGCTTTATTTGCTTATTGCCGACGATTCCCAGCACATATTGAAGATGGTCTTCATCATGTTGTGGATTTTCTCATCCTCTATGATCGTGCCGATCGCATTTGATTTGGAGAAATTTACGATCGAAACTTTGCTCTTTCCGTATACGACAATTTCTCCGGTCATGGGAAACGCGTCTTTGGAGGCAAATCTTATGTCAGGCCAAATGCTCTTTCTAATGTCCCCATAACGGATGTCGTTGAATTGCCGGCCTTCAGGCGTGTCCGGCGTGATTCCTCTGGTGGTTATCCCGATTCTCTCCTTGCCTTTCACATAGTCGTCAAAGAATGTCTTTGGCAGAAACTCTCTCAATTCCGAAGTATCAGCCCAGGCGAGCATTTCATATGGCTTGCTTGTCGCCAGATGGTCTTCGTAGATGGTCGTTATCCCTTCCACTCCCTCGTAATAGGTAATTTTTGGCTTATCTCCAAGCAATCCATGAAGCTCGTTGATTTCGGGAATTATAGACTTGGCCGTATCCAATGATTCTTCCGCCTGCTTTACCTTGTTCTCGGCATATTTGATAAATCGGTCCGGCTTCTCAACCTGATAAAACAGCTTGTTCTTCTTTTCGATTTCATTTACCAATCCGCGAATAGAAAGGTTAAGGAGGATTTTGTACACAGTGCTTCTATTCAGCCCTGAATACTCGGCTATTTTAGAAGGGTAGGCTCCTCCGAGCTCCAAAAGAGCTAGGTACACAAGGGCTTCTTTGTCAGAAAAGCCGGTCTTTTCCAATTTTCTGAGGAATAAAGGGTTTTTTATATTCATGCTCTTTAACCAGATTATACCGAACGGCAGCATTTTTTGTCAACATCAACGAACAAAATATGTATTATATCAGATATATGTCTATAAATAAGCGTCTTTCGTGTTTATACTGTCACAGTATAAACACAAGTAAGAAAATGTGTGTCATAGTTATTTCAGAATTTAAACAAGTTCTTAAGCAACCAGCAAAAGACAATCAATTTGCGGATATGGCCGTATTACGGGGCATGGCGATATGTCCGCTTGGTTACTGGAGTCGGTCTAAAAATCTCCCTGTCTCGGAATGCATGTTCCGACTGAAGAGCTCGAGAGGGCGAAACAGAGAATCTTGCTGACAAGATCAGCCAAGATAAAAGAGTAGAAGCATTATCAATTATTATTAAATTTACAAATGAATAAAACAATCAAGGTAGTCATGGGCATTATTGCGGTCATTCTTGTCGCTTGGTGCGTCGCTTCAGTTGCCGCGAAGAAGAATCCTGAGACAAGGCCGACAGTCAGGATCGGTGTCACCCTTCCTCTTACGGGGGACGTGGCGATGCTCGGTCAAAATAGTCGACAGGCTCTGCTTCTTGCCCGGGAACAGTTGCCCAAGAACACCAAATACAATTACGAATTTGTATTCGAAGACGACCAGTTCAGGCCTCAGGCCGGAGCATCTGCTGCCAATAAGCTTATTAGCATAGATAATGTCTCGGCTCTCTTCTCATTCGGTTCGCCTGTCGGAAACGCGGTAAGCCCGATTGCAGAAAAGGCAAAGGTTCCTCACATCAACTTTTTCGCCTCTGACATGAATGTGGCAAACGGAGATTACAACTTCGTAAATTACACTCCTCCCTACAAGGATTCGGAGATGTTTATCAAGGAATTGAACAAGCGAGGGGTGAAGACGGTCGCGTTCTTCGGTCAACAGGATAATCCTGGGGTAGGGGCAATCATAGCTGCCTTTGAGAACGATATCAAGAATACCGATATCAAGGTTCTTTCTAACCAGAAGTTCAATACCGGCTCTCGAGATTTTCGAACTCAGATTGCGGCCGTGAAGAATCTCAATCCCGATATCTACGTTCTTGAGGCAACTTCTCCGGAACTGGAAATTCTCACCAAGCAGCTTCGTGAGGCGGGAATTCAAACGCCTGTTACCTCGATGGAAGCGTTTGAATTTTCTTCCGAACTCTCATTGTTTGAGGGAATGTGGTATGTAAATGCTGCGGATCCTCAGCAGTGGTTCGTGAATCTCTTTGCAAAAAGATACCCTAACGACACTCCGAAGTTCGGCGCGGCAAACGGATATGATTCGTTGAATCTTATTGTCCGGGCCGCAGAAGAAATAGGGGACGGAAAGACCGTTCCTACTCGAGAAGAAATCAGGGATGCCCTCTCCAAAATCAAGGGATTTGACGGCGCGCTCGGCAACAACCTAAGCGTCGACGAACATGGAGTCGTGGTATCTGGCGCCGTCGTTCGAGAAATCAGGAATGGAAGTCCCGTGACAATCAGCAAATAATCTTTATCAGAAGATGAGCTGACAAAACCGCCATACGGCGGTTTTGCGTTGAAATTTAAAGATAAATATCCGGGGCTTACGTGCATCTCCCTGGTTATTCTCGGCGGTCTTATTGCGGGATATTTATTTCCCATCGCCGTTCTTCTTCCATACCATCTCGAATATCTCCTTCATGGTCTTCGCGACATCCGGGTTCTCGATCACGACCGCTTGCAAGTCTCCGTTCATGACGATTCTTACGAACGTGTCTCCCGCGTCAATGGAGACGGTCGAAGAGTATTCGGAATAGGGAACAGTCTGAATGTTGTGGCCGAGAGAAAGGTCCCTCTCGAGAGACTCTTTCGTGGAGGAATGATGCGGAGTGATGCCCCGTATCTTGATTCCATGCTTCAGCAGCTTGTCTTCCCATGAATCAAGGACTGGCAGCAGGTCGGGCGATATCCTTTCGGCTGTCGCGAAGAATCCCACGATTTCCTTGTTGTGCATGTCGGCGCAACCGTAACTGATCGCCTCGTCTATCCCCTTGAGGCCCTCGTAATACAGCACCTTCACTTTCCGTTCGGGGTTGCCGGCGATTGATATGAGCTCGGGAAGAACCTGTTTTGACATCTGCACTTTAAGTTCCTGATTTCGGAAGAACTCCTGCGGCGATTTGGCAACGAAATTTCGCTTTTTTGCCTTGGGAATTTTCAAGACAAGACCCTTTTTTCTCAATTCATCCAGTATCACGTAGGTGGTAGGCCTCTTGATTCCGGACTTTTCTGCAATTGCATACGCCGAGGCGGTCCCCATTTCAAGCAAAGTAAGATACACCCGAGCCTCTTTCTCGGAAAGTCCCACGTTTTGAAGAGCCTCAAGGTGTTTGTTCACAGTGGCAACACTACCGAATTTGCAAAAAATAGTCAATACTTATGACGACAAAACAGTACAGATATATAATATGGCTATAAATATAAGCACATTATGGGTATATAATATCTGTTCTTTTGACTAAGATACTGATACCATGATATCAATGTAGCGTTATTAAAGGCAGGGAATTACACGAAACAATATAAAATAAATATGAATAAATTTTACAAGATTTCTGGTGCGGTACTGATTATTGCGCTGGCCACGCTGGCAATAGCGCGAATGCGCCCGGCTTCCGGAGACATTAAGATTGGCGTCATTTCACCCATGACAGGTCTTATTTCCGGAGGTTCAAACTTGGGGGAAAATTATGCCAACGGAGTCAAGCTGGCCATTGAAGACTATAAGGCGCTTCATCCGGGAATAAATATTTCATATGTTTTGGAAGATGATGGATATGATTCCAAGAAGGGGGTAAGCGCATATCAGAAGCTGGTGAATCTGGACAAAGTGGACGCCCTTCTCAATCTTTCATCGCCTACGATTGATGCCGTGTATGAGACTGCGCGCAAGGACGGCCTTCCTATCATGCAGCTGGGAGAACAAGCCCAGTCTTCCGACGATAATATTTTCCAAGTATATCCTGGAAACAAGGCGGCAATCGAGGCTTTGGGAGCCGAGCTTCAAAATCGCGGATACCAGAAAATCGTGGTTGCATCCCAGCAGCTTGCCGCATACGAGCGGTGGGTAAACGACATAAAAACCACGTTCAAGGGGAATGTCGTGCATGAAAGAATTTCCCCGACGGAAAATGACTTGAGGCCGATTGCCCTCAAGGTGGCTCAAGAGAAGCCTGATGCCTTGGTTATCCTGATGGGATCGTCTGCCGGCGCGGAGCTCGTGAAGAACTTGCATCAGCAGAATAATCTTCCTCCTTTGTATCTCGATACGGCGCTGAACCTGGGGCTCGGCGATTTCCAAAAAGTTCTCGGCAGCGACCTCGGAGCTCTTGAGGGAACGGTCGCCGTTTCGATCACCAGCTACACGTCAGATGATTTCAAGGAGAGATATAAGGCAAAATACGGCATGGACGCCGGAGCCTTGGCCGATTATGGATATGATTCGGCGATGATATTGCTCAGCAGTCATGATTCGAATCGAGGCAAGTGGATGGAAAATATTTCCAATGCCGACTATCAGGGCGTTTCAGGAAGGGTTTCTTTCGAGCCGGACGGCACTCGAATTCCGGAGTATAAGCTGGTTACGGTACGAAGCGGCGCTATAGTCGATCTGAAATAAGCCATTCGGGCATTGTCCGCAAAAAAAGGGGCTAATCGAAAAAGATATCATCATCGTCGTCGAAGCTGTCACCTCTCCCTATGGTTTCATGGCGGCTTATCCCTTCGCGATCCTCATCCAGCGAAATCACTCGATGCTTTTTCAGGCCCCTGGCCGTAAAATCAAGAGTTCTGAATACGTAGCCTAAAAATGTCTTGTTCTTTTTCCAGAGGTAGAGACACCTGTCCACGCGCTCGTTCATTTTTTCCGGATTTTGGGCGAGAGAAGCTGGGAGGGCCTCGCTATCCAGCCATTTCGTAATCGCGGGCTGCAGAAATTGGGTGAACGTCTCTTTTGCTTCCTGATTTCCCTTGCGAATCAGGTCGATAAAATCCATGCAAATCTGATTCACCGCATCCTCTTCATGCTTGCCGGTCGATTCGTAGAAGAGATACAGCGAATCCTTGTGCTTTTCCAGCAGCTGATCAACTTCCTCCTGGTTGGAATATCCTTCCGCTACGGTGATATCCTCAAGGAATATCTTCCGTTTCCATGATGCCTGGTATTCCGGAGGCAAGAGCGAGATAAGCCTGTCCCATTCTATGCCGCCCTTTGCATTTGTTAAATTTCTCTCGGCAAACCTGAAAACATGCCGGGCTTTTTTCGCCAGAAAAGTAGGCGACCATTCTTTGGGCTTTTCTTTCTCCAGCAATGCTTGCACCTCGGAACTTATGCTTTCCAAGGTATATTTCCGAGCCGCCTCGGCTTTTTTCTGAATGTTGCTGTCCAGCGCGCCTTCCTGCCATTTGTCTTTCCACTCGCCGATCGAGTCAATCAAATCTGCCCATATGGCGGGCCTAGGGTTTCCTGTTCCAGCCTGAGAATTCAAATACCTGTAAAGCTTCGCGTCCTGCCTGATTATCCATTTTTTATTGAACTGTGCCGGCTTATCCCGCTCGAGCAATTGAACGAGCCGTTCTTTGGCCTTTTCGAAATCCCATTTTTCAAAGCTTTCTTTGGACCAGCGCTCTTGCCAGCTTTCGGGCAGCTGAGCGGTAAATTCGCCCCAATCCTTTATCAGGCCGGCCCTCATGCTTCTGGTAAAATATGCGTATACGTTGGGAAGCTTTTTATGAATCCACTTCGGACCAAAATTTTGAGGGTTTTCTTGCTCCAATTCATTGAGAACGAGCTGGCTGGCGGAAGCCAAATCCAAGTAAAGCCGTTTCGGCTTGTCTTCGATTGTTGACGGAGCAGGGGCTGGTTGGGGGAAACCTTCGGGCGAATGCATGCAGTAATTGTAGCAGATTATCTCGACGCTTGGTTCGCAAGCGCCGTCGTCAGGTTCTTTTTCCGAGAATCATGGTTTGCTTTTTTATGATAAAATTACATTCGTGAACATTCTGCCCCAGCTTATAATAAACAGCGTAATTGCCGGGTCGATCTATTCCCTGGTGGCTCTCGGTTTCAATCTCATTTATGGAACTACCAAATTCTTCAATCTCGCTCACGGCGCCTTGGCGGCCATCGGCGGGTATGCAGTTTTCTATCTTTCGAAGTCTTTAGGCTTTCCCTTGATGCCGAGCATTGCCGCGGGAATGCTCGTCGCCGGCCTTGCCGGATACCTGATTGACAGGAGCGTCTTTCGCGCGCTGAGAAAAAGAAAAGCTTCAGGCATGGTTTTTCTGGTGGCGTCGCTTGGAATCATGACAGCGCTTCAGGCCATTATCGCCATCCTGTTTACCAGTCAGTTTCAGACGCTTTCGTTCAGCGGCGACTTCAGGGCATATCAGATATTTGGCGGGGTCATTACTCAGGTTCAGCTGGCTATCCTCTTTTCCGTCGCGGTCATCGCTCTTGCCTTGTCCCTCGCATTCAAATATACGCGTTTTGGCAAAGTGGTGCGCGCGGTAAGCGACGATGAGGAGGTGTCAAAAATCGTGGGAATAAACACTGACAAGGTCATCGGAAGGGTATTTTTCGCTGGATCCGCGCTCGCCGGCCTTGCCGGAATCCTAGTCGGTCTTGATACGGGCATCGAGCCGACCATGGGAACGGCGCTCCTGTTCAAGGGGGTAATAGCTTCCATTATCGGAGGGATAGGGAACGTATACGGGGGAGTGCTCGGCGCGTTCCTTCTCGGATTCGTCGAGAACTTCGGCATCTGGAAGATTTCGGGCGAATGGAAGGATGCCATCGCGTTCGGCGTGCTGCTGATTTTCCTCCTGGTCCGCCCTCAGGGAATATTTAAGAAATAGCTTTTTTCTGCAAGAGATCCCATGTGCACATGAAAAAGCTTTTGATCATGGCCACGATGGTCTTTGATTCTATGATGACGGAATATATCTCGTTGTCCGCGAGAGAGAAAAAAGCGACCTTGTTTCCATAAATGCACAATGATCCGTCAAAATAATAGTTCTCGGGCATAAGGCGAATTTCCCGATTGCTGTCTTCCTTGTACACGGACGATATCTCGCTTGCGCCGGCCGGCACCAAAATCATCCTTGTATGAACCTGGTGCCTCTTTTTTATCTTATCGAGCTTTTCCGGAAAACCCCGGGGGAGGATTTTGCTAAGCAGGGTATTTGAAACGGTGAATATCTGCCTAACGTCTTTTACCTGTTCCTTGCTGAATATTTCGTCAAAGACTAATTTAACCCCATCGTTGCCCGTATAGGTCCTAACGGAGGAATGGGTTCTTGCGCTCGACCGCAAGCTCTCAAGCGTCGGGAGCAGGTCTTGAAACATCCTCTGCTTTTCCTGGAGATCGTTTTGCATGCGAGAGGGATGTTCAGCCAGGAAATGGCTTACATTATTGATCTTATATAAACTTACGAGTTTGCTCGACATCAGCCTGTCTAGGTTGAGGTAAACGGTGCTTCGGGGGAGCGACAAGCTTTTTGCTACCTGAAAAGCAGTGTTCTTTGTCCTTTCGGTTCCTACTTTTAGAAGAAAAATGTAAATATTGGCAGCTTCGGAAGAGAGGCCGATTCTGCCCAATTGTTCTATTATTTTATCATCAGGCGTTACTGTCATATTTTATGACTACATTTATACCTTATTTAGTCATTATCTGTCAACATATTTATATAACATGGCGTATATTTGTCATATTTTATATACAGTACTTCTATCTTGTTTCATAATGGTTTTGTTACAAATAAGTTCAATTGCAAATGAAAAAACTAATAATTATCAGCGTTGCGGCGCTAGTCGTCGCGTCAGTCGTCGCATTTCGGTTTAAAGATGCGCAGCCCTCGGTTGTAAAAATCGGAATCGTTGCGCCCCTGACTGGCGGAGCGAGCGTGTTCGGCAACTCGCTGGTCAAAGGAGTAGAGATGGCGTTAAGGGACTTGGAGGGTTCAAAATACAATTATGAGCTGGTGATCGAAGATGATGCTACCAATATCGCGCAATCAGCCAGCGCGGCAAACAAGCTCGCGTCAATTGACAAGGTTTCCGTAATCATCTCGGTTACCGCCGGTACCGGCTCTGCCGTGGCGCCGATTGCGGATGCGAACAAGATAGTGCACGTCTGCGTCGCTTGCGCTGACAAGAAGATTGCCTTCGGGGATTACAGCTATATAAGCAGCGTGTTGCCGGAAGATGAGGCAAAACGATGGTTCGAGGAGGCGATGCTTGCCAGCCCCCAGACAATCGGCCTGCTTACGATGAATCATCCGGGCGTAAATGCGATTACGGATGAAGTAAAAAGGCAGGCGAAAGAAAAAGGGGTCAGGATCGTTTTTGAAGAGCGATTTGACGGGACTAACCGCGATTTTAAGACAATCGTCTTGAAGGCAAAGGAAGCGAATGCTGATATCTACTATCTCCAAACGCTTCCTCCGGCGCTCGATATCATCGGCAAGGACATCAACGACCTTGGTCTTAGGAATGTTGCCGGAGGGGCGGGCACCTTTACCATCGGCGCCAACCTGCGATTGTTCGAAGGAAACTGGTATACAGAGGCGATGGTGACAGACGGGGAGTTCCAGAATCGGTTTGCTAGCTTGCATCCTGAAACCAGATTCAACATTCGTACCGCGCCTTTCGGATATGACATATTCAACATCGTAGTCCTGGGCATTGAAAGCGACGGGGGGTTGGTTTCATATCTGAAGAATCTCGGGGGTTACTCGGGGATTGTCGGCAATCTTTCAAAAGACGCCGATCATAACTATATAAAAGCTATTCCGGGCATCTGGAAGATTGAGAACGGGCAAGCGTTACCGATTAAAAAATAGGTGTTAGAATGGAGCGAATGGAATACTTCATTCACCTCGCGATTCTGGTTTCGATTTATGCGATGCTCGGCCTGTCGCTCAACCTGATTGTCGGATATGCGGGGCTCCTGTCCATGACGCCGGCCGCGTTCTATGGAATCGGGGCGTATGCGACAGCCATTCTCATGACTTCGCACGGAATGAACTTCTTCCTTTCCGTCCTTGTCGGAATGGTCGTCTCCGCCGCGATTGCCCTCTTGGTCGGCTTCGTCCTGTCAAAATTTGACGGAGATTATTTTGCTCTCGGATCGTTCGGATTCAATATCATCATTTTCAGCATCTTTCTTAATTGGCAGGAGCTTACGCGGGGCCCTCTCGGCATTCCTGGAATTGGCCGACCGACCGCGTTTGGATTTGAATTTTCAGAGAATCTCTCGTTCCTTGTCCTGAGCGTCCTTTTTGCAGCTGCGGCATACTGGGCGGCGCAGTTCATCGGGAATTCCTCGTTCGGCCGCGTGCTCAAGGCGATTCGCGAAGACGAAAGAGCCATTCAGGTGTTCGGGTACAACACTCACTATTATAAGCTCGCCATTTTTGTCATCGGCGCGATGATGGGCGCGGTCGCAGGTTCTCTTTTTGCTTCGTACATCACGTTCATTGACCCGTCTTCATTCGGCTTGACCGAATCCATCTTCATTCTCGCCATCATCATCTTGGGAGGCCTGGCAAACAACAAAGGAGCAATTCTCGGAGCGGCGTTTCTCATTCTTCTTCCCGAAGCGCTGCGCTTTGTCGGCTTTCCGTCCGACGTTGCCGCCCAGCTGCGTCAAGTCGTCTACGGCCTCATTCTCGTGGGCCTGATGCTGTACAGGCCTCAAGGGCTGGTCGGGGAATATAAGCTATAATCATGAAATCTTTAGAAATCAAAAAACTGCATAAGCATTTTGACGGAATAAAAGCCGTGAACGGGCTGTCCGTTTCTTTTGAGGCGGGGAAAATCACGGGACTTATCGGTCCTAACGGGTCCGGCAAGTCGACGCTCATCAATCTTCTTACGGGGGTCAATTCTTTTGATTCGGGCATCGTGGTCGTCGCGGAGACAACTTCGCTTTCAAAGATGCTTTCTCATGAGATAAGGGATTTCGGCATGACGCGGACGTTTCAGGATGTGAGGCTCTTCGAGCAAATGCCCGTGCTCGACAACGTCCTTCTTGCGCTCACTGAACGCGGCCCGACTGCGGCATTGCTTGAGAGGCACAAGGCGTATCACCTGAAGCAGGCCGAGGAGGTCTTGGAACAGGTCGGTCTGTGGGAAAAGAGGAATGAGCTGGCCGTCAACCTGTCGTACGGGCAGCGCAAGCTTCTTGAGGTGGCGCGGGCATCGGCGATGAATGCCGGAATATATTTCTTCGACGAGCCGTTTGCGGGATTGTTTCCTGAGATGATCAAGACGGTCGCCTCCATCTTGCGCGGGCTGCGAGATGCCGGAAAGACGGTCATACTGGTTGAGCACAACATGGAGCTTATCAGGGAGCTTTCTGACTATTGCATCGTCATGGACGCGGGCAAGCTTTTGGCGGAAGGGAATCCGACAGAAGTCCTGTCGCGAAAAGAGGTAATTGAGGCATACTTGGGCGAATAGCCGTCAATTGTCGAATCAGGCTACTTTCTTTTTCCATTCTCTCATGTATTCGTTGAAGTCAATTTTCTTGCCATAGCCTTTGGCCAAAACATACAGCTCCTTCAGGAAATCAATCATGTCTTGGTTTTCGATCTTGATGCCGACTTCATTTTCCCAGTTCATGAGAAATGCATGAGATGAAGTGATGAATAATTCGGCATTGTTGTTGAGATATTCATTGCTCACTTTCGTCACGTCCGCCCTTCTGTCCAGGAAGCTCTCGATGATCTTTTTCTGAACGCCTGGCTGTCCGGCATATGTCCGCATGTAAGAAGGGAAGCCGTCTTCTTTCATGATGGCATCCATGATCACCTTGTTTTTCTTGATAGCGTCGTTGATGGGCACGAATTCGCCCGGCTTGAATAGCTTGAGCGTATGCATAAGCGATCTTGTGGGCTGGATCACGTATATCCTCCGATTTTTTTCATATGCAAGACTTTCCCACACTTGAAGCATGGCTTTTTTGCCGTATATCAAGGTGAAGCCGGAACTCTTGCCCGTTTTGCTTATGCTGGAAACTCGGATATTGCCCTCAAGGCTGAGGGCCGCCGCGCTTTCGGCGAACAGGTCTGAGATCTTGTCGGCAGGCACGGACGATATCAGCACCGATTTGCCTTGAGGAAATTTGGCAATAAGTCCTCGGCCCTGAAGGGAAGAAATCGCGGTGTAGAGAGTCGTGCGAGGGAAACGCGTCCGCTCGGAAAGCAGGGATATGTTCGAAGGGCCGCTTTCCAGGGCCTGGAGAATCTTATATTCCTGAGGAGTAAGGTTAAGGAGAGATACTGCTTTGGGGCTAAGGGGCATGAGCGAAGGCTAGCATGTGACGATAATGTCGTCAATACAATGTAAAAGAATGTTCTTATATGAAGCCGTCATGATGCGAAAGTAATCATTTCCTCGTATTATTTTGTATGTTTGCGCGCATTTCTCCATAATGGCCTCGTGAATAAAAATAAAAGCATGAAAAACATCGCCGTCCTTGTCGCGCTTGCCGCCGCCATTGTTTTCGGGACGGCATTGTTCAAGGACGAAGGCGGCGATGCTGCACGCAGCGAAATTATTAGAGTCGGCGTTATCATTCCGTTGTCTGGCCAATATGCCGCCCTGGGGGAGAGCAATCGCAATGCCATCCTCATGGCAAAAGAAGAACTCAAAGCCCATAATATCGAGGTTTTCTTTGAGGATGACAAATACGATGCAAAGACGGCGGTTTCCGCATATCAAAAGCTGAAGAATATTGACGGCATCGATGCCGTCATAATGACCAGCGCTCCGTCTATCCAGTCAGTCGCCCCTCTGACGAATCAGGGCAATATTCCTCTTTTGGGCCTCGGCGGCACTGTCGTTTATGAAAAAGATTCCGTTTTCCAATTGATGCCCTCGAGCAATCTGCTGTTTCCTGCGCTCGGAAAGATTTCCGGGGATATGTATAAAAAGATAGCCGTAGTTCACAGCAACGCTCCGTTGTTCCTCGAGAATGCCAAAGCTTTCATGAAAGGCGTTCCGTCCGGTACCGATGCCCGGTACGTGACTGTCAATCCGGCAAGCGATTACCGAACCGAAGTCCAAAAGATTATTGCCTCAGGTCCTGATGCTGTGACCACCCTTTTGCCGAAGGAGGACGCCATAAAATTCTTGAGGGCGCTCCGGGTGCAGGATGCCCAGGGAAAGATCAAGGTTATCTGTGATTTTGGCACTGAAATTTATCCCGATGAATATGCCGCCGCGATAGGGAAGGAAAGGCTGGAAGGATGCATTTCTACGAACTTGGCAGATACGGCCGCCTCCGATTTCATGGAAAGATATAAGGGGAAATACGGAAGCGACCTGCAGATTACCGGAGATTTCGCGTATGACGCTCTCGGCATCATTAAAAAGTTGAGCGAAAATTATCCGAAAGATGCATGGGTTGAAAAGCTTCAGTCTCCGGATTTCGAATACCGGGGAGGCGTCTCGGGCGATATCAGATTTAACGATGACGGAACCCGTCTTGATTTGCCGCCGAAAGTAAACGTGTTCAAGGAAGGCAAGTTTGTCCCTATGAAATAAGCTATTCGCTGTCAAAATCGATAAGCTTTCTTGCGATTTTCTCATTCTGATCGTACTTGCCGAGCAAGTATTTGGTCGAGTTGAACATCTCCTTCACGAGTTCGAACACGTCTTTGTTCTCGATGATTACTGCAAATTCCTCGTGCCAGTTGACGATCGCCACCTTGTCTTCATAGAGATAGATTTCCGCCTTCGTCTTATTTAAGAAATTGTTCGGCAGCTTGGCCGTGTCTGCCGAACGGTTGGCGAAGCTTCTAAGCAGCTCAAGTCCTTCGTTCTCGGGCAGGGCGGCAAACATCGAATCGGTGCCTCTTTCATGAACGATTCCCTCGACTATCATTCTCTTTGCGTTTATTCTCTGATTGAAGCTGATAATTTTTTCAATCGGATTTCTTGTTACTGCCGCGATGATGGACTGTTCTGGCTGGATGCCGAAGAAGCGGCTTTTTGGAGGCATGCTCAGGATTTCGTCGAAGACGGTCAGGACCTTTTCGTTGCCTTGGTAAAGGCCGATTCGCGCGGCATCTGAGATTGCCCGGACCTCGCTGCTCCCTCCGCCGTTTTCGGCATCTGACGCGCCCTTAAACCTCTTCAGAGCTTCCTCGTACGCATTGCATATGTCTTCGTCGCTCGCTTTTCTCCATAGGATTTTCCTGCTTCTCCTCACTTTTTCCAGAAACCCGCGCTCCTGCAATCTTGGCAGCATGTAGTATAGGGAAGTGCGGGGTATTTGCGTGGAGAGTGCCAAATCGGACACGGCTTGCTCTTTGAAAGAGAGCGCTTTCAGGATGGTCACGTCATTCGCGCACAATCCCAGAAGGACGGAAGATTTCTTGTCTATGTGCATGCTGAAATATTAGTCTTTGTCGAAAATTTAGTCAATCTAAATCCAGGAAATCCTTATCTATAAAGGGTATACAGGTATTTGTTAAAAATAATAAACTTTTTTACAAGCTCGTAATTGTGTTTTATAGTGATGCTGCTTAGGATTTATCAATAAGCCATCCTGCAGCCCGCCAGACGGCATTTAACGCAATAAAATACTTTATGAAGAAAAATACAAAAATAATTTGGTCAGCGCTTGTCCTGCTGGCAGTCGTTGTCGCGCTTGGCATCGGATTTGCCAACAGTTCCAAGCAGCCGGAATCCCTTTCACTCGGCTTGATGCTTCCGTTGTCGGGCGATTATGCGGTAGCGGGCGAGAATTATCGGAAAGGAGTCGAGCTCGCGTTGGATCAGTACAAAAAAGAGCATCCTGACGCGGTCATAAGGCTGGTCGTGGAAGACGACGGCTTTGATGCCAAAAAGGGCGTGAGCGCCTACAGGAAGCTTGTTGATTTCGACAAGGTTGACGCGATCATGATGCTTTCCACGCCCGTAATAGACGCAATCCATCAGGATGCGGTCAAGACCGGCATTCCCGTCATGCAGCTCGGAATTCAAACGGTCGGAATCGCCAAAGACAACATATTTCAGATTAGCCCTTCGGGAGAGGCTCCCATAGCTGAATTTGCCGATTATCTCACGAAAAATTATTCTTTCTCGAAAATGGCGGTCATGTACGACAACACGGCCGGCGGATTGAGTTTCTTCAAGGCGTTTCAGGATGGTTATAAAGGAAACTTTACTCCGCTCATCGTCAATGCGAACGGAGACCTGAAGGGGTACGCCGCGAAAATCGCCGGCGAAGATTACGATGCCGTCATATTTCTCACTTCGCCGACAAATGGCGCGCTTGCGGTAAGGGAGATTCTCACGGTTGATCAGACCCCTCCGTTTTTCGGGTTCGATGCCCAGCTTCAGACGGGATTTGCGGATTACGAGAGGATTCTCGGCGATGCCAATAAATTGAACGGCGCCAGGTCGCTATGGCTGAAATCCGGCAATGCTGATCAGTTCAAGGTCGCATTCAACGCGAAATTCGGCGAAGATCCGGGCTTCATTGCGGACTTCGGATATGACATCTTCAACGTGCTCGTAAAAAATCATGACAGCGACAATGCGAAATGGGTAAGCAATATTCAGAAAGTGAAGGAGGGCGGCGTTTCAGGACCTATCTCGTTTGATGAGAACGGGGTCAGGATTCAGCCTATCGTCGTGAACAAGATTGAGAACGGGCAAATAATGCAGATTGAATAGACGGAACGAATAGATAATTACCGGGATACAAGATAGAATGGAATCATGCAAAAAGAAATGCTTCTGGAACTGAAAGACGTCAGGGTGCATTACGGAGGGGTCAGGGCCTTGGATGGCGCGGCTATCAGGATTGATGGGGGCGAAATCGTGGCGCTCATGGGTCCGAACGGCGCGGGAAAATCAACAGTCCTGAAAGCCATATTTGGCCTGGCTCGCATGGAATCGGGCAGCGTAATCTGGGAAGGTCGCGAAATCAAGCTTAAGCCATACGAGGTGGTGGAGCTTGGAATATCGCTTGTTCCTCAAGGCAAGCGCGTGTTCAAGCATCTCTCGGTCTATGAAAATATTGAAATCGGCGGGCATGCGATCAAGAATAAGGCGGTTCTGAAAGAGCGAATCAGCGAAGCCCTTGATATTTTCCCCGCGCTGAAGGAAAAATTAAATCAGAAGGCGGGACAGCTTTCAGGAGGACAGCAGCAAATGGTCGCCATTGCCCGCGGCCTGGTTACTGATCCGAAGCTTTTGCTTCTGGATGAGCCGTCCCTCGGCCTTGCTCCGAAGGTGGTAAAGGAGGTCTTTGCGAAGATAAAGGAGGCCAATGAAAAAAGAAACACGGCGATTATCATCGTGGAGCATAATCTCAAGTCGCTTTTGGAAATTACCGATAGGGCATACGTGCTTGATAAGGGGAAAGTTGTCGCGGAAGGAAAAGGCGGGGATTTTCTTCAGAGCGACATCCTGGAAAAGGTGTTCATGGGAAAACAATGATTGCGGTCGCAAGAATATCGCGGTCGATGCCGTGTGCCTGCCGGCTCGCCTGGATTGATGTCCGGGTTGAATCGCGCGAAGATTGATATTGATCAAATGAAAATGCCCTAACAGCAGTTAGGGCATTTTCATGATAAGGGCAAGCGCCTTGTCGAAAGGGCTTGTCGGCTTACGGTGGGGGATACAGGACTCGAACCTGTGACCTTCTCAGTGTAAATGAGTTGCTCTACCAACTGAGCTAATCCCCCGATGACGCCACTATACAGCATAATTATTTTAATTTCAAACATTTGAAAACGGCCTCGCGCATGGTACTGTAACGTCAATGGACCGATCTCCCGAGGAAATCTCAAAAAAAGCTCAAGATTTGAATATGCCGATTCTGCATGAAACGGCCGATTTTTTAGTGATAAACAAGCCTGCCGGCCTCGTCGTTCATTCGGACGGCAAGACCAAGGAGGCGACGCTTTGCGACTGGATACTCGAGCATTATCCAGAGGCGAAAGGGGTGGGCGAGCCTGCGCGGCTGCCTGACGGGACGTTCGTGGACAGGCCGGGCATCGTTCATCGTCTTGACCGGGACACGACGGGCGCGCTCATCATTGCCAAGAATCAGGCTTCTTTCGAATTTTTCAAGGATCTGTTCAAGAGGCATGTCATTCAGAAAAGATACAATACTATAGTATGGGGTCATCTGAAGGAAGATAAGGGCAAGATAGACCGGCCTATCGGCAGAAGCAAGAGCGATTTCCGGAAATGGTCGGCTGAACGGTTTGCCCGCGGGGAGCTCAGAGAAGCTCTTACGGAGTATCAAGTCATTCAAAGGATCGATCTGGGCGCCACTACGAGCAGCCAGGTCCAGATGGGTCATTCTTTCAAGAATAACCAGAGCTTTCCGGAGAAATTCACATTCCTTGACGTGTATCCCAAAACAGGCCGCACGCATCAAATCAGGGTTCATTTTAAGGCCATAAACCATCCGGTAATCGCAGACAGCCTTTATGCGCCAAATCACCCGAAAGCCCTTGGTTTTGAGCGTTTAGCGCTTCATGCACGTTCAGTTGAATTCAGCCTTCCTTCAGGCGAACGACTGCTTATCGAGGCGCCGCTGCCGCAGGACTTCAATGACGCTTTACTTAATATATAAGGTCTGCTATATTGTTGTCCCATATGACAGCTACAACTAAAACAGCTAAAAAGCCTGTAAAGCTCGCTTCAGAGAAGACTGCAAGTCTCAAGGATTTCGACATGCGAGTGGGTGACACAGTACGAGTTCACCAGAAGATTCAGGAAAAGGGAAAGACGCGAGTTCAGGTTTTCGAAGGCATGATTCTTGCCCGAAAGCACGGTGCAGAAGCCGGAGCAACATTTACTGTTCGAAAGAACGCAGGCGGATACGGCGTTGAAAGAATTTTCCCTCTTTTCTCTCCAATCATCGCCAAGATTGAAGTGGTGCGACGAGCCAAGGTAAGACGAGCGAAGCTCTACTACATCCGAGACAAGGCGGCTAAGGAGATCAGCAAGCGAATGAAAATGGAAATGATGCGATCTGACAGCAGCGATGTCGCTGAGGAACCAGAAGCAGAAACTGAGGTCGCTGAAAAGGTTGAAGTTGCAGCTGAATAATCTCAATGCGAACTAAGCCCCGCTCCCGGGGCTTTTTTCTTTGCCTCTTTGGGCTGCCTGCGGTTTGCAAAACAGGAGGTTTTTATGTACTATTCCGTCACAAGCATGAGCAATCCTGCTTGGAAAATGCGCGGGTGTTGAAACTGGTAGACAAGCTACCTTGAGGTGGTAGTGCTCGCAAGGGCGTGGAGGTTCAAGTCCTCTCCCGCGCACAATAAAAAAGCCCGGCCTTGTGCCGGGCTTTTTCCGTCCTTTGCGGTTTTTGCTTGCGTGAATTTTTCATGAGGCTTTTGCGGCCTCAACTTCGGGTGAGCTGGTGTATAATGAAATCATGATGCAGACATTCAAAAAAAGAAATCCATTAGTCGTCGTTCTCGTGCTTGCGATCGCTCTTTTCGCCGTTGCGCTTTACGTATTCTTCAGCTCGAGGCGCCCGAGCGAGCTGCCGACGAGCGTCTTCGGCATCGCGACATCGACTCCGAGCCTGACGTCGAACGTAAAAATCGAATCTTCAAAAGAGGAGACGAACTCATATCAGATTGAGACCGGAATTCCCCAGTTCGAGAATCCCGGAGATTCGTTCGCGCTTCAGTTCATCAACAAGCAGATAAAGGACAATGTTGCCGAAGCCGTGCGGGCGTTCAAGGATGAGTTGGTTCAAATTCAGCAGGAAACGCCCGGCGGCATTTTCAATGATGCCGGCTTGCCGAAGCATTCCCTTCTCATCAATCCGGTCAAGGCTCATGAGGTAGGCGGCAGGTACTTCGTCGTCGAGCTGAAGGACTTTTCGTACATAACCGGATCGGCGCATCCTTTCACGAGCACGATCACGTACAACTTCGATCTGAAAACGGGCGATCTCATAAAGCTTGAGGACTTGTATAGGGACAAGGCGCAATTCCTGCAAGCGGTGTCCACGTATACCAGAAAGGAACTTCAGCCGAAGCTCGAATCTTTCTTTGAAGAGGGCATCGCTCCCGATGAGCGAAACTTTTCAATATTTACTTTGGAGGAAGGGGCGGTGCGTTTCGTGTTCGATCAATATCAGGTCGCTCCATACGCGGCAGGAGAACAGGAGGTCGTGATGCCGGCTTCGGCGCTTTCGGGCCTCTTGAAGATACAGCTCTAGTTCTGTTGAGGTCGCGAGCACGGCTTGTGTCGAGCCGGAAGGTTGGCCTCGTGCCGCCATGCCGTTCGGGTCCTTGGCCTCAAATCATTCGCGGCGCGCCTTTCGCTAGCCATTTCTTCGAAGATTTGGTATAACTGTCAGCACGCAACGGCTTCGGCTGCGGCGCATATGGTGCCCATAGCTTAGTGGTAAAGCTCCAGTCTGTGGATCTGGCTACGAGAGTTCGATCCTCTCTGGGCACCCCATGATTCTTACTCGCAAAATTTCTTCCTGGTCCAGTTTTGCCTAGCTCGGCTATCGGGCCTTTTCCGTTTTTTCGTTTGCTCCTGATTCAGATTTCAACCCTCAGCAGAAAGGATATCGACATGACCCTCTCAGATTCTCTGGCTAAAAGCATCGTCTCGACTGCAAATGGTTACTTGGGAACGCCATTTTGCATGAAAACCTTCAATTGCGTTCATTTTGTGCGCGAAGTGTATTGCAAGGTCGGCTTGTCCCTGCCTTTGTTGGCGAGGCATCAGCCTCCTCCTTGCGAGTTTCATCTGTCTCCTGAAAAATTTGAAATGATGCCTGCGGGACACAGCGTATTCTTCAAAAGAAAAGGGAGCCTCTCTTCGAGACATTGGACGCACGTTGCAATCATTGTCGGATCCGATACCTTGGTGCATTGCACTCGGAATATCGGCGATGGCGTGGTCGCAACCCGCGTGCCTGAATTCTTGGAGGTATACGACTTGGCTTCATCAGCGTAATATAGTTCTTTGCATTGTTCTTCATTCAGCCCCGACCAAACGGTCGGGGCTTTTGTGTGCCGCTGATTGAATAGCTTTGCCCGTGAGACTTGCACGAATCAAACTGGTATAATTCTGACATGATATATCTTATCGGAGGAACCCCGCGTTGCGGCAAAACTACGGTAGCGAAGAGGCTGGCGAAACAATTAAACATATCTTGGATAGCGACTGATTATTTAACAGCGTCAGCTTTTCAGTTTATCCCGGAACATGAACAGGGTAATAATTTTCCATTAAGCAAGGCATATGAAGAATATGGGACGAACGATGGCGTGTATCGGCAGTATTCAGCTCAGGAAATTGCCGGTTTTTACAAAAGCCAAGCTAAAACGATGTGGCCAGCGGTCAAGATGTTCATGCGGGCGGCAGTGCGTGACGGTGAAGATTTTGTTCTTGAGGGATATCATTTTTTACCGCAACTTGTCGCAGGGTTGGATGAAGAAATCATAAAGAATATCAAAGTCGTGTTTTTATACAGGGAAGATGTCGCTGATATTGAAACTAATCTACGGAAGGGGAGTCATCCTGAGGATTGGGCGATACAGAATACTCAGAATCAATCCACATTCGTCAAAATAGCAGAAATGATTTCTACGTATGGATTAGAGATAAAAAATGAGGCAGAGGAGTGCAACATGCCCGTATTCTGTATGGATGGAAGCTTTGAAATTAATGTCAAAAAGGCGGTCGATCAGATTCTTTCAGAATCAAACGCATGAAATTAATCTACTTTGTTCGTCATGGTGAGTCTGATGCGAACGTCAATCAAAATGCGCGAAGCTCCAACCTCCTGACAGAAAGGGGGCTGGGACAAGCAAGAGTCGTTGCCGAGCGGTTTAAAAATATCAGAGTCGAAAAGCTCATCGAAACGTCAAAGGCTCGCTCCAAACAAACAGCGGAAGCAATCAAGGCGGTCATACATTTGGAACCAGAAGAAAATGACCTTTTCATAGAACGTGCAGGGGAGTTTGAGGCGATGTACGAGTATAAGCATCTTTCCGTTCCAGAGCTTACGGAAGCCATGAAGAAAAAGCTTGATAAGACCCACTGGGATTATGAAAAGCAGGAACTCTTTGAGACGCTGAAGGAAAGGGTAAAAAAGGCAACTGAATATCTTGAGAACATCCCGGAAGAAAGAATTGCTATCGTAACGCACGGAGCGTTTCTTAAGGTGCTGCTAGCTTATTTCATTTTCAAAGATTCGCTTACGGAAGAACAGGCGGTTCTGTTTATGAAAGGTACGGCTACAACAAATACGGGCATTACCCTGTGCAAATTCAACACTGAGAAAAGGGAATGGAGGCTGATCACTTGGAACGACGAGTCGCATCTGGGTTAGTATTTTCAAATACAGAAATCAGTCCCCTTTGAAAAAAAGTGTCTTAATTCAGAGAGCTTGCTATAATCTTCACATGAAAAAGCATCTCGGAAAAAGGCTGTTCGTCACGGGAATTCCCACGGCAGGGAAGTCGTATCTTTCCCGAAAACTTGCAGCAGAAGTCGGCGGCATTTCGGTTTCCCTGGATCACCATAGGCAGGCAATAAGTTCTGATCCGAGATATCAAAAATGGATTCAGTTCTATTGGAATGTGGACGAGAAGGAATACTTTTCCAAGACGATTCCTGAGCAGCAGTGGCAAAATCTAGTTAACCAATCCGAAGCGCTTTGGCCGGCGTTTATGGAAAAGATCAATTCGTACAGCGAAGAAACGAAGCCCGTCATCTTCGAATGCGTAAACATGCTGCCTCATATCGTCAAGAAGGATATTGATTTTCCGGGCATCGTTCTGGTCGGAACTTCCTATGAGACCATTCTCGAAAGAAACATCGCTGACCCTCGATGGGGCAATACGAAAGAGCTTCAGGAGATGGAAGCCTTCTCTTTCTTTAACGTGGAACGACCGAACTATATCAAAGAGGCCGAACGGTTCGGATATCAGGTATTTCAGACGGCCGATGAAGCGTACGAGGCGGCAAAGGCTCTCTTGATTGAAGCGCTGTAATCACGGATTTCGCGCGGCTGTGAGTAACGTCCGCAAGATTCTCCGCGTTTGTATGTATAATAAACATGCTTCAGCCTAAATTTAACGCACATGCCTGCACGCTCCTCTCAAAATATCTTTCAGTCATTCGTCAAGGTGGTGATGCTTCTTGTCATATTCGGATTCTTCCCGGTCTTCCTTGCCATCGTGGTCTATAACTACAACACCAATGCGTCGTCCCTGATAAAGATAACGAACGCGCTCGATCAGGAGTATTCGAGCGCGTCGACGGGACTGGTAGTGCTCACCCAGGAGCAGGCGAATGTTCTCAGGAAAATAAACGAATTCTCCGTCGGCGTCTGGATCGACAAGAAGGACGTCGAGTCGAAGACGGTCATCAATCCGGACAATACCTTCGCGGAATACAAGGAAAAAAGCCGGATAGCTTTCGGAACTTGGCGGGCGAAGATAATTCAGGACAAGGAGGGGGAGGCCGTGCAGACAAGGTACATGCTTCAGAAGAATCATCTTGAGCAGAACAAGAGGGTGTCGATTCTGTATGAAATAGTGCAGCTGGACACTGAACTGTTCGTTCTCAAGGCGATCGCGTCCGGATCGACGGAGGAAATCAACAAGGCTTTCGATTCCGCGACGGGCACCGATTTCATCTATAGGTATCGATTCACGGACAATCTCGAAACGACCATAACCTTGCTCAAGGCCACCACCACGTTCGACATGCCTCGCGAATAGCGGCTGGATTTTCCGCGACGGGCAGCCCCGGCGCCTTTTATAGTATAATTCCAAAATGGTCACTCTTCCGATAAGTTCCGCCCAAAACGCCTTCAATGCCGCCATTGCCGATTTCGTCTCCCAATTCAAGTCGCCTGCGCTTACGGAACTGATGATTCTCCTGACCGACCTCGGAAGCCCGCAGAATCTCGCGATGCTTGCGCTCGTGCTCGTCTGCGTGTATTGGCTTCATAAAAAATACGTGCACATGGCGCAGTTCATCATCGCCTTCGCTGCCGTAAACGTGATTACCACTTTGCTGAAATACTTCTTCGCCATGCCGCGTCCTGCCGACCCCGCGATTCTCGTAAGCGGCTTCAGCTTTCCGAGCGGGCACACTTCCGCGGCGACCCTGTTCTTCCTGCTGATCGCGTATACGTTCAAGAACCATTTCAGGCCCGGCTGGAAAAGGCTCTCGTTCATCGGCGCGAACGTGCTCGCCATATTCATGATAGGCGTCAGCCGGGTATATCTCAGCGTTCACTATGCGAATGACATACTTGCGGGCATCCTGGTCGGGCTGATCGTCGCGCTGCTTTCGGTTCTCGTGACGGAATTAAAATATAAAGAAATAATATGATGAACTTTTTTGATGCAATCCTGCTTGGCGTAATCGAGGGCCTGACCGAGTTCTTGCCCGTTTCTTCGACGGGTCACATGATCCTGGCGAGCAACATCCTCGGCATAGCGAATGATCCGTTTACCAAGACTTTTGAAATTGTCATCCAATTGGCTGCGATTTGCGCGGTCATATTCATATATTGGAAAACCGTGCTTGCGAGCAGGGATGTCATGCTCAAGATCATAAGCGCGTTCATTCCTACGGCAATTCTCGGCTTCACGCTATATCCGTTCATAAAGGAATACCTTTTTGCCAGCCCTCTGGTGGTCGTCTCGGCTCTCTTTCTCGGAGGCGTCGCCATCATCGCGTTTGAGAAAATTTCCGCAAGAAGAACGGGCGGCATTGTCGGAAACGCCGAAGCGGCTTCGGACGTTCGACCGGGCGAGTCAGCCGCGGAGGAAAAGCCTCTCAAGGACGTGACGTACAAGAAAGCAGTTCTCATCGGCCTTTGGCAGTCATTGGCGATGATTCCGGGAGTATCAAGGTCCGCAGCCACCATCATTGGCGGGGAAGTCATGGGCATCAGCCGCAAGACGATCGTCGAATTCTCATTCCTGCTTGCCATACCGACCATGCTTGGCGCCACAGTGCTGGATCTTTACTCGACGGACCTTTCCTTCTCGAATCAGGAATGGCAGATTCTGGCGGTCGGCTGCATCGTCGCCTTCGCCGTGGCGTTCGTCGCCGTCAAGTCATTCTTGAAATACATTCAAAGCCATTCATTCTCCGCCTTCGGATATTACAGGATTCTCTTGGCTGTCGCGTACGCGCTGTTCTTCCTCTAGTTAATTTTTATCCGCTTCCTTTTCCTTTCTTGCCGCGCCTTTCGGTTGCATCAATGTGCCGGGGATGTATACTCTGAGAATATGCCAGCCATCATTCTCGACGGAAAGAAGCTAAGGACCGAAATCGCCGACAGGCTGAGGGCTGTCGTTTCGGAAAAAGTAAAGGAAGGCTTCGTTAAGCCGTCTTTGGCCATTCTTCAGATAGGGGACAACAAGGAGTCCGAGACGTACATACGGAACAAGAAAAAATTCGGCGAAAGCGTCGGCATCAATGTCCTGCACATCCATCTGCCTGAAAATATCGAGCAGGCCGAAGCGCTCAGGGAAATCAAGAATCTCAACGATGACAATTCGGTCGACGGCATCATTCTCCAGCTGCCGATTCCGAAGCATCTGCACAAGGAGCTCCTGATTGAATCGATCTCTTCAAGGAAGGATGTCGACGGGCTGTCTTCGAGGAGCGTGAAGGGCCTGTGGATCAATTCCGAGCTGACGCTCATGCCCGCGACGACGCGGGGAATTCTCTCGCTGCTTAAAAAATACGAGATTGACATTGCCGGCAAGAAGGCGACGGTCATCGGAAGGTCCGCGCTGGTCGGAAAGCCGACCGCCATGGCATTTTTGAATCGCGGCGCCACCGTTACGGTCTGTCATTCCGAAACCAGGAATCTTGAATTGCATACCGTCGACGCGGACATCATCGTTTCGGCTGTCGGGCGGCCGCGGCTTCTCACGCGCCACCATGTCAGGCCCGGCCAAGTCATCATCGACGTCGGGACGACCATAGAAAATCCTGACGACAAGAAATGCGTGGGCGACGTAGACTATGCGGACGTGTCCGATATCGTGAAGATGATCTCTCCCGTGCCCGGCGGCGTCGGTCCCATGACGGTCGCGTCCCTCTTTGAAAACGTCGTCGACGTGTATCTGAGAAAAATAATGATATAATGACAGGCATATCTGCCAATTAATCATTATTCAAATTACATCGCACATTACATATGAATTTTAACTTCAAGAAAAGTCACATCAATCTCTCTTCGGAAGAATTAAGCAGCTTCCTGAAGGGCGCCGGCATCATCTGCATCGGCCTGCTATCCCTCTTCATTCTCGTCAAGACCGTCAATGAAATCAAGACGTATACGACTATCGGCAGCACGCCCGAAACCCAGAACGTCATTTCCGTAACGGGCAAGTCCGAAATGTTCATCAAGCCCGACATCACCACGTTTTCATGGACTGTCGACGGCGAGGGAAGGACCGTGGAAGCTGCTCAGACTGCGGCTTCAGAAAAAGGCAACAAGGCAATCGCATTTTTGAAAGAGAAGGGCATCAAGGAGGCGGATATCAAGACTACCAATTATTATACGAGCACAAAATATGACACGCAGGTTCGTCCATGCGCCGTCTCCCGGCCGGCATCTCCCGCGATTGACGAGGCTCCCGACACGGCCGTCTCATCCGCGCCCATGATTGCCCCTTGCTCGAATACCGATCAGGTCGCGGTAGGCTACACGGTGCAGCAGACCGTCGAGGTCAAGGTTCGGAACGTCAACGACTATCCGAATCTGACAAGCGAGCTCGTCGCCGGCCTCGGCTCGATCGGAGCGAAAGTTTCGAATCCTTACAGCACCGTGGACAATCCTGACAAGTACCAGCAGAAAGTCAGGCAGGAAGCTATCGTCAAGGCAAGAAACGAGGCGGAAGCCTTGGCAAAATCGCTTGGCGTGAAGCTCGTCAAGGTGGTAGGATACAGCGACAACTCGTATCCCGCATACCCCATGTACGACATGGCGATGTCCGCCCGCGGTTCGGCAGGAAACATGGCCTCTCCGGCGCCTTCATTGCCCACTGGAACAAACAAGATCTCGGCCGACGTGATGGTCACGTATCAAATTAGATAATACTTCCTCGAGATTGACAAAATCTTTGAATCTAATACTATATAGACAACAGCAAAGGCACCCGAAAGGGTGTTTTTGAATAGAAAATTAAACAAATATATGGCTATAAAACAATATATCAACGAAACAAAGGCTGAAATGAAGCACGTGACCTGGCCGACAAGAAAGCAGACGGTCGCTTACTCCGCTCTCGTGGTAGTCATTTCATTGGTCGTGGCCGGATATCTCGGCCTTCTCGATTCGGCGTTCAGCACGGTCATCAAGCTCATCATCCCGTCGTTCAACTAGGGGCCCGAATCTCAGAATCTGGAATGGCAAGGCGGCGTCGACAATGCAGGCAATATAAAAGTTTCAATTAACACAAAACCATCATGTCAAAACAAGTACAAGGCGAGCGAAATTGGTACGCGATTCATACATATGCAGGGTATGAGAATGCGGTACTGCGAAATCTCAAGCAGCGAATCGAGTCTCTCGGCATGGAAGACAAGATTTTCAATGTCATCGTTCCCGTAGAAAAGAAAATCAAGATCAAGGCCGGCAAGCGAGTCGAGGAAGAGGAGAAAATCTACCCCGGATACGTGCTCGTGGACATGTGCGTGACGGACGACTCGTGGTACGTCGTTCGAAACACTCCCCGAGTGACCGGCTTCGTCGGATCCGGGACAGTTCCCGTGCCGGTAGACAAGGCGGAAGTCGAGACTCTTTTCAAGAGGATGAATGCCGACAGCGTCAAGCACACCATCGACCTCGCGTCGGGCGACCTCATCATCATTACGGACGGTCCGTTCAAGGAACTTGAGGGCAAGGTATCGGAAGTCGATACTGATCGAGGCAAGGTAAAGGTTCTCGTGTCGATGTTCGGGCGAGAAACTCCCGTCGAGCTCGATTTCTTGCAAGTTCGAAGGATGTAAGGTATCGTACTGCTTAAGGCCAGCTCGCTCGCGCTTCTACTTGTCGAAATGGTCATAAATTAAACAAAAGGCTCGGCCCGTCAGGGCATTTGGGCCGTTTTAAGAACTAAGATTCAGGCTAAAACAATACAAATTTATGGCAAAGAAAATAATCAAACAGCTCAAGCTCCAGATTCCTGCAGCTAAGGCGACTCCTGCTCCGCCTATCGGTCCCGCGCTAGGTCAGGCCGGCATTCCTATCGGCGAATTCGTGAAGAAATTCAACGACGCCACTGCTCAGATGGCAGGGGACATCATCCCGACTGTCATTACGGTTTATGAAGACCGGTCTTACGACTTCGTCCTCAAGACTCCTCCTGCCGCGAACCTCGTCAAGAAGGCCGTCGGCATCGAGTCAGGTTCGGGAACTCCGAACAGCAAGAAGGCGGGCAAAATTACCAAGGCTCAGGTCCGGGAAATCGCAGAGAAGAAGATGCCCGACCTTAATGCCAAGGACATCGAAGGCGCTATCAAGATGATCGAAGGCACGTGCCGGTCTCTCGGGGTAGAGGTGGTGTAAATCTCCAAATCAATTTAGCAAAAAAAGCGCTGGCATTGCAAAAAAATGCCAGCGCTTTTTTGATTACATTTTAATCGAATCTTTGGTAAAAGACTTATGCACAATCTGATTGCGCGAATGAGCTTGCTAATGCGGCTGCCGCGCTATAAACTTAAATCAATATCTAGCCGTCTCGTCCATAAAGCATCCATGAAGATATTGCATGGATTGCCTCAAAAATTAAATGATTTCTCGCGTATCGAAATACATAATGCTGTCCGCCTTGATTTTAATAATCGGCGCGGCGTTCTCGGCTTTCAGGCCCGCGCAGACAGAGGCCCAGGGAAGTGCAGGGAGCGACCCTCAGCTAGTCGGTTGGTCTTGGTCATCTAATATAGGCTGGATATGCTTCAGCGGCTCAACGGTCCCTGATTGTCCCGGAGCAAGAGTAACTTTTTCGCCCGCTTCCGGGGCAGGCGAGAGGATGCTTTCGGGCTGGGCATGGTCGAATAACATAGGGTGGATAAAATTCGGAGGGTTATCCTCTTTGCCTGCCGGCGGCACAAATGCAAAATATGATCCAGCAAATGGAAGGATAACTGGATTTGTTCGGGCATGCGCCGGAACTGTAAATGAGGATTGCAACAGCGCGACGAGAACTGACGGATGGGACGGATGGATATCCCTCGGAAATCTGGGTGATCCTCGGTACGGGCTCAAGGTCGATCTGGCGACGAAAAAAGTAGTTGGCGCGAATGCCCTGTCATATGGCTGGGCATGGGGTTCAACGGTCGTCGGCTGGATAAGATTCGATGACATGAAGGTGGAGGGCGAATTGGAAAATCCAGGCGGACAATGCGCGTTTACGGATATAAACGGATCTTCCCAGGTCTTGTCGGACGGACAGTCGCTTGTTGTTCCTGATGCTTCATGCGCAGGGCGGACGCATACGTATTCGTGCGCTTGCACGAGCGGCACTTGTTCCCCTTCGGTGAGTTCGGCGGGCACAGCTTGCGTTGACGATTCCGTCGCCTCCTGCACGCTGCCCGGTTCTGCGGTCCCTCCGGCCACTCTTCCGTCCGGCGAAACGGCTGTCAGGTACTCGAGAAATCAAGTTCGCGCCGGCCTGTCCTGCTCAGCTTTCAGGGCATCGCTCGTTTGCCGTCCGGGATCCGGAGAAGAGGCCTCGGTGCTCGGCTTTGAAACGCTCCCTGTTTCTCCAGCATCGCAAAACGTCGCCGATTACGTCTACTCCGAGTGCAGGCCTCTTCCTTCGTACATCGAATCATAATTCTAACGACAAACATGAACATGCGATACAATATTAATGATAAAAAGGGAGTTTCAAGGACGACGAAGACCGTCGCGCTGTATTCGGCGGTCACGATATTCTTCGGCCTGCTGCTCGGCGCGCTTTACTTCTGGACGCTTTCTCCTCGCGTTCAGGACTCGTCTCCTCCCTCGGGAGACACGTGGTCTGAAGAGGATGCGCGGGAAAAGGAAATAATTTTAAATCAAATCAGGCAGGATGCCGAAGACAGGGAAACGCTGGGGGCGGAAGCTTCTAAAGCCAAGGAAGACGCGCTTCGATTGATTCGAAGGGATTCGGAGACAAGGGAAGTTGAAATCGAGGATGCTGGTCAAATTTAAAAGCAGGATTAGCAATTAACATCACATGATTATTATGAAAAAACTGAATTCAAGCATGCGCAATAGCATGATATGCAAAAGCCTTTATCAAAATGGCCGTCAGATCGCAAGTACCGTTTTAGTGGCGGCATTGACGCTCGTCGTTTTCGGATACGGCAATTCCTTCGCTCAAACCTGGTCCGCGCCGACAGGGACCGCTCCTGGCGGGAATACCCCCGCTCCGCTCAATCTCGGATCAGCTCTTCAGGAAAAGCTCGGACCCTTGGCCATCAACACGAGCACCGTATCTCCGGCGTCCGTGGGACTGAATGTGTTCGGCAAGTCAAACTTTCATGGGCAGATTTTAGGCAAAGATGACGTATGCATCGAAGTCGATGGCGACATACGATGCTTAAGCGACGCTCTGGAGGAAGACGAGCCTGTGGTTGTCGTCCCTCCTACTTCAAGCTGTACGCAGTTATATACGTCGTTGGGTACTGGTACTCAGGTTGATCTCAGGCCGGGATGGACGTCAGTTGCGGTTCCAGCCGCCTGCAAAACGGTTACCGGATGTCTCTTGAAGCAGGAGGCGGTTCATAATAACTCAAACAACAACAAGACATTGATTTACAGGCATTTCCAGAATACCTCGACGGGCGTTTGGAGTAATGATTGGAGGCCGACGAAATCATTTACCAACGGCGACTCGACAGTTACGCACGTGTTTCCAATGAGGCATGACGGTCATCTTGTGATTGTGGACGACAGACCGAGCATAGCCAACAACATAAATGGGGTAAAGCAAACGCTAAACTATGCCGAGACTTCAAAAGACAATATCTCAATCAGAGACACTTCCGGCGTATGGGGGACTAAGCTAAGCGTTTGCCAGTAAGATTGGCCCTTGGCTATTTCTTGCCGCTGCTTCCGAAAGCCCCGGTTCCGCGTTCCGATTCGTTGAGCTCGTCAGCTTCGATTATCTCAACCGTCTCCACGGGCATGATGAGCATCTGGATAATCTTGTCTCCTGCTTCGAACGTGTACGGCATGTCAGTCAGATTCATCAATCCTGCGTGAAGCTCGCCCCGATATCCGGAGTCGATGACTCCTCCGAAAGACTTGAGCCCGTGCTTGTGCGAAAGGCCGCTCTTGTCGAGCAGCAGGCCGGCGTATCCGTATGGAATCTCCAGGGCGATGCCCAAAGGGATAGACTTCCTTTCTCCCGGTTCGATTGTCAGGGAGACCGGCGTATAGAGGTCAAAACCGGCGTCGCCGTAATGCGCATACTGGGGGATTCGGGCATCCGGATGAACCTTCTTTATTTTGAGCTTGCGTGCTTCGGTCATGTTTTCCAATAGCTTAATACTTTTCCACTTCCTTGTCCAAGACGACCAGTTCCACTGCCGCTTCTTGGAAAACGCGCTTCGTCTGAACGGATGCCTGATAGTCTTTTTGCGCCACGACTCGCACGACGCCGGCGTTTATGATCAGCTTGGCGCAGACATAGCAAGGAACCATCTTGCAGTAAAGGTCCGCTCCCTTTACCGAGTTGCCGACCTTGGCTGCCTGGATCAGGGCGTTCTGTTCCGCATGCACCGTCCGTATGCAATGCATCGTCTCCCTGCCGTCATCGTGGGTTACTTTGTGCATCTCATGCCCGACTTCGTCGCAATGGGGAAGTCCTGCCGGCGATCCGACATAGCCCGTCGTGATTATTCTCCTGTTCTTGACTATGATGGAACCGGATTTCCCTCGGTCGCAAGTTCCGCGGCTGCCGACTATTTCGCAAATGGACATGAAGTACTCGTCCCAAGAAGGCCGGGCCGTTTTTGCAGCGGGCGTCTGCGTCTTGGGCATTTTGGCCTCAGGCTTTCGCGCCTTCGGGGCAATTTTTTTCGCCAGCCCGCCTCGGGATGATTTCAAGCTGGTCTTTGCCGGCGCGGTGACGCCTCTGCTCGCCAGTTTTTTAGGATTTTTCATTGCGCCCTAATTATAGCTCAAATGGGGTTCATGTGTGTAACTTGATATTTACGCCAGATGTTATGTGGTAGAATTTAAGCATTAGCTATTTAAATCATTTAAATGAAGAGAATTAAAAACATAATATTCGCAATGGTCCTGGTGCTGATTGCCGTGACGGCATCTCAGCTTTTCGCGCCTGAGGCAAACAAGGCAGAGGCACAAGGGTCGCCTCTCGTCGGCAAGCGGCTCGTCGGATACGCCTGGTCCGCGAATGTCGGCTGGATTTCGTTTAACGAGGCCTCGACGGCCGTAACCATTGATTCTGACTTGGCATTGAAGGGTTTTGCCTGGTCTCCAAGCATCGGCTGGATCAAGTTCGGTGGTCTGGATCGCAGGACGTCGTCATTCCTCGGGCTTACCGGTGATGCTAAAGTATACGGTCAGTCAGGTGCGGCAGGATTTCTGGGCGGTTATGCTCGAGCCTGCAACGGCATGCCTTCTTCCTCGGTTGCCAGTTGCGATGCTAAGGATTTTTTAGATGCCTCCCTTGTGTCGGAAAATGGAGGCTGGGACGGGCTCATACAACTGGGCAAGGTCACGGGCACGAGTAACCATCCTTATTCAGGCGGAACGTACGGCATCACCATAGCTTCGGACGGGACAACCTTGATTGGACAAGGCGGCAGAGGCAAGCCGTTTGCCTGGGGAGGGGACATCTTCGGCTGGATAAGCTTTGAGAACGTCTCTGTCAGGTCTCAGAGCGAGTTCTGCGTCATTCCTACGACTGAAGGCGGAATAGTGATGGTCGGCCAGACGAAGGCTTCGGTTTCAAGGACGGGCGATACGTGCAGCGAATCTGTCTGGTCATGCCCGGTAGGCGGTCAGCCGGCAGTTCAGGTAGGGGCTTCAACGGAAGTTGATTGTAGCGACGACGATGACGACGATGACTTTGCCGTGCCGTTCAACTGTACTCACGCAGGCTCCTTTGTCGGCGGCGGGGAAGAGGTCACTCTCTTCTCCAGGTCTCAGGTGCGAGCCGAGCAGTCTTGTTCAGATTATTCGGCCACTCTCAGATGCGAGAGGGTCGCAAATGACAATCCGGTCGGACAAATGGAGATAATTGCTCCGAATGCTCATCTTGGGGACGAGGCTCAGAATTACAAATATCAAGGATGCCGCGCGTTTCCTTCGTATATTGAACAATAATTAGCACAGCATAATATATATGTCATATAACATGGAAAACAATAACGGAGCGTCAAGGACAGTCAAAACGATTATCCTGTATTCGGCCATAATCGTATTCTTCGGCGTCCTGCTCGGATCTGTATATTTCTTCGCAAGCCGGCCCGTGGTAGTGGACGAGGGGGAGATGCAGAACATCAGGGATTCCTGGACGCAGGAACAAAGAGATATCTATGAAGTGAATCTGTATGAAATCGACCCTGATCTTGTCTTCGAGAGCGAAGAAGACATTCAGGCTTATATCGACAGCCATATACCGCCAGAATACACGGATGAAGAGGATGCTGGCGGGGCTGCTCGGTAGAGCGTGGGAAAAATCGCCAATATTAAATTAGCTTATTAAAATTAAAAACAACGTATGAAAAAACAAATTAAAGAAACAATGTATGGGTTCGTTCTGGCAGTGATATTGCTTGGAGGCGCAAACTTCGTGTATGCGCAGTCCTGGTCGGCAACATGGAACCCGGCTCCTTCTCAGGTGCCTCCAGCTTCGACCAATGTTCCTGCCCCTATCAACACCGGTCCTACTACCCAGATTAAAAATGGTTCGTTCATTGTCAGCGGCACATTTACTACGCTCGGAAACATCCTCATGTCCGGCGGCTTGAGAATTTCAACCGGCGCCGGCAACGGAAAAGTTCTCACTTCGAATGCGACAGGCGTCGCTACATGGCAAGAGCTTCCGGCTGCCTGTGTCGCTGCTTCAAATTAGCCTAGCCCGATAACCAAAAAATATGAAACTAAATATCCTTAAAAAAACGCAGACGTATCATATCCTTCTTTGGGTGCTGTTCTTCGCTGCTGGTTCGCAGGTAGTGCTTTCTTTTACAGATACGACCATCTCGCCGCCGACTGCTGCCGGTCAATCGGTACCGAGCATTAAGTATCCCGTAATGTCGGCTACGACGACCGCGACCCAGACGAAATCGGGAGGGCTTACCATCCATAACGGAAACTTTGAGGTAAAGGGCCTCACTACGCTGTCCGGACCGGTCACGATCGTTGCAGGTTCTCCTGGAATAGGAAAGGTTCTTGTTTCAGACGGTGATGGCAACGGACGATGGGCGTCGCTTGTCGTCAACGATGCCGTCGTCAACGCTTGCCGAAGGCAGACCGAAAGCACTAACGGTTCCCAGAGGGTATCCATGTCCACCAGGACATACAAGAATGCTGCTGGTCAGCATGTCTGGGATTTGCAGAGAGGCGGAACGGGAAAGCCTTGGTATAATGGCACCAGCAGGAAATTTCCAGCCAACGGCACTCATCTCATAGGCCGGGAAGCCTGCGTGTATTATTACTATCAAGTTCAGTCCGGCGGATCTGAGGCATATCGCTATTGCGACGGCGTCGATGTCAGAGTCAGCGCGAAAAATGAAAGCTGGGGCGACTGCACTGGCCAGGCATATGGCTTAAATGGCACGTATGCGAAAGACAAGAATGACTGCGGAGGAAACGGCGCCGCCTCGGCGGTCTGTCGGGAGGTGAATTTCAATTATGTCTACAAAACAGCCGCAGACTGCACGAATGGTTCGGGCACGGTCGGAATGGGTCATTATACCGGGACAGCTGCCGCTGCCGTGACCGACACGACGGTAAGTTCGTCTCCTATCATACCGTGCAACATGAAATTCTATCCGAAGTGGGAATGTCCTGCGGATAATGCCACGTACAGGTTCTCGAAGGAACCCAATCTTTCGACCGGAAAATGTACCAGAACCAAGATATCCAATAACCAGACAGCGGAAGTCAATGCCGTGAAGCCTGGCGCAATAAAGCAATGCAATGTTGCGGGAGGATGGACTCCGTTTCGCGTGACGGGACGATGCATCGGAGGGACGGTTACGAATTAGTTTAATATTGCCGGTTGTCGTCAATGACGACAGGATAAAAGCCGCTGATTCATACCAGCGGCTTTTATGTTTGCGGGTTCTCGCTCTGTCCGTGCGGTTCAAGTTGCGCAATCTGCGCCCGATCAAAATTTATTTAGCCAGGAGAAATTTAGCTTTTCTTCACGATGTCCTGAGCGCCTCGCTTGATGTCCCATTCGTCTTCGGACATGTCGGCATGGAGCTGAATCTGCGGAATGATTGACTTCAGGTATGCGGACATCTGCTGCGCCACGACCCTGAGCGTCGGGTGAACGGTCTGGCTTGCCCGAAGTTCCGATACGTATACCGTTTGAGGGAGGCTGTACGTTACCTCGCAGGCGATGGCAAATCCCATGGCTATGTAGTATTGCCTGACATACTCATCGCAGTTCAGACTGCTGATTTTTTCAGCCTGATTCTTGATGGCCGTTTCGACCTCTTCCCTGAGCCCTGCCGGAAGCTGTTCCAGATACCAAGGCAGGAAGCCGTGATTTGTCGTAAGAAGAGGCATTTCGGAGATTCCGTTCCTGTGTCTTTGGATATCCCTGAATGATCCGAAGTCCAGGGGGAATTGGAAGCGGATGGAGCCGTACTTCGCGAGCTTCGCCGGAAGTTCGGTCTTTTGAGGCCGCTGTTCGAGCAGGTCGGTATGGACGCTGAGCCCTGCCAGGTCCAAGTTATGCACGGCGCTGAAGCCGGCCATGAGAGCGTTCTCTTTTCGGTCATAGAAATCGAGCTTTGAGCTCAAGTCATAAAAAGCCTCCTGTTCCGGATACAGCTTATGGCTGAAGCTGCTCGGGTATTTTGACTTAAGCGCGGTTCGGATCGTTTCGGCGATTTCTCGCACCTCGGGCAATGCATGATGCTCCATATACTTGAGGTGGTCATGCGCCTGCCTGAAGTCGGTGTGCCAGCTCGCGTATGTCGTCGCGCCGGCCGGGAGAAGCCCGCGGGCGATGTCGAACGCCTTGGCCTTGATGGCTTTTTCATACACGGTGTCTTTCTCTTCCTCTTTCTTCGGGTACTTTTCCTTGAAATGGGGAATAAGCGTTTCCAGAGCTTTGACGTACAAATTCATCCACTCCTGCTGGATGCTTTTTCCGAGCTCTTCCTGGCTCGGATCGATATCCTTGATGGGGTTCAAGACCTTTTGCGATGCCATATCCAGATATCGGGTGCTGGCTTCCTGCCCCCTGTAGAGCTGCCAATCCTGCAATGCCTTGGCAGCCAGCATGCTGACGTTCTCTATGAAAAGCGTGGTGCTGCCGCAGTCGCCGATGCTCTTGTGCCCGTATCCTACATAAAAAGTATCCATGAACTTCTCATATCCGACTTCGGAAATCTTCTGCAGGTGGTTGACCACGCTTTGGGGCGATCGCGAATAAAGAGCCTGGGCCATCGCTGTCGCTTCAGGATGGAGGCCGTCAACGATAAATACTTCCGAGCCTTCCTTGGTCACGGCGTCGGGCTTGATGCTTGTTTGGTTCATGGCTCAATTGTACCAAATACAACGCCCGTGCAAATGCAGTTTCCGGCCTTGTTCATGGCCCTTTAAATCCGCTTTACGGGCTTTCTGAAAAAGACGTATAATTAGCGCACCTTAACCATACATCAAACCAATGAAAGACATACAAATAAAGAAACTGATCGAGGCTGAAAAGAAGAGGCAGAAAGGAGTCATCAATCTCATCGCTTCCGAAAACTATTGCTCGGCAGACGCGCTCGAGGCTCTCGGTTCGGTGTTCGACAACAAGTATGCGGAGGGATATCCTCATGCGCGGTACTACGGAGGGAATCAGGTCGTCGACGAGCTTGAGGTGCTTGCTCAGACGCGCGCCTTGAAGCTCTTCGGCCTCGACTCCGGGGTTCACAAGGACAGCAAGGCTCCGCTCAAGAGCAAATGGCACGTGAATGTTCAGCCCTGGTCGGGCGCGAACGCTAACTTGGCAGCATATCTTGGGGCGGTGCCAATCGGATCGAAAATCATGGGCATGGCCCTTTCATCGGGAGGGCATCTTTCTCATGCGCAAAAAGTCTCCATTACGGGAAAAGTTTGGCAGCCGGTTTCTTTCGTCGTCAATCCGGACACCGAAGTTCTCGATTACGATTACGTGGAGAAACTGGCAAAGGCGGAAAAGCCCGCGCTCATCGTTGCGGGATTCACCGCGTATCCCAGGGCAGTTGATTGGGCGCGATTCAGGAAAATAGCCGACGCATGCGGCGCCCTTCTCATGGTGGACATGTCGCACCTTTCCGGGCTTGTGGCAGGCAAAGCGTATGCAAGCCCTTTTCCATATGCTGACATCGTGACGACGACTACTCATAAGACGCTTCGGGGTCCGCGAGGGGCAATAATATTTTCCAGGATAGATTCCCGGGAGCTTCACAAGAAAATAGACAAGGCTCTTTTCCCGGGCCTTCAGGGCGGTCCGCATGAAAGCCAAGTTGCAGGCATCGCGGTGGCGCTCAAGGAAGCGGATCAGGCTTCATTCAGGGCCTACGCGAAGCAGGTCATCAAGAATGCAAAAGTGCTTGCGAAGGAGCTTCAGAAAAAAGGGTGGCATGTAGTTTCCGGCGGCACGGACAGCCATATGGTCCTTGTCGACACGTGGATGGGCGGAGAGAAGGTAAGCGCCGAGACCGCGAAGAAGAAAAAACTTGGCAAGGATGCCGCGGGCGCCGGGGCAGTGCCTGGCAAAGCGGCGGAGCTTGCTCTCGAAAAGGCAGGCATTATCTGCAATAAGAACACGGTGCCGGGAGAGACTCGGTCGCCGTTTGATCCGTCGGGCATCCGGCTTGGAACTCCGGCAGAAACCACGAGAGGGAAGAAAGAGGCGGACTTCAGGAAGATAGCCGAAAAGATAGACGCGGCGTTGAGAAAGGCCGATTATTCATAAGCAATAAGATCCAGCAGAATGAAACCATTGCACATAGTCATAGAGGGAACGGACGGGTCAGGAAAGGCGACGCAGGTGAAGCTTTTGCATGAAAGGTTTTCAAAGGATGTTGGCCCTGAAAGCAGCTTCGCGATTGATTTTCCAAGATACAAGACCCCGTCCTGCTACTTCGTCGAAAAATATCTGAACGGCGGGTTCGGGACGGCCGAGGAAGTCGGTCCCTATGCCGGATCGCTTTTTTACTCATTGGACCGGTATGATCACTCGCCGACCATCCGAAAGGAATTGGCCGCAGGCCGTCATGTCATCTGCGACAGGTTCACCTCCGCGAATATGGGGCATCAGGCCGGGAAGATATCCGACTTGAAGGAGCGGGACGCATATCTCGATTGGCTGAATCATACCGAGTTCGTCCTGCTGAACATTCCGCGTCCGGATTTCGTGATACTGCTTTACGTTGACCCTGTGACAAATCAGAGGCTCGTGGCAGACAAGCCTGACAGGGAGTACATAAAGGAGGGAAAGAAGGCCGACATCCACGAAGCCGACTTGAATCACCTGAAAAAAGCGAGCGAGGCGTTCCTGTACTGCGCTAAAAAATACGGATGGACGGTCATAGACTGCGCCCCCAAAACGGAGGCGTCTCCGGACGGCGCGCTGCTGTCTCGGGAAGAGATACACGAGCTGGTATGGAACGAGGTTCAAAAGAAAAAATAAAGGAGTATACTTAATATGTACGGGTCCGGCGTGCTCCTGCGTTCTGCGGTCCTGTTTTATCAGCGGCATCTTTGCGTTTCAGGGATGCTTTTGGATTATAACTTTAACTGCATACACATATGTCTATAACACAATGGCTGGTTTCAACTCTTGCTATCATCATCGCGACTTTGCTGGTGCCTGGCGTGACGACGACGCTTGTCGGCGCGCTGCTTCTCGCCGTCGTGTTGGCGCTCATCAACCTTTTCGTCAAGCCGTTCATTTACGTCCTGACATTGCCGATCAACGTCTTCACTCTCGGGCTCTTCTCGCTCGTAATCAACGCGCTGCTCGTATTGCTTGCCGCTGAGATCGTTCCGGGCTTCACGGTCGGCGGATTCTGGACCGCGCTCATCTTTGCTGTCGTCCTGTCCCTCATCAACATGCTGTTCGGCTCGTATCAGAAGAAAGCATAAATATAAATTTCGGACATCCGCCTTTGGCCAGTTTCGGGCAGAAGGGGAGCCGGCGCGACACCGCCTTGACTATTCAAGGCGGTGTTGTATTGTTTGAGTCGGTTAGAAAATTCAGAAACATCAATCACAAACAAGGAGGTAACATGTTGACACAGTTCATTACAATGCGAAGCGTTCAGTCCAGATTCGCGGCCATTTACGGGGCAAAAAACCAGGAAATGGGCCTGACCAAGGCATATCTGCGGCTGAATTTCAGGGTGGCCAGCTTTCCGGCGGCTGTCCGGAGAAAGGATTTGGAAACGGCAAAAAGCCTCGCGGCTCAGATTTTTGCCTGGATCGCAGGCATCGCCAATCATCCGGATATCGGCATCGATTTGTACGAGCGTCTGTTGGACAAATTCCCGAACGCTTGTCCGTACTGCGGCGATTCGCCGCATACGTGCGCGGTCACGCGACCCGAATCCAGGCTCTCCCCGGAAGAGCTGGCAAGCTTGAGAAGGGGCGTTCCCGAGGGCATCGATGTCCAGCTCATGATGCACAACATCTATCCGGAAAACGCGCTTGATACAAGCGTCGAGCACCTGGGAGCCGAGTGCGGGGAACTGGGACAGGAGCTCGCCAAGGAATCGCTTGCCGGCATGGAGACGGAGCTGGTGGACATGCTTGCCCACCTTTTGGCGATTGCGAATCTTCTGGATTTCAGCCTGCTGGACGAGACGCTGCTTGCCTTCAAGGAGGGCTGTCCGAGCTGCAAGGGCCAAGTTTGCGCCTGCGGCGAATTCCATCAGGAAAAAGTCGGCACTCGGCCAGCCGATCCTTTTCCTGGCTGAGTCTTCGACGCAGCCGTCACGCGGCTGAAACATGCGGCGCCTCCTTTTGTGGGGCGCCGTTTTTCGTGCTATATATATGTACAAATACCATGAAACTGCTTATCAAAGAAACCTTGGAAAATATCGTCCGGGAACTCGGCTTCATTCCTGGCGAGCCTGAGTCGTCCAGTTCCGATTCCGATGCCAAATCTGAATCCGCACTGCTGCAGTTTGTCATCGAGCGTCCTGCCGACATGACTCATGGAGACTATGCGACGAATGTCGCCATGGTGCTCGGTCCGAAGCTGAAGAAATCTCCCATCTCCGTTGCGATAGACGTCGTCGATGCCTTCAAGGGCAGGATGCAAGGCGACGCCGAACTCTCCGCTGCCGTCGAGAGCGTCGAGGTTGCCGGTCCCGGTTTCATAAACATCAAGCTCAAGCCGCAGGTGCACAAGAAAGAAATCCTGAAAATCATGGAAGCCGGCGAATCATACGGCTCTCAGGAAACTCTGTCGGGCAAAAAAATAGTTTTTGAATACACTGATCCGAATCCGTTCAAGGTTTTTCATATTGGCCACCTCATGTCCAACACGGTAGGGGAAGCGCTTTCGAGGATTGCTGAGAAAAACGGCGCGAGCGTCAGGCGGTACTGCTATCAGGGAGATGTCGGCAGGCATGTCGCGCTGACCATCTGGGGCCTCCGATTCATGAATCAGGATCTCCCGAATGATGACGCGAGCGTTTCGGACAAGGTCGCGTACTTCGGCAAGGCATATGCGCTCGGCGCCACCGAGTATAAGCGGCTTGAAGAAGAGGCTAAAAAAAACGGGCAAGTTGATTCAGAGACGAACATGCCGAACTCGGAAGCGTTCCTTTCCGCGGACAAGGAGGTCCAGCTCATAAACAAGAAGATATATGAGAGAAGCGATGGGGAGATAAACGAATTGTACGATATCGGCAAGGAATGGAGCCTCGAGCATTTCGAGGAACTGTATGAAATCCTCGGAACGAAGTTCGATCGGTATTTCTTCGAAAGCCAGGCCGCGCCTCTCGGAATCAAGACGGTGAAAGAAAATATTTCGCCGAAGGGGCTCAAGGTTTTCGAGGAGAGCAACGGGGCCGTCATTTTTCCTGGCGAGAAATACGGACTTCATACGCGGGTGTTTCTGACGCGAAACGGCCTTCCTGGATATGAGGCCAAGGAGCTTGGCCTCATGCCGCTGAAGTACGAAGCCGAAGCATATGACAAGTCGGTCATCCTTACGGCCAGCGAGCAGAATGAATATTTCAAGGTAGTATCGAAGGCTGCCGAATTCTTGTTTCCCGAGATAGCGCCGAAGAATGTCCACGTCTCTCATGGCATGCTCAGGCTGACGACGGGCAAGATGTCTTCGCGAACGGGCGACGTGATTACCGGCGAGTCGCTGCTAAAATCCATGATCGACCTTTCGATGGAAAAGATGCGGGAGCGGGAGATGTCCGATGAGGAAAAGAAAAGCGTCGCGGAGGCCGTAGCCGTGGCTGCCATCAAGTACACGGTGCTCAGGCAGGCGCCGGGAAAGGATGTCATTTTCGATTCGGAAAAATCCCTGTCATTCGAGGGCGATTCCGGTCCGTACCTGCAGTACTCGTATGTACGAGCCCTGTCTCTGCTTGATAAGGCTCAAAAAGAGGGAATCGCTGATTGTGGTTCAGAGGACATTGAGGGCCTTGCTGAAGAAGGAGACAAGGGTGTTGATGGAAAGGGCGCGGAAGTTTCCGGAAATGATAATGCCAAAGCCGCCAGTTCCCATCTGGATCAGTCGGAAAGGCTTGAGCGGCTTTTGGGCAGATACGGGGAAATCGTGGAGAAATCATGGGACGGGATGGCGCCGCACGGCCTCGCGAATTACCTCATGGAACTTGCCGGCACGTTCAACTCATTTTACGCCTCAACTCAGATAGTTAAGGCGAATGATGCCGGGTCGCCATATAAGGTGGCCTTGGTTAAGGCTTTCTCCGTAGTCATGAAGGACGGCTTAAATGTGCTTGGCATCAAATCTCCTTTAAAAATGTAGTTTTGCCGGTTCAATAAGCCCAAGAATCGGGCTTTTATGGCTGTTTTCGGCCAACGAGCTTGCGGTCGCCCAGTTTGCTAATGTGGATAAGAAAGAAGGGACATGCTAGTTTAGCATAGTACAATTAGCACATAGCAATTCATGCGTTAATTATCAATCAACCCTGCATATCCAATGTTTAAATTTATAAAAAATACAGCCCTTTTCTTATCAGCACTCGCTATCTTCTTTTCAGCTTTGAGCTCCGGTCAGGCATCCGCAGCGACTTGTTACAATATCCCTGCAAATATCAGGCCGGGAGACAAGACCGCCGACGTCAGGATGCTTCAGAATTTCCTAATAGAAAGTGGCTATCTCAGGGGCAACGCTGACGGCGCATACGGGCCCCTGACCAAAGAAGCCGTGCTGGCATTCCAGCAGTCAAGAAATCTCGTATCGAACCCGGCCGGCTTCGTGGGCGCGGGAACAAGGCAGCAAATAAGGGATATCTCATGCGGCACGTCAACGCCTCTCGCGAATCTTCCGCTTACGAATCCTGCGGTCGCCATCAACAACACGTCTCCGTCATATCAGCAGACTCAGTATCTTCAGCCGAACGTCTCGACATGCCAGCCCGGAATGCTATTCAACATAATGACCGGCTTGCCATGCGTAAATGCAAATTCCGTCGTTCAATACACGAGCGTTCCGGGATGCACCGGCACTAATCTCTTCAGCACCGTTACGGGCCGGAGATGCGCTGACGGACCGCAGGCCCCTGTCACGACGACGCTTCCTCCGGGCTGCGCTGTCGGCGCGAACTTCAGCATCACGACGGGCTTGCCCTGCTCAAATTTCGTGGACCCTTGGGATTATAACTTGAACAACAACGCGAATAACTCAATTTCAGGCAGGCCGGACTTGACGATTTCGAACGTGCTTTGCAGTCCCGTTTCGCCTGCGGTGAACGAATCAGTCTCATGCACGATTACCGTATATAACGCCGGCAGGAGCGGCATCGACCAGCCATTCGGCATTTCAGTCAATGGCAATTATCATTCGGTGACTTCGTCGATGTCTGCTTACTCGTCGAGAACGATTACTGTTCCAAATGCGTTTTCGCTGGGATACGGAACGACTACGGTCACGTTTGCCGTGGATTCCAACAATACAGTCGAAGAAGAAAACGAGGGGAACAACGTCCATACTCGAACGTTCCACATACAGCCGCTGGCTCCCGTCGATCTTACTCAGAACTATTCGACGCCGGCATGTCCTTACACGTTCTCAAGCACCCTTGAGCTCGGCTCTCGAGGACAGGACGTGATCGCTTTGCAAAATTTCCTGAAGAAATTCGGATTCTACGCAGGCAATTCGCACGGTTCGTTTGATAATGCGACGAAGCTGGCCCTTACCGCATATCAGGCAAACAGAAGCATCTCTCCGGCAGACGGTTCTTTCGGCGCCTCCACTCGGGCTTCAGTGAACGCTTCCTGCGCGTCAGGCTCGACATCCGTTTCCATTTCAGGAAACTTGAGGCTTGAGCTCGGCTCAACGGAGGTGTACAAGAAAACGCCGGCTCGCGTCGCTTGGTACAGCAGCAACAATGTCATCCCTCAAAACAACACCATGACCATGGAAGTCTTCAGGGTATCCGACAATCAGTACATGAGCGTAAAGGATACGGGCAGGTTCAACGCGACTGTGGGTTCGGTCACGATTCCCGCATCGCTTCCTGCCGGTCAATACAAGCTGGTAGTTTCAACTACGGTAGCGGGGACTGTCCATAAGGCTGAGACGCCTGCGTTCACGGTGCCTGAGGCGACAGCGGTCTTTGCCAAGCCAAGCAATCCGACGATTGCCGTAACGGGAACGACTGCTGCCACGAAGGGGCTGACAGCCGAGTTCAAGCTCAGCATGCTGGCAAAGGGCGTCGACATTCCGCTTCTCGCGGCGAATGACATCACCGTGGTGTTCATCAATCCGAATGGAAACACGATTTCGGCAGACAGCGTCACGGTAGCGACCGATCCGAGAAAGGCCACTGCCAGCGGCTCGACTGCCCAGGTGACAATTACCGCGAAGATTTCGGGGAGCAAGCTGATTACCAGCGGCAGTTACCGAGCGGAGCTGAAAGCTGTCCGATGGGGAAGCGCTACGGAAATTGCGAACTTCTCGGGCACATACGTGACGCCGACTGGCGTGCAGTACCCATAACAGCAAGCTGCCGCGACAGCAGCTTGAGATGGGTCAAGCAAAAAAACATCCCGGCAGAAGGGATGTTTTTTTGTTGGGGAAAGCAAACTGCCGCCCAAGTCATTGCATCCGACGCATTTTGATATTATATTAGGTGCAATTATATAAGGCTTCCGGGCCTGTGCACTATATAAGTATTAGACGCTTCATTCTACATATATACGCCATGGCTGATGCACAAAAGACGAATCAATACGAAATAATCCTGTATTACAAATACCTCGATCTTGCCGATCCGCAGGGCTTTGTCGATTGGCATAAGATGGTCTGCGAAAACCTGGGCCTCAAGGGCAGGGTGCTCATCGCAAGGGAAGGCATTAACGGCACGCTCGAAGGCCGAACCGAAGACGCGCTTGAATACTGCAGGCTCATGCATCAGCAGGACGGTTCGGGGGGAACGTTCGGCGACTTCAGGGACGTTGTTTTCAAGCGAAGCCCGGGAACAGGCTTCTCGTTTCCGAAGCTTAAGGTGAAGCTGCGAGACGAGGTCGTTTCTCTCAAGCTGTCTCACGGTTCCGACGTCAATCCCAATGAGACGACGGGCATACATCTGAAGCCGGAGGATCTAAAGAAATGGTATGAGACAGGCGAAGACTTCCTTGTCGTGGACATGAGGAATGACTATGAGTACAAGGTGGGACATTTCAAGGGATCGATCAATCCGAAAATGACGAACTTCCGCGACCTGCCGGACGCGTTGCCGAAGCTCGAAGACGCGAAGAGGGCTTCAAGGGAAGGCAAGAAGATTCTCACCGTCTGCACGGGCGGCATTCGATGCGAAAAGGCATCCGGCTTTCTCCTGAAGAACGGCTTTGAAAACGTGTATCAGCTCGACGGGGGAATGCATTCGTACATGGAGAAATTTCCCGGAGAAGATTTTCTCGGAGCGCTGTATGTTTTTGACGGAAGGGAAACCATGGCATTCACTGACAAGCGGCCCGTCATCGGCACGTGCGAGGTCTGCGGCGAGACGACGGAGCTGTTCACGAACTGCGCGAACATAAAATGTCATGGGAAAATGCTTTGCTGCGACGCATGCAAGTCGAACTCGCTTGAGGAGGCGGACCAGCTTTCCGCGCGGAATCCAGGAACGGCGGATGTCATCGAAAAGATTCTCAAGAAAGAGACCACGGCTTTCGTCTTCTGTTCCGGCCAGTGCCGCGAAAAGGTCATGAGCTTGGCGCATGCCCGGCCGGCTGTCCCGGCAAGGTAAGATTCTGAAAAAAATGACCAGGCTCCCTGAATGCCCGGTCGTTTGACTTTATTATTTTTCGGGAGCAGAATGAGATTCCAGATGCTCTTTGGTTCGTGATCGCAAGTCACGAAGGGCGTCTTCTCAAATCCAACAACACATGAAAGGCGACTAATCGCATGTTGACATCAAGCAAACTCATTCCTGGAAGCTGTGCCTATCAGCGGGCATGGAAAAAGCTCCACCCGGATGCCACTCCTTCAACCAGCCGCATGGCCGGTTCAAGAAGCGGCGGAAATGCCCGTCAAATTCCCTTGAGGGTCAGGGTAAGGTTCCTCAGATGAGCTGCCATTGATGCGAAACCGTCACCGACTCACCATTCCGATCTCGAAAAAAAAGAGATGCTGGTCAGCCGTGAGCTGCGTGACAAGCGCCGATAGAACCGGAGCTCCATATGAACGCTAACCCCCCGCTTGGTGCAATGCCAGGCGGGGATTTTCATTGCCTGCTCAGGCCGGTTGTCGCCGGTTCTTCGAGGTGCTAGTATGTTTTTATTGCGCGGCCGAGCCGTAAAAGCGGGCCATGCAGCTTTAGAAAATAATAAAATTTCATAAAATGGCAGAGCAAACCAATCCAAAGCCCCAGACAGAGGTACATGCGGGCGATGCACTCAAGACAGTCTCTGCCCAGAGGGAAGAAGCAGTTCTTTCCTTTTGGCAGAAAAACCATATATTCGAGAAGAGCCTGAAGAAGGATTCTCCCAAGGGCAATTTCGTAATTTTTGACGGTCCTCCTTATGCGACGGGACTGCCGCACTACGGGCACATGCTGCCTTCGACCATAAAAGATATCATCCCTCGGTACAAGACGATGCAGGGATATTTCGCGCCGCGCCGATGGGGCTGGGATTGCCACGGCCTTCCCATCGAAAACCTCATAGAAAAGCAGCTTGGACTCCGAGACAAGAAAGCTATCGAAGAGTACGGTATCGGCAATTTTAATAAAGCTGCAAAAGACAGCGTATTCGGATACGACAAGGACTGGAAGCGGATCATCCGAAGAGTGGGCCGATGGGTCGACATGGAAAATGATTACCACACCATGGACTCAAGCTACACCGAGTCCGTCTGGTGGTCTTTCAAGGCTCTCAATGAAAAAGGCCTCGTATACGATGCATTCAAGGTGATGCCGTACTGCCCTCGATGCGAGACATCGCTTTCAAACTTCGAAGTGGGTCAGGGATACAGAGATATTCCTGATATTTCTGCATACGTGCTTTTCCCGGTTCTTGGAACTGATGGCAAACAGACTGAGGAAAATTTCCTTGCATGGACTACGACCCCGTGGACTCTTCCTGGAAATGCCGCACTCGCACTTAACCCGGAGCTTGAATACGTTCTCGTGAAGGCAAAAACTTCCGCAGGCTCTGCGCTCGTATGGGTTGCAAAAGACCTTGTTGAGAAGCTTGCCTCAAAAGGGATTCTTCAGAAGCCCGAGGCAGGCGACGCTGCGGCCGATGCCGGTTCGGAATTAAGCGCCCTTAAGACAGCCAGGGGCTCGGAACTTTCCGGCCTGTCATACGCAGCGCCGTTCGACTTCTATGCGGCTGCAGGAAGCATGTCGTCCGACCAGGAGCCGAAGCGCCGGAACGCTTGGAAATCATACGCTGCGGATTTCGTGACGGCAGAAGACGGAACTGGCATCGTGCACGTTGCTCCCGCGTTCGGAGACGACGACTCGAAGCTTGCTCAGGCAAATCATGTTCCGGTCATCCAGCATGTTGAGCGAAACGGCCAGCTTGCTCCAGGTCTCGGAAACCTCTCGGGTCTTCAGGCAAAAGCGAAAGGGGACCATCAGTCTACTGATATCGAGGTCATCAAGCTTCTTGCCCATTCGACGACTTCGAGCGGAAACCCTCTTCTTTTCGCGAAGGAGAAGCTCGTGCACTCGTACCCGCATTGCTGGAGATGCGAGACTCCGCTTCTCAACTACGCGACAGCGTCTTGGTTTGTCGAAGTGACGAAGATCAAGGACCGGCTTATCGAGGCGAACGACGGCGTAAATTGGGTCCCGAAAGAAGTGGGCGAAGGCCGATTCGGAAAATGGCTCGAGAACGCGCGAGATTGGGCGGTATCGAGAACGCGCTACTGGGGCGCGCCTCTTCCGGTATGGAAAGGCGAGAAGACCGGCCGGGTTGAATTCATCGGTTCTGTTGCCGAGCTCAAGGAAAAGATTTCGAGCAATGGGAACAGCTTCCTTCTCATGCGGCATGGCGAGTCCGAATCGAACACGAAGAACGTCATAAATTCAAGCGCCAGGGACCTTGACTTGCATCCGCTGACTGAAACCGGCAAGACGCAGGTTGAATTGTCGGTCCGGAGCATAAAGGAGCGGCAGGAAAAAACGGGCAGGAGAATAACTAAGATTTACGCTTCTGACTTCAGGAGAACGCGCGAGACGGCCGAGCGAACGGCGGAGGCGCTCGGCCTCGATCCGGCCGAGATAGTCTTCGATGCGCGCCTTCGGGAGGTGAATGCGGGGGATTTTGACGCGGGTCCGTGGTCCGCAAGATTCGAATCCTTCGACGGCCTGCATGATGCCTTGTTCAAGAAGTGCCCGAACGGGGAATCAGTTTTTGACGTGAAAAAGCGGGCGACGGAATTCTTATACGACATCGAGGCGAAGCATCAGGACGAGGACGTTCTCATCGTGACTCACGGGCTCCCGCTCAGGCTCATGCTCTGCGCGGCCGAAGGGAAAACCGCGCGAGACCTGCTTCGGTCCGGATGGAGAGATTATTCTGATCCTCTCGCGTCGATTCATGAATGCGACTTCAAGCCGCTGCCTCATAACGAAGATTTCGAGCTCGACCTTCATCGGCCGTTCATAGACGAGGTGACTTGGATCGCAAAGACGCCTTCCGGCGAAACGGAAATCATGCGAAGGATTCCCGACGTGTTCGACGTGTGGTATGACTCGGGATCGATGCCGTTTGCTCAGAACCATTACCCGTTCGAGGGGAAGGAGGAATTCGAGAAAAAAGGGAGCGTCCTGTTCCCGGCCGACTTCATTTCCGAAGGGATTGATCAGACGCGAGGCTGGTTCTATTCGCTCATGGTCCTTTCCGTCGCGCTTTTCGGAAAGAGCCCGTATAGGAACGTCACGGTAAGCGGTCTCATCCTCGCAGAGGACGGAAGGAAAATGTCCAAGAGCCTGAAGAATTATCCGGACCTCGAGCCCACGCTTGAAAAGTACGGCGCCGACTCCCTGCGATTCATGCTTGCTTCGTCGCCCGCGACCCATGCCGAAGAAGTCCTGTTCTCGGAGAAGTCGCTCGACGAGGTTAATAAGAAAATATTCAACAGGCTTGAAAACGTATATTCGTTCTACAAGATGTACGCGGCCGAGGGCTTGGAAGGGGAAACCCTGTCTGCAGATTCCGCGCCGCAAAGCGCGCACGTTCTCGACAGGTGGATACTCTCGCGCCTTTCGGAACTCAAGTCCGATATCGAGAGAAACCTCGACTTGTACCAGATAGACAAGGCGGTCCGGCCGATATCCCTTTTCGTGGACGACATATCGACATGGTATCTTCGAAGGTCCCGAGACAGGTTCAAGGGCGACGATGGGCAAGACAGGCAATTCGCCATAGACACGACGAGGTTCGCGCTTCTGACCGTCTCGAAGCTTCTCGCCCCGTTCGTGCCGTTCATGGCAGAGCACATGTACCAGAATTTGAAGAAAGATATTTCGGAGGCGAGCTCGGCCCTCGCCATAACGATGCCTGAAAGCGTGCATTTGTGCGATTGGCCCATGCTTCCGCAGGCGGACAGCGCGCTCGTCGATTCGATGGAGTCTCTTCGAAAGCTCGTCGAAAGCGGCTTGGCGCTCAGGTCAAAGGCCGGCATCAAGGCTCGGCAGCCGCTCGCTTCGTTCACGTATGACGCGGACGAGCTGGTTCTCGCGGACGAGCTCGTCGAAATCATGGCCGATGAATTAAACGTGAAGAAAGTATCGGCCGGCACTGAAATTTCGCTCGATACCAGCCTGACCAAGGAATTGAAAGACGAGGGCCTCGTCAGGGACGTGATTCGTTCCGTGCAGGAGGGCCGAAAAATCGCCGGACTTAATCCGGGCGATCCCATAATCCTTTCGCTCGGTTCTGATTCCGAGACTCGGGAAATCCTGAAGTCTCATGCGCAGATGATACGGAAGCCCGTGCTCGCGGAAGACATGCTGTTTGTCGAGCTGGACGCCGATTCGAATCATGTGCTCGAAACTGATTCTGCAAAGATAAGCATCAGCATCAATGTCCCATCACATCTATCAGACTAACGCGTTCGTGCTAAGCAGCTCGAATTCAGGCGAAGCCAACAAGACGCTGCTCCTTCTCACGGAAGAGCTCGGCGTCGTGTACGCGGCCGCTCAGGGGGTGCGCCTGCAGAAGTCAAAATTGAAGGCCTCCATTCAGGACCTTTCGTACATCAGGGTCTGCCTGGTGAAAGGCAGGGAGGTCTGGAGACTTACGAGCGCCGAGAAGCTGATATCGCTCTATGACAGGCGCCTCTCTCCCGCTTCGCGGAAAATGCTCGCTCAGGTCCTGCAGTTCGTCCAAAGGATGTCGCCCGGAGAAGGCAGGCAGAAAGACCTGTTCGAGATGCTGACGAAGCTTTGCGCGTTCGTGTTTCAGAGCAAGTCTGAACATCCGGGCCTGATTTCTTCGGTTGCCAAATTCAGGATTCTGCATGCGCTCGGATACGGTTCCGTTGACGCCGATCTCATGAAGGCATATGGCGGCTCCGCTTGGAATGAAGAATTGATGAAAGCGTCCGAAAGCGACAGGAAAGCGCTTGAGAAGCACATCGAATCCGCTCTTCGGGAAAGTCATTTATGATATACTTTTGCATATGTCCAACGATGACAGCAGGATCGAACAGCTGAAGAAGAGGCTTTATTCTAATTCGGAAACGGAAGGCGTTCCGGTTCAAAACCGGTCAAAATTGCCAAGGCACAGCGTGCTCGTGGACAAGAGCTGGCAGGCCGAGCCGACCGAGGAAAATCCGGTCATTCGGCCCGACTTCGTGAAGCTGAACCAATATGAAGACAGAAGCCCCTTGAAAAAGGTGCTCCTTTTCGTATTCGTGCTTTTTTTCCTGGCGCTGGCGTTCGCGGGATACATCATCTTCAGCGGCTCGAACTTCGTCTCGAACAGCAATATCGATATTCGGCTGATCGGACCCGTGACGTCTCCGGCAGGAGAAGAGCTGTCGCTCGACATCGACATAACGAATCGCAACAAGACGGATCTCCTGCTTGCCGATATCGTAGTCTCATATCCGGAGGGGACGAGAAGCGCGAGCGACAAGATAAGCCCCTTGCTGACGGACAGGGTGGCCGTCGGCACCATAAAAGCCGGCGCCTCTACTCGAATCACGGTCAAGTCGATACTCTTCGGCGAGCAGGACGTGAAGAAAAATATCAACGTCGCCTTGGAATACGGCATCCCCGGCTCAAGCAACATTTTCGTGAAGGACAAGCAGTACCCGATGTTCATCGGCTCTTCTCCCATCACGGTCAACGTCGAGGCGCTCAGGGAGATAACGCCCGAGCAGGAAGCCGATTTCAAGGTCCTGGTGAAATCAAACAGCGCTTCCATCATCAGGGGCCTCATTCTGAAAATCGAGTATCCGTTCGGATTCGAATTTATCAGCTCGTCTCCTCAGACGACGGGGGATTCGGGCACCTGGGTTCTCGGCGACGTGAATCCCGGAGAGGAGCGCGAAATCACGTTGAAGGGCAGGATTATCGGCGGAGAAAATCAGGAACGGGTCTTCCGGTTCTATACGGGCACTGAAGATCCGAGCGACAAGACTTCCATCGGCACCATTTTCGTGACGAATACGGCCACCGTCGCCCTCAAGAAGCCGTTCCTTGGCGCGGACATCTCGCTTGACGGCAAGACATCCTCGACCTACGTGACGTACGCGGGCGAAAATGTCAAAGGGGAAATCACGTGGCAGAACAATCTCAATGTTCCCCTGAACGACGTCGTGATAGAAGCGCGCATCAACGGCGAGATGCTGGACCGGCTGAGCATTCAGGGCGATCGGGGCTTCTATCGGTCGGTAGATAACACCATCCTTTGGGACAGGACGACATTGTCCGAATTGAGGGAAGTCGGCCCCGGACAAATCGGAAGGCTGCAGTTCTCATTTTCTCCGATCGACCTGACGACGAAAACCGGATCCGAGCTTCGAAGGCAGGAGATGACAATCGACCTGACCATACGGGCCAAGCGATTCAACGAGGGCGATGTGCCCGTAGAAATTGTCTCGAACATCGCGCGCAAGGTTCAGATCGCTTCGAACCTTGATATCACGACCGGCGCGCTTCGAACTATCGGCCCGTTCCAGAACACGGGTCCGATACCTCCGATGCCCGAAGTCAAAAGCACCTATACTATATATGTCAGCGTCAAGAATTCATTTAACAGCGTGAAGGACGCGGTCTATACGGCGACGCTTCCCGCATATGTTGAATGGCTCGGCACGACATTTCCGGACAATACCGGCGTTCGCTACAATGCGGACACGAGGCAGATTACCTGGTCCATCGGCGACATACAAGCAGGAACAGGCTACTCGTCAAGCCTCAAGGAGTTTGCGTACCAAGTGACCCTTCTTCCGAGCTTGAGCCAGATCGGATCGTCGCCGATACTCGTGAGCGGTCAAAAGCTGGTCGGCCGCGATAATTACACGGGAACCATCGTCGAGAGCAAGGTCCAGTCCGCCGATACCAAGATAAGCACTGACCCGACGTACAAGTTCGGCGATGAGAAAGTGGGCGGCCAGTAGGCCGAAGCTGAGGCCATTAAGGCGGACGGGGTTCGCGCCGGCATTGCCGGACGTCCATCGCTTTGGAAGGGCGGCGCGGCAGATGGCTTGTCTCGCTGCGGTTTGCCGGATTTCTTATTATTTACTATTCCCCTTAAAACAGATACTATAGTTGCACTATGTCACATACACCAACGACTCCGGCTGCAGCGAATCCGTATCCTGAAAATACCATGGAAAAGCTCATCTCTTTGGCTAAGCGGAGAGGGTTCATTTACCAGGGTTCAGAAATCTACGGAGGGCTTGCTGGTACTTGGGATTACGGACCGCTTGGTCTCGCGCTTAAGAATAATATCCAAAATATTTGGTGGAAAAAGTTCGTGCTCGATCGCGAGGACATGTACGGCATCGATGCCGCAATCCTCATGAATCAGGAAGTATGGAAAGCCTCAGGCCACGTTGGCGGTTTTGCTGATCCTTTGATTGAAGACCTTAAGACTAAGAAGAGATACCGGGCGGATCATTTGCTTGAAGAAATGGGCGTTGATCCAAGAGAGATGACTCCTGCGCAGATGGACGCTCATATTAAGGAGCGGGGAATCAAAAGTCCTGAAGGAAATCCCCTTGGTGATGTCCGACAATTTAACATGATGCTTAAGACGAGTGTTGGCGCTAACGAAGACAGTTCATCTGTTTCGTATCTTCGACCAGAAACAGCACAGGGAATTTTCGTAAACTTTAAGAACATCGTTGATTCATTCCATCCTAAGCTCCCATTCGGTATTGCTCAAATCGGTAAGGCGTTTCGAAATGAAATAGCGCCGCGCGACTTTATTTTCCGAGTGAGAGAATTGGAACAAATGGAAATCGAGTATTTCGTGCGACCGGAACAATGGGAAGAAATATTTGAGAAACTATATGTAGAACAGCAGGCTTTCTTAGAGGAAATCGGCCTAAGCAAAAACAAGTTGCATAAAATAGTCGTTCCGGCTGCCGACCGAGCTCATTACTCAAAGCACAGCATAGATACCGAGTTTGATTTTCCATTCGGTCAAAAAGAGCTTTTGGGTCTTGCGTATAGAACTGATTTTGACTTGAATGCTCATATGAGCGCATCAGGAACGGATATTTCATATTTTGACGAAGCCGAAACAGATCCTGAGAAAAAAAGATTCGTACCACATTGTATTGAGCCGACATTTGGAGTCGGAAGATTGCTCCTTGCTGTTCTTGCTGACGCATACAGAGAAGATACTCTTGGCGGCGAGCCTCGAGCATACATGCAGTTTGCGCCAAAAGTCGCACCCATACTCGTTGCAGTTTCTCCTCTTCTAAAAAATAAGCCGCAGCTTGTCGAAAAGGCTCGCGAAATTTACAGCGGACTTCGAAAGGCTTTCCCGGGACGCGTCATGTTTGACGACAATGGAAATATCGGAAAGCGATACAGAAGACAAGATGAAATCGGAACGCCATTCTGCGTGGTTGTTGATTTCGATACAATCGAAGGGACTGATGAAGCGGGGAACGACAAGTATGATGAGGCGGGACAGCCGCTTCTTGATACCGTGACGGTCCGGCATCGAGATACGGGCGAACAGGCGCGCATGGGCATTAGCGACGTGGAAGGATATATCAGGGCTTCATTGGCATAACTCCGCGGAAATATCCTCAGGATAATCAAAGTTTGCATGCAGAAAAACCGGCACGAACGAGGCCAGTTTTTTAATCGTTAGGCTGGCCAGGCCGCTGAAGAATAAAAAAACTCCCCACGACTTGTGGGGAGGGAGTATGGGAAAGGGTGGAACGACCCCTTGGTTTAGCCTTGCGCAGATGTGACTCTGCGCCGATTCTTGCGAGCGCCTACCGGTGCTCGCAATACTCAGGAGTACTCTAGGTGCTTGTACCTTTCGCACGCGCCGCAACTCATGTCACGACAGGCTAGGTTTTGGCTGCCACGATGAGGTCCTACAACCCCGGGATGCGCATTCGCTTCACTCGGTAAAGCGTCGCCTGATTCCCTGGGGGAGTCAGGAGGCCATCCAGGTTTGGGCTTTTGGCCTGACCAATCAGGGCCAATCGGGTCCCTGCGCCGAGGCTCGGTCCGTACCTTGCCTGCAGGGGTTCTGGTTCCCTTTCTTCCAAGGAGCCGTTCCAAAAAGAATAGTACTCTTTTGAGGCAGGGAGTCAAGAATGCGGGTTGTCGGCAAAGTTGCAGGGCCAGCCAGTCGCTCTTATAGGACTGCAGTTTGCATTTCCCGCTGATTGGCGTATATTTTGTGCATGTCAAAAACTCCGACTTTTCACAAGAAAAAACTTCCTAACGGCCTTCGTTTCATTCACGTGCCGATAGCAAATACGCAAACCGTGCTGGCCATGGTCCTTGTCGGAACTGGCGCGGACTATGAGTCGAAGCGGGACAACGGCCTGGCGCATTTTCTTGAGCACATGTGCTTCAAGGGGACAGTAAAACGACCGACTGCAAAAAGCATTGCGCTTGAGTTTGACGGCATCGGAGCCGATTACAATGCATTTACCGGCAGGGCGTATACGGGCTACTATGCGCGCGCTCACAAGAAGCATGCGCCGAGGATTATCGAGATGATTTCCGACATATTCTTGAATTCGACGTTTCCAGAATCAGAAATCGAAAAGGAAAAGGGCGTAATCGTTCAGGAAATCAACATGTACATGGATGACCCGCAGTATCGCGTTTCTCGTCTGGCCACGACGCAAATGTACGGCGATCAGCCGGCGGGCAGGGAAATAGCAGGAACGAAAGAATCAGTTTCCTCGTTCGCGAGAAAGGACCTTGTTCGATACTATGACGACCAGTATTCAGCAAAAAATACGGTCGTTGTCATTGCCGGGAACATCTCGCAGGCAAGCGCGGAAAAGCAGGTTGAGGCCTTGTTCAGGAAGCATCATGCGGGAAAGGCGCAGAAGAGGCCGATTACGAAAATTGCTCAGTCGAAGCCGGGCGTTGCGCTTGAGTTCAAGGAGACTGACCAGACGCATCTCATTCTTTCCTTCAGGGCCATGGGGTATATGGACAAGAAGGTTTCGGACGGACGGTCGCTTGCCATGGCGCTGGGGTCCGGGATGAGCTCGCGCCTGTTTCAGAAGATGCGAGAAGAATTGGGCATCTGCTACTACATTCACGCCGGACTTCATACGCGGCATGACGTCGGGGAATTCGTGATTACGGCCGGCGTTGCCAATGACAGGGTCGAAGAGGCGCTTAAGGGAATCATCGAAGAGCTGAAAAAAGTTAAGAAATCGGGAATCGAGCTTGCCGAGATAAAAAAAGTGAAAGAATGCAGGCTCTCGGGCCTGGTGCTGCACCTTGAGACGACCGAGGATTACGCTGATTTTTACGCCAAGCAGGAAATCCTGAAAGGGAAAATCGAGACGCCTGAAGACAAGATAAAGGAAATCGAGTCCATCAGGCTGAAATCGGTAAACGAGCTGGCAGGCAAAATATTTGATAAGAATAAGGCCAATCTGGCCGTTCTCGGACCGTTCTCCGAATCAAAAAAGAAGGAATTTTTGAAGATTATTTCAGGTCTTTAATTCCTCAGGCTTGTCCGTGGGCCCATTTTCGCCCTCTTGAACTGGCCTGCGGTCCGGCCCCTGAAATGGAGCTTCTGCGTTAGCTTCCCGCCGTTTCTGTGATATTCTTTAGGCATGTCAGCGCGGGATGAGTCAGCTCGAAAAATTGAGCACAGCAGCGAACAGAAGCTCAATATTCATGTCAGCATGGGTACGCTTTTCAAGGTTGCCGCGTTCGCGCTCTGCGCGTATTTCCTATATCAGCTCAAAGGCCTCGTGCTCGTCGTTCTCTCGGCGGTCGTCATCGCGTCCGTCATCGAACCGGGCATTCGATTTTTGGTTCGAAGGGGCATTCAAAGGGTTTTTTCGGCTGTCATGATGTATCTGGCCATATTCGGCTTCGCGGTCGGCATGATTTCGTTCGTGCTGCCTCCTCTCTTCAGCGAAATGGTCTCGGCAATAAACAGCCTGCCCAAATACGTTCAGACGATTGACATCCTCAATCCGCTGAACCAGGAAACATTGAAGAGCGTCAATACGTTCTTTCCGGGATTGCCGAATACCGTTTCAATCGGGGACCTTGCCGGCATCATAACGAACATGGTTTCGAATTTTTCCGGCGGGCTGTTCGATACGGTTGCCGGGTTCTTCGGCGGAATCATCAGCCTCGTGCTCGTAGTCGTCATTTCGTTTTACCTGTCCGTGAGAAATGACGGGGTCGGAGAATTCCTGGCGGTCATCACTCCGCTCAGGCATGAAAAATACGCGCGGGGGCTCTGGCTTCGATCGCAGCACAAGATAGGAAAATGGATGCAGGGACAGATGCTTCTTGCCTTGGGAGTGGGGATAGTGACATACTTCGCCCTTCTCGTTGCGGGCATTCCTCATCCGCTTCTTCTTGCTTTTGTCGCCGCGGTCTTCGAGCTTGTTCCCATCATCGGCACGACATTCGCCGCCATACCGGCGTTCTTTCTCGCGACGCTGAGCGGCGGCCTCGGCCTCGGGCTTATCGTCATCGCGATCTACGTCGTCATCCAGCAGATTGAAGCGCATGTCCTGTATCCGCTGGTGGTCAAGAAAGTCATTGGCGTTCCTCCGCTTCTCGTCATCATTGCCCTGGTTGCCGGCGCTCAGCTCGCGGGCCTCGTCGGCGCCCTTCTGGCAGTTCCGCTCTCGGTAGCGCTCATGGAATTCATCGACGATGTCGAGAAGAAAAAGCGGTTTGTCAGCGACGAGGTGGTAAGCTAGGAATTTTTATGTATACTGAAATCAATCTGGCGATTTCTTAAATATTCGACATGCAATCAAAAAAAGCTTTCTACATAACAACGACCATCCCGTACGTGAACGCCGAACCGCATATTGGTCATGCCATGGAATTCATCAGGGCTGACGCCATCGCCCGGGCAAAGAAGCTTCAGGGTTACGAAGTGTTTTTCAATACCGGAACGGACGAGCACGGACAAAAGCTCTATGAGGGCGCTTTGAAGGAAGGGAAGAGCACCCAAGCGTATGTCGATTTTTACGCGAAACGATTCAAAGAATTGCTGCCGTTGCTCGGCATTTCTGAAGACGCGCATTTCACGCGGACTACTGACGCTCATCATATCGGGGCGGCTCAAGAGTTTTGGAGACGATGCGATACGAACGGCTATATCTATAAGAAGAATTATCAGACAAAGTACTGCGTCGGCTGCGAGCTTGAAAAAACGGACTCGGAACTCGTGGACGGAAAATGTCCCATTCATCCAAAAAATGAGCTTGAAATCCGCGACGAGGAAAACTATTTCTTCAGATACAGCGCGTTTCAAGGGAACCTTCTCGCGCTCTATGAAAAGAATCCGAAGCTTGTCGTTCCGGATTTCAGATTTAATGAGATAAAAAGCTTCGTTGAAAGCGGCTTGCAGGACTTTAGCATTTCTCGCCTCAAGAGCAAGATGCCGTGGGGCATCCCGGTTCCGGGCGACGATGACCATGTCATGTACGTATGGTTCGACGCCCTCGTGAACTACGTCTCCACGCTTGGATGGCCTGAAACGGAAGGCGATGCTGAAGGAAACTTTGAGAAATTCTGGAGAAATGGAACCCCTGTCCAGTACTGCGGAAAAGACAATCTCCGCCAGCAGTCGGCGATGTGGCAGGCAATGCTCATGGCTGCTGATTTGCCGCCGACGAACGAGATTATCATCAACGGCTTTATCACCGGAGAGGGCGGCATCAAGATGTCCAAGTCTATCGGCAATGTCATCAATCCGTATGACGTCGTTGAGCAGTTCGGAACCGAAGCGCTGCGATATTTCTGCTTGGCCGAACTCTCGTCTTTTGAAGACAGTCCTTTTACGATGGAGCGTTTCAAGGAAACATACAATGCAAAGCTTGCGAACGGCATCGGAAACCTTACGAGCCGAATCATGAAAATGGCCGAGACACATTTGCCTGGATCTGTGAATGTTTCAGCGGCGGGCGAAGTTTTAACTGAAGAGTATTTTGCACTCTACGGCTCATACGACTTCGTAAAAACAACTCAATACATCTGGTCACGCATACAAGAACTCGATGCGCTCATCCAGGAAAAGAAGCCGTTTTCTCTTATCAAGACTGATAAAGAGGCGGGCATAGTAATTATTCAAGATTTAGTGTCGCAGCTTTACAATATTGGCTGCATGCTTGAGCCTATTCTTCCTGAAACATCAAGAAAGATTAAAGAACTTGTGAAGGCAAACAAGATGCCGGAAGAAGCTTTGTTTTTGAGGAAGGAATAGTAATGGTTTTTAAAATATGACCACAACCGATCCTGAACATGTAAATAAACCCCAATACATGGACGTTCATGCCCATGTGAATTTTCCTGACTATAATGCTGACCGCTCGGAAGTCATACGGCGCTCGCTCGATGCCGGGGTTTGGATGATAAATGTAGGCACATCGCTTGAAACCTCTAAAGAAGTAGTGAAGATTGCTGAACAATACGAAGAAGGTGTCTATGCAATAGTCGGCCTTCATCCGACTCACGTCGAGGAAGAGCGTTTTGACATCGAAGCTTTTGAAAAGCTCGTTGCTCATCCGAAGACCGTCGGGGTAGGGGAGTGCGGCATAGACCTGTTCAGGCTGCCCGCGCATCTCGACAATGAAACGGACCGAGCCGCGATACTCAAAAGTCAGGAAGAGGATTTCATCAAGCAAATCGACTTGGCCGTCAAGTACGACAAGCCCATCATGATTCATGCACGCGAGTCGTATCAGGAAATTTTAAGAATACTTGATGCCGCCTTCATCCGGCATGGTGCAAAATTGAGGGGGGATGCGCACTTCTTTGCCGGGTCGCAGGAGGAGGCAAAAGCATTCCTGGACCGAGGCTTTACGGTGTCTTTTACCGGGGTGATCACGTTTGCCGAGCAGTACCGGGAATTGGTCGCGGCCGTGCCCTTGGAAAAGATGCTTTCGGAGACCGACTGCCCGTTCGTGGCCCCTGTTCCTTTCAGGGGAAGGAGAAATGAACCCCTCTACGTCACGGAAGTGGTCAAAAAGATAGCTGAAATCAAAGGTCTTGAGATGGAAGAGGTCAAAAAAGCCTTGTCTGAGAACGCCCGAAGGCAGTTCGGCATATGATCCCTCAAGGGGCCTTGGAAAGCCAAAATACGGCCTAAAATAGGCTTGCTTCTCTGCCAAGGCTGTGGTAGTCTGTTCCCATGCCAGAAAATAATAATAAACAGCATGAGCGACAGGATGGAGTTTCAGTTTACGAACTGGGCTTTCATTTTGTTCCAACTCTTTCTGAAGACGAAGCAGCGGTTCAGTTTTCGCACTTGAAGTCTTTGATTGAAAAGAAAGGGGGTACGTTCATTTCCGAGGAGACACCTCGGATGACAAATCTCGCTTACGAAATTTCAAAGACCGTCAAGGCGCAAAAGCGAAAATACACGACATCGTATTTCGGCTGGGTCAAGTTTGACATTGCCGCATCTGAAATAAACGGTCTCGACAAGGAAGTCAAGAACTTTGAACCGGTGCTTAGGCATCTTCTCATCACGACGGTTCGGGAAAACACCATGAGTGTCCCGCGCGATGTGGCAAAGAAAGGAACGAAAGAGTCCGCTTCAGACGAAGCTCCTGCGGAAACTCAGGCAACGGGCGAATCACAAGCTGATCAGCCAACTGACGAGTTGGTACAAGAATAAAAATCATGTATTTAAACAAAGCAATCATTATAGGAAATTTAACAAGAGATCCGGAATTGAAGTCGCTCCCATCGGGAATGCGAGTTGCTTCGCTTTCCATGGCCACTAACCGAGTCTGGAAAGACCAGAACGGGGTGAAGCAGGAAAGCGCTGACTATCACAACGTCGTGGTATTCGGACGACAGGCGGAAACGGTTGCCCAGTATATGAAAAAGGGCAGCTCAATCTGCGTCGAAGGCAGAATGCAGACACGGTCATGGGAAGGACAGGACGGCAAGAAACAGTACAGAACCGAAGTCGTGGCAGACAGGGTCCAGTTCGGATCATCTGCTCGACCGGGCGAAGGCTCGTCTCGGCCGTCATATGGTTCATCGGGAAGTCAGGGAGGTTCCTCCGCTCCGCGGGCCGCGTCAAAGCCGGCCGCAGAGCAGGAAAACCCGCTCGACTCCATGCCTTCAATGGATTATCCAGAAGAAGAGATTAACCCGGAGGACATTCCCTTCTAATTCAACAAAATGGCTACTAAACAGTGTTATTTCTCTCAAAACAACATCAAGCATATCGACTATAAGGACACGGAAATCATCGGAAAGTTTCTAAATCCGCAAGGCCGAATCATGTCTCGAAAGAAGACGGGCGTTACCGCGAAGAACCAGCGAAATCTTGCTACGGCTATCAAGCGGGCTCGATACATGGCTCTTCTTCCGTACCTTTCAGTCTAGCTTTCATACAGTTTTGTAAGAAACAAAAAAACCACTCTAATGGGTGGTTTTTTTGTTTTCACTTCAAATCCATTCAATTGATTCGAGGAAGCGATGGCCCTTTGCTTGCCTCATTCAATGCGCTTAAAATTAGAAACTGTTTCCGCCTACTCGTTCTACGTATTCGCCGGTTTCGGTGTTGATTCGGAGAATCTCGCCTTCGGTGATGAACAAGGGAGCGTTAATTGCTGCGCCCGTTTCGAGGGTCACGACCTTGTTCCCGCCTTTGGCAGAGTCGCCCTTGATAGACGGCGGAGCCTCAGTCACCTTGAGCTCGACTTTGACCGGAAGCTTCACGCCGAACGGCTTTTCGTCAAAAGAGAGAACTTCGACGATTGTATTCGCTTTCATGAATTTGCTGGCATTTCCGACAAGGTCGGCATCGAGCTTGAATCGCTTGCTCGGATCCTTTTCCTCGCAGAACCACCATTCGCCCTTGTTTTCATAGAGGAACTTGACCTTCTTGTTCTCGATCTCGGCCTCATCCGCCTTGTCCTGCGCGCTGAAAGAATGCTCGACTACTCGTCCGGTGATAAGGTTCTTGAGTTTCGTGGCGTTTACCGGCTTTCTCATCTGCTTTCGGAATACGTGGGCGCTCAGCACTTCGTACGGTTCTCCTTCAAAGACAATCTGTTTTCTAACTGTAATTTCGTTGTATTCAAGCATGGTTTTATATAATGAGGCTAATAGGGCTTATTCTAGGCGAAAGCGGCCGATAAGTCTAGCAAGCGAGACATCCCTTGCCATGCAAGCAGGATGTGCGCAGAACGGCTCATATGACCTTTACGGCGGTTCTGGGCAGGTATATCATTATAGATAATGGACCTTTCGGAATCTCTGGATTTCCTTGGACGGTCTCTAAACATCAACCTCCTGACACTATTATGAAATTCGCAACAATCTGCTTTCCGGTCAGCGGCAGCATGGAAAAGATGACTATCGACAGCGTCTTTTTGGCGCTCAAGAAAAAGGCGGTCGGAGCCGGCTTTCTCAATGGCTGGGGCGGAAAGATGGACGAGTCCGACGAGTCTCTCAAGGCCGCGGCACTGAGGGAATTCAAGGAGGAAACTGGCGGCGCCGTCGGAAATCCTGAAAAGACTTTTCAGGTCGGCACGATCGATTTCTACATTGAGGATGCGCATAAGTTTTCATGCGGAATATTTCTCGTATGGGAATGGGAAGGCGGCCTGCTTGATACCGAAGAAATGGGGGCAGGGCAAAGGTTCGGCATCTCAGGCCTGCCTCTTGACCAGATGCTTCCGAGCGACCGGCTCTGGTTCGTGCGGATAATTGCCGGAGAGAAGATAAGGGCAAAGCTCAGGCATAGCGCCGATTTCAAGCGGGTGCTCGAATTCAGTTGCGAGTCTGCGGCCGCAGATGTATCATAGTTTCAGTCTACTTGCGGCGGCCATGGTCCCGGCCAGCAAGAGACTCGATGCACATTCGCAGTCAGTCGTTCTCACATTATCACGCTGTCATTGTCACTCATTGTCGTATGATCCTGACGCCAACCAGACGTTGGCACATTCAATAAGCGGTGGCGGGAAATCGCTGGGCAAGGAAGGGGACCCGTATCCAGCTCAAAATCGGATGCGCAGAACTGCTTAGCCAAAGTACCGCCTAAACTTCTCAACCTGCCCTTTCCTGGGGCGGGTTTTTAATTGAACAAAAAAGACGCCTCAAGAAGGCGTCTTTTTCTTGGATATCTAGCAAAGAAGAATTATTCCAGTTCTCTCAGCTTTTCCCGAATCTGGCTTAGAATTTTACTTGAGGTTTTCGTGTTTTCCTTGAGATACTGCCGAGTTGCATCGTATCCTCGTCCGAGCTTCTCGTCGTTGTATGAATAGCTCGTTCCGCTTTTGGTGATGATTCCGAACTTCTCGCCGAGCGCGATCATTTCGCCTTCCCGGGAAATGCCCTCGTTGTACATGAGGTCGAACTCGGTCTGCTTGAAAGGCGCCGCCACTTTGTTCTTGACGACCTTGACCCGGGTTCGTCCTCCCATGATTTCTTCGCCTTTCTTTATTTGCGCGATTCGTCGGATGTCGAGTCGGACAGACGTGTAGAATTTTAACGCTTTTCCTCCCGGAGTCGTTTCTGGGTTGCCGAACATCACGCCGATTTGCATTCGGATTTGGTTGATGAAGATGACGATAGTCTTGGACTTCGCCACGATGCTCGTGAGCTTTCGGAGCGCTTGCGACATGAGTCGCGCCTGCTTTCCTACGTGGTGGGCTCCCATGTCTCCCTCAATCTCATCCTTGGGAGTGAGCGCCGCTACCGAGTCAATGACGATGACATCGAGCTTTCCTGAGCGCACGAGGCTTTCAACGATTTCCAGCGCTTGCTCTCCCGTGTCCGGCTGAGAGATGAGAAGCTCGTCGATTTGAACTCCTAGTCTTTTTGCGTACTGAGGATCCATTGCATGCTCGGCGTCTATGTATGCGCAGATGCCGCCCATCTTTTGCGCTTCGGCCACGACGTGAAGGGAGAGGGTAGTCTTGCCGGAAGATTCAGGCCCGAAGATTTCGATGATTCTTCCCCGGGGCATGCCTCCGACTCCGAGTGCCGCATCCAGTCCGATAGATCCAGTCGGAACGACGTTCACGTTCACCTTCGGCTTTTCGCCGAGCTTCATGATGGCGTCTTCGCCGAACTTCGTCTTTATCTGCGCGAGAGTGTCCTTGATGGCAGCCGTCTGCTCTTTCATGAGCACTCCGCTTGCTCTTTTCTTGCTCACGCCTCCTTCCGTGGAGTCGTCTTCGTCCTCGGCAGGCTCGACTGCAGACTCAGCGGCAGCTTCGGCGCTGGCAAGGGCGTCTTCTTCGGCCATCAATTCTTCCTCTGTCTTGGCCGCCTTCTTCTTTCCTTTAATTTCTTTCTTTTTTGCCATATGTGAATGTGGCGAAAATATGTCATGCGAGGCATCTTCATGGCCCTGCGACATTTCCCGCATAATTATGCTTAATAAGTTTGCGTGTAAACGACTTCGATATCCTTCTCAACCAAAGAACCAAATTTATCCTCAACTTTGAGTTTAATTATATTATACCCCGGATAGAGCATCAATTTTTCGCTAAACGCACCCGCTTCGTCCGTATATATGGTGCGGTCGTTCAGGGTAATGGCCGAGATGTTCTTCACCTGGCCTCTCACGTTGATGAGCTCTTCGGAGGTATTCGAGCCTTGAACGGGGGATTCGATGGATATCTGGGGTCCCTTGAGGATTTTTTGGGATTGGAATATGCCGTATCCGACAATGACTAGTACGAATATCCCTATGAACAGGGTTTTTATAATGAGCTTTCCATCTTCGTACGGTTTAATCATAAGGCAGTCATGTGAGGTTTCTATAAATTATTTATGAATTTTTCTGGTCAATATCTTCCGTTCCATCTTCCGAATCCAATTCTTCCGGCTCTTCCGCTTCCTCTGTTTCGCCGCCTTCCGCACTTTCTGAGCCTTCTTTGCCCATGAGAACCTCGCGCGGCTTGGCTCCGTCAGCAGGGCCGATGACTCCTTTCATCTCGAGGATGTCCATCAGCCTGGCCGCTCTCGCGTATCCGACTCGCAGCTTTCTCTGTATGTATGACGTCGAGGCTTTGCCGGCTTCAAGAACGGTTTGCTTGGCATCCTCATAGAGGTCGTCGTCTATGTCGTCATCGTCGTTGCTCCCGAATCCGTCGCCTCCGCTTGAAGCTGAACTGAAGATAGGGTCCGGAGCGCCGCTTGTCACGTTTTCTCCCGTCAGCGTGATTTCGCTCGGGAGCCCGCTCATGTTCTCCACGAGGTGCTTGACGAGATTCTTCGTCTCGTTCTCAGTTATGTATGCAGACTGAATACGAACCGGCGTCGGCTTGTCTCCTGAGAGGTAGAGCATGTCTCCGGCACCAAGAAGCTCTTCGGCTCCTCGCATGTCGAGAATCGTTCTCGAGTCGATTTGCGAAGCCACTTGGAGCGCGATTCGCGCGGGAACGTTTGCCTTGATAAGTCCGGTGATCACGTTTACCGAAGGCCTCTGGGTTGAAAGTATCAAGTGAATGCCTACGGCTCGTGACATTTGCGCCAGTCGCACGATTCCTGATTCGAGCTCTCTCGGATATGTCTGCATGATGTCTGCCAACTCGTCTATTACGATCACTATATATGGCATGACTTCGATCACGTCTTCGCCTTCGACGAATCCGTCTTTCTTTCGCTTCTCAAGCCACGGGCTGAGAATGTTCTTGTTGTATGACTTGATGTCTCGAACCGAGTGCTTCTCGAGAATGTTGTACCGCCTATCCATTTCTTTTGCCGCCCATTTGAGCGAGAGGATGGCCTTCTTCGCTTCCGTGATGACCGGAGTCAGGAGATGCGGGATCTTATTGTATTGAGTGAGCTCGACTCGTTTCGGGTCAATCATGATGAACCGGAGGTTTTCAGCGGAGTTTCGGAAAAGCAGGGAGGTGATGATCGCGTGGATCGTCACGGATTTTCCCGAACCTGTCGTGCCCGCGATGAGAAGATGGGGCATCTTTGCCAGGTTCTCGAAATATGATTTTCCGGATATGCCTTTCCCGAGCGCGACCAGAAGAGGGTCTTCGGATTTGGTGTAGTCATCTTGCGCAAGAAGCGTGCCGAGGCCTACCATCGTCTTCACGCTATTTGGAATTTCAATTCCGACAAGCGACTTTCCGGGGATGGGGGCCTCGATACGAATCGGGTGCGCGGCCAGAGCCAAGGCGAGGTTGTTTTGGAGTCCGAGAATCTTCGAGAGCTTCACTCCTTCCGCCGGTTTCAGCGCGTATCGAGTAACTGACGGTCCTATGGACACTTCGTCCATTTCCACGTCGATGCCGAAGTTCTGAAGCGTTCTCTTTATGACATTTGCATTTGCCTTGATGTCGCCGACGCCGGGCTTGCCCTTGTCCGTTTCAAGGAGCGAAAGCGGAGGGGGGACAAAAGCTTTGCCAAAGTAAGGAGATTTTTTAGGCATGGGGATAACTTGCTCCTCTTCGCTGTCAGTATCAGCTTGTCCTTTAGAGGGCGCACCTTTTGTTCCGGATAATTTGCCTCGAATGTTCTCAAGGACAGAAGACCCTTTCTTCGCTTCCGCCTCGTCTCCGTTATCGGACATGTCTTGTCCTTTTAATTTGCCCTTTGAAATAAGGGCTTTTTCAGCATTATCAAATTTTTCATTTTCCTTGTCAGTCAGGCCCTCTTCGCCTGCCTGTTCTTCGGACGCTTTCTTCTTGAGCAGTTTCCAGAAGAGCACGTGTTCTTTTCTGAGCGCCGCGTCGTAAATGATAAGCACGGAGATGATGAGAAGGGCGAGCAGGCCTATGAAGCTGACCGTGTAATCAAAGAGTCGGATGAGCGGGTTTGCAATTATCCTGCCTACTACTCCGCCGCTTTCCGCGCTTATGAGATGGAAGACGCCAAGTCCCGATACTATGAATAGCAGCGATCCGATGCCCTTTGAAAGAGGGAAGCTTCGTTCCTGGTCACTGAAGAAAGAAAACGAGAGAAGGAGCGAAATCGCGGGCAGCAGGTAATATCCGTAACCAAGGAGGGAATGCAGGGAGCCGTATATCTTCTCGCCGACCATTCCGCCTGATCCGAATGCCGCGAAAAGGAAGAATACTGACAGCACGAAAAGGGTGATGCCCCATACGCTTTTCCACGTGCCTTCGCGGAGGCTCGGAACATGTCCCTGACCTTTTGCATCAGGTGCTTCCTTGTCTGTTAAAGTGCCTCGATTGTTTTTTTTCTTATCTCGTTTTGCCATGCAAATATTGTAGCACTCAAACACTGCAGCATGAAGTTGCTTTTAATTTTGTCTTATATATAATTGGCGAAAATGTAAAAGTCCGATAGAAAAAACGCATTTTTCGTATAAGTCACTCACATGAATTTTAACTCAAATCAACCACAAAGTTTGGAACAAAAGGACAAGTTTTTTGGAGCAGGGGAATCAGTCGGTTCTCATGAAAAAAACCATTCCATTTACAAAAAGACAGAGAAGGTCACGAAGGCGCTCTATCTGGTAACTCAACATTTGGCAGACTCAGCGCCCATTAAGAGACATGTCCGAGACAGTGCCCTTAGTTTGCTTGATGTTGTCTCTCAGATTTCATTCGCTCCGATACAGGTTCCTTCAGAGTTGTCTTATAAAAAATCTCAAGCGGACCGGCTTGTCACGTTCACGCTTTCGCTCACTGACCTGGCTGTGGCCTCAGGCCTCATGTCTTTTAAGAATGGCTCGATTATAACTGACAATATTGTCTCTTATAAAAACGAGCTGATTTCATACATCGAACAGCTCATCTATAAGGTCGAGTCTCAGATTTCCACAGATGCGAATTCAGCTGATTTGCAGATTGATTTGTCTCATAGTTTTTTTGAAATAGACGATGCCGAGAATAAAGGTCAAACATTGTTCGGTGAAGCCGGGCAAGCGGAAGTTGCTGAACCCGATGCGTTTCAGGGTGCAGGGAATGCAAAGGCGACCGTGTCCGATGCCGATGTAAAAGGACATCCTCGGCGCGCATCATCCAATCAAGGTCAGGAAGCGAGAAAGATTGTTGAAACTGGGGAATCAAGGCAGCCTTCCGGGGCCGGCGTTCAGTCCGCAGAGCCTGCAAAGAAGCAGGCGACCGTTATTCACAAATTCAGCGGTTCTCGCGAAGGTTTGAATCAGTTCCTGAATTCGGCGCATGTCCAGGGCGCGTATCAGACTTCGAATCAATTTGCGCAGCCGATAAAAAGTGCCGCCGGCACTCAAAGCTCAGCTGCAGTCGATACATATATCAAGAACGACAGGCAGCAAGTCATACTCGACACTATTAAGGAAAAAGGGGAGCTTTCCATCAAAGACCTGACCGATGTCATACAGGGTTGCAGCGAAAAGACCATACAGCGAGAACTTATATCACTTGTTTCTACCGGAATACTCAGCAAGACAGGGGAGAGACGATGGAGCAAGTATTCTTTGGCGACAGCTTAGATGTCCTTTACGTCTTTTAAACAAGGCGCTATCGATATGACGGAGACCTTAAAAAGCTTGACTTAAAATTGACTTAAGGTCCTATTTTGGGTAGTATATCGTGATATAGCCATTCTGGTGCTTTTTGTAATAAATACAGATTTGCATCGTCATGGTATATGCAACCCAGAAGGGTTTTTGCAATCCCTTCTCACTCGGAACTCCGGCAACCCTGCGTTCGAACATTGAAAATCTCATATCCCCGGATTCACGCCTTGCGCCATGCAAGGCCGCCGTCATTCCGCATTCGCCCCTCAATCCAGAATTTCCGTCACCCGACTCAGGCTTAGTCACTCATTAAAAGTGGGTCGGCTCGTCTGGTGGGCCCCTAGCGGCATTGGAGAAGTTCGATAATCGAACGGCGCCGCCGCATACATATATATGTATGCGCGATGCTCAAATCTCGCTGCGGGTTCGCCAGGTTAGTTTAACCCGAAAGGTTATGTGATCCTGCACATTATAAATTGTTTAACAATTAATGCAGGCTCTCATGTCATCTTTTAATATATATTAATTCATCACATGAAAAAAACTTTCGCAACGATTCTCGTCCTTGCTCTCGCTTTTTCATTTGTAGCTCCGGTTGCAAATGTAGCGTCAGCACAGGTCGTATCGTTTAACACAAACCTCACAATAGGTTCGACAGGACCGAGCGTCACAGCTCTCCAGTCTTTCCTACAGGCACGAGGTCACTTCCCAGCTACTCAAGCTGTGACGTCATACTTCGGTTCTATTACTCGATCTGCTGTTGCAGCATACCAGTCAGCTAAGGGCATCACGCCTGCAGCTGGATACTTCGGCCCGATCACTCAGGCTGCGGTAAATGCTGAGCTTGCAGGAGGCCCTATCGCATCTAACGGATGCCCGGCAGGCGCGCTCTTCAACCCTATGACAGGCCAGCCTTGTACTTCAGCGCCAGTTTCGACTGTGCCTGGATGTATGCCTGGAGCGCTCTTTAGCGCTACAACTGGTCAGTCTTGCTCATCTACAACTCCAGCTCCTGGTCTTACGGGAACTGAGGGTATCGTAGACGTTCTCTTGGCTCCAACTCCATCAAACAACTCAAACGTTCAGACTAACGTCGACGTTCCTGTTTTTGGAATTGAATTCCGAGGAAAGATTGCTCCTGTAGCAGTCCAGACTCTTGATCTTCAGGTTGCTGTTCAGTCAGGTAACTCATCTGAGAACCCTGGAACTTTCATCAACACGATCAAGCTTTGGGATGGTTCAAACGTAGTAGCAACGGTTCCAGTTAGTCTCGCAACATTCGTTCGAGATTCAGCTAACCAGTACTATGTTCGAATTTCAGGAATCAACAACTTCGTTGTTTCTCCTGACACGACAAAGACTCTCGTAGTATCATTCAGTACAAACTACATTGATACTTCACGAACTGTTACTGTGAACACTTACGGTAGCTCAGCTATCCGAGCTGTCTCTGGAAACGGTATCTCTAGCTTCTAC
>CAZKAF010000004.1:0-5131 GCA_964550955.1 uncultured Candidatus Saccharibacteria bacterium
GATGACTACCTGACCAAGCCGTTCAATCCCGACGAATTGGCCGCGAGAGTTCAGGCCCTTCTCCGCCGTAGCGCCGGTGTCGTGGCCTCGGCGAACTCCGTGCTGACCTATCCCAACGTGACCATCGACCTCGATCGGCGAGTGGTGACGGTGAAAGGGGAGGAAGTCCGCCTCTCTCGCACCGAGTGGGAACTGCTGTCCCAACTGGCCAGCAACGCCGGAAAGGTGATGCTGCACGGCGAACTGCTCAGCCGGATCTGGGGTCCCGAATTCCGCGACGAGGTGCACTACCTCCGGACGTGGGTGAGCCGGATTCGGGCCAAGATCGATCCGGACAGCGGCGACGATCCGCTCATCCAGACCTTCCCCGGCATTGGCTACCGGATGGTCGCCCCCCCGAAGCGCCCTGAATAGGCTGACATAAACCTTTCTCCTCGCCAGAATGCAGCTGACTTCCTGAACGACTGCGCAGAGCATAGCCTGCCTACCGTAGCCAGGGAGCCACAGATTTGCCTCACATGGCAACGCGAACTCAGCGCCGCCCGGTTGCATCGTTAGGGCGACTCCATGTGGCCCCGGTCCCACCAGGAACCAACATCTCCAGCTCGGCCCGACGATCAATCACCAATCCGCCTGCCAATGGTGAGCGTGAAACAGGCGTCAGAAAGATCGTTGTGCACCGCGCACTTGATCTCGGCACCTATCCATCCGAAAGGTGGTCAAGGCTGCGTCCGTGGATCCTGGGTTGGGTCATCGTACATGGCGGGGCAGCCCTGCTCGATCGCCTCGGGACGCAGTTCAAAGTGCCAGGGTTCGTTACGGTAGATCCTGCACAGACCGTACCGCTCGCCATGCTGGTCCAACCACGCCATAGCCTCCTCAGGCCCGATGTCCACGGCATCACCTGAGACATGAGCCGAGGTTTCCGGGCTGGCGACCCATTTGGCTGCTTCCTCTTCGGAACCATAGGTGGAGACAGCCTCTTCCAGCAAGTGTTCCTGGTACTCCGGGGATCGCCAGCCACTGCTGACGTAGAACTCGATTCCATCCTCCCGGGCATCGACAGCAGCGTCGCGCAATGCACCGAGCAAGTCCGGGGCGAGGTTCGCAACTGCCGGGTACTCGTCATCGAACACAGTCACACCGTCTGGAACAACCCCATCTGCTTCACCGGGAATGGCTGGCAGTTCTCCGCGGCCAGGTCGCCCCTCATCAATGCCCTGGCCATGGTCCCTCATGGACCGAATGGAGGAGAACATGCCGATCACTGCTGCCCTGGGATCATCTTGGAGCGGGCCGATCGGCGACACGGCGAAACTGACCAGCATCGCTCCGGAAATCACCAGAGCAGTGAGCATCAATGAGCCAAGAAGGCGGGCGACTGTTTCAATTGGATGTCGGTTGGTCGTGCTTTTCATGCCTGTAGTCAAGCATCGGTCGTGTTGCCCGGACGTATGGTGTTTTGGATATCCTGACGACACATCCCATCGCTATAATCGAGACATGCGAGTGCTGATTGTTGAGGACGAACCCTACATGGCCGAGGCCATCCGCGATGGGTTACGGCTGGAAGCAATCGCGTCCGACATTGCAGGGGACGGTGATACCGCACTGGAGCTGCTGGGCACCAATGCCTACGACATCGCCGTGCTCGACCGCGACATTCCAAGTCCCACCGGGGATGAGATCGCGAGACACATCATCGCCTCCGGCTCTGGAATGCCAATTCTCATGCTGACGGCAGCCGATCGGCTCGACGACAAGGCGACCGGATTCGAGCTCGGCGCCGACGACTATCTCACCAAGCCGTTCGAACTGCGGGAGCTCGTGCTTCGGCTCCGTGCACTCGATCGACGGCGAGCGCAGGCAAGGCCACCGGTGCTGGTACTCGAGGGCTTGCGATTGGATCCATTCCGCCGCGAAGTCTTTCGAGATGGTCGCTACGTGGCACTTACCAGAAAGCAGTTCGCCGTGCTCGAAGTGCTCATTGCTGCCCAGGGCGGCATCGTCAGTGCTGAAGAGCTGTTGGAACGGGCCTGGGACGAGAACGCCGACCCGTTCACCAATGCCGTGCGAATCACCGTCTCGGCTCTGCGCAAGCGACTCGGCGAACCGTCGATCATCGCCACCGTGCCGGGGGTCGGATATCGGATTGAAACCGTTCCAGCCGCCAGAAACACCAGCAGTCGCGATGAGTAGAGCGCCCGGGATGAGCGTCCGTCTGAAGCTCACCCTCAGTTACGCCGGCTTCCTTATGCTGGCCGGGAGCCTCCTCTTCGCGGCAGCCTGGTTCGCCGGTCAGCGGCAGCCAACGCTTGATTTCATCATGGAACTCGTTCCCGAATGGGCAATTCGCATTACCGGAAGCCTGGTGCCGGGGAACAGCAACTTCTTCTTGCGGGCATTCATGTTGCCAGCCGCCATTGTGCTGGCAATTCTCCTGGTCTTCGGATTGGTGGGAGGTTGGATTCTTGCGGGTCGGATGCTCACCCCACTCTCTCGCATCACGGACGCCACTCGAACCGCCGCGGCCGGATCGCTCTCTCACCGAATCAAACTCTCCGGCCGCAACGATGAGTTCCATGAGCTCGCCGACAGCTTCGATGCCATGCTGGCACGGCTGGAGGCGCAGGCCGCCGAGCAGCAACGATTCGCCGCCAACGCCTCTCATGAACTCCGCACCCCGCTGGCGATCACGAAGACGATGCTCGAGGTTGCACGCAATGATCCTGAAACGGACATCGAGCAGTTTCACGAGCGGCTCCGCACCGTGATCGACCGCGCAATCGAACTTACCGAAGCCATGCTTCTGCTCAGCCGCGCCGATCAGCGGTCCTTTACCCCCGAGCCAATCGATCTATCGCTCATCGCCGAGGAAGCCACCGAGGCGCTTCTCCCCCTCGCGGAGAAGCATGGTGTCGCCCTTGAAACAACCGGCGACCTGGCTCCAGCTCTCGGCTCACCCGCATTGCTGTTGCAGTTGACAACGAACCTGGTGCACAACGCGGTCGTTCACAATCTGGGCGACCATGGCACCGTTTCTGTCTCGACCGGTGTTCAGCGCGAATGCGTGATGCTCACGGTCGAAAACACCGGCGAGATCCTTACCTCGCACACGGTCTCGACACTGGCTGAACCGTTTCAACGAGCCACCGAGCGGATTCATACCGACCAGGCAGGTGTTGGCCTCGGTCTGGCCATCGTCAGGAGCATCACGCATGCTCATAACGGCACGCTGACACTCACTCCTCGACCTGCTGGCGGCCTGCGCGCAATGGTGACGCTTCCCAAGGGCCGAACCTCCTGCCCCCAATGAGGTGTGGGCAAAGGTGCTGGCGGCGTCAGTTTGATGTGTGTACTGAACCCACCCCAATCCGTGATGGCGCTTTGGGGCAAGGAGCACCTTTTCTGGACAGAAGAGGCAGCGGGTCTATCACCAGCGGACTTCACAGCTTGGCCTAAACTGTTCCCTGTTCTCGACTTTCGGCCGATTGCTTCGTGCAGATTCATGTGCTGCCCCTAAGGAATGTGCCGTGGCACTGCTGCTGTCCAATCGAGTATTCGGCCGATTCTGGTCAGCAGGACTCGCTTGTCTGCTTGCGAGATGGGCACTTCAGGCAGTGCTGCTCATCTACATATTCGACCTCACAGGTTCCGCATTCGCTACCGCGCTCATCCCTGTGTTCGCTTCTCTGCCCAGCATTTTGATTGGTCCTATCGCTGGCGTCGTGGTCGACCGTTCCAGCCGTCAGCGCATCATGGCATGGTGTGCGCTCTCCCTGGTGGGAGTGATGCTCGTTGCCATCCCATTCGCGATCGACACACAGGTCTGGCTGCTCTACGCGCTTACCTTTGCGATCTCGGCAGTCATGACCTTCTTCTCACCTGCCGAGAACTCGCTACTTCCATCGTTGGTCGCTGAGTCCGACTTGCGAACTGCGAATTCTCTCAATGGCTTGAACGATGCCTTCGGCCGCATTGTCGGCCCGGCGGTCGGAGCGACGCTTCTGGTCCAGGTGGGATTCGCGGCCACCCTTGCGGCAGCAGGAGCGACCTATCTGGTTGCCTGGTTATTGCTGCTTGGCTTGCGAGACTCAGACCATCTTGACCCTGCCCACGCTAAACCTACCGCAGAATCACCTGGCGAGACGCCGATTAGCCCGGTTCAGCTTTCCGAACCAGGTGTGTGGAAGTCTTTTCAGGACGGCCTGACGGTTGTGCGCGGCTCTATAGTGCTCAGTCTGCTCGTACTCATCAGCGCACTGATATTTCTGGCGGAGGTTCCTCTTGGAGCCGTGCTGCCAGCATTCATGCGTGAATCAGTAGGAGTAGGGCCAGAGCTTTTCGGTCAGCTGATGTCAGTGCGTGGCCTCGCGGGATTGCTCGGAGGAGCGATTGTCGTCTCGCTGAGCCGACACGTTAGTGAGATCTGGTTACTTTCGGCTGGCCTGGCCGTAGGTGGCGCAAGCTTCTTCCTGTTTGGGTTTGCGAGTAACGTGCCAATGTCAGTGGCCCTGTTGTTTCCGATTGGACTGGCCTCGGCTGCATACCAGACCGGCATGCTCACGCTGTTTCAGAAACACGCCCCAGATGAAGTGCGGGGACGAGTGTTTGCTCTCATGGGCACGCTAAACGGGATAACGGTGTTGGCAGCGAGCTTCCTTGCTGGTGTGATTGCCGAGTCAATTGGGGCCCGGCCTGTCATGATGGCATCAGGGATCCTGTATGCCATTCCCCTTGCGCTGACAGCGATTGTGGTTCTCCAGATTCGATCCTCCGCCTTGGCGTCAACGACCTTCAAGGGTTGTGGCGGTTGAATCTATTCAGTGAATGGCAGAGTCAGCAATTGGCAGAGGTTAGCGCCACGAGCGAGCTGTTTCACAGGAATCGCGATCCCCATTTCCGATCCGTCGTCGATGAAGAGTTCATCCGCACGAGCTATCCAACCGATGAACTGCCCCCTCAATGCTAGTGAATTCGGACAGTGGGGACGGGCCAGGACGTTGCTGACGGAGAACCTTGCAGACGCCAGAGGCGCTTTCCGCTCGGCCAGATCCTCGATCAGTTCTCTGGCACATACACGTCCTGTGCTCCGTATGCGATCAATTGCATCAGTCCGCCACCATCGATG
>CAZKAF010000005.1:0-2595 GCA_964550955.1 uncultured Candidatus Saccharibacteria bacterium
TGGATATTTCGCACCATAGTTTACCACTTATTTCGGTGCAATGTTTACCAATCATTTCGGTTGAAAGTTTACCAGTCTCTAGGTACTCAATTGGATTATTTCGGTTGAAAGTTTACCACTAAAAGGCCCGGCTAACTGACATTCCGGCACAAAGTTTACCACCCGTCTTGAGCGTAGTTGAGGCATTTTCCACATGTAGCCCTTGCTTTGCAATAAAAGCATGGCTAACAAAGTGATCCCAATGCAACAGGTACGTTCTGTAATTCAACTATTGGAAAAAGGGCTTTCTCTTCGGGCGATTGCAGCGGTGCTTCACCTATCCCGCCAGACTGTTACGCTATATGCCGCCCGCCTGCGTTATGCATCACATAAACTTGAAGAGCTCCGTGGCCTGCCCGATAATGAACTGGCCCGGTTAGTATACCCGGCGATCACTTCGGCTGAAGATGCTGATAATCCCCGCAGACAGGATTTTAAGGAGCGCACGGCTTATTTTCTGGCAGAACTAAAAAGAACCGGAGTTACGCGGTTATTGCTTTGGGAAGAATACTGTAGCCAATATAAAGATCCTTACCGGTACACCCAATTCTGTATGCTGCTCAAAGAGGCTGCTAAAGTATCCCAGGCCAGCATGCACCTGGAGCATACCCCGGCAGCCATGGTAATGGGTGACTTCGCAGGAGACAAGATGAGTTACACGGACCGGTCGACCGGAGAAGTGATCCTCTGCCCAGTGCTGGTTTGTGTGTTTCCTTTCAGTAAATACACCTATGCTTTAGCAGTCCCTGATGCAACCATTCCGCAGGTTATCAAAGCCTTAAATAACTGTATGCAGTATTTTGGCGGTGTCGCCCTGAGCTTTAAATCCGATAACATGAAACAGATTGTTATCAAATCCTGCCGCTATGAGCCCACCTTTACCGATGTGCTGCAACAATGGGCATTGCATTATAATACCACCCTGTTGGCAGCGCGCGTGAGAAAGCCCAGAGACAAGGCCGCGGTGGAAAATGAAGTAAAAATTGCCTACCAGCGTATTTATGCTCCCTTGCGTGACCGGGTGTTTTATAGCCTGGCAGAGCTCAATCATGCCATCGCAGGTCAACTGCTATTGCATAATCAAAAAAAATTCCAATTAAAAGACCACAGCCGCTTGCAGCACTTTGATCGGGAAGAAAAGCCCCTTTTGCAGCCGCTGCCGGCTGAACCCTTTGTGATTAAACACCGGGTGCTGGCTAAAGTGCAGAAGAACTATCATATCACCCTGGGCGAAAATTATCATCACTATAGCGTTCCCTATCACTACATCGGTAAGCAGGTCAGCGCCATTTATGATACCGACCTGGTGGAGATCTATTACCAGTTCCAGCGAATCGCCCTGCACCGGCGCAGTTATAAAAAACATGACTTTACAACGGTGACCGAGCATATGCCCACCGGGCATCAACGCTATTTTGAGCAGCAGGGCTGGACGCCGGAATATTTTTTAACCCAGGCCCTTGGGATCGGCCCCTCCGTTCACCTGTATGTGGACGGCGTACTGAAAGCCCGGGCTTTTACAGAACAAACTTATAATGCCTGCCGGGGTATTTTACGCCTTAGACAACAGTATGGATCTCAGAGACTGGAAGCAGCTTGTTGCCGGGCCCTGGGTGGACAGGTATTTAATTATAGGACCATTCATAATATCCTGACCTACCATCAGGATCAACTCTGTGATGGCTCCCAACCCAAACTTTTCGAGATCCCTGAACACCCTAATCTTCGGGGCCCCGACGCTTATAAATGAAATTCTATTTGTTAACTGATAAAAAAAGAACATGGATCATCAAACCACGCTAGAACAATTACAACAGCTTAAATTAGCCGGAATGGCTAAACGTTATGAGGCTATCCTCAAACAACCTATCCACCAGCAGCCAGAATCGCATACGCTGATCGGCCTGCTAACAGAAGCCGAGGCCGGTCACCGGGTGCACCAACGAACCCAGATTTACCTAAGACTTTCCCGGCTCCGGTACAATGCCTCCCCCGAACAAATCAACTGCAGTCCGGCAAGAGGTATTACAAAGGAGATGTTGGTCACCTTATCAGACGGCACTTTTATCGAGAAGGCAGAAAACCTTTTGATCACTGGCGCTACAGGTTGCGGGAAAAGCTACCTGGCCTGCGCCATGGGCCGCAATGCCTGTTTGCTAGGACATAAAACGCTCTATTACGCAATGAATCGGTTTATTGAAGCACTTGCTGCCGCGAGGCTTGACGGTACATACATCAGGTGGTTAAACCTGATTGCAAGGACACCGCTACTCATTCTGGATGACTTTGGCCTGCAACCCCTAACACCGGATATGCGCTTAACTCTTTTGCAAATCCTGGAAGATCGCTTCGCCAAAGGCGCCACTATCGTAACTTCTCAATTACCCGTCAATAAATGGTATGAATATATCAATGAACCAACACTTGCTGATGCAATCTGCGACAGACTGACAGCAAACGCACACAAAATAGAATTAAAAGGAGAATCGCTGCGTAAAAATAAAAATAACTAAATTTATACACGCTTCAACACCTCCCTTCGGGTGGTAAACTTTG
>CAZKAF010000006.1:0-2391 GCA_964550955.1 uncultured Candidatus Saccharibacteria bacterium
AAATCATCACAACTATCCGTCTCTTCGGTAGAGATGGCGTTGATATTCCGGATTGAAGCGTTGATATCATACAGGAAATCAAACAGTGCGATCAGTTTCTGAACATTCTGGTCATTTATGTTTTCGAAATCTGCGATATTAAAGCGCATTCTATCGCCCTCTTCAAAAAAAGCATCGACATCCGAAAACTCTCCGCTCATAGCCAAGTTAATGATATAAAGATCCAGTTCTTCTAAAAATTTATCAAATCCGGCGACAATTTTAATAAGGTAATCCCTGTAGGTTTTTGACATATAATATTTTTTTAATACAATAAGTACAAATATGCAAGCAAGGAGTGCAGCCTATTTGCATATAAAAGTATATATGTATAAGTTTGTGCATGCCAGTCAATTTGGATGCTTTACTTCGGTTCCACACAATAGATAAATGCCTTCAGAATCGGTATAGAAAATGGACGCTGCCAGATTTGATAGAAGCGTGTTCAGAGACCCTTGAAAAAAATGTTTCCAAGCGTTCTATCCAGAACGATATTCAAAAAATGAGGGGAGCGGATCTCGGCTATAATGCGCCTATCGTGTGCAAAAATGGGTTATACAGTTATGAAGACCCCAATTATTCTATCAAAAATGCTACTCTTACCGCAAGAGATATCCAATCCATAGCCCTTGCCAGCAAGATTTTAGGGCAATACAAGGGCTTTGAACTGCATGGTGAGTTGAAAGAAATTTCAAACAAACTGGAATCTAAAAAACAAAGAGACACATTTGTCCAAACTGAACACATCATCGACTTTGAACAGGTGCATGAAATTACCGGCAAAGAATACCTTCAGCCTGTTTTGCAGGCAATCTGGAATAAAGAAGTCTTATGCATCGAATATAAACGGTTTGACACCCTCCAAATCAACAAACATATCATCCACCCGTATCTGCTGAAGGAGTACAGAAGCCGTTGGTATTTGCTTGGTTTAAATCAAAAACATCAGCTTATTACAACCTATGCCTTAGATAGGATAATATCTTTGAAACAGGATTATAGTTACGATTATATCGAAAATACGACGTTTGACCCAAAGGTATACTTCAAAAACACTATTGGTATCACCTATACCGGAGGATCCCCGATTCAGATAACTCTCTTTGTTGAAAAGGACTTTGTGCCTTATCTGCACAGCCAACCCCTGCACAACACGCAAAAGCTATTAGAAGAAACAGAACGGGGGGCGTACTTTCAGTTGGAAGTCGTTAATAATCCCGAATTCAGAACACTGGTCCTGGGCTACTCGGATGTTATCAGTATTGTAGAGCCAGCCGATCTCAAAAGCGATTTTACCAATACACTAAAAGAGGCACAAAGCAGGTACGAGCAAGAGCCGAACATGGGCAGTATGCAGTGAAGCTTACTTTTCCTATATCGGTGGCCAAAGAAGCGAACACCACTACCCTATCCAATTCAAAAAGCAGTTCGATTTTCTGGGCTTCAACAGCGACCCGGTTAAGCAACCCCGTGGCGGGACGGATTTGCCGGGTTGTAATCCTGATGTACGGCAAAAAAGCCAATTACAGGGAGCCGGTCAAAGGGTTCAGGAATAAAGGGTAAAATTTTATTTTACAGTTACACGATCTTTATCGCTGATTGAAAACCCTGAACAGGCAGCCGGTCAGGCTTTATACATGGCGTTAAACCAACAGGTGGTTACCATTACCGGCAACAGGATGCCGGTAAATGCCGAAACGATCTGTTTACATGGTGATCATCAAAACGCAGTTGAGACGGCCCGAGTAATCCACCAGTTGCTGAAACAGAATGGCATGATACTGGCCGCACCGGCAAAGCGATAAACCAACCATACAGTCACTTCTGTCAATTCCCGGATAAGACATTCCGGCCACCTTCTTCGCCCCAGCTTCGGAGCTTGTCCGGACCTCCTCCGACTCTCCTCTGACTCTTGTCCGACTTTAAGTTGGAGAAGCTCCGAAGCTGATGCGAAGCAGATGCCAGGCTGGCAGCAATTCAAATACAAATAACACACATCCATCAATAAACGACTATCGACTAAAACACTATCTTTGTACCGATCATGGAGACGGCAAAAGTTCATACGCTGGCAGGAGGATATTGCGAATCATTGACCAGCTATTCACGCTGGCTGACGCGGGAAGTGACTGTTGGTGATGTACCGATGGGCGGGCACCACCCTATCCGGATACAAAGCATGACTACCGTGGACACGATGAACACCATCGGCTCGGTTGAGCAAACCATCCGGATGGTCCATGCGGGTTGTGAATATGTCCGCATAACGGCACCGAGTATCAAAGAAGCACAGAATCTGGCCGAAATAAAAAAGGAACTATTGAAAAGAGGCTGTACGGTTCCCCTGGTAGC
>CAZKAF010000007.1:0-2126 GCA_964550955.1 uncultured Candidatus Saccharibacteria bacterium
GTATCCCACCGAGCAACCCGTTATAATTGCGGCAGTTTTTTCCAGTTTTGCGGCAGCAGGCTTTCGATATTCTGGGTGGTAAACCGATGCATATTTTCCAGCACATCTCTGAGCCAGTAATAGGGGTTGATGTCATGCAGTTTGCAGGTGGCCAGTAAAGAATAGACCATGGCCGCGCGCTGCGCCGCTTCATGGCTTCCGGCGAAGAGATAATTCTTACGGCCCACGGCCACCGGACGGATGGCATTTTCCACCAGGTTGTTGTCAATGTTTAACCGCGCATCGGTAGTGTAAATACAGAGCTTCTCCCAGCGCGGCAGGAAGTAGGCCATGGCTTGGGCGATGGGACTCTTTTTCACTACAAGGGCAGGATACTCTGCCTCCATCCAGGTTTTTAGCGTTTGCAAAATCGGTAACGCTTCCCGCCGGCGCAGTTCCACCACAGCATCACCGGTGAGGGCCTGCTCTTTGATCCTGCGCTCAATGGCATAGAGCTGCCCGAACAATTGCAGGGCATATTCGGCCCGCGGCTGATCATTTTGCAGGGCCTCATGGAACTTGCGGCGCCCATGGGCCATACAGTGCAATAGCGTAATGCCCGGCCTGCGGCCGAAGTCCTCATAGGCACTGTATCCATCGGTTTGTAAATAGCCTTGAAAGTCTTTGAGGATATCATCGGGCCCCTCCCGTCCCCGTCCGGGCCGGTAGTCAAAGAGCACCAGCTTTTGTTCACTATTGTGGTACACCCAGTAAAAGCCCCGGTGGGTGGCTCCCTTTTTATTTTCATCCAGCACTTTGATGGGTGTTTCATCAGCGCCCAGGTAAGAAGTAGCCAGGGTGATGCGCTTGTGCGCTTCATAGAGGGCATGCAGGTGGTTGAGCACCAGCCGGAACCAGTCATTGCTGGTAGACTGCGCTATACTCACCCCCATGCGGGCATAGCGCTGCAGTTGCCGGTGGATGGGCAGGTGATCGAGGTATTTGTCTACGATCATCTGCGCCAGCAACCCTTCGCCGGCCATGCATTTTTCCAGCAGCCGGCCCGGTAGTGCAGCCGCCAGTACGGTGCTACCTCCTGCACTGAGCGGGGCAGCATATTTGGGGCGGATATATTGCCGGACATACAGTTCAGCAGGAATATAATCCAGGATCTCGGTGATGTCTTCACCAATCTTTTGCAGACCGCTCACATCACTGTCGGGCTTTAGCAGGAACGTCTGCCGGCGCAGGTGCTCGGGCAGCTTCATGCGACCCGGATGGGCCTTAGGCTTATCGATAACCTCCACCCTGGTACGCACATAATGCACGGTAGTGGCGCTGGTGATCTTGCATTGGGCAACCGTATCTGCATCCAGATCCAGGGCTAGCTGCAACTGTGCCGGGGTGGCATTGGCAGCGGGAACAAAACGTTCCACTTTCACACCGAAGATCAGTTTGCGCAGCCGGGCCACTTCAGCAGAAAGTGCTGTGATCTGATCGCCCAACTCTCTTTTTTCTATTGACAATGCCTCGTTCAACTTTCCGATCTCTACAAGTTGTTGTTCATAGAGCTGCTTGTAGTCGATATGGGGCTGCTGCGCTGTTTGCATGGCATAGCAAAAATAAAACGGATCCAGCAGAGAAAACCACTTATGGATAAGATGCTGATAAGTCGACTATAAAAATGGAAAATCAAAAAAGGCATGTGGATAACTCAGGCTGTTTTTTCAAACGGGGACGATAGACGACTTTTTGTAAGGATACACCCTGTAAAATGAACTGCAATTGCCGACTGTTCAGTGCAATAGATGCCGACAGACTGTTTGTAGCGGGCAGCTCAAAAGTGCCTTTTTCCAGGCGCTTGTAATAAATGGCAAAACCATCGCCGTCCCAGCACAGCAGTTTAAGCTGGGTACGGCGCCGGTTGATAAAAATAAAAACCGATCCGCTCAGTGCGTCCAGCGCCATGCGGCTTTTGATGATGCCGCACAAGCCATCAAAGCTCTGACGCATGTCGGCATGACCGTTGTACAAAAAATAAGTGCAGGACGCAGATAAGTGCAGCATGATCAACCCAGCAGGCTTCTGATAAACTCCACCGGAACCGGTTGATGGAATAAGATCCTATGGCCGCTACCTAATAGTAG
>CAZKAF010000008.1:0-2046 GCA_964550955.1 uncultured Candidatus Saccharibacteria bacterium
TACCGCGTGCTTCGGCTGTGCGGCGGGGATATGGGCTTCACGTCAGCGCTGACCTATGATATGGAAACCTGGAGCGCCGCACAACAACGGTGGCTGGAAGTATCTTCCGTATCCAATTTTGAGACCTTCCAGAGCAACCGGCTCAAGGTACGATTCAAAGACGAAAACGGGAAAATGCAGCTGACACATACGCTTAATGGAAGTGCTTTGGCCCTGCCCCGCATTGTAGCTACCCTGCTGGAGAATAACCAGACAGACCGTGGCATCCGGATTCCGGAGATATTGGTGCCCTATACGGGGTTTGAGTGGATTGATTAGTATGAAACACCCCCCTATTGGGTCGTAGAACCTCTCAATGTAGATGTTACTTAAGTCTCTTCCCTTTTCATCCAGGAATATCTTGATCTTATTGTTCTGCAAAGCTTTCACGAATACCTAAGAGGTAAACTGGGCCCCTTGGTCGGTATTGAATATTTCAGGCCTGCCATGCCGGCGACCGTATCAAGCAACACATCCCTGCACCATTCGGCATTCATCATATTGGGCGCTCATTTAACACATTTGGGCAGATTAAGTATGTCCTAAACATATAATTTCGTTTACCTTTGTTATATGAGACTCTTGGTAATAGAAGACAAAACCACCCTTAACAAAAATATTTGTGAGGCTCTATTGGCTGAGAACTTTGCAGTAGAAAGAGCCTTTGACGGCTCGTTTGATATCCTTACAGTTATCATTTCAAATTCGGGGAAAACACTATCAGAAGATGAACAGAAGTTTCTTTTTACTCATTTTTTCAGAGGAAAAAATGCTCAAAACCAGCAGGGTTTCGGACTCGGATTGGTGCTTGCCCAACGGATTTTCGCTATTCACAACACTGTAATAAAATACCACGCAAAAGAAAATATCAAAAATAGTTTCAGTGTGGAATTTCCACGTGATTATCAACAGATTGAAATGTTTGTTTAATTTGTTGTTTGTAAACCATTCCCATATAAACGTATAGCAGAGAGCAAAAATGAGCAACACAAAAATATCCATACGTTTTTTTAACGACCAGGAAGTCCGTGCTGTTTGGGACGAAGAAAACGCCAAGTGGAGGTTTTCGGTATCGGATATTGTGGGTGTTCTAAACGAAGAAAACGATTATTCCAAAGTCCGAAACTATTGGAAATACCTCAAATCAAAGCTCAAAAAAGAAAACAACCAAGTGGTTAGTGCCACTACCCAGTTGAAATTACTCGCACCTGACGGTAAAAAGCGTTTAACAGACACATTAGACAGTAACGGCATTATAGAATTAGCCAAGCATTTTCCCAACAATAGGGCAATGAAATTTTTGGATTGGTTTCTATATAGCGACACCAGCATTGACGGACAAAGCAAGAAAAAAGCCTACACGCTTTTTGAAGGCAACTTGCTTGATAAAATTGAAGTCGGGACAACCAAAGGTTTGAAACAAATTCACGCTTATTTATTTGGTGGCTTGTACAATTTTGCAGGACAAATCAGACAAAAAAACATTTCAAAAGGCGGTTTCCAGTTTGCCGTATCCCGCTTCTTGGGCGAAACCCTGCAACAAATAGAAGCAATGCCCGAAACTTCCTTTGACGAAATCGTTGAAAAATATGTGGAGATGAACATTGCCCACCCGTTTATGGAGGGCAACGGCAGAAGCACCCGAATCTGGCTGGACTTGATATTGAAAAAACACTTGAAAAAATGTGTTGATTGGAGTAAAATAAGCAAACGGGATTATATGCACGCAATGATGTTAAGCCCGACAAAAAGCAATGTTCTGAAAACTCTTTTAAAAAATGCTTTAACCAACAAAATCAACGACCGTGAAATGTTTATGAAAGGTATTGACTATTCTTATTATTATGAAGAAAATGATTAAGAAAACAAGCCTATTAGCTTCAAAAACATATACAGCATTATATACTTCAAAGATCCAGCCCCGATTGAACGTTTTGTACCACCTTTGAAGTTCGCAAAGCTCCAGACCGTTAGTTGTCATTTTGAAAAACCGAACACAGAAAAATG
>CAZKAF010000009.1:0-2011 GCA_964550955.1 uncultured Candidatus Saccharibacteria bacterium
CCGAAGGTCTCCGCGCTCGGTGCAGGCCTCCTGACCTCGCCGTTCGCTTGACCGCAGGTCTCCCAGAAGCGGCGCACCGGGTTGAAAAGCTGAGCCGTGAGTGTGCGTTGGTGAGTTAATGGACTGACTGGTAGTGCAAAGCGTGTTGGTGGTTCGGGAGACCTTCGGTCAGACCGGGGGCGGGGTCGTGAGACCACTGCTTTTAACATCTCAGCCATCCGGTGCTGGAGGGGCAGCTTTGCTGTCCCGGACGATGCGGTACGCGGAGCCGTGCGTTCGCTTGCGGGGCTTGGGCGTATGGGGTCGGCGTTTTTTGTTGACCGCTTTGATCCAGCGATTGGTCCATTGATTGCCCAGCAGTTCATGCAGGCTGACGGCCAGCTCCGCCAGGTTGCCCGGCGTCGGAATTACCAGCGGCAGGCCCGACTCATCCAGAACCGACCAGGCCGTCAGCTGGCGGTGGACGTCGAGGAACAGATTGTAGGTCGAGAGCGACTCGACCGGCCGCTCCTGATGAGCGGCGACGTAACTGCGGATCACCTGGATCAGGTTATACAGCACCAGGCAGAAGGCGAACTGAAAGATCGTCGCTTTCGGCGTGCTGCCGATCAGACGTTGCAGACCAAACACCTCGGTGACTTTCTGAAACATCTGTTCAATGCCCCAGCGCGACAGGTAATGGTCGAGCAACTCTTCGGCCGGATACTGCTCCGGATCCAGCAGGTCGGTGTAGAGCACCACATCTTTCTCGCCAGGCCGAATGAGCGTGATCTGGCGGACGTATCGCCGGCCTCGATGCGTGCTCGCTCCCAGCCAACCCCAGGTTTCCCGAAGGGTTCGGCCTTGACGGTCGCTGCCCTCGCGTACTGCGTAATGGGCCTCAGAATCCGGGTGAAAACCGACTTTGGGATGGCTGCGGACCAGAAAGTGATTGTCCTCTTCGGTAAACTCCCGGAAGCGATTGAGATCGCAGAATCCGCTGTCGGCCAGAAACAACAGCGGGCCAGGAAGTTGCTCGCGAATCTGCGGCAGCAACTGAGGAACGAACCGCACGTCGTTGGCATCGCCATCCTCGTCGGTATGCATCCCGATGGCCAGCCCCGATTCGTTATGCATGGCGACCAGGGCTCGGCCGCCCAGCACGCCGCCGGCCACTTGCCGCAACGGCTTGAGGCGTTTGGCTACCCGTTTGATCGCTTTGCCATCGAGCGTGACGGTGTTCATGCTCCTCAGGCAGGCGGGCGACTGCCGGTAGGCTTCCCGAGGAACCAGGGTGCGCAGGTCGATGCTCAACTCGGCCAGGAAAGCCTCGCTGACGGCGAGCGGTATCCGCCCCAGCTTGCCGTACATGGCCACCTTGGAAGCGGCTGCTTCGCCGGCTTCCCGAGCTCTTTCAAAGCTCTGATTGCCACTGCCGCCATGCTCGAGCAGAGCCGTTTTGACCAGCTCGACCAGCGAGGGGAAACTCAACTGCTTGTCGTAGCAACGGCCCCGAGAGCGGTCAAAAATGTCCTGCAGTCGCTCCCTGTTGGCCACGACCTCCGCGGTCTGAACGACCGCAGTCGCCAGAGGTAGCTTCGACCAAACAGCTTCCAAATCGCCCAGATTCATCGCCATCCTCCTTGAAAATGTCCCTCTCCAAGTCGAAAGGATGACATTTCAAAGGAGTTACAGCAATCTGAGATGTTAAAAGCAGTGGTCTCACGACCCCGCCCTTGGCTTGACCGAAGGTCTCCTGAGCGGCGAACACGGCCGGGCCAGTTCGCTTGGCGATGCCGCATGGTAGTGCCGGAGACCTGCGGTCGGGGAGGCGTCGGGGTCGGAGACCCGCGCCCAGCGCTCGCGGCCCGCTTCGGTACTTCAGCTCAAGATCGCCTGCACAACTTCGCCGGCGACGTCTGTCAGGCGGAAGTCGCGGCCCTGGAAGCGATAGGTCAGCTTCTGATGATCAATGCCCAGCAGGTGCAGCAGCGTGGCATGGACGTCGTTGACGCTGACCTTGTTTTCGGTG
>CAZKAF010000010.1:0-1745 GCA_964550955.1 uncultured Candidatus Saccharibacteria bacterium
CCGTTGATTGTTCGTCGTGTTGTTTTGTGATTGTCGTTCTGCTTCCGCTTTTTGTTTTTCTGCTTTTTTAATTTCATCCATACGGGTAATAGCACTTTCCAGATTTTCCAATGAGGGTATATTTACATTTTCTTCCTGTTCCCAGTTGGGTCGTATGGTAATAACTTTTTCGTAGTACCATACCGGCTCAGGTTGTATTTTGGCACGTACATCGCCGGTATCCCATTTGTTATTTTTGTTGAAGTCGTATACAACCCGGATTATATATTTTGCACCGGGATATTGCCGGAAGGAAACGGACTGGGGGCCGGTTATGGGAATACTGGCAAAAACTGTCTTTTTATCATGGCTGATCAATTCGATAAGATATTGTGCCGAGCTGTCAGGTACGTTTGTTTTCAGAATAATGTCCCCGTAATTTTCTGTTTCATTCAGTGTAAATTCCATCGTTGACTTTTTGTTCTTGGCATTTCCTGGGCCTGTAAACGCTTCTTCTTCAAATTCAAGCCGATAGGTCCTTTTTGCACGCCAATTATAACGAAGGATGTATTTCCTTGCATGACTGGTATCCTGGACCAGCTGGTAATTGGTACGGGCGGTGGAGTCTTCCAGCAGCTTTATTTTATTTCTGTCGATTTGTTCAACAGGTCCGTTTGTTGTCAACTGTATATGGCGTACACGGTCTACTGTTCTGCCGGTGATATTATCAGTAATGAGGATATCCCGCTCATATTTATCATTTTTACTGCGTCTCATGGTGATTGAATCCAGGAGAGAGTCTGCTTCGTGAATTTTTACCTTTAGTGAATCAAAACCAAGCTCAGGAAGCCACATGAAAAGCGTATCGTTGCTTTTAGAAAACTCTGTTATTTTTTTGCTGTCGATACTTTCCGGTGAAGTAATCTGTATTTCCGGGTTGGTGATTGGTCTGTTGAAATAAAGCGAGATACGACCGTCTTTTTCGATTCGCCGGTCGGTTATCCTGAAATTTTTCGGGACTTCGCGGAAAACCCGGAGCTTGATTCCGGACGTATCTTTTGTCAGTCGGATCGTATCGTTCAGGAATCCGATCAATTCGTCCTGCGAATTATAGATCCGGTCGTTATTCTGTTCATTTATGGCATAAATCCGGTAGGTGTCTTCCCGCAGGTTTTTGAGGCGGAAATTCCCGGAAGAATCGGTCAAGGTAAAAATGCTCGCTCTTCGTTTGCCAAAAATACTATCCTGCCGGGTAGGTATCAGCAGCACATTGATTTGCATTTCGTTTTCAAGCGTTAATGCATCTTTTACATTTCCGGATATTGAAAGCGAGTCGATTTCATCACCGGTAGAGAAAACGTAGCTGTAATTGAGAACAGGATTACCTTCGTTATAGTCGGTAATTGCTTTTCCGAAATTAATGGTATACGTCGTATTTTCTTCCAGCGAATCCTGTAACGTAATTTCAAGGTTTCTCCTTTTTGCTTTGAAAAGAGGTAGACGTTCCAGATCCGGGGATACACTTATTTCTTTGAACTCGTTAGTGAGCTTGATGAATTCGTCAAAGCTGATCACTATTTTTTCAGCGCTAAAATTCCGCGTCAGGTTTTTCGGATTTTCAGAAAGGAGTACGGGAGGCAAGGAATCTCTCGGCCCACCGAGGGGTGCCTGGACGCTTGCGCATTGTATACTTAGTGAAAGTAAAGCAACAAACAGACCCAATATAGCCCATTTTGCAAACAGGCCTGTTTTTAGGCTATTAGAGG
>CAZKAF010000011.1:0-1632 GCA_964550955.1 uncultured Candidatus Saccharibacteria bacterium
TGGATCACCTCCTTTCTAAGGAGACGGAGTTCTCATTTGCATGAGAACTCCGATGGTCGAAACTCCGAGTTAAATCGGAGTGGGTTCCGATTGATCGCACAAAGTAAATTTCAAGGTATCGTTCTTTAGACAAAATCTTTAGACCATTTGGGGTCGTAGCTCAGTTGGTAGAGCACCTGCTTTGCAAGCAGGACGTCGTCGGTTCGAATCCGTCCGGCTCCACCATTTCTACATGCGACATCAATGGCGCCGCCAATCTCCCACCCGGGCTCATAGCTCAGTTGGTTAGAGCACGCGCTTGATAAGCGCGGGGTCGATGGTTCAAGTCCATCTGGGCCCACCATTTGTCCTTGCTGACAAATCCCCAGATGGGCACGGCGGTGCGAAAGTCACCTTGAAGTAAAACAATTTTGTTCTTTGAAAGTTTAGGGTAGAATAATGTAAGTGGGTAAGATAAACGCCTAGAATACGAGCGTTTGCATAAACCAGTTACAGCAATTGATGGATGCCTTGGCTTCATCAGGCGACGAAGGACGCAGCAAGCTGCGATAAGCTTCGGGGAGCGGCACGCACGCTTTGATCCGAAGATTTCCGAATGGGGAAACCCGGCACCGGTCATTCGGTGTCATTCTGGTCTGAATCTATAGGACCGGTAAAGCAATACGCGGAGAAGTGAAACATCTCAGTATCCGCAGGAAAAGAATGAGAATCGATTCCGTAAGTAGTGGCGAGCGAAAGCGGAACAGCCCAAACCGTCGGGATTTATCCTGGCGGGGTTGTAGGACCACAATGTGGGACCATGAAAGTTAGGCGAACACTCTGGAAAGTGTGACCATAGCGGGTGACAGTCCCGTAGCTTAAAACTCGAATGGCTCTAGTGGTATCCTGAGTAGCACCGTACACGTGAAACACGGTGTGAATCCATGCCGACCACGGCATAAGGCTAAATACTCGATGAAGACCGATAGTGAACTAGTACCGCGAGGGAAAGGTGAAAAGCACCCCTGTTAGGGGAGTGAAATAGTAACTGAAATCAATTGCTTACAAGTCAGTGGGAGCTCCCTTGTGGGGTGACCGCCTGCCTTTTGTATAATGAGTCTGCGAGTTATTGTCCGTAGCAAGCTTAAGCCGGTTCCCGGCGGAAGCGTAGCGAAAGCGAGTCCGAATAGGGCGTCCAGTTGCTGGCAATAGACCCGAAACGGAGGTGATCTAACCATGGCCAGGATGAAGCCCCGGTAAAACGGGGTGAAGGTCCGAACCGGTCAATCTTGAGAAATTGTCGGATGAGCTGTGGTTAGGAGCGAAAGACTAATCAAACCCTGTGATAGCTGGTTCTTTCCGAAATATATTTGGGTATAGCGTCGGATGCTGATTTGCGGAGGTAGAGCACTAAATAAGCTAGGGCCCCTACCGGGGTACTGAACTTAATTAAACTCCGAATACCGCAGAGTGAAGTCCGGCAGTCAGACGGTGGGTGATAACGTCCATCGTCGAGAGGAGAATAATCCATACCATCAGTTAAGGTCCCAAAATATGGCTCAGTGAAAAAGGATGTGATTTTGCTTAGACAATGGGGATGTTGGCTTAGAGGCAGCCATCATTTAAACAGTGCGTAACAGCTGACCCATCGAG
>CAZKAF010000012.1:0-1465 GCA_964550955.1 uncultured Candidatus Saccharibacteria bacterium
CTTTTGAAAGGATGGAAGACCAAAAGCTGCAGAGTCTTTACAATGTATCAGAAAACGTACAGAATCTTGTTTACATGAAAGATAGATTATTTTGATATTCTATCAATTGAAATAAAGCTCCTTCTTCTTTTTCTTTTGTTCAATTAGTTTCCAAAGTGTTTCGATTGAAATAGCTTTTCCAAATTTCAAGTCATTAAGATCATTTAAAATTGAAATAAGATGTTTATTTTCTTCTTTGAAAGAACCAGTTTCTTAGCGTTTTTCAACCATCATCTTCATGATCAAGTTATAATTCTCGTTCTTCTTGTTCATTCCAATTCATCTTTCAAATGGTCTTTAAAGTTAATTGCCTTGAGTTTGTTTATCATCTAATTGATCTTTGTAAAGTTAGTTTTCTCGAAAATATGTAATTAAATGAAATTTTAAACGTAAGAGACTGTTTACCATTGTTTAAATCCAACAAGTACTTTCATCTGGAAGAATTTAAACGATCGATGAAATAATCTCCAAATTAATTTTAAATTTTAAAATGAAGTTCCAAATGGGAAGTAATTTAAACTTTAAATTAAGATCCAAATGAGAAGCAAATCAAACTATATAAGGAGTAAAGCTAACAGTTGCAAGTGCTCTGATTTTGAAATGCTTTTAAAATTTGAAACTGAACTTGAGTTTGTTGTTTTAATTTTTATTAATTTTTATTAATTTTTTCTAATTGTTTTTCAATTTATATCAATTTATTTTAATTTTTTCAAACTTTTTTTAAATTTTTTTCTCCAAGTCTTTTTTGAATACTTTTTCTTAGAGTTTAAAATTCCACATCAAGATTTGATCCACATATCTTCTCAACTTGGAGTACTCCAGAATTAAAATTTGAACTCCAAATTTTGCACACACTGACAAGAACATGTTTAGAATAAGGGTGCAAAATTTGGGGTTAAAATTTTAATTCTGCATCACTTGATGACAATCAATTCATGTATGCAATTCCACTTTCCCTAAGGTTTTAATTCAAATTTTTCGAGTTAAATAACTTTTTAAATACGAAAGTGACAAATATAAAAATGATATTAGAATGTGTAAAATTGTTTTTCGAACAAAATGAGATAAGTTTTAAAATTTTTAGTGACCGATTGAAAGAGAAAAAAATTTTTTAAAAATTTCAATAGATTTATTAAGAAAACTCAATTTTCTATTCAAAATCTTAACAAACATTTTTTTGAATACTTTGTACCAGAAAATTTTGAAACCGAGATAAACGGAGTTTCCAATTATAATTCGAAATAAATCCCAATTAAAATCCCAATTAAATCACAATTTAATTGACCCAATTATAATTCGAATTAAATCGCAATTAAAACCCGAATTAAATTGAGTCTGATTAAATCCGAATTAAAATCCCAATTATAATTCACCAAATGTTTGCATCATTAGTTTCTCGTTTTTTTGGTTGGATTTTAGTTGAATT
>CAZKAF010000013.1:0-1432 GCA_964550955.1 uncultured Candidatus Saccharibacteria bacterium
TAAATAAAGAAGAGGTACTCCGCCACAAGGTCGTACCGGAGATATGGACAGACCGTATCGTAGATTCCATGGAATGGACTTTTAGTCGTGATTATGTATCCCGTGCCGAACTTGCGATCATCGATATACTGGTTCATAACCAGTGGGAGCGGCCGATCTATTTCGCATCCACCGTGCCAAGCAGCAACTATATCGGGCTTGACAATTACCTCGTATCGGAGGGATTCGCCTACCGTTTAATGCCCATTCAGCCTGACACAGCAGCGGCCGGTCAGCAACAACAGTCGGAACGGATTAACACAAACGCCATGTACGACAACGTGATGAACAAGTTTGTATGGGGAAATATGAAGCAGGCCCGCTACCTGGATCCCAACTCAAACGACATGGTTGGTTTCGTCATCAACAACTTCACAACGCTTGCCGAGGTACTGATCGCAGAAGGCAGAACAGAAGATGCTAAGAAAGTGCTGGACAGGTGCCTGGAGTCTATTCCGGACCGCATTTATAATATCAGCCAGTCACTCCGGCTGTATTACCTGGCAGAAAGCCTGTATAAAGTCAACGAGGCGACAAAAGCCAATGCAACGGTTGAACGTATCAGGGATTACCTGACGGGCGAGGCATATTATTATATAGCTATCGCCAGGACAAAACCGAACTATGAAAATATGAATTTGCGGTATAGTCTGACCATTTTAAATGATCTGGCCACACTGACCGGGGAACAACAGCAAACTGATCTCAGCGCTTCCATTGAAAAAGCAATGAATCAGCTGAATGATGTCTATATGAGTTTAGGAAGGTAGCATATACGCTCTCCGTATGCATACGGCACCACATGTGTACCCTCACCTCGCAACCCCAGAGACTGCTTCAGTCTGGGTAAAAGCCTTGTATTTCCCGATCTCGTCTGTGAGTTTGGAAACAGCGTATGCAACGATTGTCATATCATCTATCCATCCCATCAAAGGGATCATATCAGGCAGCGCATCAAGCGGTGAAATGATGTAGGCAATCGTTGCCACGATAATAGACAGGTTCCACTTATTCATATGATACCGTCCGGCAAGTACATCCTTAGCCATTGAAATCAAAAGCCGGAACTCCTCCACTTTTTCATTCAGATACGCTGATTTACTTTCTGCCTTAGCCAGGTCATTCCCATTGATCTGATGCCGACGGAATAACTCAAATAAGAGGATTGCTTTGTTGAAATAGCTTTTCTTCATGTCTCTGTCAATAAGGAAACTAAAGTTACGTTTACCAACTGACAGTTCAAGCAGACCTGCCACGTATCTATATATTCTTTACAAATGCCACCAAACACCCGTCCGGAGTACATCAGAAATACCGGTCTGGCAACCAAGAGACGGAAATTGTTGATCGCTTCTAAGCAGGAAGCTGTATACATTGAGTAACTGTCGATCAA
>CAZKAF010000014.1:0-1415 GCA_964550955.1 uncultured Candidatus Saccharibacteria bacterium
GGCCTGAGTCGGTGCGCCGCTTCAGACTTGCCAGGGGTCGAGCAGCGCGACCTGGGTCTCGTCGAAGTCGCGGGTGTTGCGGGTCGCCAGAGTGAACCCCCGCGCGCGCACGATGCCGGCGATCTGCGCGTCCTGCACCGCGATCGGCCTCCCCTGTTCGCGACGAGCGGCAGCGATGTCTGCGGCATGGGCGGCCGCAGCCGCATCGAAGGACAGCAGCCGACCGTCGAAGGCGGCGATCTGCGCGGCCACGGCCCGCCCCAACTGCGAGCGCCGGTTGCCGTGGGGCAGCAGTGCGACTCCCGAAAGCAGTTCGAAGACCGTGATCGCAGTGGTCGTCAGTTGAGGGGCGGATTGCCGGTCGAGCCACGCGATCACCACCGCGTCGGGCTCCCGGCGGACGAACTCCGACAGGACGTTCGTGTCGAGGACGATCACTCGAACTCAGCGGCGCGCGGCGCTTCGGTGCGAGGTTCGAGCGCGAAGTCCGTCGTGTCCATGCCGGCGAACAGTGCCGCGAACCGGGTTCCGAGGCCGATCTCACCGGTCTCCCCGCCGTCACGCACTGCGGTCTCGAGGATCGCCCTGACCTCCGCTTCGGTCGAGCGTCCGTTGCGGGCGGCACGCACGCGCAGTCGCGTCTTGGTCTCTTCGCTGAGCGCGCGAACCGTGATGGCTGCCACGACGTACCTCCACCGGTTGATTGCTTTACAGGGTGATTGCTTCGACTGCAATGATATCATCACGCTAGGACAGGTCGGCGGGAGTGAGCATGCGCAGTCCCCTGCCGTGCAACAGCAGTTGAGCGCGCAGTTCGACGCCGCGCAGACGCAGCTGCTCGCCGAACGCGCGGGCCCACGCGAGCTGTTCGCCGCGCAGCGAGGCCGGTCCGGGCCGCTCCCAGACGACGATCATCGCGCGCCAGCCGGCATCCGCCATCCCCCGCGCGAACCGGTCGGCGACAAGCTCGGCCGCAGTGCACAGACCGAGGTCGTCGACGATCTGCGGCTCGTTCGGATCGGCGGGGTAGTCGTCGTTGGCGAGGAACGGGCCCGGGCGCAGCTCGTTGTCCAGCAGGATCGTCCACAACTGCCGGCTGATCGCTCTGTCGAGCAGCGGGGCGAGCCAGTCGCACAGCACGGCGTCGTCGGACAGGATCGGGAGTTCGGTCGGGGTGGTCATCTCACCGAGTGTGCCGTCGGCGACACCAGCCTGGAGCCCGGCCGGGCGATCTGTGGACAGATGCCGCGATCAGGCCCCCTGTGGAAGAGACGGCGAGCCGCGAGACCGCGCAAATGTCCGGAATCTGAGCGGATTCCCCGACATTCGCGCGGTCTCGCGGGGCGGACTCTCAGACCAGGATGACCGCTTCGAGCCGCGCGTACGAGGTCTCCATGCCGTCGGTCATGCCGGTG
>CAZKAF010000015.1:0-1376 GCA_964550955.1 uncultured Candidatus Saccharibacteria bacterium
AGTTGTTCGGCATCACCGTTAGTTCTGCATAATATTTTATCTCAAAACCAATCTGTGGCAAGGCTTTTAAATAGGCTTTTTCTTCAGCCAGGTATTTTTCTTCCCTGCTAAAGTCGTGATTTTGCATCCGGGTCTGGTTGAGTTCTTTTACCTTTTGACTGATGGCAGCATTGAGATCGACAAGCGAAAAGAATAGTTGGTTGCGCAGCTTTGCGTAAACTCGCTGATAGATAAGTTTAACCGTATTTTCTGTTGTTGGTTTATCTTTTGGCCGAACCGGCCTTGCCGGCAATACGACAAAGCCATAGTGGTTGGCCACATCTTCCAGTACGCGGTTGAGTACCGGCTCATACCGATCAGCTTTGATCACTGCGGCTTTCAGGTTATCGGGCACCACAGCCTGTGGTACACCGCCCAGGTGCTTTAGGCAACACTCAAGAGCATAGAGAAAGTCATTGGTTTTTTGGGAAGGAACGGCAACGGCATAAGCATAATTGGAATAAGGTAATGCTGCTACAAACACCTGAACCTTGATAGCCTCACCGGTTTGCTGATCCACATAACTTAATCCATCCCCGGCAAAATCAACCTCAAGCCTCATTGCTGGATCATGGTGTATAATAGCGCTTGTTTTGCGGGCTACCAATAACTGGCTTATATGGAAGCAGAACTGAGTATAACTATACCCATCCGGATGTTGCGTTCTATACTCCTCCCAAAGCAACTTACGGGTGACATATTTGCGCTGAAGTTCTTTTTCCAGGTAGGGGATCAGTGCTTTAAACTGATCAAATCTGTCTTCAAGATAAGCGGGCGATCCGGCGCTGAATTTACTTTCCAATACCGGATCTTCCAACATGAGCAGCTCGTCTATAGAAAATTTACTCGCATGCAGCTTTTGAATATAACTGTTGACGGTACCCTTATACAGGCCTACGGTCTTTGCAATTTGTCGATTAGATACACCCTGCTGGTGTAATCTCAGTAACTGTTTTATCTTACTCATTCTCGTTATTTTTCCTGCCATGTATTGTTTGTTCTGGTTAAAGAATAAACAACAAACAAAAAGCAATAACAGAAAATGAGTTCAAGCTGGGTGGATATGCTCCGGATTATGGCCCGTCCAACTTGAAAATCAACCGTTTTCCTGGCTAAAACTGGGTGGTCTTGCTCCGGAATCCGATTGATTTTGCGCCCGCCAACTACTGGTGGGTGGGTATGCTCCGGAATCCGATTCGGCCACTACCATTTTAGGACCCAAAACTCATTTTAACCCCTCTTTTTGGGTGCATATCTGCCGGAATGTCTGGCTTTTTCAACCATTTTTAGCATCCGGGGTTATCCGAAATATGGGTGGGTATGCTCCGGATTATACA
>CAZKAF010000016.1:0-1336 GCA_964550955.1 uncultured Candidatus Saccharibacteria bacterium
AATTGGCGGTGTTCGTGGGTGGGTTCACGCTGGAAGCGGCCGAGGCCGTGATTGGCCATCTGGGCGAGACGGTGGGCTTTCTCGAAGACCTGGCGGCATGCAGCCTGATCGTGCCTCGCCCCACCGAGGAAGGTGCCACGCGGTACATCATGCTGGAGACGATCCGGGAGTTCGGTCTGGAACACCTCGCGAGACATCAGGAGGAAGCCGAGACACGAAGCCGGCACGCGGCCTGGGTGCGGGTTGTTGCCGAGCGGAGTGAGTGGTGCTGGTTCATGCCGCTGGCGGATGGTGAGGCGCGACTGGCGGAGCTGGAACGCGAACGGGGGAACATCCGGGAGGCGTTGACCTGGCTTTCTGCAAAAGGAGATCAGGAAGAGGTACTGCGCATCGCGGGCATGTTGGCAGGGCTCTGGGTGGTGATTGGGGATGGAGCGGAAGGGGCGTCGTGGTTGGTGTTGGCGCGTGATCCGCTCGTGCCGATTTCCGAGCCAACCCGGGCGCGGGCGTTGGCGGTGTTGGGTTGGATTCTGAATCTGGGCGGAGAACTGGTGCTGGCGGAGGGTGTCTCCGCCGAGGCTCTTCAGCTCGCCCTTCGCCATGAGGATTCCGGCACCACCACACTGGCTCACCTGCAGGTGGGAATTGCGGCGAGGAGCCGGGGAGATGCGACCAAGGCGCAGGACCACCTGCAAGCGGGTGTGGATACGCTTCAATCATTGCCGCCAGATCCAACGGTGTGGAACTGGACAACCACCGTGATCAGCGGTTTGGGGCGGGTGGCATTGTGGGACGGCAATGTTGTGGAGGCGACGCGATGCTACGACCTGGTGGTCGAACGAGGGACAGCCACTGGCGCCGAGCTTGGTCTTTCGCATGTATATGGAAGTCACATTCTCTCGTATCTGGGGGACATTGCGCGGGCTGAGGGCGATGACCGGAAAGCCCTCCGGCTTTACCAGAAGAATCTCCAACTTGTATGGAACATGCATGATGCGAAGTTCATTTGCTATGACCTGTGTGCGATAGGTGGTGCGTTGGCGGGGATGGGCCAGGCGATGGTTGCTGCCAGATTCCTCGGTGCCAGTGAGTCCTGTCACGAACGGTTCGGGTATTCGTTCGGGCTTGAGTCGATGAGCAAACAGCGAGCGTTTGGCTTGCCAGAGCCCTGGGCACGGGAGCTCGAAGCCTGCCCATCTGCCGAGGCGTTGCGAACAGCACTACGGATGCAGCGGCCTCATGCCTTACCACCTCTGGCCGATCCAGAGGCAGCCGCCCAGGCCTGGGCGGCGGGGCGGGAGCTCGATCTCTCCGTTGCGGTTGCTGAAGCACTCGC
>CAZKAF010000017.1:0-1231 GCA_964550955.1 uncultured Candidatus Saccharibacteria bacterium
GCACTTTAAGTCGTAAGCATCCTCCCTGCAGGCCCACTGGCCTGCAGGTTTTTTTTGTTATGAAGGAGCTATCGGATAGTGCGGGTGGTCGGCTACGCTGAGAAACTATTGACACCGACGTATTGATCTTTATTTGAACGTTTTAATACTATCGTAAGTCGGCCAAAACACCTTTTCCCGAATAGGCTGGTCTGATAATTTTGGGTCATGGCGTTGCAGCGAAACGACATACTGTGGAAGGGAGTAATAGAAGACTTTTTTGAAGCGCTGCTACGGTTTTTCTTTAAGGATGCGGATCGGTTAGTTGATTTCACAAAGGGATTTGTCTTCCTGGACAAGGAGCTGGCAGCGCTTTCCAGAGGGCCTGAATTGGAGCATCCGAAGGTGGTGGATAAGCTGGTCCGGGTTTTTACCAGAAGCGGCGACGTGAAATTCTTTTTGGTACACCTGGAAGTGCAGGGCTATGCCGACGGGGATTTTGCCAGAAGAATGTTCACCTATTACTCCCGGATATGGGACAAGCACAAGCAACCGCTTACCTGTATTGCGATCTTCCTGGGCAGGCGCGGAAGGCAGGATATCTCCTTCTTTGAGCAGGAATGGCTGGGATCGAAGGTTCGATTTGAATACAATTGCTATTATATCGGCGATCAGGATGAGGAGTGCCTTAGAAAAATGGATAACCCTTTTGCAGTAGTAGTGCTGATCGCCCTGTTGAAGCTCAGGCATCGAAGCAACATCCCCCAGTTGCTTGATTCAAAGCTGGCATTGGCCGAAGAACTGTTGCGGCGGGGATTGCCAAAAGATAAAACCAGACAGTTATTGTTGGATTTTCTGAGCTACTATCTTCATTTTGAGGAAGTAGAATTAAATACTACATTCGAGCGCCAACTACAGTTGCTTACCAATCAAACCTCAGCAAAAATGGGTATTACAGAACAAATACTGGACATCGCTAAACAACGCGGGAAAGAGATGGGATTGCGGGAAGGAATACAGGAAGGATTGCAAAAGGGGATACAGCAGGGAATACAAAAAGGAAGACAGCAAGGCGTAAAGGAAGGTAAACAGCAAAACGCCCTCTCCGTGGCAAGACAATTAAAGATACTGGGAGTCTCTACCGAAATCATTCGCAAAAGCACGGGCTTGAGTGTCAGCCGCATTAAAGCGCTTTAAGGGTAGTGTTTCATAAACTGTGTCAGGGATGATATTAATACTCATTGGCAATTGA
>CAZKAF010000018.1:0-1156 GCA_964550955.1 uncultured Candidatus Saccharibacteria bacterium
AGCAGTACACAATAAATGGAATCAATAAGTACATAGGTTTCGGAAACAAGGAGTACACAACTTTTGGAAACAAAGAGTGCAGCACTGATTGTTTATAAGGACAGTTTTGGGATAAAGAATCAGTGAGTTTTGCCGGATAAAATTTGTCCGGATATGTCTCTAACTCCTTATTTATCAAAGCTTATGACTTATCATGAAGTACACCATCTTTCGCGGCAGGGTTTTTCGATCCGCTGGATCAGTCAGTACCTGGGACTGAACTGGCGGACGGTTAAGCGGCTGCTTTCCATCGCCGATGACCGCCAGTACGAGCGGTATCTGGAAAGCTGCTGGGAAAAGGAGCGGATATTGGGCGCCTATGAGGATTTTGTGCGCAGCAGACTGCAACAGTATCCGGATACTTCAGCGGCTCAGTTGCATGATTGGCTCAAAGAGCATTACGCTGATTTTCCGGCCGTCACCTCCCGAACGGTGTATAACTTCGTTCAGTGGGTGCGGCAGCGTTACAATCTGCCTCTGCGGCCGGACAGCAGGGCCTGCGAACTGGTAGAGGAGACACCTTACGGCGCCCAGGCGCAGGTGGACTTCGGAGTCTACAGCCTGCGTACCAGCCGGGGCGAGCGGGTGAAAGTGTTCTTTTTCACCATGGTGCTGTCACGCTCCCGCTATAAATACATTTACTTCTCCCGGGTTCCTTTTACAGCGCAGAGCGCAGCAGATGCGCACGAGCTGGCCTTCGCCTTTATGGGCGGTATAACCGATACAGTGGTTTATGACCAGGACCGGGTGTTTATGGTGGATGAGAACCACGGCGACCTGTTGCTGACGGAGACCTTCCGCAGCTACGCCACGCTGCGTGGTTTTAAGCTGCATTTCTGCCGTAAGGCCGATCCACAGAGCAAGGGCAAGGTGGAAAGCGTGGTCAAATACGTCAAACGCAACTTCCTGTACAACCGGACCTTTAGCGATATCGACCTACTGAACGCCGAGGCGGTAGCCTGGCTGCACCGAACGGCCAACGACCTGCCGCATAGCTTCACCCAAAAACGTCCTGTGCAACAATGGGAAACAGAAAAGCCCTTCCTGCGTTCTTTTCACCCCCTGAACCTTCCCGTCCCGCAGGCGGTAGCTTATACGGTCAGAAAAGACAACAGCA
>CAZKAF010000019.1:0-1118 GCA_964550955.1 uncultured Candidatus Saccharibacteria bacterium
CGGCGTTGTTGCATGGCGGATAGAAGTAAAGAGTGATTTCATAGGTAAGTTTATAATCTCATTCAGCGATGAGTTTATTGATGAGTTTGCATTTGAGTAATGCCTGTGTATTTCTGTTAGTTTCGAGTCGGTTGGAGAGTTTATCTGAGGTATGTGCCTTGATTTGTGACATGGTGGTTTCGACAAGTGAACGGGCGTGGTAGCCGGTTTTTTGTTTCCATGCGGCGCGGGCGGCGGATAAGTCACCGTTAATAGTATTATGACGGATGTAGTTTATAGCGTCATCACGTTCCTTCAGGATATGATCGTTGCTTTTCAGGTTGCGGTTTTCCTTGCATAACCGCGCCCGCCTTCGTGGCGGAATAAGTTGCCTTGCGCCCTTTTGGTAAATGGCGCGGCGGCAGTTGAGGCTGTCATAAGCCATATCAGCGCATACGGCATTGACAGGCTGGGTAAGCGCCTCCAGAAGAGGCGGCAGGTTATCAGAATCGGAGGCGGAAGCGTTAGTGTACCCGGCGCTTAAGATAAGCCCGCTATCAGTATCTATGGCGATATGCAGCTTGCGCCATTTATCATGGTATTTATAACTGCCTTTCCCGTGGCCTTTCCCATGCTTCAAACGGTTCCATTCGCTTCGGTTATGCACGGACAAGCCGGTGGAATCAACCGCGATAACCAGACCGTCCGTGCGCATCAATGGCGCAATTACCGGCTTTAATGATGAACAGCGGCGGCTTAATGTCGTGTAATCAGGACTCTTAAAACCGCTGAAAAGCATATCAAGCAGCGATTGCACAAACCCTTCGGTCTGGCGCAGCGGAAGACCAAAATATTCGCGGATCAAAAGACACGCCTCAATCACGTTATCGCCATAACATATCTTGCCGCCACTACTGCGCTCTCCCGCATAGTTCCAGTTAGACAACCCATCATCCGACAAAAACAACTCCACTCTTGCGTGCCGCTTCAATCTCTGGTTATATTGCGACCAGTTGCGCTGTTTCTTTGTTTTCACAAACTGATATTCAGCGCAACACTATAACTTTATCACCACTTTCCTCACTACCAACTCATGCCTTAACTCTTTCCTGCAAAAACTGTAGCCATGCAACAACGCC
>CAZKAF010000020.1:0-1116 GCA_964550955.1 uncultured Candidatus Saccharibacteria bacterium
GCACGCCCGGGATGCAGACGCGCACGCGACCGAGCTGCTCCTCGTCGTCGCGCTTCGTCACGTAGCCCACGTACATGCCGAGGAGCCGCGAATCGTGCGTGTGGATGTCGTCGTCGAAGGTGCTCATCGCGTGGTTCCTCAGTACATGCGGCTGACGCCGGCCTCCGGGTCCTCGATGCCGACGACGTTGCCGTCGTGCCGGTACTCGACGACGGTGCGGCCCGTCTCAGGATCGACGCGCTCGAGCTCGGTCACCGTGCTCGTGCCTGTCGCCGGTGCGGAGCGGTTCGGCTCGCCGCCCTGCGGCTGGCCTCGTGCGTTCGGGCCCGCGCCTCGGCGAGCGCCGGTGCCGTCGCGCGTGAGCTTCAGGTCGACCACGTAGCCCGAGGACGAGATGACGTGCTTCGCCTCGGTCACGTAGTACTTGCCCGAGAGCAGGCTCGAGATGCCGCGCACCTCGACGACCTGCTTCGCGCGCAGCGTCGGATCGCCCACCACCTGCAGCGCGAGCTTCACCGTCTCGCGTTCGGCGCGGCGAAAGCGCGCGGCCGACTCGCGCTCGGCGGCAGCCGGCGTCGGCGCGGAGGTCGGATGCACGCTGGTCGTCGCGTTGCGCTCCTGGAGCGAGGTCGCGCCGGTCTCGGGGTCCACCACCTCGAGCACGTCGCTTAGCGTCGCGCGCTCGACCGTCGCGCTCGTCGCTGCCGACTCCACCGTGGTCTTGGCGAGCGGATCGCGCCCACGTACCTCGACGCGGCCGGCGCGCCGCTGGAGGTCGCTCTCGACGCTGACCGAGATGATGTCGCCGCGCCCCGGGTCGGAGAACCACGTCAGCACGTGCTTCGGCGCGCCGGCCTGATCGCGCGAGCGCCAGTGAAAGCCCGTGTCGTCGACGAAGTACTCGTACTCCTCGCGCGCGGCGAGACGCCGCAGGAAGCGCGCATCGGTCTCGGCGCTCTGGCTGATGGTGTCGAGCACGTCGCCGGTGTCCTCGACGTCGAGGAACTCACCCTCGTAGCCGTACTCGGCGGCGATCTCCCGCACGACATCGGCGCGCGACTTGTTCTGCCACGAGCGCGTCTTGGCCTCGCGGTTCATCAGGACGCTCGTGGCCTG
>CAZKAF010000021.1:0-1109 GCA_964550955.1 uncultured Candidatus Saccharibacteria bacterium
TATTAATCGTTTAGTAATTTAGTATGCATAAACCATCTAAGCTGCGTACTGGACCTGCCTTTGCTGGAAGTACTTCTGCACTTGGGTTGGATTTTTCTTCCTCTTTTTCATAAAGCCTTCTACATTATTTCGCATCTGTTCCTTATTAATAGGGCGTTTCTTGCCTACCACATTGGTTTTTACATCTTGGTTTAGATATTCTTGTGCATTCAATTCCGGACTGTAAGGTGGTATAAAAAACACCTCTATCTTATCTTTATTTTCTTCCAACCATGCCCTTAATAATTTGGTTTTATGTGCAGGGTGTCCATCGGTTATAAAGAATATTTTTTCTTTGCTGTATCGTATCATTCGTTTCAAAAAATCGAGAAATACGCCCCCATTGAACCTTTCGATAATCATAAACTGCAAGTGGCCTTTGTTACTAATGGCCGAAATCATATTCAACGAAAACCGTTTGCCCGTTGCCTTTAAGATTGGCGTTTGACCTCGGGGAGCATAGCTTTTACCTGCTTGATGGTCGCTTCGCATTCCCGTTTCGTCTCCAAAATATATAGTGCCGTTTTCCTTTTTAGCGCGTCTTTTAATGGAAGGGTATTCTTTGTCCAACCATTGCTTTACTTCTTCTGGTTTCTGCTCAAATGCTTTACGAATGGGCTTCTGAGGCGTATAACCCCAATCTTTCAAGTATCGGCCTACTTGCCAACGGCTAAGCTCAACACCATATTTATCCTTTATCAACTCCTGTACTGCCTCTCTTGTCCATAAGCCAAATGACAATTTCAACTGCTCAGGCATTCTGTCTTTTATAAGTCTACGTACTTCTGCTGCTTGTTCGCCATTCAACTTCTTGCCTTCTCTAACTCCGCGCTTCTTGGCCTTTAGGCCGCGGATGCCTTTTTCTTGATAGCGTCTCCATATCTTCTGAACACCATTAAGTGTCAAACCGTACAAGGAAGCTGCTTGTTGCTGCGTACCTTGCTTCTGTTTTAGGTAGTTCACTACCAAATGGCGAATCTTTTCCTGGGCGCTTGAACTTCCTCTCGTTTGCATGCCCAAATATACAAACTATTCTCTAATATACATACTAAATTATGCTCTTATTAATA
>CAZKAF010000022.1:0-1054 GCA_964550955.1 uncultured Candidatus Saccharibacteria bacterium
GTCATGGGCGGGCAACTCCTGAGTGTACGGACAGGTCTGTCCAGCACCCAGTATGTCACCGTGCGTAGGAGCGAACTTCTCGTGCCTTGCGTTATCGAGGGGCAGGCTAGTCGGCTGCAGACTGTGGTTTGCGATCTGGATAGTCAGGCAAACCTAGCGATCGGCGCAATTCAATCTGAAGCGCTCTCAGGAAGGAGTCGGCTTCTTGCGCGGGGTCAAGAGAAGCGATGCTCAAGCCTGGCCTAGCGTAAATGTTGTCGGCATTGGAGGTAGGTGACAAATCCAGACCCTGAGGAGTATCGGATGGTGATTTGGTCATGGCAGCCACTCCTTTCGCTCATAGTGTACTCCCCACCAGCGAACCAGAACCTCCATGACCTGATGCCAATGGTTTGCAGATGCTTCTGCAACAGTGAGTGGGTCGGCTTTGGCGTTGATTCGGGCCCGATTGTAGGCCCCAATGATTTCGCTTGCCTGCTCCACGAACTCGAACGTTTCAGCATATGATCGGGAAGCGATGTGCGTATGGAAGTATTGGCCTTGACGACTCAGGTCACCGGCCAAGGGTGGACGCAGGCTGTGAATGAACCCTGGACTTACTGCCCTGATCTCAGCCAGTTGCCCTTGCACCAGCATCGCAACATCGTCAGACGAAAAGGAACTCCCCGCCCGTCTAGGATCCCCCGGAAGATAGTTCCATCCCTCTGGGTGGTTGTGCGTGAGAATGTTCCCAGACATTTCCCGAAGATCAGGCGGTTCGAATGTGACCGAGCTAGCGTTGCCGGTCTTGCGCCAGATGACCCTACCTGTTGCGGCATCCAGCAGTATTGCTGACTCATGGCCAGTCAGCGTTCGCAGATGCCCTTCTTCCCGAGCGAGTCCTCGCGCCAATCGGGAGTGATGATGGGCGGACCTCATTGCTCGTGGTTCCTCTGATTGGTTTCGTCAACGACATTGCGTAGCCTACACGATGTCGAGTTGACCGATGCAATCAGGGCAGGAGTTTGGGGTCGAAGCCGATCTTGACCGCCCGCTTGTCGATCAGGCGTTGGAC
>CAZKAF010000023.1:0-1012 GCA_964550955.1 uncultured Candidatus Saccharibacteria bacterium
GTTCCCGGTTATTATTGATCGGCAACAAGATCGACTTGCGCGGTGAGGCCTATGCGCGGGAGAAGTTTTTTGGGGTGGGGGAAGAAAAAGCGGTGACCGGAACAATGCCGACAGACCGCTGGGATATCCTGTTTATCTCAGCGGCGGTTGACTTACAGTTAGATGCCTTAATGGAGAAATTATTCCAGATGGTAGCTGGGGGGCAGGTGCAGGTAGGCGATACCGTGGTCACTAACGCCCGCCACTATGCGGCTTTGCAGTCGGTCGCCTCTGCCCTCGTCGACATCCGTCGCGGCCTGGCCGACCGCATCCCCGGCGATCTGTTAGCGTTAGACATCCGCCGCTGTCTGCACTTCCTCGGCGAGATCACCGGCGAGATCACCAACGAAGACCAGTTGGACTGGATATTCAGTAAATTTTGTATTGGAAAGTAGAGCTGTTTGCTCATATTCACTTTTGTTCGTATATTGTTGGTAGTGAACCTCCCAGGTTTGTAGATGTTGCGTTATCCTTTCCTTTGTTAATACCATGTTTGTTACTCAGTTGTTACTGGAAGCAGAAACTTTGTTACCGAGTAACATTTTTAGTGCAGTTTGTGTCATGACATGTCATGACAGGGGGAGAATATTGAACTATAATACTCCCCGAAATTCAGACCAGAGGTTAAGTTAAATACTCGTAACTTAATACTCAACATGAAAAAGCAAACTCGTCGCAAATTCTCGCCCGCCTTTAAGGCCAAGGTGGCCCTTGAAGCAGTCAAAAATCAGCAAACGCTGGCCGAGCTTTCCAAGAAGTTCGATGTCAGCCCCGTTATGATTTCTCAATGGAAAGCCGCGTTCCTGGAGAATATGTCCGCCGCATTTGAGCGGTCAAACCATCAGGAAACTGAAGAAGTAAACACCCAGGAGCTGTATGCCCAGATCGGCCAGTTGAAAGTCGAGAATGAATTTTTAAAAAAAAGTTGCAGGAAACTGGGGATATGAGGACACGAACGCAACTGGTCCAACCG